>CAZUHI010000018.1:0-13168 GCA_964620495.1 uncultured Rickettsiales bacterium | reverse complement strand
ACGAGCCGTTCCCCCCGGGTTGCGACCCCCAGACGGCTCGCAGCCCGCCCGAACGAGCCGTTCCCCCCGGGTTGCGACCCCCAGACGGCTCGCAGCCCGCCCGAACGGGCCGTTCCTCCCGGGTTGCGACCCCCAGTCGGCTCGCAGCCCGCCCGAACGGACGCCGCGGGCGAGATCGACTTCGACAACGACGGCTCGCTCTCCTGCGACGACTGCGACGACAACGACGTCGCCAACTACCCGGGCGGGACGGAGATCTGTGACGGGCAGGACAACGACTGCAACGGCCTCGCGGACTTCGCGGGGGGCGAGGCGGACAACGACAACGACAACTTCCCGGTGTGCGCGGATTGCGACGACACCGACGCCAATACGTACCCCGCCGCGCCGGAGCTGTGCGACGGCCTGGACAACGACTGCGACGGCACCCCCGACGCGGACCTCGCGGGCGAGATCGACTTCGACAACGACGGCTCGCTCTCATGCGACGACTGCGACGACGACGACGGGACGGTGTTCCCGGGCGCGGTGGAGGCCTGCAACGGCCAGGACGACGACTGCAACGGGCTCGCCGACGCGGACGCCGCGGGCGAGATCGACTTCGACAACGACGGCTCGCTCTCCTGCCTCGACTGCGACGACAACGACGGGGCGAACTACCCGGGCGGGACGGAGATCTGTGACGGGCAGGACAACGACTGCAACGGCCTCGCGGACTTCCCCGGCGGGGAAGCGAACTGCGGCGGCGGCGCGGGCTACACGGGGGTCTACACGCTCAACCAACCGATCACGTACTCGTGCCTCAGTGGGCTGTACGGGTGGAACTTCTCCACCGTGAGCGTCGTGGACTCCAACCCGGCGATCGTCGTCACCGCGCCGACCACGCCCCCGGGGTCGATGACGGGGACCTTCAGCAGCTCGACCGCGTTCAGCGCCTCGTGGACCATCGGCACCTTGTGCGTCGAGACGTACACCTTCACCGGCAACTTCACGAGCGCGTCGACGTTCAGCGCCACCTTCACGTCGTCCTTCGTGGGCACATGCCTCGACTGCGTCACCAACTCGTGGACCGTCACCGGGACGCTCTGACGCGAAAGTGGGCTGATCCGGCGCGCTACGCCGCCCCCCGCCTCAACCGCAGTCGTAGGCGATCACGATCCGGCTCACGTCGGTCCCGCCGGAGCAGTCCGTGGCGGTCACCTCGACCTCCACGAGGTTGCGCGGGACGGGCCAGGTGCACTCGGCGGGCGGGGGCGCGAGCTCGAGACCGACCTCCAAGCCGACGGCCTCCGACAGGGTCGCGTCGCCGGACACCACCTCCCAGGTGACGTCCACGAGGTCGCCGTCCGGATCGGTGGTGCCGAACGCGTCCAGCACCACTTCCACGGCGTTGCACGACAGCCAGCAGGCGTTGGGGATGCGGCGCACGTACATGTCCTCGTTGTGCAGCACGACGGGGGGCGCGTTCGCCGTCTTGGGCGCGAGCTCCATCGGCAGCAGGACCGGCGCGGAGTGCTGCTCGCCGTCGTTCACCACGAGCTGCGCGAGGTACTCCCCGGGGACGTCGGCGTAGAACGTGGCGGTCGCGGCCGTGGAGTCCGCGAACGCGGCCTCGCCGAGCGGCGTGCGGCTCCCGAACGGGGCGAGGAGCAGGTCCCACCGGTGCTCGAGCAGGTCGCCGTCGGGATCGCTGGACGCGCTGCCGTCGAGCACGACCGTGGAGCAGGACGCGCCCGCGCTCAGCGTCGGCGCCGCCACCGGGCGCTGGTTCGTGCTGACCACGAGCACCTCCACGAAGTCCGGCGCGCTCGACCGTCCCCCCGCCTCCACCACGAGCGACAGCAGGAAGCGCCCCGGTCGGTCGGGCGTGAAGCACACCTCTGAGCCGTCCGGCAGGAGCCGGCCGTCGTCGAGGGTCGAGCCTTCGGGCCGAGCCGCGACGTCCCACTCGTACGTGAGCGCCCGCCCCCGCGGGTCCGACGATCGGGCCCCGTCGACGCAGAGCAGGTCGCCCTCCACGCCGTCCTGATCGGGCCCTGCGTCGGCGTTCGGCGCGGCGTCGTCGATCGTGCCGAGGACCGTCACGTAGGTGGTGTACGAGGTCGCGCCGTCCGGATCGACGACCTGCAGGGCGAATACATGGATCCCGGGCACGTCCAGCAGGACCTCGGTGATCGCGGCGTTGCGGGAGTCGTTCACCGAGAACGGGTTGCCGGGCAGCTCGGAGCCGGGGGGCGCCTCGTCCACCCGCCACTGCCAGCGCAGCTCGTCCTCGTCCGGGTCGTAGGAGCCGGTGCCGTCGAGCAGCAGCGGAGTGCCCAGGGGAGCCTGCTCCGGGGCGGACGCCCGGGCGACGGGCCGCGAGTTGTTGAAGAACGGCAGGGCGGCCGGGTCCAGGGGGCTCATGGACGGGCAGCCGGTGAGGACCGCGAGGGCGAGAGCAGGGATCCGCATGTCCTGCAGGATCCCGGAAGCGACGGAGCGCGTCCCCGGGCGTTTCGGTCCCGGTCGTCGGGCGGGCCACCGCGGGGGCCCGAAGAAAGCGCCCCGGAAGGACGGAATCGGGGGGCTGCTATGCTCCCGACGGTCGTCCGGAGCCTCTCCGGCGTCGCGAGGACTCCGGCGTGTCGAGCCTTCTGGTCACTCACGGACACCACTTCGGGGTGCGGTACGAGCTGCTCCGCCAGACGTCGATCGGGCGCTCCTCGAGCTGCACCATTCAGCTGTTGGACGAGAAGGCGAGCCGCCTGCACGCGTCGATCCTGCGCGAGGGCGCCGCCTTCGTCCTGCGCGACGAGGGCTCGTCGAACGGCACCGGGCTCAACGGTCGCCTGCTCCTCGAGCCCCGGACCCTGGAGCCCGGCGACGAGATCGCCATCGGCAACAACCTCCTCCTCTTCCAGCCCGACCTCGAGATCCTGCGGGACCTGGAGGGCGCGGGCTCGGTGGTCTTGGCGGCCCCCGTGGGCGAGACGGTCTCCGCCCGGCTGCTGGCGGCGGCGGGCACGCGGGCCCCGGCCTTTCGGGTGGAAGGCCTGCTCTCGGAGATCGCGGACATGCTCGCCGGGCCCCGGGGCGTCGGTCGCCCGGCGGCGCTCTTGGAAGCCGTCGTGCGGGGACTGTCGGCGGACCGCGGGGCCCTGCTCGTCGCGCCCACCGGCGGCGAGCCCATGAAGGCCGTCGCCACCTACCCCCACCGGGGCCGGGTGACGATCAATCGAGAGCTGGTGCTGCAGGTCCTGGAGCATCGGAACACCGTGCTGGCGGACCAGGGCGTCGCCGAGCTGACCGTGCGCGGCGGCCGGTCGCTGATCGAGGCGCGCGGAGGCACCGCGCTGATCGTGCCGGTGGCCCGGGGCGGCCGGGTGCGCGGGATCTTCTACGCCGACGCGGCCCTGGGAGACGGCTTCCGGGGGCTCCCCTTGGACGTGATCCAGTCGGTGGTCGCGCTCGCCTTCGCGCCGCTCCTCACCGGCGACCCCCAGGATCTTCGACCGGCCGGGCCCCCCACGGAGGCCCGTCGCCCCATCACGCGGAGCCCGGCGGCCCAGCGCGTGGTCGAGCAGGCCCGCGCCCTCGCCGACGACCCCTTCCCGATCCTGCTCGTGGGCGAGCCGGGCACGGGCAAGGCGTACCTCGCGCGGCACATCCACGGCCTGAGTCCGCGGGCCGCCGGTCCGTTCGTGGGGACGAAGTGCGGGGCGCTCGCCGAGGGGGCGGCGGAGGCGACGCTGTTCGGCAAGGAGAGCCCGGGCGACGACGCCCCGGTGCCGGGGCTGGTGGAGGCCGCGGCGGGCGGGACGCTGCTCCTGGACGAGGTCTCCGAGCTGTCCCCCGCGCTCCAGATCAAGCTGCTGCGTCTCATTCAGGAGGGCCGCTTCTACCGCGCCCGGGGCACGCGCCCGGTGCGCGCCGACGTCCGAGTCCTCACCGGCGAGCACCGCGATCTGCCGAAGCTGGTCGCGAACGGCGTCTTCCTGGCGGATCTCTACGAGCGGCTGCAGGTCACGCGCCTGGACCTTCCGCCTCTCCGGGAGCGGCTCGCGGACATCGAGCCCCTGGTCCGCGCCTTCACGCGCGACTTCAACGCCCGCACCGGCGCGGCGATGAAGGGGTTCACGGGCGAGGCCGTGGGGCTGCTCGAGTCCGCCGCCTGGCCGGGGAACCTGCACGAGCTCCGGATCGCCGTGAACCGCCTCCTCATCTGCGCGCCCGCGGCCACGGTCGAGGCCGCCGAGGTGGAGCAGGAGCTGGCCGCGACCCCCTGGAGCGAGCGCGACGTCGACGCCTCCCTGGGGGCGGACATCCAAGCGATGGAGCGCAAGGTGACGGCCCGGGCCCTGACCCGCGCCCGAGGCAGTCGCGCCCGGGCCGCCGCGATGCTGGGCATCACCCGGGCGGATCTCGACCGGCGAGTCGCGCAGTACAAGATCGACGCGTTCGGGCGATAGCGACGCGATTCCGCAGAAAGAGGCGAAGAAAAGCGGACCAGACACGCACGGATTCCGTGAGGGGGAGTGGGCCCCACGGATCCGCGGCGGGGCTCATCGGAGTCCGCCATGTCGCCACGCCACCTCGCCCCCTTCATCACGATCCTGTTCATCGCGACCTCCGCCGTCGCCGCGCCGTTCGACGTGCAGCTCGACATCGTCGGCGACCCCGGCGACGAGTTCGGGGCCTCGTTGGCCGCCCTCCCGGATGCATCGGGGAGCCCCTCGGTCCTCGTCGGCGCCCCGTCCGAGGGCGGCGGCACCGTACGCTGGTTCCACGGCGTGGGGACGGTCGGGTCCGGCGCGAGCCTCGCGACGTGGACGGGGGATCCGGGCGAGCGGCTCGGCGCTGCGCTGACCAAGGTCGGGGACCTCGACGGCGACGGGATCGACGAGGTCGCGATGGGCGCGCCCGACGGCGCCGGGGGCGCGGGCCGCGTGCTGATCGCGAGCATGCCGACGGACCCGGTGCTCGACGCAGGCAGCTTTCCGGTGGGCGCGGTGGCCTGGGTCGAGATCGTCGGGGCCGCGGGCGCCGGGCTCGGGACCGGCGTCCACGCCCTCGGCGACGTGGACGGCGACGGGATCCCCGACCTGGGCGCGGAGGACGCCGCAGGCACCCTCCGAGTGCTCCCGGGAGCGGCCCTGCTCGGGGGAGGGAGCGCGCCGGTCGACTCGATCGCGTCCGCCCTGATCAGCTGCGCCGGCCCCATCCGCGTCGCCGACGCGGGGGACATCGACCTCGACGGGCTCGACGACCTCGTCCTGGGCTGCCCCGAGGCGAGCGGGCCCTCGGGCGAGGTCGACGCCGGGCTCGCCATGCTCCTCCCCGGCGACCGCGTCGTCGGGACGGTCGACCTGGAGACCGCCGCCGTCGCCGTCCTGCGCGGGGATCGCCCCTTTGGTCGGCTGGGCGACCGCGTGACGGTGGCGGCGGCCGACGTGTGGGTGTCGGAGATCGGTGACGACGGGCCGGAAGCGAGTGGGTTCCAGGCGGCCGGTCCTCCGTCGTCGATCTTCGACACTCCCGTTCGGCGGCTCGTCGCGCCGGACGCCGCCGGACCCCTCGCGGTCGTCCCGGTGGGGGCCGGCGCCGTCCTGCGGCTCGCGTCGCTCTCCTCCGGCGTCGAGGGCTTCCTGGGGCTCGACGACCCCCTCGGCGGCGAGACGGTCCCCTCGGCGCAGTACCTCTCGGGCGGTCCCGGCGAGGAGTTGGGTGGCCGCCTGGACTGCGCCCCGACGGGCTCGGGCGCGAGCTGCGCGGCCTCCGGGCGCACGGGCTCGGCGGGCCGCGTGCGGGTGTTCGCAGACCTCGACGTCGGCGGATCATCGGGCTCCGAGGGGGAGGGCGGCGAGGGAGGCTCGGCCCTTCGGACGTCGCGTCGGAGCTCCGCCGCGGACTGGCACGAAGGGCGCGGGGCCGAAGACGCGTGGCGAGATCCGCACGCGGCGGCCCCGGGGCGCGAGGTCGGCCTGGCCATGCGCTGGTCGTCGCAGTCGCCCCTGACGCTCGACGGCCAGGATCCCGCCGTGCTCCTGGAGCGCGCAGCCGGCGAAGAGACCGTGGTCGACGGGCGCTTCGTCCACAGCATCCCCATCGACGTCCCGCGCGGCCCCGGCGGGGAGGCCCCGAGCCTCGCGATCGGCTTCGCCCGCGGCGCCGACGAGGGCTCCCTGGGCCTCCACTGGCGGCTGCTCGGGTTCGGAAGGATCGAGCGACGCGGACCCACCGGCGGGACCCCGCGGGGCCTGGCGGACGATCGGTTCGAGGTCGACGGCGTGCCCCTCGTGGAGGTCTCCCCGGGCGAGTACGAGCGGCGCGACGGGGTCCCCGGGCGGTTCACCTTCGATCCCGCGACAGACGTCTGGACCCATCGCCTCCGCGGCGACCGCGTCGAGTACGGGGCGCGGACGGGGACGTGCGGCGCGGTCGAGGCCGGACCGTTCGCGCGGCTCGACGGCCTCGCCGCGCCGTCGCCCGCGGGCACGCAGCGATGGTGGCTCTGCCGGACCCTCGACGAGCCCGGCAACGCCGTCGTCTACGACTACGCCGATCTGGCGGGCTGGGTGGTGCCGGCCGCCGTCGCCTGGGGCCAGGGGCACCTCTCGTCGCCCGATCCCGACGCGGGCGCCGCGGACCGCACGTTCACCGTGACGATCGCGCACTCCAAGGTCCGCCCGGACTCCCGCGCCGTCGCCACGCCGGGCGGGGTCGCGATCCGGGACCGCCTGATCCGCCACATCACCGTGAGCGGCGGCGCGCAGCCGAGCGCCCGGAAGGTCTTCCGCGAGTACGAGCTCGGCTACGTCACGGCCCGCCCGTCGAACGTCTCCCTCCTGCACTCCGTGGACCTCCTGGGCGCCGACATGCAGGGCGACGTCGTGCGCCTGCGCGAGTTCCGCTACCGCGAGTCCGGGGAGTCGGCGGTGCCCCTCACGTCCTCGCCGCCCGCGCCGGCGGCCGGATCCTTCGACACCCCGCCGCCCTGGGACCCCCTCCAGGACCTCACCGCCCAGTTCCCGGGGACGCAGGACATGTGGGCCAAGGTCGTCCGCCTCAACCACGACGCGCTCCCGGACGTCGTGTTCGTCGACCTGCGCCCCGAGTGGACGGGGGGCGATCCGCCGGTGTGCGCCGAGCGGCTGGACACGCAGGTCGACCCCTGCCCGGCCCCCGCGGCCTGCTCGAACGCCGTCCTCCCGACCTGCTACGAGACCACGGACCCCGTGTGCGACGACCCCCTCGGCCCCCACGCAGCCGGTCGGCTCCGCGCCTTCGTGAACGTGGGAGGGATGCAGTTCGTGGAGGACGACCGCGCGGCGGCGGTCCTCAACTGGTGGATGAACGAGCAGGGCCCCGTGGAGGGCACGCCGGACATGTTCGTGTCGTCGCTCCGCTTCGTGGACGTGAACGGCGACGGGATGGACGACCTCGTGGGGCCCCGGAACCTCCTCCTGAGCCCCGCCGAGGCGGACTGGCACGCCTTCGACGAGTCCCGGTACGACCCGTCTGCGGGTCCGGCGCTGCCCCTCCCCACGACCCCCGCGTTCCCCGGCATCGCCGCCGCCCAGTGGGCCGACGTCGACGGGGACGGGAAGCCCGATCTGATCGCCCAGGCCCCCGACCGCCAGGACGCGGTCCCGTCCACCGAGACCCACGCGGGTGGGCTGTGCCTGCGCCCCCCGACCCTGGCGTGGATCGTCCACCTGAACCGCAGCGAGGGCGACGTGTTCGCGACCGAGGCGATGCACATCGCGGACTTCGCCCCGCCCCTGTTCCGCATGAGCCTTACCCCGGTTCTTCCACGCGCGCCAGACGAGGTGTGGGGCCCCCTGGGCGATCACGTGAACCCCGACGCCATGGACGACCCCGTCGGCGCCCGCGACGGCCTCGCGACGGACTGCTTCCCCGACAACCCCGACTGGACCGAGGGCACCGCCGGCGACGACGGCGGATACCTGGTCACCGACGTCTCCCTGGCGCGGCTCGATCTCGAGGACGCGAACCTCGCCGTCGCCGGCTCCGGCTGGTCGTACGTCGCCCAGAACACGCAGCTCGTGGAGGTCGACGGGGACGGCTGCGTGGACGCCGTGGTGGCGATGGACACGACCCCCCTCAAGCAGAACAAGGCGCTGAAGGCGTCGTTCGAGGCCTACGAGGTCGCCCCGGACTTCTTCAGCGGCGTGTTCTATGGCGACTGCCGGGGCGGGTTCGTGCCCGCGGGCGGCCCCGGCGACGCGTTCCTGGGGTGGCCGTCGGCGCGGTACCGCGAGCGAGCCTGGGACGACGCCGTCCTCGGGTGCGGGAGCCTGCCCTTCAACGGCCTGGAGCTCATGACCGAGTGCAGCAGCCTCGCGCTGCAGCCGTGGATGTCCCGGGAGTGTTACGCGACCCCCAGCGCCGAGCTGTGCCGCTGCGGGACGTCGTGCGAGGGGCTGTACGACGTGTGCGCCGGCTTCTGCGGCGGGGCCGAGCCTCCGGCCATCGATCCCGACGACTCCGAGGACGCCCTGCCGCCGGCGCAGTCGGTCGATCCGCCGACGTGGCTGTCCTCGATCACGGACCCGATGCTCGTCTCATCCGCCGAGCCGTGGGATCCGATGCTCCGCCACCGCTTCGCCCAAGGCACCGGCCTCCGCGCCCCCGGGACGTCCCTCAGCGCGACGATCGGGGCGACGTTCGTCGATCTCGACGGCGACGGCCGCCCCGAGTGGCTCAACGGGTGCGGTCGTCAGGGATGGGACGACCCCCTGGACCCCGCCTACGGGCCCTTCTCGACGTCGGCCCCGGACTGGCCGCTGCTCGAGCCGAACTACCCCCTCGCGGCCTTCCACCCCCAAGCCCACGACGCCTTCGTGGCGCCCGGGACGGCCTGCGAGGACGCGTCCGCGACGGCGACGGGGGTCGAGTACGTCGGCGGCGTGAGGACGCCCGCGGCGCAGCGGTCGCCGCAGCTGGGTCGGGACCCGTTCAGCCTGCTCATCGACCTCGACGGCGACGGGTTCGTCGATCACCTGGAGCAGCACGAGTCGGGCGCGTGGACCGTCCGCCGCCAGGACCGGCAGGCCCCGGAGCACTCGCTGGAGGAGATCACCTACCCCACGGGCGTGTACCCGGAGGCCACGTCGCACCTCGCGTGGCGGGCGGGCGACCCCCTCGAGAACCCGCTGCTCCCCGGGCCGGACATGGGCATCGCGGAGGTGGTCGACGCCCGCGGCCGTCGGGTGTTCGCGAGGGCCGGGTGTCGCCTCGACGGCGCCTGGGCCGGGTGCGCGATCCAGGCCACGGAGACCCACCGGGGGGCGCTGCTGGTGGGCCTGTCGTCGACCCGCGAGGAGGTCCCCGGGCGCACCTGGGCGACCGCGGCGTACGACGCCACCGACCGCCCCGTCTCCTTGTCCTTCGACCTGTTCGCCGACGCCGATCTGCAGGCGATCGGCCGGGACGAGGTCGCGCCCTTCTTCAACCCCTCCTGGCGCTCCTGCGCGGTGCCCGTCCCCGAGTCGGGATCGTGGGACGCGAGCCTCGAGGCCTACCTGGACGCGTGCCTGAAGCACGCCACGCCGGGGCATCCGTTCGCGGCCTCGGACCTGCCCACTCACTGGCGCGACGCCGCCCAGTTCGTGTCGGCGTTCCCGCACGTCGACGGCGCGCTCGGCCTCGGCGTCTCCCGTCTCGGCGCCTTGGTCCCGCTCTCCGCGGGCTCGGCCGCGCCGTTCGGCCTGTTCGTGGAGACCCGCGACGTCGATCCCGCCGACCGCGCCCTGCTGCGCAGCTTCGCGGAGGGGTACGCGAGCACCGTCGACGACGACCTCGTCACTACCACGCTGCACGACCACCCCGGGCCCGGCCCCGCGCCGCGCCCCCTCCGCGCCACCACCACGGACGCCCAGGGCGGCGTGACCTCGGACGTGGAGACCCTCTGGGCGGGGTGGACGCCCAGCGGCGTGGTTCGACACGGCGGCGTGCTCTCGGTGCCGTCGACCGTCGGCCGGGACGCGTTCGGGCGGGCGACCACCGCGACGGACGCGCTCGGCAACGCGACGACCACCACCTACGACTGGTGCGGGCCCGCGGGCCGCGTGAACGCCCTCGGCGAGGGCACGTCCCGGAGCGTCGACGACTTCTGCCGGACCCTGGGCACCGCCGACGACGGAGGAGCGGTGACCTCGGCCGCGCGGGATGCACTGGGCTTCCCCGTGGAGGCGACGGCCACGCCGCGCACCTCCGACCCCGACGTCGTCACCTGGTCGGAGGTGGACCGCGATCCCGCGTCGGTGGGGACGTCGGCCCGGTCGGCCGTGACCGACGGGCGCGAGCTCTCCCGGACCTTCCTGGACGTGGCCGGTCGGGTCGTCCGCGGGGTCCGGTGCGCGCTGGATCCGTCGGTCGATCCGTCGGTCGGGCCGCTGCTGCCCGACTCGGCGTGCGTCCCGGGCACGGAGGTCGAGACGCGGGCGCTGTACACCGACGACGGCTTCCTGCACGCGGCCTCGGGCCCGCACCTCCCGGGATCACCCACGGTCTGGGCGGCGACCGAGCGGGACTCCCTGGGGCGCGAGGCCCTCGCGTGGTCGGGCACGGGGACGTTCGCGGACGCGTCGACGTCGCTGGGGCTGCTCGTCGCGGGCCCGGCCACGGCGATCGCGCACCACCACGACGGGCGCACGTTGTCGTCGACGAGCGGCCTCGTGCTGCGATCCCGGGCGGCGCCGCTGGTCTCGGAGCTGCTGCGCGGCGGGGTCGTGGTGGACCGCACCGAGCGGCGTCCGGACGGTCGCCCGGCCGCGGTCATCGACGCGGCGGGGCGCACGACGTCCTTCGAATACGACAGCCTCGGCCGCCTCGAGCGGACCCTCGGGGAGCCCTTCTTCGGCATGAACGCCCAGGGTTCGGCGGCCACGGTGCAGCCGGTCGTGGAGCTGGCGCGCGACGTGCTGGGGCGGGTCGTGGAGACGGTGGACGCCAGGGGGTCGACCTGGGAGACGGCCTTCGACGTGCTGGGGCGTCCCGTGGTGGGCACGGACCCGCTCGGGATCGCCTCGGCGACCGCGACGTACGCCGATCAGGGGCGCGTTCGATCGATCGCCGACGCGGACGGCACGACCGTCACGGCGACCCTCGACGCGCTCGGGCGCCCGCACCTGTCCACCTTCGCCGACGGGACCGTCGCGGCCGTCGCGTACGACGCTCACGGGGGCGTGACCACGGCGGTCGACCGGGAGGGTCGGGTGACGAC
Organism: uncultured Rickettsiales bacterium; assembly: GCA_964620495.1. GTDB lineage: Bacteria > Myxococcota_A > UBA796 > UBA9615 > UBA9615 > CAZEKB01. The sequence goes on along the minus strand of CAZUHI010000018.1, from coordinate 1,938 downwards.
CCACGCGCTTCAGCTCCTGCCGGGAGGGACCCGGCGGACGTCGGTCCAGCACGGCGACGGCTCCGAGGAGGTCGTGTTCACGCGGTGGGACGGGCGCGCGATCCGGCGAGTGGACCGAGACGGGGTGGCGGTGGACCTCGAGTACGACGTGCGCGGGCGCGAGATCCGTCGCCGTCGGGCGCCTGCGACCCCCCTGGACATCACGTCGCACCCGTCCGGCGACGTCGTCGTCGAGACGGGCTGGGACGACTTCGGTCGGCCGATCTGGAGCTGCCCGGGCGGGACGGCCTCGGGCGAGCTGTGCGCGGGCGTCGAGTACGACGCGCGAGGCTGGGTGATCCGCAGCCACGCGGGGCTCCCGCCGGGGCAGGTGGCGGCGGACCCGAGCACGTGGAGCTCCCTCGCGCAGACCGAGTACGGGTGGGCCGAGGACGGTCGCCTCGCGTGGACGCTGGACGCGGAGGGCCGGCTGATCGAGCCCGAGTACGACGCGGCGGGGAACCGGACGGGCACGCGGATCGACGGGGCCTGGACGGGCACGGTCCTGTACGACGCGGCCGGGACCCCCATCCGCACCGAAGACGCGGACGGCGTGATGACGCGCGTGACTCTGGACGCGGCGGGCCGGGTGGTGGAGCGGTGGCTCCCCGGCGCGACGGCCCCGGTGACGTACGCCTACCGCGCGGACGGTCTGCTCGAGTCCGAGGAGAACGGCGACGGCGTCGTGAACCCGGCGACGGGGGTGGACGTGCTCCACGCCTACGACGCAGCGAATCGGCGGGTGTCGACGACGGGCTGGAACGGGGCGTCGCAGGAGACGGGGTGGGTCGGGCCGCGGGCGGTGTCGGCGACGTCGCGGGACGCGGCGGGAGCGGTCGCGGCGTTCGAGGCGTACGGCTACGACCCGGTCACGTGGCGGCTCACGAGCACGACGCGGGCGCTCACGGACGGGTGCGCCCAGGCGTCGGCGTCGGGCGGCACCTGCGCCCCCGGGGAGGCGGCGCAGACGGCGGTGAGCTTCACGCCTGCGGGGCGACGGGCGTCGCTCACGGACCCGGGCGGGGCGGTGACGAGCTGGACGTACGACGCGGCGGGGCGGATCGCGGGTCGGACGAGCGATGCGCTCGAAGATCACTGGACGTACGACGGGCTGGGCAGGGTCTCGCAGGTCGATCACGGCTCCCTGGGAGGGCCGCTCGCGGCGTCCACGACGATCGGGTACGACGCGCTGGGCCGGGCGGACGTGGTGTCGACCGTGGAGGGACCGGAGACCTCGACGCAGGCGTCGGCGTACGACCTGCTGGGGCGTCGGACGTTCGCGGAGACCACCCGAAACGGGCAGGCGGTGGAGTCGGTCTGGACGGACTACGACGCGCTGGGCCGCGTGAGCGAGAGGGTGCGCGGCCTCGGCGGCGGCGTGGGGACGGGGTCGCCGTACAACGGGGCCTGCGACGCGGGCGAGCTGTGCTTCGAGTACACGGCGGCGGGGCGGCCGAGCCGGACGACGTACCCGAACGGGGACACGGTGGGGTTCGGGTACGCGGCGGGGCGGCTGGACACGGTGTGCGAGGGGCCGGCGTGTGCGTCGGGGCCGCCGGTGCAGGAGGTGATCCAGAGGGATCTGCTCGGGCGGCCGGAGATCGTGTGGCGCAACGGCGACGTGCACGAGTACATGCAGTACGACGGCGCCGGTCGGGTGGTCCAGATGGACGTCGATCACCTGCAGCCCACGGGCGTGCCGGGGACGGCGTCGTCGATGGCGGTGACGCTGGGGTTCGACGACCTGGGCCGGCTGACGTCGCGGGACGTGGTCCACACGGGCGCGCAGCCCCTCGGCGACGGAACGACGAGCCGGGGGTACGGGTACGACGCGGCGGGGCGGTTGACGAGCGAGACGATCGACGGGGACGCGTGGACGTCGACGTACGACGCGGCGGG
>CAZUHI010000017.1:82183-134653 GCA_964620495.1 uncultured Rickettsiales bacterium | reverse complement strand
GACTCGACCTCGTCGACTCGCCACGTCCCGGGGTCCCTCGTGATCGACGACACCCTGCTGAGAAGAACCTCTCGGAATCGCCGGAAGCGAAGGTCGCTTCGCCGGATTTCGAGAGGGTCTTCTCATTCTTGGCCGAAGCGAGCCTGCGGTGGGGGCCGAGAGGGGAGCCTCCCCGCCTGGAGGGCCGCAACGCGCGGCGTCAGGGAGAGAGCGCAGCGAACGGAGCCCCGGCGGGGCGAGCCCTCCAGGGTGAAGGGGAGGCGTCGGGAACCCGACCGCGGGCGCTCAGCGCAGCATCAGGACGACGACCACGATCGCGACGACGATCAGGCCCCCGATCAGGAGTCCGGCCGACACCCCGCCCGAACGCTTCGGCGCCTCGGACACCGGCACCTTGACGGTCGTGCCGCCGATCGTCCGGAGCTCGACCATCTCCGGCGCCTCCTCGACCGGCGCGCGCGCCACGACCGAGTCCGCCCGGCGCATCGCCTCGGCTTCGAGGTCCTCCTCACGCCGCTGATGCAGCGCGGCGACGGCGCTCGCGGACACCGCCTCCTGGGCCGTCGCCATGGACATCTGGAAGGGCGGCGCGGTGATGTTCGCGTTGTGCTTTCCGAGGAGGTCCAGCATCGCCGAGTGGGATCTCTGCAGGTGCTCCTGCCGCTGCGCGAGCGTCTTGTCGACGTTGAGGAGGCGGGAGCGATCCTCCTCGGGGAGCCACGCCTCCTGGGGCGACTCGTCGAACACGAAGATGTCGTGGATCTGCTGGAGGCTCGTGCGCCAGCCCTCGTAGTGATGGGCCAGCCACTCGGCGTCGCTCCAGGATCGGAGGGAGTCGGCGACCACGTCTCGATAGCAGTCGAGGCAGACCCCCTCTTCGGCGTACTCCGCCGCTCTGCCCGTCCAGATCTCGCCGATGGACTCCGAGCGGAAGTCCTCGAGGGCCGTGCTGTTGCCGCAGATGGGGCACGGCGCGGCGTCGGCGATGGGGGTGAGCTCGCTGTCCGGCTCGCCCATCTCTTCGTGGTCCTGGGCGACGACCTTGACCTGACGCATCGAGATCGACGACCCGATCGGGTCGTGCCGACAGGTCGGACACTGGGTCGACTCGCCTTCGGCGGCGTAGTCGCCATGGAGGGGGCAGAAGCGGGTGGTCACAGCGCTGAGTGCGTCAATCTAGCAGCCGTCGACCGCTGTCGCCGAGCCCTGCGCCGGGCGTTTCCGGGCCTCTCTCGGGGGAGCGGCGAGAAAGTTCTAAAGAACCGGGCGAAACGTCCGTTGGGGCCTCTGGAAGGACGGGACGCACCGTGAGGTTCGGAGAATTCCTGGTATCCGAGGGGCGCGTGAGCCCCGACGCCGTGCAGCTGGCCTTGGCCCAGCAGCGGCGGCGACGAGTCCCCGTGGGCGTGCTGGCGGTGCGGGCCAAGATGCTCGACGTCGACTCGGTCGACCGGATCCTGCGCCATCAGGTCACGACCACCGGCTGGACCCTGTTCGGGCGCACCGCGCGCTCGCTCGGTCTCCTCGACGCGGCCCAGGTCGACGTCCTGCTCAGCCGTCAGCGCGAGTCCCAGCCTCGCCTGGGCGAGCTGCTCGTGGAGCAGGGCGCCCTCACCCCCGATGAGCTCCCGGTCCTCCTCGCCCGCCACCGACGCCCCCACCCGGTCGTCAAGCATTCCGCCTGAGTACCGGCACCGGGCCGCCTCCCGCGGCGCTCGCGTCCACGCTCCGCTAGCCTCGGGCGGATGCGCGTCCGGGGCAGGCTGTTCGTTCTCGCCCTCGGCGTCGCCGGGCTCTCCGCCTGCGTCGGGCGACCGGCGGAGCGGCCCCGCGCCCCCATGCTGCAGCCCCCGGTCGAGCTCCACGTGCTCCTCCCGCTGTCGGGGGCGCTCGCCGAAGCGGGCGAGGTCCAGTGGGACGTCGTGGCCCTCGCGGCCCGCCGACTGAACGAGTCGCGCGGCCCCCTCGAGCGGCCGCTCCAGCCCACGATCCACGACTCCGGCAGCACCGCGCAGGAAGCCCTCGCCAAGGCCGAAGCGCTGGTCGCCAACGGCGTCGGCGCGTTCGTCGCGCCCGCGTTCCCCGATCCGACCCTGGGGCTCCAGGACCTGATGGACACGTCTTCAGTGCTCGTGGTCGTCCCCGACGCGCGGCACCTGCACGCGGACGTCGGCGGGCGGTCGACCGTCGCGCTGCTGCCCCCGGACGCGCTGCGCGGCGCCGTCCTCATCGACGGCGCCCTCGCCCGCACGCCGGACGCGACCACCGTGGCCTCCAGGCGACCCGACGGCGCCCCCCCCTCGGAGGCGAGCGCCGCGGCCATGAAGCGCGCGATGGCCCGCGGGCTGCTGCCCGCCCTCGCGTCCGAGGCCGACCTCGTGGTGATCCAAGCCGCGGCCGACCCCCCTCGCGACGTGGCCGTGCGCGTGCGCGACCGCGTCCTCACCACCACCGGCGTGCGCCGGGTGTGGACGGATCCGAAGCTGCCCGAAGCCACCCTGTGGATGGACCACGAGCGGGCCACCGCCGCCACCTACGACGCGGTGATCGCCCTCGGGCGCGCCCTCCGCGCGGCCCCCGACGCCCCGCCCGAGCGCCTCCGGGAGGCCGTCGTGGGGGCGCCCTTCGAGGGGATGTACGGGCCGACGGAGTTCTCGCGGTTCGGCCCCGCCGAGGCCCACTACGCCCACGTTCCGGAGGTCCCGTGACCGAGCCGGCTGCGGGCATGCGATCCGCCCTGGGGGTGGCGACGGCCACGGGGGCGCTCGCGGCGGGGGTCGTCCTCGCGGTCTCCCTGTCGGCCGAGCGGCCCTTCGCTCCGGGCGAGCTGGACCTGCTCCTCACGGCGCGGGCGGTGGCGGGCGGGCGTCCTCCGTCGCTGTGGCTCGGGGCGGTCCACCCGGACGCGCTGGGCACGTACTTCGGGGCCGTCCTCCTCGCCCCGCTGCTGTTCGTCGGGCTGTCCGGCGCGGCCGCCCTCAAGGTCGTCGCCGCGGGCCACTTCGCGGTGCTCGTGGGCGGGGTCGCGGGGCTCGCCGCGCGGCTGGCCGGTCGCGCGGCCGGGGTCTTCGCGGGCCTCTTCGTGCTGGGCGCCCCGGCGATGTTCGCCGCCCACACGAAGTACCTCGCGACGACCTCCGAGGTGGCCGCCCTCGAGATCGCCCTGCTGTGGCTGCTCTACGAAGCCCTCGAGCGACGCGACGGGCGATGGATACCCCTGGTCCTGCTCGGCGGCGCCGCCACGGGCTTGGGCGTCGCGTGGTCGCTGCACGCGCTCTGGCCCGCGCTCCTGCTCCCCGCCGCCTGGTGGGTCCTCGCGCGCGACCGTCGCCTCGGGATCCTGCTCTGGGTCGTCCCCGCGGTCGCGGTCGCCCTGCCGTTCCTGCACGCCCGCGACCCCTGGGCCGTGCCCGGCCCGCTGCTGAGCGTGAAGTCCCTCGCCCTCACGGCGCTGCCTTCGTACGTGGACCCGGGCGACCTCGTCGAGCTCGCGCGCCGCGTCCCCTGGGCCCTGATCGCCGACGACGAGGGCGGTCTGCGGTTCCTCTTCCTGCCCGGCGTGGCGGCCCTGCTCTACGCGACGGGGGTCGGCCTGCGCGGCCTGCGCGCGCCCTGCTTCCCGACCGCGCTGGCGGTGTTCGTCGTGGGCGCGGGCGCTCCGCTGGTCGTCGCCGGCGACCTGCTCGGGTACCCGGCCGGCTACCGCTACTTCCTGCCGTGCATCGGCCCCGCCGCGGTCCTCCTCGCGCTCGTCGCGCGGGGCCACGTCGACCGGCGCCCCGTCCTGCGGTTCGCGGCCGCCGCCCTCCTCCTGCCGGGCCTGCTCGCCCCCACCCTCGCCGACACCCAGGAGCTGGACGACGCCTCCGCCGCCTACGTCGCGGCGCAGCACCGCCTCGCCTTCTCGGCCCGCCCGCTCCACACCCACTTCCTCGTCCTGACCCCGTACGTCGCCGACGCCGAGCTCGAGGGCTGGGTGCAGGGGTACGGGCTGCACACCGCGCGGGATTGGGTGGCCGAACGACCGGTCCTCGACATCGAGTTTCGCGACGCCATGACGATGGACGGCTACCGCCCCCCGCCCGCGGTGGACGTGCGCCGCATGCGCCGGTCCGCGGACGCCTGGCTCGGCGTCGCCGACTTCTTCACGCCGCGGCTGCGCAAGGCGTTCTTCGCCGGGGTCGGGCTCGGGGTCGCCGAGGACGGGGTCCGCGAGGAGCTCGAGGTGGACCTGCTGGCGGCCGTGCCCGAAGGCGATCGCGGAGCCGTGGAGCGCGGGATCGAGGCCGCTCGGGCGGAGCGCCTCTACTGGCTGGGCGGCGACGCGCCGTGGCAGGACGAGGCCTGGCCGGCGGCCGATCAGGTGGAGGTCGAGGGGACGTTCGTGCTCGCCCACCCGCTGACGTACACGCCGGTGGGCAGCGCCGGCAGGCATGAGCGCGAGGCGATCGCGGCCCCGTAGCGCCCGCGATTCGGAAGATCAGTCGAGCTCGGTGGCCTCTTCGGCGTCCTCGTCCTTCGCCTCGTCCGGGGCCGCGCCCACGGGGCGCTCCAGGTCCGTGACGGTCGGCTCCCCCGCGCCCGGACGCATGACCTCGCGGTCCTCGTCGGTGACGATGGGGTGCTCGAGGGCGCTGATGAGCACCTCGAGGCGCACGACGGGATCTCCGCCGCCGAGGTACTGCTGGGACCGGGCGACGTCGACCGGGATCTGCCACGCGAGCAGGGACGCGGGGTCCGCAGCTGCCCGGAGCTCATCTTCGTTCCAGCGGATCCAGTCGTTCTCCTCGAGCAGCTCGAGCATGCGCGCGAGGCGGGTCTCGAGGAGCTCGGTGTCCGGCGGCCCCTCCTCCTGGACGGGGCGCACGTACGCGTACCCGTCGCGGATCGGACCCACGCGGACGGCCGCGAGGGGGTGGATGACCCCGAGGTACCGCCGCGACGACACCGGCGCCAGTTGACGGACCCGCACCGCGGACCCGTAGATGGCGACCACGCCGTTGACCTCGGGCACGAGGCAGACCCAGCCGTCGTCGTCCAGCACCTCCTTGGCCGCCTCGACGGCCTGGACGCGACCGGCGGTGGCGAGGCGCGGCGGGCCCGGGAGCCGCACGGGCCCCTGGATCACGATCACGCGCAGGCGGCCGGGGGGCTCATCGCTGATCTCGGGGGCGTCGGTCGGCTGCCAGTCGGCGCCCGAGAGCAGGCCCTGGCCGCGGACCTCGGTGAGGATCCGCCACTCCTTGCTCGGCATCGGGCCCAAGCGGAAGGCGAACATGCCGGGCAGGTGCGCTCCGGACGGGTCGTCGTGGTGCACCTCCCGGGCGACCTGGGGGAGGGGCAGGACGTCGGCCGCCGCGATCTCCGTGTCCAACAGCGAGGACAGCCCGGACACCCACTCCCGGGGCGACGCGGCGCGGTCCGCGAACTCCATCCCGCGCCGGGCCTGTGCCTTGGGATCCGCGAGGTGGTACCCCGAAGCGGCCGCCGTCTCGGACTCGAAGGCGGCGAGCACCGGCTTGCCCACCTGCATGGCGAGCCGATCGGCGAGGTCGTCCAGCGAGCGCAGCCACCAGCCCGACGACGCGACGGAGACGGCCGTGCCGGTGCCGGCCACTGGGCGGCCGCTCACGAGGCTCGCGAGATCCACGCCGGTGACCATCTGATACGCGGTCTCGTCCCAGGGGGGGCCGCCCTGCTCGTTGAGCGCGCGAGCCACCGCCTCGGGGTGGACTTCGCCTTGGACCATCAGGATTCCGCAGGGTGCCTGCACGGGCGTCTCCGTTTCGGGCGAGAGGATACCTCCCGACAGGGCTGTGTAGCCGATCGGCACGGGACTTGGAAGGACCGATCGCTATCATCCCGCGCCTTCGCCCCTCGCCCCCGGAGTCCGCATGCGGTCCCTCGCCCTCCTCGTCCCCCTCGTCGCCTTCCTGGCGTGCCTTCTGCCCGCCGACGCACACGCGGAGTCGCCCTGCGCCACCCCGCGCACCGCGGTCGCCAACTTCCTCGACAACCTCCAGCCGGATCTCTATCGGCCGGACGTCGCGATCCAGTGCTTCGACTTCTCGGCGGGGCCGACGCACGTCGACGACCGCCGCCGGGTGGCCCGCGAGCTCCTCGGGGTGCTCGACGGCCAGGGCAAGTACGTCGTGTACGCCGACGTGCCCGGCGAGTCCGACTGGAGCGACCCGGCGAGCGGACTGGCCCGGGTGGAGCTGTTCCCTTCCCTGCCGGACGTGAGGCTCGAGCGGGTCGACGGGCAGTGGAAGATCTCGGCGGCCACGGTCGCGGCCGTCCCGAAGCTCTACGAGCAGACGTACAGCGTGCCCATCCAGCGGTGGGCGCAGCGCCTGCCTCCCGCGGCGTCGCGGGCCGTGCTCGGCGTGGCGGCCTGGAAGTGGGCCGGGCTGGGCCTGCTGCTCCTCCTCGCGAGCGTTCTGGGGTACCTCGTCCGGCTCGCCCTCGCGCGGTTCTTCCGCGCCACCGCGCGTCGATTCTTCACCGACTGGGACGTCGCGTACGAGAAGGCGATCCTGCGCTGGACGGGCTCGCTGGTCGCCGCCGGCATCGGCGCCGTGCTGCTGCCCAACCTCGCCCTGCCCGTGCGCGTGAACCAGGTCCTGTTCGTCCTCTTCGAGCTCGCCGCGTGCGTCTCGGCGGTGCTGATCCTCCACTCGCTGGTGGACTTCGCCGCCGACGGGATCGCGCGACGAGCAGCCGAGACCGAGACGACGATGGACGACGCCCTCGTGCCCCTGGGGCGGCGCGTCGCGAAGCTGATCGTGGACGTCGCGGGCGCGCTCTTCGTGCTCGGCAACCTCGACGTCGACATCGGCTCCCTGCTCGCGACCCTCGGGCTCGGCGGCCTCGCGTTCGCCCTGGCCGCCAAGGACACGCTGTCGAACCTGTTCGGGTTTCTGACCATCGTCGCCGACCGGCCGTTCCAGATCGGGGACTCGGTGGACATCGGCGGGGCCGAGGGCACGGTCGAGGAGGTGGGCATCCGCAGCACCCGCATCCGCACCTTCTACGACTCGGTGGTCGCGCTCCCCAACAGCACCGTCGCCTCGGCGAAGATCGACAACCTCGGCCGACGGCGGCGGCGGCGCTTCAAGACGCACCTGCAGCTGACGTACGACACGACGGCGCAGCAGATGAAGGCGTTCGTAGAGGGCGTGCGCGCGTCGATCGAGGCCCACGAGCTCACGCACGAGGGCTTCGAGGTCCACTTCCACCAGATGAGCGAGTCGTCGCTCGACGTGCTCGTCTATGCGTTCATCGTGTCCGACACTTGGACCGAAGAACTGGCCACGCGCCAAGAGCTGATGCTGGGCTGGATGGCGCTCGCCGAGGACCTGGGCGTGGAGTTCGCGTTCCCCACCCAGACGGTGCACGTCGCGCCCCCCGAGGAGACCGCGGCGTAGGTCGGGAGCGGAGCGTTCCCCTCAGCCGGGGTCGGTGAACTTCACGGACTGGGTCGGGGGACGGGCGACGGGGGGCCGACTCTCGACCATCGTCTCGCCTCGCAGGCGGGAGAACCAGCCCTTGTCCGAGCGACCCGAGCCCGCGTTGCGCCCCACCGGGCCGAGGCCGCCGCGACGCACCTCCACGCCTTCGAGCTCCGACAGGCGGATCGCCACCGCGTCGAGCTCGCGCACCACGTCCGCCTCGGCGTCCTGAGGGCAGGTGACCGAGAGGATCTCCATGCGGTCGGTCCGCACCTCGGGGACCTGATCCGGTCCTCGGTTGAGCAGGACCTTGATCTTGTCCCAGTCGGTGAGCCGCTCGTCGGGGCGCTTCACGAGCGCGCCGTTGATGAACTTGATCAGCCCGTCGGGCAGCCCCTCGCGGATGCGATCGATGGCCGGCGGCTTCTTCCGCACGTGCATCTGCAGCAGCTCGCGGATGGTCTCGCTGTAGAAGGGCACGCGGCCCGTCACCATCTCGAACGCCATGATGCCGAGGCTGTAGATGTCCGCGCGACCGTCCACCGGCCGCCCGACGGCGGCCTCCGGAGCGAGGTAGCGGGGCGTGCCCTCGACGATCTTCGCGCGCTTCTGGGCGGCCGGCTTCTTGGGGATGCGGCGGGCGATGCCGAAGTCCATGAGCTTCACGGCGCCGGACTCGTCCACGGCGCAGTTCGCGGGCTTCACGTCGCGGTGGACGATGCCGGAGTCGTGCGCGTAGGCGAGCGCCTCGGCCATCTGCCCCAGGATCTCGATGGCCTCGTCCGGCCCCATGACCTTCTTGGCCTTGAGCAGCTTCTGCAGGTCGGTGCCGGAGACCTTCTCCATGACGATGAAGTACGTCGCCCAGGACTCCTCCGTGTCGTAGATCTGGACGATGTTGGGGTGGGTCAGCCCGGCGATGGTGCGCGCCTCCTGAAGGAACCGATCCTTGAAGGTGCGGTCGTACACGAGGGCATGGCTGAGCATCTTGATGGCGACCACGCGATTCAGCGTGGGGTGGACGCCCTGATACACCTTGCTGGTGGCGCCCTCGCCGATCTTGCCGAGCAGGCGGTACTTGCCGACCCACTGGATGGGGCCGGTCTCCTCGAGCCGCTTGCCGAGGATCTCGGTCATGAACTTCGCGAGGGGCGGGTTCTCGACGAGCGCGGGCAGGATCACGGAGCGGTCGAGCACGTAGGTGGTGAGGTCGGTCTCCGCGAAGACGTCCGCGTTGCGCTTCTCTCCGGTGAGCAGCGCCATCTCGCCTACGAGGTCGCCGGGGCCGAGGTGCACGACCTGCTTCTCTCGACCGGACGAGTCGACGATGGGGATGCGGACGCGACCCTCGCGGATCACGTGCATCGTGTCTCCGATGTCCCCCCGGCGGATCAGGCGCTTGCCCTTCTTCCACTCGGCGATGGTGACCTTTTCGGCGAGCGCGTCCAGCCCCTCGGCGCCGAGGGCGCTGAATCCGTTGACGCTGTTCAGAAACTCGGAAATCGACATGGGTTCACGATACCCAAGCCGCGTGCGCAGGTCCCCTCGGGGGCCCGACTACTTCTTCGGGGCGGGCTACTCGTATCTGCGGACGTCGTCGACCTTGACGCGGATCACTCGCCCGTCGGACTCGGGGAGCATGAAGATGACCTCGTCGCCCTCGTACCGGGTCTGGACCTCCTGGCCCGCGGAGTCCGAGTCCACGTAGTAGACGACCGCCTCGTGCTCCGTGGTGCCCTCGGCCCCGATGTAGCCGGGCAGCGTGCCTCGCTTCCACTTCTGGTAGTGCTTCGCGCAGAAGCCGCGGGCCCGCACGCCGGTCTCGCAGTCGGCGACCTTGCAGACCTTCCCCGCGGGCGCAGCGGCCTTCTTGGGGGCGGCCTTCGGGGCCTTGGCCTTGGCCTTCGGGGCGGGGGCGGACGAGGCGCGCTCCAGGGCGTCGGAGGCGGCGGCGCCGGCCTGCTCCACCTCGGTCTTGAGGGTCCCCAGCGCGGTGGTGAGGTTCTCGAGGCTCTTCTCGAGCCGGTCGAGCTTGTTGCGGAGGTCGCGGACCTCCTGGCGGGTGGGGAAGCCCTTCTGGTCCAGGACCTCGTAGATGATGTCCTCGACGGGGGTCTGCAGGACGGGCACGAGGCGGTCGGCGACGTTGCCGAACAGGAAGCTGGTCATCTTCTACTTCTCCTGGGCGAGCGCGCTGTTCGCCTTTTCGACGGCGCTGAGCGCGTGCTTGCACCCGGCCCGAACCGCGTTGAGGGCCTTGTTGGCCTCACGGATGTTGTACTCGAGCATGTCGATGCGGTTGCGCAGGGCCCGGAAGTCCTCGCGGGTGGGGAGCCCCTTGTTGACCATCACCTCGGTGAACACGTTCTCGACCGGCTCGCGCAGGTGCGGGATGGACGCGTCGCTGAGCGAGGTCATGACGTAGCTGCTGAAGACACCCATGGACGGTCCGTCTCTGGTGGTCCGCCCGGGGCCTCCGAAGAGGTGCGTGGGAGACCGCAAGTCCCCGAAGAACGAGGACTTTTCACGATTTGTTTGCGTGAGCGTAGTTCCGCGAAGATCCCGGTGTCAAGCCGATCGGGGGCCGGCTCTTGAGTGCGCGCACGCAGGCTGCTCTGATCGGGGGGATGGTAGATGCCCAACGAATCGATCGCCGGCGCTTTGTCACCCTGCTCTTCGTGGGGGCGCTCGCCGCGTTCGTGGCGTGTCCGGGACCGAACTCGTTTTCCCACACGGAGGTCCGACCGTCGGGCACGTACGGGGAGGTCCTGACGTTCGCCTCCACCGCCCCGGCGCGGTCCGGAGAGCACGTCCTGTACGCGTCGATCGTCGTCGACTCGGCGAAGCTCATGGGGTGGGCGAAGGGCAACCGGCCCTACACCACGAGCCTCGCCGCGAAGCTCACGGGTCCGGGGGTGGAGAAGCACGCGACGCTGTACCTGCCCATCACCGAGCAGCAGGAGGTCGGGCGCGAGGGCGCCACGATCCAGGTCGCGTTCCTGCCCGCGGGGAAGATGTCGGACGCGGGGTTCCACGTCGGCGAGCGCAAGGAGGCGTTCCGTTACCGGCCCAAGGGGCCTGGGGACTGGACCCTCACCATCGAGATGCGCACGGCGAACAACGCCGACCAGATGATGATCAAGGCGATCCGGACGCTCGTCTTGGAGACGGAGGGCCACGCCGAGTCCGGAAAGGAGATGAGCGCCTGGAAGCCGGTCCCCTGAGCCGTCTGGGCCCGGCGCTGGTCGTGGTGGTCGGAACTCGACAAGGATCGGCGATCCACCCCGAGTTCTGGCCGGGAGACGGTCGGAACTCGACAAGGATCGGCGATCCACCCCGAGTTCTGGCCGGGAGACGGTCGGAACTCCCCCAGGATCGGCGATCCACCCCGAGTTCTGGCCGGGAGACGGTCGGAACTCCCCCAGGATCGGCGATCCACCCCGAGTTCTGGCCGGGAGACGGTCGGAACTCGACCAGGATCGGCGATCCACCCCGAGTTCTGACCGGAGGGCAGCGCGCCGTCGGTCCCTCCCAACCCGGGGGGAACGGCTCATTCATGGGAGCTGCGAGCCGCATGGGGCTCGCAACCGCCGGGAACGGCTCATTCAGGCGAGCTGCGAGCCGCATGGGGCTCGCAACCCGGGGGGAACGGCTCATTCATGGGAGCTGCGAGCCGCATGGGGCTCGCAACCGGCGGGAACGGCTCATTCAGGCGAGCTGCGAGCCGGCCGGGCCCCGTACGGGGGGGACGACCCGGGCTACTCCGCGACGGGCGACTCGAACCGCTCCCGACGTCCGGGGGTCCAGAAGGCGCGGTTCGCGCGGCCGTCGACCCAGCGCTCCGGCTGGACGGGCGGCTTCCCGTAGAAGCGCTCGAAGGGCGCGTGGACGGCCGCGGCGATGGCGGTCTTGGGGGCGAGCGCGTCGGTGAGGACTCCGGCGGCCTCTTCGTGGCCCGACTCGACGCCCACGATGGCGAGGTCGATGGGTCGGCCGGCGGCCCAGCCCTTCACGACGTCGGGATCGAGCAGCTGCGTGAACGCCTCGCACGTGAAGAACACGCGGGGGCCGTCGTCGAACTCGAGGTCGTAGGCGAAGAACGGGCCGTGCTCGGGCTGCTTGCGGATGACGAGGTACGACAGCGCGATGTTCTTGGCGAACTTCGCCAGGATCGACGGCGCGCCGAGCGGGTTGTCGGACTTGAGGATGGCGACCTTGCCCGCCACGTCGTGCTTCTCGAGGTGCGGGAACTCCCGCGCCGTCACGCGGAACCCGTCGAACTCCAGGGTCTCGTCGGGCTGGATCGTCGCGAGTCGCCGAGAGTCGATGTGCCGCACCTCCTCCAGGAACGCGACCACCTGCGGCGGGGCCACGAACGGACCGTCGTGCCAGCGCGCCACCCGATGCGCGTCGCGGATGTGCTCGTGGTGTCCGTGCGTGAGGAGGACGACGTCGCCCACGCAGTCCTCGGGCATCGCGTGGGGGTCGTCGAGCAGCGGCGAGATGCAGGGATCGAGCACGAGGGTCGGCCCCCCCGCGAGCGCGAGGCGGAACGTCGACCAGCCGGCGTAGTGGACCCGCAGCATCAGTCGGCAGGATGACCGGCGATGAGGCTCTCCGCGACGGCGACGACCCCCTCGACCTGCAATTCGAGCGCCATCGCGGCCGAGGGGTCGGCCGCCGAGGGGTCCCGGGCCGCTGCCGTCTCGGCCGCGCCGGGCAGCGGAGGCAGGTGCAGGAAGAGCGCGGGCACGCCGTCGCGCCGGGTCGCTCGGAGCGCGTGGAAGTAGACCGCGTTGCAGAGGTATGTCCCCGCCGAGTTCGACACCGCGGCGGGCACGCCCCGATCGGCGAGCGTCGCCACGATCCGGTGGACGGGGATCGTCGCCAGGAACGCTTCGGGAGCCCCCGGGATCACCGGCTCCCCCTTTGGCGTCCGCCCCGCGGCGTCGGGGATCCGGAAGTCGGCGACGTTCAGGGCCACCCGCTCGACGTGCACGCAGCGCGCGCGGCCCGACAGACCGCAACAGACGACCGCCGACGGGGGCTCCCCGGCGAGGGCCTGCTCCAGCGCCGGAGCGGCCTCCTCCAGGTCCACCGGCAGGACCCGTGATCGCACGACGTAGCCCGCCTCACGCAGCCGGCGGGCGGCCGCCGCGACGACCTCGATGGTCGAGTTGGTCTCCCACGCCCCGAACGGCTCGAACGCCGTGAGGACGACCGGCCCCGTCACGCGGACTCGTCCGGGTTCCACTGCTCCAGGCGCTTGCGGAGGCGTCGCAGGAAGAGCCCCGAGGCGGCGCCGTCGTTGGCCCGGTGGTCGTAGGTGAGCGTCAGGTACATCATCGGGCGGATGGCCATGGCGTCGTGACCCCGGGCGTCGGTGGTCACGACCACGCGCTTCTTGATCGCCCCGACCGCCATGATCGCCACCTGCGGCTGGTTGATGAGCGGCATGGACGCGAGGTTCCCGTTGCTGCCGACGTTCGTGATGGTGAACGTGCCCCCGCGCAGTTCGGCCGCCGTCAGCTTGCCGTCGCGCGCGGCCGCGATCTTCGCCTCGAGCGCGGCGGCGAACTGCGTCAGCGTCAGTCGATCGGCCCCGCGAATCACCGGCACCACCAGCCCCCCGTCGGGCCGCGCGACGGCCACCCCGAGGTTCACGTCGCGGTGCGTGACGCGGCGATGGCCCGACGCGAGCGAGCTGTTGAACGACCGGTGCTCCGCCAGGGTGAGCGCCGTCGCCCAGCCGATGCACGCCGTGTAGCTCAGCTTGTGGCCGTGCTCCTTGATGAACCCGCCCTGGGTCGCCTTGCGACGCACGGCGATCTTCTCCATGTCGATCTCGACCAGGGTGGAGACGTGGGGCGCCCGCCACCACGTGAACGCCATGTGCTCGGCCATCGCTCGGGCGGGGCGGCGCAGGGTCTCGACCTCGTCGCCCTCGTGGATCTCCGGCTCGTACCGCGCGGGCGTGGCCGGGTCGAAGGGCGAGACCGTCCGGTGGGCGAAGCCCCCCCAGGGGATGCGCTGCCCGATCGTGTAGCCCCCCGGGGGGGCCGCGAAGCCGGTGCCGGCGCCGCCCTGGGCGAGGAACGCGTCCATGTCTCGCCGGGTGACGCGGCCGCCCCGACCGGTGCCCGTCACGGCCGCCAGGTCGACGTCCTGCTCCCGGGCGATGCGACGCACCGCCGGGCTCACGAACAGCTTCGGGTCGCCCGTGCGGCGGACCTCGGCGTTGCGGGCGGCGGGGTCGGACAGGGTTCGGTGCAGCGGCGGGGTGGCCCGCGGGGTGGGGATGCGCGGCGCCGAGGGGGCCCCCGGAGGAGCGGCGGTCGGAGCCTGCGAGGGAGCCTCCGCGACCGGCACGGCGACCACCTCGCCCGGCTCTCCGAGGAACGCGATGACGGCCCCGACGTCCACCGTGTCGCCCTCGGCCGCGACGATCTTCAGCAGGGTCCCACCCGCGGGCGACGGCAGCTCCGTCTCCACCTTGTCCGTGGACACGACCACCAGGTCCTCGTCCCGCGCGACGACGTCCCCCTCGGCCTTCAGCCAGGCGACGATCGTCCCTTCCGCGATGGACTCACCCATCCCGGGGAGTCGAATCTCGACGGCCATGTCTACGCAGTACTCCGGGGACCGGCGGGGTCTTCCGCGCCGGTTCGCAGGAGGATACGCAGCGCCTCGCTCGGGGGCGAGAGGCGACGCGCGAAGACCTCCGCGAAGGTCGCCTCCACGGCGTCCATGACCGCCTCCATCGAGGGCGGGCTGTCCAACTCACGGGTGAGGCTGGTGACCCCCGCGTCGGCGATCCCGCAGGGCACGATGAGGTCGAAGAAGCTCAGGTCGGTGGACACGTTGATGGCGAAGCCGTGCAGCGTCGTCCACTTGCGGACCTTCACCCCGATGGCCGCGAGCTTGCGCGAGCCGTCCTCGAGCCAGGTGCCGGTGCGCCCCTCCACCCGGGTCGTCGTGACGCCGAACCCCGCCGACGTGCGCAGCAGCACCTCCTCGACCCGTCGCAGGTACTTGTGCAGGTCACGCTCGCCTTCGCCGAGCCCGAGGATCGGGTAGCCGACGAGCTGCCCGGGCCCGTGAAACGTGATGTTGCCGCCCCGGTCCGTCGTCTCCACGACCACGCCGCGCGACTCCAGGAGCTCCGTCCCCCCCAGGAGGTTCTCCAGGCCGCGACCCGTGTGGCTGTGCGTGATGGTCGGCGGGTGCTCCAAGAGCAGCAGCACGTCCCCGATGTCCCCCGCGATGCGCGCCGCGACGAGGCGGTTCTGCAGGGCGAAGGCGGCGGCGTACCCGATCCGGCCGAGGCGGACGACGGTGAGCTGCGGGTTCACGAGCAGACCCTACAGAACGACGACGGGGCCTCCGGAAGGAAGCCCCGCCGTGCCCTTGATTCTCGGTCTACGCGACCTGCTTGGTGATGCCTTCGGCTTCCAGGTACCGACGCATGCGCTTCATCGCGCGCACCTCGAGCTGACGGACGCGCTCTCGGCTGATCCCGAGCCGCTCGCCCACCTGCTGGAGGGTCTCCGGCGAGTGCGACAGGTGCCGCCGCTGGATGATCTCCTGCTCCCGCTCGGGGAGCTCGAGGAGGGCCGACTTCAGCTTCGCCCCGTTCTTCGCGCGCTCTTCCTTGTCGCCGATGGCCTCCTCGGGGGTGGCGTCGTCGGACGCGAAGAAGGAGCTGCGCTTGGCGGAGGCGTCGTCGTCCCCCACGGGCTGATCGAGGCTCACGTCGTAGCCGCCCAGGCGACCCTCCATGGAGCGGATGGTCTCCGCGTCCACGCCGATGATCTCGACCATGCGATCCATGCGCGCCTGGCCCGTGAGGCCCTCCCGGGCGATGGCCGTCTTGGCGCGCCCGAGGCGGGAGTAGACCGTGCGCTGGCGCTGGGTGGTGCCGAGGCGCACGAGCGACCGGGTGCGGAGCAGGAAGTCGCGGATGTACGCGCGGATCCACCACGCCGCGTAGGAGAGGAAGCGGGTGCCTCGCTCCGGGTCGTAGCGGTCCACCGCCTTGAGCAGCCCGAGGGTGCCCTCCTGCATCAGGTCGGCGAAGGCCGCGTGTTGATTGGCGAACTCGCCCGCGATCTTGATGACCGCGCGCATGTTCGACATGACCAGCCGACGGGCGGCTGCCTTGTCTTGATGGTCTCGCCACCGGCGGGAGAGCTCCACCTCCTCCTCGGCCGTGAGGAGGGGGTTGGCCCGGATGCCGTCGTAGTAGAGAGCCAGTGCGTCGTCGCGCTCGCTCATGGTCTTTTCCTCCGGCTCGGCTTCATGCCGAGGCCTCTTCTCTTAGAGACGGAGTGGAGCTCCGTTTCATTACAGTTTTTCTTTGTCGCCTCTCTCGTCCCGACCCGCGAGGGCGAGGAGCGACCCGACGGGCAACCTGGAGGCCGACGTCGACCTCCATGTGATGTGACACGCGAGCGGGGCGAAAGATTCCGACGATTCGGGGCTCTGCTAAATACGCCCCTCTTCCGGCGCGACACACCTGCAGTACGCGACCGCGCGCGGATCGGATCGACCCCCAATTCGGAGCACCTCGATGATCGGTTTCGAGCTCACCGACGACCAGAAGGCCTTCCAGGAGCTGGCCCGCGACTTCGCCCGCAGCGAGATCGCCCCCGCCGCCGCCAAGCACGACGCCGAGGGCAAGTTCCCGCGCGAGATCCTCGCCAAGGCGCACGAGATCGGGCTGATGAACACCCACATCCCCGAGGAGTACGGGGGCCTCGGGCTCGGCACGCTCGACGGCTGCATCATCGGCGAGGAGCTGGCTTGGGGCTGCACCGGCATCGGCACGGCCATGGAGGCGAACACGCTCGCCGAGATGCCCGTGATCGTCGCGGGGAACGACGCCCAGAAGAAGAAGTACCTGGGCCGCCTCGTGGAGGAGCCCCTCTTCGCGGCCTACGGAGTCACCGAGCCCGGCGCCGGGTCCGACGTGGCCGCCGCCCGCACCACCGCCGTGCGCAAGGGCGACGACTGGGTCATCAACGGCGAGAAGATGTGGATCACCAACGGCGGGGTGGCGAGCTGGTTCTTCGTGCTCGCCAAGACCGACCCGGAGGCCTCGGCGGGCAAGGCCTTCACGGGGTTCATCGTCGACGCGGACACCCCCGGCATCACCGTCGGCAAGAAGGAGTGGAACATGGGTCAGCGCGCGTCGGACACGCGCGGGCTGACGTTCGAGGACGTCGTCGTGCCGGACGCCGACCGCCTCGGCGACGTGGGCTACGGTTTCAAGATCGCCATGAAGGCCTTCGACAAGACGCGCCCTCTGGTGGCGTCGGCCGCGGTGGGGCTCGCGCAGCGGGCCATGGAGGAGTCGATCAAGTACGCCATGGAGCGCAGGACGATGGGCAAGCCGATCGCCTTCCACCAGGCCATCAGCTTCATGATCGCGGACATGGCCACGGAGATCGAGGCGGCGCGCCTGCTCGTGCACAAGGCCGGGTTCGAGATCGACCAGGGCCGCCGCAACACGCTGTACGCGTCCATGGCGAAGCGGTTCGCGGCCGACACCGCCATGAAGACGGCCACCAACGCGGTCCAGGTCCACGGCGGGTACGGGTTCAGCACCGAGTACCCCGTGGAGAAGCTGATGCGCGACGCGAAGGTGTTCCAGATCTACGAGGGGACGTCCCAGATCCAGCGCCTCATCATCGGCAAGGAGATCTTCCTCCGGAACCGGTAGCCGGACCTTGATCGCCCCGGTCTCGTCCCCCGATACTCTCGTCTCGGCACGCTCCGCCGCCCTTTCAGAGGATCCAGATGACCTACGTCGTTACCCGCCTTTGCCGCGACTGCGTGGACACCGC
Source organism: uncultured Rickettsiales bacterium (assembly GCA_964620495.1). Taxonomy (GTDB): domain Bacteria; phylum Myxococcota_A; class UBA796; order UBA9615; family UBA9615; genus CAZEKB01. The sequence goes on along the minus strand of CAZUHI010000017.1, from coordinate 117,357 downwards.
CTGCACCGCGGTGTGTCCCGTCTCCTGCATCTACAAGTACGTCGGCGACGACACGGCGAAGTACCCGAACCAGCTCTACATCCACCCGGGTGAGTGCGTCGACTGCAACGCCTGCGAGCCCGCGTGCCCGTGGGAGGCGATCTTCCCCGAGGACGAGGTCCCCGAGGTCTTCGAGGAGGACACGGCGCTCAACTACGCGATGGAGGACGACGAGGACGACTTCGAGGTCATGGAGGAGGAGGAACACTCCCCACCCACTCCGGAGCAGGTCGCCGAGAACAAGGCCAAGCACGGCTGGGCCGAATAGGCCTCGCCCGCTCGAATCCGCGCATGAAGGCGGCCCCGCGGGGTCGCCTTCGTCGTTCTGTCAGCCGGGCGGCCAGTTCATGGGACGGCCGGCGAGCAGGTGCACGTGCAGGTGGTGCACGGTCTGGCCGGCGTTCGCGCCGTTGTTGATGATCAGGCGGTAGCCGCCCTCCTCCACGTCCAGGGACCGCGCGAGATCGCGGGCCGTCTTGAAGAGGTGACCCACCAGGGGCACGTCCTCGTCGCTCATGTCCGCGATGTTGCGAAACGCGCGTCGAGGGATGATCAGCACGTGCGTGGGGGCTTGGGCGTTGATGTCCCGAAACGCCATGCAGTGCTCGTCCTCGTGGAGGATGTCCGCGGGAATCTCCTTGCGGAGGATCTTCGAGAAGATGGTCTCGCTCAACTGGGCCTCCGAGGTCGCTTCCGAACGTGGATGGACTCTCCCCCGTATGAACCTCGCATCATTCCTGAGCGGCCCCGACGAAACAACCCGACCCCCTGTCAGAATGGGCGCCGTGGCTTCGTCGAACTTCCAGCTCACGTGCCGCTCCCGCTGGCCGGGGCGGGAGGACGTGGTCGTGGCGCTGGACCTCGATCGCACGCTCTACGAGGCCCTCCGGGCCGGCGGTCGCCCCATCGCGAGCGCGTGCACGGGCGACGCGGTGTGCGGCAAGTGCACCGTGCGCGTGCTGGAGGGCGAGGACCTCGTGACCCCCATGGACGACGAGGAGGCGGACGTGCTCGAGGCCCAGGGCGCCGAGCCGGGGATGCGGCTCGCCTGTCGCGCCCGGGCGCGGGGAGACGGCGTCGTGGTGGGGACGGACTACTGGTGATGGAGGTCTTCCTCGAGCGACTGACGGACCTCGGCGCGGGCCTGCTCCCGCTGCTCGGTCACGTCCTGCTGTGGCTCTGCGCGATCGCGGGCCTGCTCGGCAGCCTCTTCCCGGCGTTCCCCGGCGCCACGCTGATCTGGGGGGCCGCGGTGCTGCACGGCGTCGTCTTCGGGTTCGAGCCCCTGGGGGCGTGGACGCTCGCGATCCTCACCGTCCTCACCGGCGTCTCCGTGGGGGGGCAGTACGTCGTCGGCGCCCTCGGCGCGAAGCGGTTCGGGGCGTCCGGCTGGGGCGTCGCCGCGGCGGGCGTCGGGATGATCGTGGGCACCTTCGCGATCCCGATCCCCCTCGTCGGCACGCTCGCGGGGGCGTTCCTGGGCGCCGTGATCGTCGAGTACCCGCGCCTCCGCCGCGCCCCCCCGGCGGTCGACGCGCCCGACACTGCGGCGGAGCCCGACGGGGAGGAGCCCGCGAGCGCGGCCGGGAGCACGTCGAGCCACGCCGCCGTCGGGGCCGCCCGAGCCGGCGTGGGGGCGGCCCTCGGGGCCATCCTCGGCCTGGCCGTCGAGTTCGGGACGGCGCTGGTCATGATCGGCGTGTTGTTCGTCGGCTTCGTGAGCTGAGCGTGGACGAACCGGGGGACGTCGCGGCCGCCCGACGGCGGCTGGGCCTCATCTACTTCCTGTCGATGGCGTCGCTGGGAGGGCTCCACCCGTTCCTGGCGCCCGCCCTCACGGACGCCGGGGCCTCGGAGGCCGCCGTCCCCCTCATCATCGCGGCCTTCCCGGTCGCGCGGCTGACCGCGGGGCCCGCCCTCGGGTGGGTGGCCGACCGCTTCGCGCGACCCGGCCTGGTGCTCCAGGGCAGCGCCTTCGGGGCCGCGGCGTGCGCCCTCGCCCTGGGCGTCGCCCCCACCTGGGTGCTCATGGGCGTCGCGGTGTACGCCTTCGCGATGTGTCGGGTGCCGCTGTTCCCCCTGCTCGACGTCCGCATCATGCGCACCCCCGGGGGCTACGGCACGGTGCGCGTGTGGGGCTCGGTGGGGTTCATCCTGGCGGTGATCGCGGTCGGTTTCTTCGCGGACGCGAACCCGCGACTCCCGGCCCTGGTGGCTTCGGGGGCTCTGGCGGCCACCGGCCTCGTCACCCTCGGTCTCCCCCGGGGCGGACCGTCCACGAGGGACCCCCTGCTGCCCGCGATCCGGCGCCTGCTCGCGATCCCGGAGCTGCGGCCCCTGTGGGTCGTGAGCGCGCTGCACGCGGCGACGCTCGCCACGTACGACCACCTCTATTCGTTGCACGTCGCCGCCGAGGGCTTCTCCGCGCGGGTGACGGCCGCGGGCGTCGCGGCGGGGATCGTGGTGGAGATCACGGTCCTGGCCGCGGGGCCTCGCCTGCTCGAGCGGTTCGGGGGCGGGCCGTTGATCGTCGCGTCGGTGGCGGCGAGCATCCCGCGTTGGATCGTCACCGGCACGACGGGCGATCCCTGGGTGCTCGCGGGCATCCAGACGCTGCACGGCGTCGGGTTCGGGTGCTGGTGGATCGGCGGGATCGGGCTGCTCGCCCGCCTCGCCCCGGAGGACCTGCGGAACTCGGCGCAGGCGCTCTTCGTCTTCGCGGCCTACGGGGTCGGCGCGCTCATGGCCATGGGCGGCAGCGCCGTCGTGCTCGGAGCCGTGGGCACCGCCGGCCTGTTCCTCGGGCTCACCGCGGTGAGCGCGGCCGGACTGATCGCGGCCGCGCCCCTGTGGCGACGCTAGCGACCCTGGGGGGGATCGAGAACGTTGATGGTGAACGGGACGTCGAAGGTGAAGGGATCACCTCCGGCGACCGGCGCCACCGTGCCCTGGATGTTCGCGCTCTGCGTCGGGGTGTCGAAGCAATCGAAGGCGACGAACACGTCGAGGTCGTTGCCGTCGTCGAACTGCGCCGAGAAGGTCGATGTGCCCGTGCCCTCCGGGGGAAGCTCGGCCGGGCTGAAGAACAACGCGTTGTTGCCGGATCCGGTCATGGTCTGGGTCAGGACCAGCTCCGCGGTCCCGCCGCTCACGTTCGTGAAGCGGAGGAAGCCCATGGGCGTGGGGCAAGGGCTGACGCTGAAGGTGTGATCCAGCGGGTTTGTGAACCCGTCGAGCACGATCGTGAACGGCTCGGCGGCGTCGTCGTCGTCCGTCGCGTCGTCGTCGTCCGTGGCGTCGTCGTCGTCGGTCGCGTCGTCGTCGTCCGTGGCGTCGTCGTCGTCGGTCGCGTCGTCGTCGTCCGTGGCGGAGTCGTCGTCGTCACCCGAGTCGTCGTCGTCTTGAGGCGGGCACCCGATCATCATCTGGGGGAGGGCGAGGATGCCGACGAGCACGAGGAGATTGCGGAGGAGCTTGATCATGAGGGGTCCTGGTTCTTGAGCACGCCGAGCTCCCGCCCGACTTTCGTGAATGCCGCCACGGCCCGGTCCAAGTGGTCGCGGGTGTGCGCGGCGGAGATCTGCACGCGGATGCGCGCCTGGCCACGGGGTACCACGGGGAAGCTGAACCCGATCACGTAGATGCCCTCGTCGAGCAGGCGATCGGCCATCTCGCCGGCCAGCTTCGCGTCGTAGAGCATGACGGGGACGATCGGGTGGATGCCCGGGAGGATCTCGAACCCGGTGCTCGCCATCTGCTCGCGGAAGTACCGCGTCGAGTCCTCGAGGCGGTCGCGAAGCTCGGTGGAGCTCATCAGCTTGCGCAGCGCGGCCAGGGCGGTCCCCACGATCGCGGGCGGCACGGTGTTGCTGAAGAGGTACGGCCGCGACCGCTGCCGAAGCATCGCGACGATCTCCTCGCGCCCCGACGTGTACCCGCCCGACGCGCCCCCCAACGCCTTGCCGAGGGTCCCCGTGATGACGTCGACGCGCCCCAGCACCCCGCAGTGCTCGTGGGTGCCGCGGCCGCCCGGGCCCACGAAGCCCACGGCGTGGGAGTCGTCCACCATCACCATCGCGTCGTACTCATCGGCGAGGTCGCAGACCTTGTCGAGCTGCGCCAGGTACCCGTCCATCGAGAAGACGCCGTCGGTGCAGATCATGGTGAAGCGGGCGCCCGCAGCTTCGGCCGCCTGGAGCTGCTTCTCGAGGTCCGCCATGTCGTTGTTGGCGTAGCGGAAGCGCCTGGCCTTGCACAGGCGCACGCCGTCGATGATCGAGGCGTGGTTGAGGGCGTCCGAGACGATCGCGTCCTCGGGGCCCAGCAGCGCCTCGAAGAGCCCGCCGTTGGCGTCGAAGCACGAGCTGTAGAGGATCGTGTCCTCCGTCCCCAGGAACTCGGTGAGCGTGGCCTCGAGCTCCTTGTGGATGTCGAGCGTGCCGCAGATGAAGCGGACCGACGACATGCCGAAGCCGCGCTCGTCGAGGGTGCGCTTGGCGGCCGCGACGAGGTCCGGGTCGGCGGCGAGGCCGAGGTAGTTGTTGGCGCAGAAGTTGAGGACCTCGCTGCCCGTGGACACGCGGATCGCGGCCTGCTGGGGGGTCACGATGACCCGCTCGTCCTTGAAGGTGCCCGCCTCGCGGATGGCCTCCAGGGAGGTCTTGAGGTGGTCGCGGATCGCTCCGTATGCCATGCGTCTTCCTAGGCCTTCGAGGGGGCGCCGCCGATGCGCAGGACCGGCTTCGTGTGCTCGGTGATGGTCTCCTCGAAGGCCGTCGCCTCCCAGTCGGCGAGGTCCACGAGCGTGCCCTCCCCCCGATTCAGGATGACCTCCCAGATCGCGTCCTGGATGCCGTTGTTGCGGTCTTCGAGGAGGGACTTGGTGATGTGCCAGGTGGCGAAGATCCGGCGGCCGACGACCGAGTGCAGGGCCACGCCGTTCATCACGAGGCGGCTGAAGTCGCGCAGCACCATGTCGCCGTCGCGGATGCCGAACATGATGACGTCGCCGCCGCGACGCACGCTCGAGATCGCGGTGTTGAGGGCCGAGTTGAACCCGGACATCTCGAGGGCCACGTCCACGCCCACCCCGCGGGTGGCGGCCTGCACCCGGCGCACCGTCTCCGCGTCCGCGGACACGGGGTCGTCCGAGATCCCCGGCTCGATCACCACGTCCGCCCCCAGCCGACGCGCGAGCTCGGCGTGCTTGGGGTTCGGGTCGATGCCGACGATCGTGCCCGCGCCCAGCCCGCGGGCGATGAGCACGGCGAACAGGCCGATTGTGCCGGTGCCGAAGATCGCGACGGACCGGCCTCGAAGGTCCACCTTGGTGCACGCATGCACGGCGTTGCCGAAGGGCTCCTGCACGGCGGCGACCTCGGGCCGAATGCGCGACAGGTCCGTGGGCCAGAGCGCCTTCGCGGGCAGCTTGAGGTACTCGGCGAAGCACCCGTCCATGGAGATGCCGATGATCTTGTCCTCGGCGCATACGTGCGTGTCGCCCTTGCGGCACTGGTAGCACGTGCCGCAGATGATGTGCGACTCGGTGCTGACCACGTCCCCCGGCTGGTACCCGTACTTCGCGGCCGCCTTGCGCCCGACGCGCACGATCTCGCCGAGCATCTCGTGGCCGGTGACGCGCCGCTCCCCACCCTCGTCGTCCAGCGAGCCGTGGATCATGTCCCGGAAGGCCTTGCGGAACCAGATGCCGCGGTCGCTCCCGCAGAAGCCGGCGTACAGGGTGCGGATGATGACGGCGGACTCGTCGCGCGGGTCCACGGAGGGGTCGAGGCGCGGGGTCGCGACGGTCTCCTTGGTGAGCCCCCGGGTGTCCTCCCAGCCGCCCGCCGAGCGGTCGTACAGGAGGGCCGTCATGGTGTCCGGGAGGACGAGGGTCTCGGCCGTCATCAGGACCCTTTAGCAGCGTCGGGCGGCTCCTGTCTCTCCCGTCGAACGAAGAGACCCAGACCGACGAACAGCGCCCCGCCCAGGGTGATGTGGACGAGCAGGATCGCCTTGTGCGCGATCGCCGCCGACGCCGCGACTCCCTCGTCGATGTTCAGGCCGACGTTGGCGGCCGTCGTAAGGATCCACTCCTGCACGCCCATGTTCCCGGGGACCCAGATCGACACCAGGTGCCCGAGGACGTCCACGGTCTCGAGGTAGGTCGCCCCGAACCAGGACACGGGGACGCCGAAGGCTCGGTAGAGCACCATCATGACCCCGATGATGGTCCCCATCTTCAGCGCCGACATGCCCGCCACCGCCACGAGGGTGCGGGGGTCGCGCGCGAACAGCGCGAAGGTCTCGGTGAACTTGCCGACGAGCTTGCCCACCACGCGCCTCACCGTGTCCGCCGACGCGGGACGCACCCGAGCCGCGACGGCACCGGCGACGCTCACCACGCCCGCCCCGATGCGCTCAGCGGTCGCCCGATGGATCACGACGAAGACGCCCGCGGCCGTGCCGCAGCAGATGAACACGATCGTCACCCCCACCTGCCACAGCAGCGAGTCGTCGCCGGCGCCGGTCAGGAAGGGCAGGCAGAGCAGGAGCAGGCCGAGGTTCATGACCGTGGCGACGACCTTGCAGGCGATCAGCACCGTGAAGGCCTCGACGCCGGGGGCGCCCTTCGTCTCCCCCAGCCAGGCCGCCATCATCGGCTCGCCGAAGTGTCCGGGCGCGTAGAAGTTCACGAAGTTCGAGCCGCAGTTGGCGCGAATGACGGCGAGCAGGCTCGCCTCGATGCCGAGGAGCCTCATGGCGAGCCACCAGCGCCCCCCCATCGTGAGGATCTGGGTGAAGAACAGGAGCGCCGCCGCGCCGAGCAGCGCCGGGTCGGCGGCGAGCAGGTGTCCGCGCACCTCATCGAGGCCGACGTAACGGAGCAGCCCCATGAACAGGACGACGCCCGCGACGGCGAGCAGGACGGTGCGGACGACCCCGCGGCGCCGGGAGCTGCTCACACCGTGGGGGTGCCGGTGACGGTCGTGTCGGCGGTCTCGTCCACCCAGGTGTCGCCCCACCGCGGGTCCTTGCGGAGGCGGCGGCGGAGCTCGCGCTTGCAGCGCGCGGTGATCGGGTCGCTGGGATCCAGGTCGACCGCCCGCTCGAGGGCCTCCCGAGCTTCCCGCCACTGGCCGCCCTCCATGTGCACCAGGCCGAGGTTCGCCCGCCACGCCGCGCTCTCGGGCTCGACCTGCACGGCGAGCCGCGCGTGATCGACCGCCTCGGCGTGGCGGCCGAGGGCGAGCAGGGTCAGCGCGCGCTCGCTGAGGGCGCCCGCGTGGTCCGGGCGGAGGCGCAGGACCTGGGCGAGGGCGTCGGCGGCCTTGCCCCACTCGTAGTGCGAGCGGTGGGCGATCGCGAGCAGCAGCCAGCCCTCCCACGAGTCCGGGTACAGGTCGAGGGCCTCGCGCAGGAGCGGGGCGGCGGTCTTCGTGGCGTCGCTGCGCAGCTGCTCGCCCGCCTGCTGGATCAGGGTGGCCGCCTGGTCGATGCGCGCCGAGCCGCGCTCCAGCCGGGCGAGGTTGGCCCGGGCGTAGGTCGCCAACTCCGGCCCCGGCTCCAGACGGAGGGCGGCCTCGAAGTCGTCGCGGGCGCCCGCGCGGTTGCCCAGGGCGAGGCGCGACACGCCCCGGTTGTTGTGCAGCAGCGCCGCCTCGGGGCGGATCGAGAGGGCTCGGCTGCAGGCCTCCACCGCCTCCTCGTGACGACCCGCGTCCTGCAGGAACACGGCGTGGTTGGCGTGAGTCGAGAACGCGGTCGGCGCCTCCACGAGCGCGCGCTCGAAGAGCTCCTTCGCGGCCTCGTCGCGCCCGAGGTGGTGTTCGCTGAGGGCCAGGTGACCCAGCAGGTACGCGAAGCCGGGCTCGAGCTCCAGCGCTCGGCGCCACAGCTCGGCCGCCTCTTCGTACTCCCCGGCGTTGGCCCGCAGGCCCCCGAGCTTGTCGTACAGGACGGCGTCGACGCACCCCCGCTCGACCGCCCGGCGATAGAGGGTCTGGGCCGTCTCGGGGTCGCCGCCCGCCTCGGCGAAGAGGCCGGCGTGGAAGAGGGTGCGCCCGTCGGGGTCCGTGTCCAGCGCCGCCTGGACCTCGGCGACCGCGTCCTCCGGGAAGCCCGCGACTCGCAGGGCCACCCCGTACCGTTGCCGGCCCCAGGAGAACCGCGGGAAGCGCTCCGCGGACGACTGCAGCAGCTCCCGCGCCTCTTCGCGGCGGCCCGCCTTCTCGAGCGCGTCGGCGCGCAGCACGTAGGCCTCGGCGTAGTCGGGATCGAGCTCGGTCGCCTCCTTCAGCAGCTCCAGCCGCTTGCCCGCCCGGAGGCGTCGATACAGCGACAGGCACACCCGCTGATAGGCCTGGAAGCTGCGGGTCCCTCCCCTCCGGGCGTGACGCACGTCCTTGCGGCGCCCGGTGGCGGCCTCCACCACGTTCGCCGCGAGCACGAGCCGCGCGTCCAGGACGTGGCCGTCCACGAAGTCGATTCGGTCCGCCCAGCGGGCGACGCCCTCCCGGTCCCGCACGGTCACGTCCACCCCGAAGCCGTTGGTGATCAGCTGCAGCCCGCCGGTGACCACGAACTCCGCGCGCAGGTCGGCCAGCAGCCGCTCGAGGGCGTCCGGCGTGAGCTTCTCGAGGCGGGGCTCGGAGCGCGGGAGCGGGTCCCCGGGGACCTTCGGCATGGGGACGCAGCGCACGTCACCGAGCCGGTTGATCAGCAGCGAGAGGTCTTCGACCAGCCCCGCGGCGAGCGCGGCCAGCGGGCGCGAGTCGACCTGCACGACCAGCGGCGGGAACGCGAGCGTCTTGTACTCGGGGAGCACGCCCGGAGGTTACCCGAGCGCGTCGCGGGCTACGCGACCCCGGACTCGACCTCCTCGAGCCAGCGCTCGGCGTCGATGGCGGCCATGCAGCCGGTGCCGGCCGCGGTGACGGCCTGGCGGTAGATCTCATCCTGGACGTCGCCGCAGGCGAAGATCCCGGGCACGTCGGTGTAGGTGGAGTCCGGCTTGGTGATGAGGTAGCCGGCCGAGTTCTTGTGCAGGATGCCGTCCCACAGGTCGCTGTTGGGCTTGTGGCCGATGGCGATGAAGACCGCCGACAGGGGCACGTCGACGTCCGCTTCGCCCTTGGTGCTCTCGAGGGTCATCCCCGTGACGCCCGTCTCGGCGGTGCCGGCGATGGCCTTGAGCGTGGTGTTCCAGTGGAACTCGATCTTCGGGTTGGCCATGGCCCGGGCGGCCATGATCTTCGAGGCGCGCAGCTCGTCGCGACGGTGGACGACGTGCACGCGCGAGCACATGCGCGTGAGGAACATCGCCTCCTCCATGGCCGTGTCGCCGCCGCCCACGACCGCGACCTCCATGCCCCGGAAGAACGCGCCGTCGCAGGTCGCGCAGGCGGAGACTCCGTGGTTGATGAGGCGCTTCTCGTCCTCGAGGCCGAGCCACTTCGCGTCGGCGCCGGTCGCGATGATGATGGTGTCCGCATGGACCACGCCCTCGACGTCGTCCTCTTCGTCGGCTCCGAGGCCCGCCCAGCCCACCTCGCACTTGAAGGGGCGGTGCGTGGGGTCGACCGAGAGGACGTCGAGCTGGTGCAGCTCCGTGCCGAAGCGCTCGGCCTGGGAGCGGAACTTCTCGATGACCTCGGGGCCCATGATCCCGTCCGGGAACCCGGGGTAGTTCTCGACGTCCGTGGTGATCATCAGCTGCCCGCCCGGGGTGCGGCCCGGGGAGCCCTCCATCACCAGCGGCTTCAGCTCCGCGCGCGCGGCGTAGATGGCAGCGGTGAGACCGGCGGGGCCGGCCCCGATGATCAGGACTCGGGTGCTCTTCTCGAACATTGGACGGGGGCTCCGGGGCGCTCTGGGGCGCGGTTTCGGGGTCGGGAGAGGCCGCGGACCCTATCATGGTGGCCGGGTGTCCCCCCCGCGGATACACTGCCCTTCGAGGACGGCAGCGCGATGCGAGTTTCACTCTCCAACTCCGGCCAACGCGGCACCACGATGATCGAGCTGGTCATCGTCGTCGCGATCATCGGCATCCTCGCGCTGCTCACGGTGCCGAACCTCGAGGCGTGGTTGGCGCGCATGCGGCTGAACGCCGCGACCACGAAGATCGTCTCCACCATCAAGAACACCCGCCAGCTCGCCATCTCCGAGTCGGTGCGGTACTGCCTCAACTTCACGGGCGACACGTCGTTCGGCAACGGCAACGACGGCGTCTTCGAGATCACCGCGAGCCTCAGCAGCGAGACCGCGATGCGCTCGACCGTGTGGACCGCCTCCACCACGGCCGCGCCCATCGTCCCCACCGAGCTGGACAGCTGGTCGAACAAGCACGACTGCACCAGCGGCACGGTGCCGGTGGGTTGTCGAGAGGATCTCTTCCGCGGCGTCAGCCTCGAGACGGGCTCGAACACCTCGATCCCCACGGTGGGCAGCACGGGGTGCGTCGGCTGGGTGTTCAACAAGCAGGGCTTCCTGGACAACGCGGCGACCGACTTCGACCAGGCGTGCGGCGCGGGCAGCGCCCCGACATGCGCTCGGCTGACGCTCATCAGCAAGGGGACGACGCCCATCGAGCAGCGGTCGATCTGGATCGACCGCGGCGGAAACGCCCGCGTGACGTCCGGCCCGAGCGACCCGCCCACTCCGCTCTGATCCGAGTGGTCCCCGGCTGACCCCCTCCGTCGACCTGTTCGCCGCCGCCCCCGCTCCGGGGGAGGCCCCCGCCACGGTTCTGTCCGAGCCGGGCTTCGCCGTGAAGGTGCTTCGTCCGCCCGCCGCGCCCGCCGCGCCCATGCCCCCCGGGCAGGGCCACCTCCTCGTCCCGCTGCGGGGGACGGCGGTGGTGCGGGAGGTGGCGGGAGGCGGCGGCAACGTGGTGTCGACCCCGCGACGGGCCCGCGAGGACCGACTCGAGGTGGGCCGCCTCTTCCGGCTGGCGAACGACGCCCGCTGGACCATCCACAGCGAGGACGACGCGGTGGTCTTGGCCGTCGCGACGTCGGTCCCCCGGGAGGTCGCCCGGGTGCAGGACGTGGTCGCGCTCGCCCGCGGGCGGCTCCACATGGGCCCGCGGCGGCTCTTCGGCAACGAGTCGGTGCGCCTCGAGTTCAGCGCGGCTCGGGGGCGGCTGCCGGGGCGGGGCTGGGTCCCGTACGCCCACACCGCCGAGGGCGTAGAGGTCGCGATCGTCCTGCAGGGGGCTTTCCGCGCGAAGGTGGGGGGCGAGGTGGAGGTGCTCGGGACGGGACGCCTGCTGCACATCCCCGCGGGCACGCCCCACAACTTCGCCGCCTCGGGGCAGGGGCTGTGCATCGGTTTGATCCTGAGCGCGGTGCGGACCTTCTGGACCACGTCGCCGCCCCGCGACGAGGCGCGCGCCCAGGCGCGAGGGTTCGACCCGTTCTCGCGGGGCTGACCATCGAGCGGCAGCGGCCCTCCAGGTCGGGGGCCCCCGGGACGCTCGTCCACCCGGCGGTCACCCCAGGAAGGTGATGTTCCGGCCCGACCCGCTCCGGTCTCGCCCGCGCTGGTCGGGGCGCTTGAAGGGCCCGCTGGCTCGGTAGGTCTTCGGACCCGGGGCCGCCGCGTGGGCGAGCTCGATGTCGATCATGCGTCGGAACGGCCGGAGGAGCGCGTCCGAGGCGGCCGCGTCGTGCCGCTCGACGCCTTCCCGGGTGAGGGCGTGCAGGGCCGCGTCCACCGCCTCGACGGTCGCCAGGCAGAACCGGCCCGGCTGGTGCTTGATGACGAAGCCCGAAGGTCGCGTGACCTCCAGGGGGAGGCGCGGGAGGCCGTGCAGGTTGGTGCTGAGGCGCATCATCTTCTTCGCGCAGGGCCAGGTGCCGTCGAGCACGAAGACCACGGGGTCGGCGTCGGGGCACGGGGCCGGCGACGCGTCGGAGGACGCGCGGCGGGCGGGGTAGAGGAGCCGGCAGGACCGGCCCGGATCGGCGATGAGCTCGTTCACGCGCGGGTGGTCGCGAAAGTCGACGCCGACGTGCAGCTCGGACCCGGGCAGGGCCAAGTGGGTGATGCGCCCGGTGCCGTTCTTGGTCTTCTTCGCCTCCATGGGGTGCATGAGGAAGACGAACTTGGTGCGCACGGACAGGCGGGGGATGAAGGCGCAGAGGCAGGTGGAGCCGGGCCTGCGGCAGCGGAGGCACCAGGGTCGGAAGCCGTCGACTACGAGCAGATCCGGCCTGGGTTCCCGGCGCGCCGCCTTCAGGACGGACACCGTCAATTGACGGCCCCGAGGATGGTGCGGAGCTCCACGGGCGGCGACTCCCAGCCCTCCCCGGTCGCCTGGCCCATGACCCAGTCGGTCCGGCGCAAGGTGATCTCGTCGCGGATGCCCCAGTCGCCGTACACGGTGGTCACGTGGCACAGCGACAGGGAGTTGGTGGCGCCCCCCGGGTTCTCGAAGGACGTGACGATGTGGTGTCCGGTGACGTTGTGGTTTCGGGTCCACCACATGTACCCCGCGACCTCCCGCAGCGGCTCGAGCTCCCCACCAGGTCGGCCTCGGCCTGGGCGTAGAAGTCGCGGGACAGCGCTTCGGTCTCCGCCGGGTCGTTCGCGCAGGTCGGGTCGAACCAGATCGCGCCTTCACGCTCCCCGAGGGACTCGCTCCACCAGCCCTCGGGCACCCGCGGCCCGCCGTAGACGATCTCGAGCAGGAGCCCGTCCTCGAGCTCGCTGCACACGCCGTCCGCGTCGTCGTCGCCCACGTCGTCGTCGTCCCGAGCGTCGTCGTCATCCCCCGCGTCGTCGTCGTCGACCGCGTCGTCGTCATCCACGCCGTCGTCGTCGTCCATCGTGGCGGGCGTGGGGCCGTCGTTGCCGAGGCTCGGAGTGCAGCCCAGCGGGACGGCGAGGGGGACGAGGCGGCGCATGCGCGACGAGTCTAGACGGTCCTCGGGCGGAGGCCCCCGTGGGTGAGGACGGGGCGGCTCGCAGCTCGCCCGAATGAGCCGTTCAACCCAGTTGCGAGCCACCAGCCGCTCGCAGCTCGCCCGAATGAGCCGTTCAACCGAAGATTGCTCGCCTGCACAGGCACGACTCGCCGATCAGGCAGTTCACCCAAGCGAGCCTCGCGCCGACGATCGTCGTCCTTCCTACCGGGCGGCTCCGGCCGCGTTGGCGAAGCCGGGGTAGTCGTCCGCCATCCGCCGCCAGTAGGCGGCCTCGGGGTGCAGGCCGTAGGCGTCCGCCCAGGCCGACAGCTCGATGTACCGGGCCCGCGGGTCGAAGTGCAGGTTCCAGCGGAGCTTCTCGTGGTCGAGCGGACACAGCATCAGGCTGCCGCGGTCGCTCTCGACGAGGCTGTTGGTGCCGCCCATGACGCAGTAGCGGTAATGCGCGCAGTGGGCGATCGAGAACTCGTGCGCCATCTCGTGGGCCGCGACCTTCAGCGCGCGCCGGAGCGGCTCGGGGTCCGCGGGCGCGAGGTCCCGCCCCGTCACCGGGTCGAACCTGTCGTCCCAGAGCCGATACATGGAGATGACGCCCACGCGGTTGTGAAAGTGGCCCAGCCCGAACACGTACTGGAGCCCGGGCACGAAGAGGTCGCGGTCGGTGAACGCGAGGCAGGCGGCCGCGCCGTCCGGGCAGGAGCCCTTGAGCGAGTCGAGCAGGAGCTGCGCGTCGTACTGCCCCCGCGCCCCCTTCTCCGCGTGCAGCGCGTACTCGGGCAGCGGAAGCGTGTCCCCGGACTCGATCGGGGTCTGGAAGTAGATGCCCAGGAACTGCCGCACGGGCTCCACGAGCGCCTCGGCCCCCTCGTCCTCGAGCCCCTCCAGCGGCGCGAGCGCCAGGTACGAGTCCTCCTCCGCCCGGTTCGGATCGACGGCCTTGTACTGCGCCAGGTTCTGCCCACGCTCCCGGAACTGCGCCAGCCACGACCCGCTCGTGCAGTCCTCCTCACCGAGGCGGCGCCAGTACTCGGACCACCCCGGCGTGAGGCTGATGTCCACGTCCTGAAGGCCCACGAGGCAGCGGTGGCCGTGGACGGCGAGGAAGCGGTCTTCGGTGGGGACCGCGCCGAGGCGGCCCTCCAGGACCATCGCCATGGCCGAAATGAGCGCGACCGACAACGCCGTGGCGAGGACCAGCAGGCCCACCCAGCTCAGGAGTTCTCGGTTTTCCGGGTCTTGCAACCGGATACGCGCGCCCTTCTCACCCCTCTTCGGACCATTCTGCCGCTTCTGAAGCCGGATCGGCGAACCCGATCAAGTCCGCGCGGAACGACTCCAAGGCCGCCCTGGTCGTGATCAGACGCAAGCCGCTCTGATGCCGACCGCGGACCGCGCGGGACTTCATCGCTCGGTTCATGCGCACCAGGTCCAGCCACGCCGTGATCTCGAAGCACATCTCGTGGCCCTCCGAGCGCGCCTTGACCTCGAGGCTGAGCCCGTCCGACACCGGGTCGTGCCGCAACGCCCGCACCTCGCCCGTCACCGAGCGGCCGAGCTCCTCGAGCAACGACCCGAACGCCTCCCGGGGCTCGCGGTTGCCGAACGTGGAGACGAAGGGCTCGGGGGCCTGATCCGGCTCCGCCCGGGCCAGGAAGTGGACGTCGTAGACGAGGGACCCGCCCACGATCTTGACGTCGTCGAGCACGATCCAGAGGAGGTCGCGCTCGTCGCGCAGGATGGCCGTGGTCATGCGCTCGTCTCCGGCAGCCCGTCGCCCACTCCGACGCACGCGGTCGCCCAGCCCAGGACCCCGGAAGCGACCAGGAGCGCCGCCTCCGTACACCACAGCGCCGCCGTCCAGGCGACGATCGCGAGGAGCAGGGGGGTCCGTGGGCCCGCCGCGGGGAGGTTGCGGCTCGCCGCCCGCACCGCCAGGACCAGGACCGCCTGGGCAGCCAGCACCAGCACGACCGCCTGGGCGCCCGCCGCGACCTGTACTCCGGCGCCGTACGGCAGGCCCATGGCCCGCCCCACCGTGGACAGCACCACGACCCCGGTCGGGAAGGGACGCCCCGTGGGGGCGAGGGTGCCGCCGAGGACGAGCAGCAGCAGCACGCCCAGGACCGCTGCGAGCCACGGCGCGATCGCTCGACCTCTCCCCTCAGAGAGGGGCAGCGCCCCGGGGCCGACCAGGACCGCCGTCCACATCAGCGGGACGGCCCACTTCAGGACGCCCGGGACCCAGAGCGCTCCGGGTGACGGGAGCGCGGGCCCCGCCTCGAACAGCACCCAGCCGAGCCAGCCGAGCGCGAGGAGCGCGGGGATCAGCAGTCCCGGTCGAGGCCCTCGGATCGACGACCGGGTCGAGACGGCCGCGGCGGGACCGATCAGGACGAGCCCCATGAGGATCTCCGATGCGTCCAGAGGTCCGAGCACCGCGGCGCTCGTGGGGAGGATGTGGATCGCCTCGACGAAGGCCGGATCCGCCCGGCGGATGAGGAACGCCGAGGTGGCCACGGCGGCCGCGAGGAGGAGCATCGCGGGCCACCTGCCGCGGACCCCCGGGCGACGAGCCCGGACCGACGCGAGCGCGAACGCCGCCGCGGCGCCCACCCACGCCGAGCCCCACCAGCCTTCGGCGTGCAGGCCGACCGGGACCACGTGCGCGACGGACAGCATCGCGGCCGTGGCGAGGAGGGCGGCGAGCGCCACGGGCGTCGCGGCGGGCAGGGGGCGGGCGGCAGGCACGAAGAGGGCGCTGGTATACACTCCGCCGCCTTCGCGCACACCACCCGGGAGTAGACCAGTCATGAAGTTGTCCGACGTCCGCGCCATCGTCACCGGCGCCGCCAGCGGCATGGGCCGCCATTTCGCCCTCGCCCTCGCCGAAGCGGGCGCCTCCGTGGTCGCCGCCGACATCAACGAGGAGGGCCTCGCCGAGGTCGCGGCCGCCTCCACGGATCTGCCCGGGAGCGTCGTGGGCCGAACCGCGGACGTCAGCGACGAGGACCAGGTGAAGGGCCTGATCCGCAGCGCGGCCGAGGCCATGGGCGGCCTGAACGTCCTCGTGAACAACGCCGGACTCTTCCGCGACTCGCTGCTCGTGTCCGTCGACCGCGAGACCGGCAAGGTCAAGCGCACCATGTCGCTGGCCGACTGGAACAAGGTCATCGCCGTGGACCTGACGGGTCCCTTCCTGTGCGCCCGGGAGTTCGCCGCCCACTGCATCGACGCCGGCAGCAAGCCCGCGGTGATCGTGAACATCTCCTCGGTCGCCCGTCACGGGAACCCCGGCCAGTCGAACTACTCCGCGGCCAAGGCCGGCCTCGTCGCCGACACCAAGCTGTGGGGTCAGGAGCTGGCGCGGTACGGCATCCGCACCGGCGCCATCGCCCCCGGCTTCGTGCAGACGCCGATCCTCGACGGCATGCGGCCCGAGGTCCTCGCCGGGATGCTCAAGGCCGTCCCCCTGCGCCGCGCCGGCACCTGCGCGGAGATCTTCGCGGGCGTCCGCTTCATCATCGAGTGCGACTACTTCACCAGCCGCTGCATCGACATCGACGGCGGCATCTCCATGTGAGGTGACGTCAGGCCTGCATCCAGGCGACGGTCTCCACGTGGTGGGTGTGGGGGAACATGTCGTAGGCGGTGACGGACTCGAGCCGGTAGCCGCCCGCTTGGAGTAGGCCGAGGTCCCGGGCGAGCGTGCCCGGGTCGCAGGAGACGTAGGCGATCCAGGCCGGTCGCAGGGCGACGATCGAGGCCATGAGGTCCTTCGCGCCGGCCCGGGGCGGGTCCAACAGCACCAGATCCGGCTGCCCGTCCGGCGCGGCGAGGAGGTCCTCAGCCCGGCCCTCCCGGATGTCGAGCCGATCGGTCACCCCCGCCGCCGACGCCGCGTCGCGCGCGCCCTGCACGGCCCCGGGATGACTCTCCACCGTGACCCCCTCCAGCTCCGCGACGGCCAGCGGGACGCTGAAGTTGCCGCCCCCCGCGAAGAGCTCCAGGAACCGGACCGCCCGGCGCCGGGCGACGGCCACGACGTCCGCGACGAGCCGATCGTTCACCGCCGGGTTCGCCTGCACGAACGGCGCCTCATCGCGGTACGTCGCCGTCCCCTCCCCCTCGATCTGGACCGTCACCGTGCCCGCCGGGGGGCGCTCCGCCCGCAGCCCCCTCAGCGCCTCGTTGATGCGCTCGTCCGCCACCACGCAGCGGTCGATGGGGACGATGGTGCGGGTCCGTCGGGCGTGGAAGCCGATCTCCTGCCGCACGTGCAGGCGGACCCGGCGGCGCCACCCGAGCGTGGGCCCCGCGGCCACGACGTCCAGCGATTCGGGCACGTTCTCGAGCCGCCCCAGCCGCCGCAGCGCGTCCTTCACGATCGTCCCCTTGGCCGCGCGCTGGGCGTCGACGTCGTAGCCGATCCAGTCGCAGCCGCCGCACCGGTCGGACCAGGCGCAGGGAGACTCCCGACGGTCCGGGGACGCCTCGAGCAGGTCCCAGGCCTCGGCCCGCCCCCAGCGCTTCTTGAGGCTCCCCCGCGTCACCGACACGACGTCGCCGGGGAACGCCCCGGGCACGAAGATCGCCCGCCCCTCGAGCCGACCGACCCCCTCGCCGCCCGCCGCCAATCCGTCGATGCGGACCTCGCCCGTGAACTTCGCCATCGCGCGAGTGTAGAGAACCCATGCGTAGACTGCGGGGTAGAGGAGGGCTCATGTCCCTGGGCATTCTCATCGAAGCGGCGATCGGTCTGGTCGCCATCTACCTCGCGCTCTCGATCGTGGTCACGGCGGCCAACGAGTGGGTCGCGTCCTTCACCAGGATCCGCGCCCACACCCTCCGGGGAGGCGTCGACCGCATGCTCTCGGAGCAGGGCCGAGAGACCCTCTACGCGAGCCCGCTGGTGCGGGCCGTGGGCGCCGCGGATCCGACGTACATCCCCGCCTCCCTGTTCGCGAGCGAGACCCTCCGCCAGTGGCTGACCCAGCTGGACCTCGCGGATCGGTCGGTGGACGAGATGCACACCGTGCTCCGGGGCATGGACCCCGCCGACGTCCCCGACGCGCTGCGCCCGATGCTGGCCCTCGCGGGGCAGGGCTTCGACGGCCTCGACGAGCTCGAGGGGCGCATCGCGGGCTGGTTCGACAGCGTGATGGCGGAGGCGAGCGGGCACTACCGCCGACGCATGCAGGCCTACGGCTTCATGGTCGGGCTGGTCCTGTGCTTCCTGCTGAACGCCGACACCGTCCAGTTCGTCGAGTCGGTGTGGGCGGACGAGGCGGCCCGCGCGGCCGTCACCGTGTGGGCCGAGACGGCCGTGGCTTCCAAGCAGGTGCCCACCGAGATCCCGTCGGCGCTCCTGGGCGCCATCCCCCTGGGGTGGACCTCCGCCGCCTGGGCCGCCCTCGTGGCGGGCGGTCCCTGGGCCTTCCTGACGAAGTTCTTCGGGCTGGTCGCCACGTCCCTGGCGGTCTCCCTCGGGGCGCCCTTCTGGTTCGAGATCCTGAGCCGACTGGGTCGGCTGCGGAGCGGGACGAAGGCCTCGACGTCCGCGTGATACCTTCCGGCGATGGAGGAGGGGACCCCTTGGAGAATTCCGCCGCCCCTCGTCGAGCTGTATGCCGCCGCGGAGCGGCGTGAGCCGTCCGACGACGGCTTCACATCCGGTTGACGTCGGGCCGGTTCCCCCTATCCTGCCGCCATGTTTTGGAAGAAGAAGGAGGCCGCCCCCGAGGGCCTCGATCCCGTCCTCGTCGAGGCCCTGCGCACCGTCGACGACCCCGAGCTCCACCAGGATCTGGTGACGCTGGGGATGGTGAAGGCGGCCTCCCTCGCGGACGGCGCCGCGGCCATCACCATCGAGCTCACGACCCCCGCGTGCCCCCTCAAGGACCGCATCCGGGCGGACATCGAGGCCGCCGTGCAGGAGGCCGTCCCCGGGACCTCCGTGTCCATCGAGTGGACCGCGCAGGTCCGCAGCGCGCCCCGCGCCCCGGGCAAGGGCGCCGGCATGCCGTCGCTGGCGGAGGTCGCCAACATCGTGCTCGTCGCGTCGGGCAAGGGCGGGGTGGGCAAGTCCACCGTCGCCACCAACCTGGCCGTCGCCCTCGCGCGCATGGGCGCCAAGGTGGGGCTGCTCGACGCGGACATCTACGGCCCCTCGATCCCGACGATGTTCGGCATCCACGAGGGCCTCGCGTCGAGCGACGGCAAGACGATCGACCCCCACTGGCTGGGCGGGCTGAAGCTCGTGTCCATGGGGTTCCTCATCCCCCCCGAGAAGGCCATGATCTGGCGCGGGCCGATGCTCACGAGCGCGGTCATCCAGTTCCTGCGGGACGTGAGGTGGGGCGAGCTCGACTACCTCGTGGTGGACCTCCCCCCTGGCACCGGCGACGTGCAGCTCACCTTCGCCCAGCAGGTCCCCGTGACCGGCGCGGTCGTCGTCTCGACGCCCCAGCCGGTGGCCCTCGCCGACGTCGTGCGGGCCAACGCGATGTTCGACTCGGTGGACATCCCCATCCTCGGCCTCGTCGAGAACATGGCCTACTTCGTGTGCGACGGGTGCGACAAGCGCCACGCCATCTTCGACACCGGCGGAGCCCGTCGGGCAGCCGAGCAGTTCGACATGCAGTTCCTCGCGGAGCTGCCCATCGACACGGCCGTCCGCGCCGCGGGCGACATGGGCCTCCCCATCACCGCCGCGGAGCCGGAGAGCGAGGCGGGGCGCGCGTACGTCGCGCTCGCCCGCAAGGTGGCCGGTCGGGTCTCGGTGGTGAACGCCGAAGCCGCCGCCCGCGTCGCCGCCGCCGCCCCCAGCCCCCAGGCAGGCCGCCGCCTGCCGATCATCAGCTAGGAGCGCGACGTGGTCTTCGGGAAGCTGCTCCGCAAGGTCAAGGAGGCGCTGGACGACGAACGTCCCGCCGCAAAGCCCGTCACCGAGTCCGTCGCCGACGACTGGAACGACGCCTACAAGGGCGGCGATCCCGAGACGGTCACGGCCGCCCCCGGCACCGGGCCGGTGGTCGTCTTCGAGAACCTCGACATCCGCGTCGAGGTGAAGAAGGGCACGACGATCCTCGACGCCGCCATCGCCTCGGACGTGGACCTGAACCACTACTGCGGGGGCATGGCCTCCTGCGGCTCCTGCCGCATCCAGGTCCTCCCCGGCTCGGCCGTGTCCGAGATGGACATGATGGAAGAGGCGACCCTGGACGTGGTCATCGAGCACGACGACGACCGCCTCGGCTGCCAGACGAAGATCCTGGGCGAGGTGAAGGTGATCGTCCCCGAGCAGGACTGACCCGGGACACGCCCCGCGGCCACGGCGGGCGCCGCGGCTACGGCCCGCCCTGCGCCGCGATCTCGCCCGCGAAGGCGACCGCGAAGAGCTCTCCCGCCACCTCCTCCGAGGGGGTCCAGGCCGCCCCGTCCGGCGCGGTGTAGACCCAGCCGTCCCCCCCCACGGCGACCCAGTTCGGGAAGCCCGCCGTCACGTCCCAGGCCTGGGGGACCGGCCCCGCGGCCGCCCAGGACTCGCCGTCCACGCTCGTCCAGGCCTGCTGCCAGCCGACGGCGGAGAAGATGCCGTCGCCGTAGGTGATCCCCCGCAGCTTGTTGGTGAAGTCCGCGGTCCCGACCCAGGTCTCGCCGTCCGCGGCGTGGGCGCGCAGGCCGTCCTCGCCGACGAGCACGAAGGTCCCGTTGCCGTAGGCGACGTCGTAGGCGTAGGTGGTCGAGAAGGGGAAGCGAATCTCGCCCCAGCTCTCCCCATCCTCGGATGCGATCGTGGCCGCGTCGGTCAGATCGATGTTCCACTGGCCCACGGAGACGAAGCGGCCGTCGCCGTGGGCGACCCCGTACTGGACGGCGATGAAGTCGTCGTCGCCGAGCGTCCACCGCCACCCGTCCGGAGAGACCATCCGCAGCCCGTGGATCCCCACCGCCACGAAGCGGCCGTCGCCCCACGCCACGTCGCGCAGGTACTCGTCCGACGCGGGCATCGGCGGCTCGTGCCAGGTGCGACCGTCGCTGCTCACCAGGATGTACGGCGCGTCGTCGCCTCCGACCGCGACCCACGTGCCCTCCGCGTGGGTGAGGCCGCGCAGGACGGGCCCCCCGCGGGCGGTCTGCTCCCACTCGGTCCCGTCGTCGGATCGAAGCCGGCGCCCCGCCGCCCCCACGGCCACGTACCCCGGGGCCTCGCTCGGGCTGAACACGCCCGCGGGGGGACCGGGCTCCCCGGGACGCTGGATCCCCGACCCCGCCTCGAGCCTGGCCACGAGCAGATCGTGTCGGCCGTCGCCCTCCTCGATCGGGCCCCCCTCCACCAGTCCCGCCGTCATCCAGCCGTCCGCGCCGAGGCGGAACTGGAGGTCACCGCCGTCGACGTCGAGGCCGCCCGGGAGGTCGAAGTGGAGCCTCTCGATCGCGAGAGCCGCGTCGACGACCGGGCCGGTGATCTCGAGGTCCCCGACGAACTCGAGCGTGGCTTCGCACCAACGCCCCTCGGGCACGTCCACGGCGTCGCCGCCCTCCCCGTCCACGACGCGCCCGATGGCCGCCGTCACGACCTCCCCGCCGTCGCACGGATGGAGGAGCAGAGACCCCAGATCGAGGACCACGCTCTCGATCTCGACACCCGCGGTCGCGCCGATGGCGAAGTCCGCCTTGCCCGGGTTGCCCACCGCGATGCCCTCGTCCGGCTCCTGCTCGCAGCCGGCCAGGACGAGCAGGAGCGCGAGGCCAAGGAGGTGGGGGCGGTGATTCACGGGACTCTCCGGTCGCTCAAGGGGAACACCTGCAGGCCGATCTGCACGACCACGTCTCGATCTTCGGTCGCCGAGTCGCAAAGGTCGAGGAGCCGTTCCTGCACGGCGTCCAGCTCGGACTTGAGGCGCGGGATCAGCGAGACGGGGATGGACACCGTGACCCCGCACAGGTGCCGGTCCTCGGGCTGGAACCGCTCGACGGCCTCGGCGGCCAGCTCGAGCATGCCCACGTGGTAGTTGCGGGCCGCCAGCCCGGCGACTTCGTGGGGGGTGACCACGCTCACCTCCCGCGGCTCGGCGCCCCCGTCGTCCGTCAGCTCGAGGAGGTCCAGCTCCACGAGGGTCTTCAGGGCCCGCTTCGCCTCGGAGGGCTTCACGGAGGGGCGGAGGGCCTTCGCGATCCACGCCGGGTCCGGGCGGAAGTCGTCGCGACGGGCGAGCTCGTGGACCGCGCAGAAGTACCACCGGCTCAGCAACTCGAAGCCGGCGGCCTCCATGCTGCGCGCCTCGCGGAACCGCTTCGTGGCCGCGATCCGGGACCACGCCTTGTTCCGATCTCCGGGCGTCGACGCCTGATCGAGGTGCACCAGCGCCGTGAAGAACCCGGCCTCCGGGGCCGTCAGCTTCATCGCCGTGCAGAAGGCCTCGGTGAGGCTCGGGGTCAGGTTCCGGCGGCCCTCGGTGACGTCGACCAGGAGCGACGGTGACTTCTGCCCCGCCATGCGCGAGAACGCGCGGTGGCTGAACCTCCGGTTGCCCGCCTTCTTGGCCGCGAACCAGTCCCGCAGGTAGCCGCGGTAGTCGAGGTATCGGTAGAGGTCGGGTTGCGCCACGTCGTACAAGTTGGTTCTTCATCTGCCAGTACGCAACAGAATTCTGATCCATCGATGTCCATCGATTTTGGCCGCAGGATCGTACTGGATATCAAAGTGGAGTGGTTTCAGGCCAGTACGATCGAGGCGTACTTGGCGGCAGTACGCTTTCGAGAGTGAACCCGCGCGAGGCGGGCATTCGGGGCCTACGTTTTTCCCATCGAATCGCCCCGTTGTTGGAGATGACATGGCTTCCCGACTCGCAACTCCCCCCGCCCCCGGAACCGCCTCGGCCGAGATCGTCGTGTGGTCCGAGACGGCCATCGCCACGGTCGCCCGCATGCTGTCCGACGCCGGCGCCGGGGCCGCGACGGTCGTGGATGGGCACGGAGATCGCGCGGGGGTGGCCATGGCCCAGGACGTCTTCGAGGCGGCGCGCCTGGGCGCGGGCCGCGAGCCGGTCTCCCGCATCGTCATCTGGTCGAAGTCGATGCCGGCGGCCAAGAAGCCGCGCGCGCAGGCCCCTCCCCTGCGCCTCGTGCGGCGAAGCACCAACCCGCGGCGGTCGTACGACCCCGTGGTGTCGGCGCCGACCATGACGGCGATCGACCAGCCGACTTCGGCCACGGACGCCCCCGAGCCGCTGCGGCTCGTGCTGTCGGGAGACTGGCGATGAACGTCGGCGTCCCCGCCTTCGGGCCGACGGTCGGCGTCCCTGCCGTCTAGATGGCGGGCATCGGGCCGGGGCCCGGGAAGAGCTCGTCCAGGCGCGCGAGGACCTCGTCGGGGATCTCGAGGTCGGCCGCCCCCACGTTGTCCGCCACCTGCTCGATCCGGGTCGCCCCCACGATCACCGACGTGATGGACGGCGTGCGCAGGCACCACGCGAGCGCGAGGCGAGCGGGGCTGGTGTCCAGGTCGCGGGCGAGGCCCACCATGGCGTCCACGCGGCCGAGGATGTCGTCCGTCAGGTGGCCGCCCATGAAGTAGTTGCGCTGGTCGTCCGCCCCGCGGCTGCCCTCGGGACGCGCGCCCCCACTGTACTTGCCCGTGAGCACGCCCTGCGCGAGCGGGGACCACACGATCTGGCCGAGGCCCTCGGCGTCCGAGCGGGGCACGACCTCCTGCTCGATCGAGCGCTCGAGCAGGCTGTACGGCGGCTGGTTCGAGATCGGTCGCGGCACCCCGAGCTGGTCCGCGAGGCGGCACGCGTCGGTGATCTGCGCGGCCGTCCAGCAGGACACCCCCCAGTACAGCGTCTTGCCCGCCCGCACGAGGTCGCCCATCGCGCGGACCGTCTCGTGCAGGGGCGTGTCGTCGTCGTACCGGTGGCACTGGTAGAGGTCGAGGTAGTCGGTGCGGAGCCGCTTCAGGCTCTTGTCGATCGACTCGAACAGGTGCTTCCGCGACAGGCCCCTGTCGTTCGGGTTGTCCGACATGGGCCAGAACAGCTTGCCGGCGAGCACGTAGTCGCTGCGCTGCACGTCCGTGAGGACCTCACCCCAGACACGCTCGGCCTCGCCCCGGGCGTACGCGTCGGCGGTGTCGAGGAGGATGACGCCCTGCTCGAGGGCCGCGTGCGTGATCCGCGCCGCCCGCTGGACGTCGACGGCGCTGCCGTAGGTGAGCCAGGAGCCGAGGGCGATGCGCGACACGGTCAGGCCCGAGTCGCCGAGGTTCTGATACTGCATGTCGTCCCTTGGAGGGGGGTCTAGAGCGGGGTCTCGGAGAGGAGCTCCGCGGGCGTGTCCGGGGTCTTGGTGGCGTAGAAGCGCACGGTGGAGGGCCCGTCGTCCAGCGCGAGCTCCACGTGGGCGAACCCGCCCTCGGCCCCGCGGTCGGCGATGTAGACCGTCTCCTTGCCCTCGGACGGACCGGGACCGCACTTGGGCAGGTGCTGCTCCCCCGCCTTGCGGAACCCGCGACCGGCGACGCCCGACACGACGATCGGGGGCACGTCGGCCTGCTCGCAGGCGAGGGGGTAGGCCTGGAAGTCGTGGTCGTGTCCGGCCACGACAAGGCGCACGTCGCACCCGGCCTCGCGCCGGGCGGCGAAGAGGCCGCGGAGGGCCTTCTCCACGTGAGCCTCGTGCCCGTGGTGCAGGCCCTGGCTCGTGGGCGGGTGATGCCCGACGGCGACGACCGGCACCTCCTCGGCGCAGGCCACGTCGAAGGCCGCGGCGCCGAAGCCCGGCATCTCGGGGATTGGGTTGGACACGGAGTCGGTGTCGACGCCCGCCAGGGCCACGAGCGTCTTCTCGCCTCGCACGACGCGCACCGCGAACGACGGGCCCGGCGCGATGAGGCCCTCCCGCCCGTCGGACGCCTTCACCGCCGCGCGCTTCTTCTCCGGCTCGGGCTCGTGCCGCCACTCGTGGTTCCCGAGGACGGCCACCGAGGGCAGGCCCACGCGCGCGAGGCCCTGGTCCCAGATGGCGGCCCAGTGCGGCACCGCGTCGGCGCCCGGCCCGTAGATCAGGTCGCCCGCGATGAGCATCAGGTCGCAGCGGCGCTCGGCGCACAGCGCCTCCATGCCCGCCACGGAGCCGTCCAGGATGGGGTTCGCGTAGCCGACGTCGCCCACCACGAGGAGGCTGAGCGGGCTCGTCGGGCAGGGGATGTCCGCGCGCTGCACCCAGGCGTCGCCGGTGCGGACCTCTACCGAGCAACGGTCGGCAGGGGGCGGGGCGTCCCTGGGGGCGGCCTCCACGGCGGCGGGCGCGCCGGCGACGGGGGTGTCGGTCCCGCCGCAGCCGATGAGGGACGCGGCGAGGACCAGGGCGACGTGCCGCATCAAGCCGCCGACTCGTCGCCGCCCGCGGTCGCGCCTCGACGCCGGGGCTTGCGCTCGGGGAGGGAGTCCATCCACGGCTGCAGCTTCGGCAGCGGGTTGCTGCGCTCGAAGGCGTCGGCCACCTCCTGGTGCGCGTCGCTGTGCGGGCGGCCCAGGAGCTCGAGCTCGTGCCACGCCGCGCGCATCTTGATGAGGAAGGCCTGGAGGAACAGCCGCAGGGCGAGGCTCCACGCCTTCTTGCGGAGGAGGGCGCCGAAGCCCCAGGCCCGCTTCTGCAGCTTGATCCACCACCACGCCGCGTACCAGTGGGTCGCCGCCACGGCGGTGTAGATGTTCAGCTCACGGGCCCCGTACGTCGTGTTCTCGAGGTACGGCAGGTGGTCCTGGGTGGGGTGGTACTCCACCGGCAGCTGGTCCGCGCGGTAGCAGTCCATGAGCCCGAGGTTGAGGCCCTCATCCTGGATCTCGTTGAGCTCCTCGTACACCTCCACGTGGAAGTGCCGGGGGCAGTTGTCGAGCGTCTCGGCGATGTACCGGGGCTGGAGGTGCCACTTGCCGATGAACGTCGGCACCAGCGTCCCGAACCACCAGATGTACTCGAAGAAGATGCGCCAGCTCATGATCGACGCGTTGCCGAGGTGCCGCGCGTGGTGCCGGTACATGTGCATGTTCGTCTGCGAGAACCAGACGTTGTAGTCGTTGAAGGCGGCGCGCTTCTCCTCGGCGTCCGCCTCCCCCGCCCGCTTCGCGCGGATGATCTCCGTGACCGACTCGACCGCCAACGCGATCGTGGACGTGCCCATCGAATAGAAGGCGTCGGCGAAGTACGCCGCGTCCCCCAGCGCGTACCAGTTGTCCGCGTTGAACATCTGCTTGCAGCGGTGGCTGGGCTTGCCCCAGTACATGAAGTCGAGCTCGCCCTCGGCCGTGGTGATCAGCTTGTGCAGGACGGTGTGGTTCTTCTCGAGGAAGGCCAGGAACTTCTCCCGGCTGTTCAGGTGCTTGCCGGGGATGACGTCGTGGTGGTGCATGACGCCGATGGACAGCGACATCTCTTCGCGGTCGATCGGGATCATCCAGAGCCAGTGGCCCTCGCCGAACCAGTGGTTCGTGCCGTAGTAGCGGGCCGTGGCCGTGTCCATGGGCATGGCCTCCCGGAAGACGTCCCGGTCCACCCCGGTGACGCGGACCCAGGCGGTCCCGTTGTTCAGGCCGAACTTGTCCGCCGGGTCCGGGAGGATGTTGTCGAACTTGCGCCCCGTGATGAACGAGCGGCCCGCCGTGTCGATGAGGTGGTCGCAGGTGAGGCGCAGCTCTTCGCCGTCGTGCGACTTGGCGACGACCGCGTTGGGGGCGTCGCCGTCCGTGATCTCGATGCCCTTGACCCGGGCCTGCACGCGCGCGACGCCCATGTCCGTGTTCATGCGCAGCAGGTCGGTCTCGAGCTTGCCGCGGTGCATCTGCCAGGCGTGCACCACCGGCTGACGCAGGGCCCACACGGACCAGTAGTCGTCGATCGAGTCGGTCTTGGCCGAGTCCTTCGGCCAGTGGAAGTTGAGGCCGTTCTTGGGCAGCTGCTTCTCGGTCAGGTACTCGCCGAGGCCCAGCTCCTTGACCATGAAGATCCCCGCGATCTCCACGCTCGACTCACCGATCTTGCCGATCTTCGCGATGGCCTCGTCCGACTTGGGCTCGACCAACGCGACCCGAATGCCGGGCATCTTGAGCATGAGGTGTCGGGCGGCCCAGTTGCCGCCGATGCCGGCCCCCATGATCACGACGTCGTAGTGCTGACTGCTCATCGAAACTCCGCTCCAAGGCCCCACCGGGGGCGAGGACCGGCGAGTTGTAGCAGACCGGACCGGCCGCGCGTCCGTCGATCCGAGGCGCCCGACGGGGCTCCTTTCAGGGGGCGCGATCGGCCCGCAGCGCCGCCTGGATGTCCAGCCCGTGGCGGGCGTGCGCCGCGTCCCCCACCAGGTCCAGATAGAACTGGAAGCCCTGCATCGGGTCCTGGGCGTCCTTGTTCGTGGAGTCGCGCAGGGCGGCGAGCGCCTCGGGCCGGTAGGTGCCGATCTTCTCTTGCTGCAGCACGTGGAAGACGAGGCGGGTCTCCGCCATGTCGAGCAGCGCCCGGTCGGACGGCGCGGGGGTCCAGAGCCCGTCGCGCTCGGCCTTTCCGAGGGCCTCGAGCAGGTGGCCGAGGAACTTGACGTCCTGGTTGTAGAGGATCGACCGGTACTCGGGGGCCTGGACGAGGGCCGCGTCGACGGTGTCCGTCTCGATGCCCACGCGGTGCAGGTAGAGCTCGATCTGGAGCGCGAGACGCGTGCGCGCGCCGTCGCCCGACGGGAAGCCCGCGCCCACGCAGGCCGCGGCGCCCTGGAACAGGTGCGAGCCGCCGCAGGTGTACGCGAAGATCCCCTGCCGGCGCTTCTGGACGGGGGTGCCGGCCTCCTTCGCCCGGCGGAGGAAGTACGTCTCCTTCTCGAGCGTGGCGAGGAGGTCGCCGGCGACGCCTCCGAGGTGGGCCTTCGCCCCAGCCCCGGTCGTCCAATCGACGGACGGCGGCTCGGGCGCGCGGGCCGCGGCGCACCAGGCGTCGAGGGTCCAGGGCAGGTCGTTGGGCGACGTCGTGGCGACGTACCGGGAGCGGGACGTCTCGACCAACGCGCGCGGCGTGACCTTCGTCCCCGGCAGCGGCTCGTCGAGCCCCCACCCGGCCTCCAGCAGGCTCTTCACCACCAGGTCCGGGTGCGGCTCCACCCGCACGTCCCCGCGCTTGGCGGGGAAGCCGGGGCCGTGCTCGGTGTCCTCGAGGAAGCCGACCAGGACCTCGGCCGCGAGGCGCCCGTCCGTGGCCTTGAAGTCCCGCCCGTAGGCGAGCATGCCGTGGGCCAGCGCCCAGGCGTTCCGGGGGTTCGCCGCCTCGCTCCGGAGGACGCGATCGAGGAGGTCGAGCGCCTGCACGCGCACGCCGCCGTCGGGGGCCAGGGCGGCCTTGCGGGCGAAGGTCTCGTCTTTGGTCCGGACCTCGGTGGGCCCGGACGGCGCCGGGGTCGTCCGGGCGTTGGAGGGGGCGGGCGTCGGAGGCGGCGTGGCCTCGACGAGCCCTCCGCCGCAGCCCGCGAGGAGCAGGGCGACCGCCGCGGCGACGGCGAGGCGCACTACTCGGTCTGCTCGACGCGGGCGATCTCGTCGCGGGCCACGACCAGGATCAGGGGACCGCTGACGGCGATGCGGGGCATCTCGCGCCCACGCTCGAACGCGTCGATGGTCGTCACGAAGCGGCCGCGCTTGTTGTACTTGTGGATCTTCCCGGCGTCGGTGGCGATGTACAGGTTGTCGTCCGCGTCCGCGGCGAGGTCCCAGTCCTCGGAGCCGTCCTCGGGCACGGCCTTCTTCAGGAACTTGCCCTGCCGGAAGCCGTCCTCCGGCTTGTACTCGATGATCTCTCGGTCGCCCGAGTGACGCACCAGCAGCCGACCCTTGGCGATGACCGCGGCCTGCACGTCGCCGCCTTCGAGGTTGTAGCGCGTCTTGAGCTCGCCCTCGGCGGTGTACTGCAGGACCTCGTCCTTGAGGATCACGAAGAAGTCGTCGTCCAGCCACGTGATGATCGGCGTGCCGTTGCCCAACCCCGCGCGCGGCGACCAGGTGGACGTGACGGTCCACTGGGCCTTCGGCGCACCCTCGGCGTCGAAGGTCTGCATGCGGAGGCGGGCGTCGATGGTGGCGACGATGTCGTAGTTGCCCACCGCCACGGCCACCGGCTGGTGGAACTGCCCGGGGCCGTCCCCCACGTCCGAGCCCGACGCGTAGGGGTCGCCGTCTTCGCCGAACCAGTCGGTGACGATGGTCTTCGTGCCGCCGATGACCTTGTCCGCCGTGCCCGCGGCCGTGAAGCGCTGCAGGCGGTTGTTGCCGGTGTCGGCCACCCAGAGGTTGCCCGCGCTGTCGATGTCCGCCGACAGGGGCTCGCCCCGCCCGAGGAGCGCGCCCTGCTCGAGGCCGGTGGTGCCCCAGTTGGGGAGGGTCACGCGGACCGCCTTGCGCAGGTCCTGGTAGGCCTTGAACATGACGATGGCGCCGCTCAGCCACTCGCGGTCGTCGGCGAGCACGGCGCCCGCCGAGGCCGTCTCGAGGTAGCGCACGGCGTTGCCGTCCTTGAGGACGCCCAGCTTCTCCACGGACGTCTCGTCGAACTGGAGGTGCTGGAGGCGGAAGCCCACCGGCACCTCGTCCTGGACGAGCTCGATGCGGTAGTCGGGGCCGTGCACGGCGCGCGCGCCGAGCAGCTTGAAGTTGGCCGAATAGTCCTCGTCGGCCTTGAGGGCGGCCCACAGGGTCTTGAACTCCTCGGGGTCCGCCTCGACCACCTTCTTCAGCGACCGGCTCTTCTCGATCTTCTCGGCGATGGCCTCTTCCCAGGCGGGATCGACCCGCTCGGTGAAGTCGAACGCGATCTCGGCGATGTGGGTGTCGGCGAAGATCGAGCCCTCGTGGGTCGCGTCGATGGTGATGCGCAGGCGCTGCACTGCGACGGGGTCGCCGAGTCGGATGTCCTTGCGCGCGAAGCGATCGCCCACCTCGAACGCCTTGTTCTTCACGACCTCGCCCGCCGCGTTCATGAGCGTGAGGGTCGCGTCCGCGAGGCGACCACGGCCGCTCCAGTCCTCGGCGCTGGAGAAGGCGCCGCCCCACACCGAGACGAGCTGGATCTCGCGCTCCTCGCCGAGGTCGACCTCGAGCCACTCCTCTTCGCCCTGGCCGGGCTTGTCTTCGGCCCATGAGGTGGAGAGCAGGCCGTCGAACGCCTTGTCCGGGCTGAACTCGACCTTCTCGGTCTTCTTGATGGAGGAGGCGCTGAACGACGGTCCCTTGCTCTTCGCCGAGGCGGCGACGGGGACGAGGAGCGAGGCAGCGAGGGCGGCGACGAGGAGTCGGTTCATGAGAACTCCATGGGACGAACGAACGAACCCCCTCCCGGGGGGAAGGACCGGGAGGGGGAGCTCAGGCGCTCAAGAAAGCGCCGTCGTTCTCAGGGGCAGTTTTGGGTGTCGTTGGCGATGATCACGTCCGTGCGCTCGACGAGGTCGAGGCCCGGCACCGCGTCGGCGGTGAGGTTCTGGACCCAGAAGACGACGCACTCGATGTCGTTCGGGGAGCCCGGGCACGGCGCGCAGGGCAGCGGCACGCCGATGAAGCCGCCGATGGAGGCGCAGTCGACAGGGAGGCCGAAGTCCTGCACGTTGATGTACCCGTAGAAGGCGCCGTTGGAGACCTGGTCGATCTCGGTGCCGGTGGTGGAGGCGAACACGCCGGAGAAGTCGGCGTCGTGCATCACCACGTTGAGGCTCTGCCCGCCGCCGATCGGCACCGTCTGGGCGATGTCCGTGGGGCCCGCCTGGAAGAAGGGGTCGGTGTACACGGCGGGCTGGTTGGCCGTGAGGTCGAAGCTCGGCTGGCACAGCTCCTGGGTGTCCGCCGTGTCGCCCTCGAGCGCGCCGAGCAGGAACAGGTCCGTCGTGTTCTCGGGCTGCGTGGCCTCGGTGAAGAAGATGGTGTCGCCCAGCTGGCCGAGGAGCTGACCGCCGTTGGGGGGCGAGATGTACGTGGCGTTCGGGTCCTGCAGGTCCCACTTGAACGTGACGCCGTCGGGCGAGAGGTTCGTGGGGTTGGTGCCCGTGGTGCCGGTCGTGAAGCTCCAGGTCTCGGTGCGGGTCTCGCCGCCCCACACCACGGTCGCGGTGTAGGCGGTCTCGGGGGAGAGGAAGTCGTCCGACTGGAAGGCGACCGAGTCCTCGGCGAAGGGCACCGAGGCGCCCGCGATCGCGACGCCGTCGCCGTCCGCGAGGCTCACGACCGCGTCCTCGACGGGGCCCGTGAAGGTCGCGTAGACCGCGCCGTTGACGAACACGGCGGTGTCGCCGTCGGCGGGCGTGGTGCTGGCCAGGTCCGGGATCTGGACGGCGTCGTCGTCGTCCGTGGCGTCGTCGTCGTCGCCCGCGTCGTCGTCGTCACCGGCAGCGTCGTCGTCGTCCACCGCGTCGTCGTCGTCCACCGCGTCGTCGTCGTCGCCGCCGATCGGGGTGCCGTCGTCAGGGCACGCCATCAAGCCGCCGAACGCGAGCAAGAGGAAGGACAGGAAGAGAGAAACGCGGGTCTTCGTCATGAGGGGGTCTCCAGAGCGCGCGGAGGATACCAACTTCGCGCCACCGGTCCAGGGGCATGCTGAGGCCCCGTTCAGTTCCGCGACGTGCTCCGCGATCCGGCGCTCGCCGAGGCGGCTCGCACGGCGTCCCAGAACCGCAGGAACGAGCCGCCGGAGACCGCGCGGACGGCGGAGGGATCGAGGCCCGCCTCGAGGTCGGCGACGAGGGCAGGCAGGTCGGGGGCCCCGGCGAGGTCCGGAGGCGACTGGATCTTGCCGTCCCAGTCCGAGCCGAGGCCGACGTGCTCCGCGCCGATCTCCTGGACCAGGTGGGTCGCCTGCGCGACGACGTGGGCGCGCGTCGCGGGCTCTCCCTTCACCACGAACGGGCCGTGGAACATCACGCCCACGAGGCCGCCCTTCTCGGCGATCGCCGCCAGCAGCTCGGGGCGCAGGTTTCGGGCGGTGCCGGCCAGGGCGAAGGCGTTGCTGTGGGACGCGAGGACGGGCGCCCGCGAGGCCGCGACGGTGTCGGCCGTGGCCCGGTCGGACATGTGGGAGACGTCGAGCATCAGCCCGCGATCGTTGGCCGCCGCCACCACGGCGCGCCCCGCCTCGGTCAGGCCCCCCGCGTCGCCCGCGCGCGGCTCGGCGCTGGAGTCGGCGAAGGCGGACGACTCGGTCCAGGTGAGGCCGAACATGGCCACCCCGAGGTCGGCCAGCTCGTGCATCGTCTTCGGGCCCTCGGTGAGCGCGGTGCCGCCCTCGAGCGCCACGACCACCGCGAGTCGCCCCTCCCGCACCGCGGCGCGGAGCTGGCCCGGACCGGTGACCAACGCGGCCCGACCTCGGCTGCCGCGCACCATCGCCCGGATCCGCGCCACACGATCGAGCGCCAGGCCCCTCGGATCCTTCGCCGCCCGGGGGATCCAGATGGCCTCGACCACGACGTCGACCCCTGCCTCCACCAGCTCGGGCAGCGAGGCTTCGAGACGCTCGTCCTCCCAGGACCAGTGGTCCTCGACCATGGCGGTGATGGTGTCGACGTGCAGGTCCACGAGGAGGTCGTCGGCCGGGTCCGGGGTCGGCTCGGGCGTGGGCTCGGGCGTGGGTTCCGAGGCGGCGTTCGCGGCGGTCGAGGGCGCGGGCTCCGCCGACGAGCCGAGGCAACCCGCGGCGATGAGGGACAGGGCGAGGACCGGGCAGCGAACGCGCATGGGCAGCATCCTAAGCGGAAGCCGTCCGGTTACCATCGGCGCGTGAGCCTGCGCTGGACCCTGCTGCTCGTGCTGATCGTCGGATGCGACCGCTACGACCTCGAAGGTGAGTTCGTGGGGGACGCCTGCGAGGAACAGGGCGTGCGGTCGTTCGGGCCGGAGTCGGACTCGGTCGAGGGGTACGTCGACGGCCCCGCGTGGGTCGACCTCCGCTGCGCCGCCGAGACCGCGGGGCTGGGCACGACCCGGTCCGACGGGCGGGCCGCCGACGGGGTCACGTCCGTCCATCACGGCGGTCGCCAGGTCCGATGGCGCCCCAGGTCGCGCCTGAACCCCCAGACCCAGTACCGAGTGCACTTCGAGAGCCCCGAGGGCACGCACGACTGGTCGTTCACCACCAACGGGGTCGGCTCGCCCACGGACAACCGGCTCGCCGGGGTGGCCTTCGCCATGCACGCCTCCGACGGGCGCCTCCTCGATCCCCCCGGCCTGGACGACGCCCTCGCGCCGCTGCTCGCGGGGCTCCACCCCGTGATCCAGTTCCGGGGCGATCCGGGCGGTCCCGAGGGCTCGGCGGCCGCGGTCCTGGGGGCCCGGGAGTCCGACGCGAGCGACGCGGAGCAGGACCTCGCCGCGCGCACCTGGGCGCCCAACGCGCGGTGGGACGATCCCCTGTTCGAGATCGGGCCGCTCCGCCTCGAGTGGCCGGTGGCGGGGGTCCCGTTCGTGGTGGAGAACGCGCGCGTGGGCGGCGGGCTCTCCCCGGACGTGGCCTGGGGGGCGGGCTTCTCGCTGGAGGGGTGGTGGGACACGCGGCCCGCAGACGATCTGCTCGGGGACGGCCCGGGATCGCTGTGCGAGGCCTCGGAGGCGGCGGGCGGCGAGTGCACCGAGTGCACCGACGGGGCCCGATCCTGCCTCCGCTTCGAGCTGGTCCTCGCCCGCGCGACGGAGTGGGACGGGACGCTCGACGACAACGCGCCCTGACCCGCTGGATCTTCGGGCACCCGGGCGGCACACTTCCCGCGCCCTCCGGCCGTTCCCTCCTGACCCGGATCCCCTCGTGCACCCGACCCCCCAAGGCACCGGCTGGATCGAAGTGATCACCGGCTGCATGTTCTCCGGCAAGACGGAAGAGCTCATCCGCAGGCTGGTGCGCGCGCGCTACGCGAAGCAGGAAGTCGTCATCTTCAAGCCGAAGATCGACAACCGGTACGCCGAAGACCAGATCGTCTCCCACAGCCGCATGTCGCTGCACGCGAAGGTCGTGGAGAAGGCGGAGGACGTCTGGCGCCTCGGGGCCGGCGTGAAGGTCATCGGCGTGGACGAGGTGCAGTTCTTCGGGCCGGACATCGTCGCGGTGGTCGAGAGCCTGGCGAACTCGGGCAGCCGCGTGGTCGTGGCGGGCCTCGATCAGGACTTCCGCGGCCAGCCCTTCGAGCCCATCCCGACGCTGATGGCGGTGGCCGAGTACGTCACCAAGAACCACGCGATCTGCATGAAGTGCGGCAACCCCGCGGACCGCAGCCAGCGCATCGTCAACCGCGCCGAGCGCGTCCTGGTGGGCGAGGTCGAGGCGTACGAGGCCCGCTGCCGTCGCTGCTTCTCACCGGATCTGCCGGGCGAGATCCAGCAGTCGCTCCTGCACCGACCGGGCGACGAGGTCCGCGCCTGACTCACCGGTCGGGCCACGGGGGGCGGGGCGTGCTCTCATGGGCGGGTGCGCGGCCTCGTCATCCTGTGCGCGGGACTCGTTCTCGCCTGTTCCGTCCCGGCGCCGGGTGAGGCTGCGGAGCCCACGCCCCGCTTCGGGTTGGACGTCGGGGCCCAGGGGATCGGCTCCGACGGGGTAGGCGGAGGCGCTCGGGGGACGATTCGATTGACGTCTCCTCGCGGCTTTCACGTCGGCTTCGGGGCCGGAGGCGTGGCGTTGGGCACCTGGTATGTGGGGGCGGCGGCAGCCCTGGACTGGAGGGTGGCGGTCGGGGGCACGATCGACCCATCCACGACGCAGCGCGTCTACGTCGAAGCGGTGTTCAGCAGCATCCTGACCACGCCCGGGCCCACCGGATCGGTGGGCGGAAACGCGGGCGGCCATCGCTTCTACTGGACGGGTCGCGTGACGATCCTCGAACTACTGAGCACCACCCCGGACCGTCACGGCATCGGCGGGTACATCGACGTCGGCTTCGGGACCGGGGTGACGTACGACTTCCTGGGGCTGTGGCCGTACCTGGAGATCGGGTTCACCGTGGACGTCGGGCCGTACCGGCGGTCGAAGCCCGGCACGTTGGTGCTCGAGGTCGAGGCCGACGCGGACTGAGCGGCGGGCGGGGCGGGGACGCCCAGAACCCGGGGGGAACGGCGCGTTCACCCCGACTTGTGGGGCAGGGAACACCCAGAACCCGGGGGGAACGGCGCGTTCACCCCGACTTGTGGGGCAGGGAACACC
>CAZUHI010000017.1:51768-82083 GCA_964620495.1 uncultured Rickettsiales bacterium | reverse complement strand
CGCTCAGGGCAGGCGGAACCGGGCTCGGTCGAGGTTGTGCCACGCGAGGAACGTCGACTCGTCCTCCTGCTCGACCGGCCGATACTGAGCGAAGTCGCCGAAGAGGTCCGCGGCGAGCGGCTGCTCGGCCCACGGGTTGTGGTGCACGCGCAGGCTGAAGACGACCTTGTCGCGCTCCCACTCCTTGTCGCAGAGGATCAGGGCGGACACCCGCCGCAGGCGCTCCTGCGTGAACAGCCCGTACTTCGCCGACTTCTGCGTGAAGCTCTTGAGCCGCTCCGTGCGACCGCGGTGGGTCGTCCAGTTGAAGCTGTAGTCGGCCTTGCCGTACACGTAGTCCTGCAGGAAGTTGTCCGGGATCGACCACTCCTCGTTGCTGAAGAGCGCGGCCACCAGGGGCACCCCGCTGATCTCCGTCTGCTCGGCCTCCGTCACGAGGCGATCCACGTGCTCACCGATGCGCTCGAGCGCTTCGGGCGAGCGCAGCGGCGAAATGCGGAATCGCACGAGGCTGCGCTTGTCCTCGTTCAGCTTGTCCAGGATCGAGAACTCGAGGTGGATGTTCTCGTCCCGGTACTCGGCGTACTTCCCGTGCCAGGAGCCGTCGTCCAGCGAGTCGAGCCACACCTCGAGCGCACGCTTGATGGGCCGCGGGTCGAAGTCGTACGGCAGCCACCGCTTCAGGTACACGCTGAAGTTGTAGTGATGGTGGATGCTGTTGAGCTCCCGGACGAGGTGCCGGTACACGCTCATGGAGCCGCGGATCTGGACCTCGGGGAGGTACGCGAGGACGCCCAGACCGAACGCCGTCTCCTCCTCGGCGCCGGCCGCCGCGCGCACGGTCGCTCCCGGCCGCGGCGCGTGCCCCAATACGCGGATGTCGTGGTAGCGGAAGATCTCGTGGACCGCGAGCTCGGCGAACGCCTGGAAGAACACGTCGTTCTCGAGCGAGCAGAGCCGCTCGGCGTAGGCCGGGCGCGTGGCGTCGCCCAAGTGGCTCCACCAGCTCTCGATCTGCGATCGGAACGAGACGATCGCGGGCTCCGAGCGCCCCAGCAGGGACACGACGAACGAGGGATGCGGACGTGGGAGATCCGCGATCTCGTCCTGGAACTGCTGAGCGAAGAGAGTGGACGAACTCAACCTGCCTCCGGACTTCCCGCTGTGACGGAACCGAGAGTATACGGGCCTGCGCCGGCGCCACGCAAAGGGCGGGGGGACCGCGCACGCAACCGCACATATACTCCGGCCCATGGCTGCCGAGGACTTCGCACGCTCCGTCTTCGACGCGCTGGACGACGGCATCCTTCAGGGCCTCTATTCGATGGCCTCCGTGGCTCCCGACGACGTGCTGCGGGACCTCCGCACCAAGGGCCGGGAGGTCTCGGCGCTCCAGGAGCTCGCCGAGATGCCCGTGGAGGTGCTCGACGACGTGGCCGACCGCTACATCCGCGACGCCCGACGCTCGGCGGCCGTGAGCGGCGGCGCCATCGGGTTCGGCGGCTGGATGGGCCTGCCCTCGGGCCTCGCCCACCTCGTGATCGTCCTCGTGCGCCTCAGTCAGCGCATCTCCCTCGCCTACGGCTTCGACTACCGCACCAGCCGCGGAGAGATCGAGATGTGGAAGGCCCTCGCGGGCTCCGTCGGCGCGGACGTCGACTGGGAAGGCACCGAGGCGGAGCTCATGCGTCGCCTGCCCGCCGTCATCACCGGCACCGGCACCTTCGCGAATCCCCTGCTCCTCAAGGCGGTCCAAGCCGTCGTGACGCGGGTCGCGCTCAGCTCCGGGCTGCGCATGACCCGGGCCGTGCCCGTCGTCGGCGCCGGGAGCGGATTCCTGCTCAACTTCGTGCACGTCGACCGCGTCGGCAAGCGCCTGAAGTCCTCCTACCGGAATCGTCACGCCATCTCGGGGTTCGATCCCAGCGGGGCCGTCGAAGTAGAAATCGTCGGCTGACCCCCACGCCGAATCGGAAAACACGCTGATGCTGCCTGCCCTCACCCCGCTCGTTCTCGCCGCCCCCGAGGCCCCGTCCACCTGGGGGATCGTCGCGGGCGCGGACCCCATCGTGAAGCTCGTGATGGTCATCCTGGCCGTCTTCTCGCTGGTCTCCTGGGCGATCATCCTTCAGCGCTGGCTGCTCCTGCAGCGCGCGGCCTCCCAGTCCGTTCAGTTCCTCGACCGCTTCTGGTCCACCACCTCCTTGGAGGAGGCCTACGGCGAGGTCGGCAACTACCCCGACTCGCCCGTCGCGTCGGCCTTCGCCGCCGGGTACAAGGAACTCAAGCGGCTCGGTCAGGTCGAAGAGCAGGTGGGCGCGGGGCCCCTGGGAGGCGGCGTGGACAACATCGGGCGCGCCCTGCGCAAGGGCTCCAGCGAGGCCCTCACGCGCCTCGAGCAGTGGATCCCCTTCCTCGCCTCGTGCGGATCGGCCGCCCCCTTCATCGGTCTGTTCGGGACCGTGTGGGGCATCCTCCGCGCGTTCCAGACCATCGGGATCGAGGGCACGACGTCGATCGCCGAGGTCGGCCCGTTCATCTCCGAGGCCCTGATCGCCACCGCCGTCGGCCTGTTCGCGGCCATCCCGGCCGTCATGTTCTACAACTACTTCATCACCCGCCTGAAGCTGCTCGCCACGGAGCTGAACCACTTCCAGTACGACTTCCTGAACCTCGTGGAGCGCCACGAGCGCACCCGCAGCGGAGGTCGCTGACGTGGGCATGGGCGCCGGCCCCGGCGGGGGCCGACAGGACGGCGGCTTCGAGGTCGCGACGCACATGTCCGAGATCAACGTCACGCCGTTCGTCGACGTGATGCTCGTGCTCCTCGTGATCTTCATGGTCACCGCGCCGCTCATGACCCAGGGCGTGGACGTGAACCTCCCCCGGGTGTCGGCGGCGAACCTCGAGCAGCGCGACGAGCAGCCCGTCGTCCTCACCGTCAAGGCGGACGGGACGTGCCACATCGGCAAGACCCTGTCCTTCGCGTGCGACGACCTCGCCGACAAGCTCCCGGCGGTCTTCGAGAACCGCGCGGACCGCTCGCTCTTCATCCGCGGCGACATGGACACGCCCTACGGCACGATCATGACCGTCCTCGGGGGCGCGAAGGAGGCGGGCGTCCTCTCCACCGGGCTCGTCACCGACCCGCCCAAGCAGGGAGACGAAGCGGAGTGAGCGTGAGGTCCGCCCGCGCCGCCGAGGACGGCGGCTACCACGGCGTGCTCAAGCAGGACGGGGCCGGGCTCGGGGTCGTGATGATCCCGTCGCTCCTCCTGCACCTGCCGCTGTTCATCCTCATCCTCGGCGGGTTCGGCGTGGGCGACGCCCGCAACCCCATGATCGACAAGGACGCCTACATGGTGTCGGCGGTGATCCTGCCCAAGGCGGAGGGCCTCCCCGACAAGGCCGCGGCCCCGAAGCTGCCCGAGCGCGAGGTGGTCGCCGACGAGCCGCCTCCGAGGCCCGACGAGATGGTCCTCGCCGAGCCCACGGACCCCACCCCCGAGCCGGAGAAGAGGCCCGAGAAGGAGCCCGAGAAGGAGCCCGAGAAGCCCGAGAAGAAGTCCATGGCGGACCTGCTCGCGTCCGTCCAGGCGGACGAGGACTCCAAGAAGGTTCGGTTCGCCACGGACCCCGACGGATCGGAGGACGCCGACCCATTGGACAGCCTCCGCGCGAAGTTCGGCAAGCAGAGAGACCCGTACGATCAGCTGGTTTACGAACGGATCCGGTCCAACTGGCAGATACCCCCCGGTCAGAAACTGGAGACCTTCATCCGCTTCACCGTCGAACCCAGCGGCCGCCTCAGCGCCCCGGAGCCCGTGCGCAACTCGGGGAACTGGATCTACGACCAGCGATGCCTGCGCGCGGTCACGCGGACCGGTACCGTTCCCCCTCCCCCCGGGGGCAAGGCGCGCATCATCACGATTCGCTGCTACCCGGACGGCTGACGTCATGCGCTTCCTCGTCCCGCTCCTGCTCCTCTCCCTCCTCGCCGGTCCGGCGTGGGCCCAGGACGAGGAGCCGGTCGAGTCGTTCATCTGGCTGGACCGCGGGTCGGACAACGCGCTCCCCCTGGGGCTGCCCCCGTTCGTCCCGGCCGGGGACGACGCGGGCCTCGGGGCGGTCGCGCACGGCGTCGTGCAGCGGGACCTGGAGCTCTCCGGCTACTTCTCGATCCTGGACGCGAAGGCGAACCTCGAAGCCGAGGGGGCGGGCGTCGCCCTGGGCAGCTTCGACTTCGAGGCCTGGCGTGTCCCGGGGGCCGTAGGGCTGGTCAAGGCCGAGGTGTCGGTCGAGGCGGGCCGCGTGGCCGTGGAGCTGCACGTCTTCGACGTGGACGGCGGCGTCGAGATCCTGGGGCGAAGGATCTCGGGGGCGCAGGAGGACGTGCGCTACGTGGGCCACCGGGTCGCCAACGCGATCGTGGAGGCGTTCACCGGGTCGTCGGGGATCTTCGACACGCGCATCGTCGCGGTCGCCGACTTCGGGCGCGGCAAGGAGATCTACGTCCTCGACTACGACGGCGCGAGCCGCCGCGGGGTCAGCCGGAACGGCTCCATCAACCTGTCGCCGGCCTGGTCGCCCGACGGCACGCGCGTCAGCTACACGTCGTACCGCGACAACAACCCGGACCTGTGGGTCACGAACCTCGAGACGGGCCGCCACGAGAAGGTCTGCGCCCACCCCGGGCTCAACAGCGGAGGCGAGTGGAGCCCGGACGGCAAGGAGCTGGTCCTCACCCTCAGCAAGGACCGCGACTCGGAGATCTACGCGATCGACCCCGAGGGCTCGATCCTCCGGCGACTCACCCGCCAGCTCGGCATCGACGTCAGCCCCACCTTCTCGCCGGACGGCAGCAAGGTGGCGTTCGTGTCGAGCCGGAACGGCACCCCCCAGATCTTCGTCATGAACCGCGACGGCACCGACGTCGTGCGCTTGACCCACCTGGGCGGGCACAACGTGTCGCCGTCCTTCTCGCCCGACGGGCTGCGCATCGCCTTCGCGGGGCGCGACGAGGGTCGCTTCGACATCTTCGTGATGGACGTCGACGGCTCCGGCCTCAAGCGACTCACCCAGAG
Source organism: uncultured Rickettsiales bacterium (assembly GCA_964620495.1). Classification (GTDB taxonomy): domain Bacteria; phylum Myxococcota_A; class UBA796; order UBA9615; family UBA9615; genus CAZEKB01. Next base: position 76,999 of record CAZUHI010000017.1, on the reverse strand, counting down.
CCCGGGCGACGACGAGGACCCCACCTGGTCGCCGGACGGGCGCCACATCCTCTTCTCGAGCTCCCGCGAGGGCGGCGCCAAGCAGCTCTACATCATGACCGCGGACGGGCGCGGGCAGACGCGCATCACCGACGGCGCAGGCTCCTACAGCAACCCGATGTGGGGCCCCAAGCCTCAGTGAGCGGCGCGTTCCTGCCGTTCCGTCGCGCGGGCGAGCCCCCGCCGCGTGTGGCGGTCATCGACCTCGGTTCGAACACGGCCCAGATGACCGTCCTCGTGAGCGACGCCCGCGACGCCCGTCGCCTGCGGGTGCTCGAAGAGCTCCAGATCATCACCGGCCTCGGGCGCGGGAGGAGCGACGACGGGGCCCTCGGGGAGGCGGGTCGACGCGGCGCCATGCGGGCGCTGCACCACTTCTCGCGGCGCCTCGACGCGCTCGGCGTGGCCCCGTCGGCGGTCAAGGGCGCGACCACGTCGGCGGTGCGGGAGGCGCCCAACGGGCCTGCCTTCGTCCAGCGCATCTCGGCCGAGACGGGCCTGGCTCTGGACGTCGTCGGCGGGGACGAGGAGGCCGAGCTCACCTCCTTGGCCCAGGCCCGCGCCTTCCCCGACCGACTGCCCCTGATCGTCGCCGACATCGGCGGAGGGAGCACGGAGGTGGGGCGGCGCGCGCGACGCGGCACGGCCTGGGCGACGTCGATCCCCGTCGGCTCCCTCAAGCTGGCCGCCGTCCACGGGGACGACGTCCCCGCCCTCACCGACGCAGCCGAGGCCGCGCTCTCCCAGCTGCCCGAAGGCCGAGGAGCCGCCCTCGTCGCCGTCGCGGGCACCGCCACGACCGCCCTGCAGGTGGTGCGCGGGATGGTGCTCTGGGACCCGGACGCGATCCACGGGGCCCCCTTGCCGCTCGACGAGCTCGCCGAGTGCCGCGACGCCCTCGCCGCCATGGATCCCGACCGACGCCGGACCGCGGTCCCCGGGCTCCTGCCCGGCCGCGCCGACGCGATCGTCGCGGGCATGACCCTGCTGCTCGGCCTCGGCGCGTGGGCCGGGGTGGACACCGTGACCGTCAGCGATCGCGGCGTGCGCTACGGCCTCCTGCACAAGGCGTGGCCCGCGGCCGTCGTTCTCTAGAGAGAGCCGATGGCGAAGTGCAGCTGCACGACCTCGCCGATGCGGCGGTCGGCGGCCGTGGAGAAGTTCGCGGGGCGGAAGGCGAGGTCGAGCCGCAGCGGCCCGATCGCCGTGATGCGACGCACCCCGAAGCCGATCGTCCCGTTCCACATCGTGTCCCGACCCGTCGCGATCCCGGTCGGCGACGCGTTCATCAGCCACGCGTTCCCGCCGTCGTGGAACAGGGCGAGCTTCCAGCCGCTCTGCAGGCCGATGGGGAACTCGAACTGGACGCTGTATTCGTAGTACGCGTCGCCCCCGACCACGACGCGGCGCTTGGAGAGGTCGGGGCCGCTGAGCAGCCCGATGGACTCCAGGGCCCCGGGGCGCTCGCCGCTGGGGCCCAGGTCGTTCAGGGCGAACCCGCGCACGGACGCGGTCCCCCCGAGCCGGAAGCGGTACTCCACCGGGGGGAGTCGATCGTCGTAGGACCAGGCCACGCCGCCGCGCCCGTCGAGCCGCAGGCCGATCCCGGTGTCGCCGAACGGCACGTGGCCGGTCACCTGACCCGTGAGTCGGCCGAACGCCGGCGACCCCACGAAGAGCGCGCCGGGCGTGCTGATGACCGACAGGGTCGCGTAGACGCCCTTGGTGGGGTTGAAGCGGTCGTCGCGCAGATCGAGGGCGAGGTCGCCGCCCACGAGGGGCACGAGGTCGAAGTCCGACAGGGTCTCGCGGGGCGCGTCGGCGACCGCGTTGAGGCGGGCCACCGGATCCACCCGCAGGGGCACCCGCCAGGCGAACTCGAGGCGACCGTCCAGGGTCAGCTTCTCGACGCCCCAGAGCGACACCCCCAGCCGGACCGCGCTGCGCTGGACGCGGTACGTCGTGTCCTCCACCTCTTCGCCGATCACGCCGGTCAAGGTGCCGCGGAGGGGGACGCCGGGGACGTAGGGCAGCTCGAGGCCGAGGGTCACCCAGGTCTCCGGCACCGCGCAGAACTGGATGCCGAAGCGGCAGCCCGCGGCAGTCTCCCGGATGTCGATCCAGTCGAGGCCGATGCGCCCCCGCAGGAAGAAGGTGAGGCCGCGTCCGTCCAGGTTGCGGAAGCGGGCCTCGGCCCGGATCCGGGGTCCCTCGTCGGGCCACGTGAGGCCTCCCGAGACGATGAAGCTGAACCGCTTGCGCTCCTTCACGGTGACGGCCAGGTCGCGGATGCGTCCGCTGGTCTGGGCGGGGCCCGTGGATACGGAGTCGAACAGCCCCGAGCGGAGCAGCCGGCGCTGGGTCCCGTCGATCTCGGGGCCCAGGAACGGGTCGCCGGCCTCGAGCCGCACCTCCCGCCGGATCAGGCCCGCGTGCGTCGTCCGATTCCCCCGCACGACGGCCTTGCCGTACCGCACCAGGGGCCCCGGCCGGGCCCGGAGGATCACCCGCACCAGCGTGCGGTCCTCGGACAGCTCCTGCGCGGCGGTCACTTCGGCGTCGAGGTGGCCCGCGGAGGCCAGGGTGTCGAGCAGCTCCGACCGCAGCGCGGCGGTGTCGGTCGGGTTGAACGGCTCTCCCTCGACCCGCTCCTTCCAGCCCTCGACGAGGGCGGGTGCGATGGGGAACGGCGTGTCGAGGACCAGGCTCTCCACCCGCGTCTGCAGCCCGGGATCGACGCGCAGGTCCACCTTCACGCGGCGGCCGCGGTCGTCGCCCTCCGCGGGGTCGACGAGCTCGGCGTCCCAGGAGACCTCGGGCAGCAGGTAGCCGCGGGCCCGATACCAGTCGCGGAGCACGTCCACGGCCGCCGTCATCTCGTCGTGGGTGAACGACCGGTCGTACACCCGGCGGACGCCCAGGACCACGAAGAAGCCGGGCTGACGGCCGATGGCCCGCGGGCTCGCCTCGCTGAGGACGTCGATGATGTCGCGCCGGGCGTCCATCGCGTCGACCCGACCGGCGGGGATGCCGCTCCCCGTGATGCGGATGTCCGACCGCTTCGTCGCCGTCGCCTGGAAGCGGACGCGGGGGCCGCGATCCACCGACAGGACCACCTGCTGCGAGGTCGTCACCTGGGGCCGTCGCCACGCGGGCACGAGCGGGCTCGGCACGTAGGGGGCCTCGACCACGGCCCCGGCCACCTCGGCGTGGAAGTACCCCCGACGCTCGAGCTCGACCTGCAGCCGGCGCGCGGCGTCCTCGGCGTACGTGGCCGAGACCCGCTGGGCTCCCTCGAGGCCGATGACCTGGTCCATGCGCTTCTCGCCCGGCGCCAGTCGCCAATCCGCGGGCCGGTCCTCGAACTCGTAGGCCGTCGTCACCAGCCGGCCGGCGTCGAGGGGCACCACGAGCGTCACCGTCTCCGACTCGTGATCCGCCCGCACCTCGTAGGCCGCGGTGCCGGTCCTGCCCGCGACCGTCAGGAGCCGCGCCTCCACGAACCCCTCCTCCCGGCACCGCTCCAGGAGCCGCTCCACGGACCCGGCGGCGGCGTCCTCCGAGAAGACGCGGTTCAGGCGGACGCCCGGACCCATCATCTCGCGGAGGCGCCGAGGGCCGAACCCCGCGAACCGGGCGTCGGGGAAGACGACGTCGCGGATCCGATACCCGGGCCCTTCGTCGATGTCCAAACGCACGAGGCGACGGCCGCCGCGCACCTCGGCGACCCGCCCCGCCACCTCCGCCTTCAGGTATCCCCGGCTTCGGTAGAACCGCTCCGCCGCGAGCGCCATTCGGGCCTCCGCGCCGGGCACGTACGGCTCCCCGGCCACGTCGCCGATCGCGCCCCGCAGGGCGCTCGCGGGCATGGCGCGGTGCCCCTGCAGCTGGACCCGCGCGATCGTGGGGCTCGGCTCCACCACGAGGATGAGGCCGACCCCGCCCGAGCGGGCCTCCACGCGGGCCGAGACGCTCTCGAAGCGGCCCAGGCGGAACAGCAGCTCCAGCGTCCGTCGCACGGCGCGGGGGTCGTAGGGCGCGCCGACCTGCTGCTCGACGAGGTAGCCCAGCTCCTCTCGCGCGGCGCCGCGCAGCCCCTCGAAGCGCACCGAGACGACGTTCTCGCCCACGAAGCGTCGCGGATCGGACTCCTCCACCGCCTCCGCCTTATCGGGCTCCGCGGAGTGGACGACCGCGGGCGCGGCGACGAGCAGCAGCAGGGCGAGGAGGACCCGCATCAGTCGACGTTCAGCTCGAGCTTGAGGTCGAGCGAGAAGTTGCCGAGGTCCGTCGTGGCGCCGTCGTCCCGGACCCAGGAGCCCTCGAGGTAGAGGTTGCGCAGGAACCGCACCTTCACGCGGCCCACCGACCCGGTGGTGCGACCGCCGAGCCCCACCCCGCCCTCGAGCGTCACGCGCCCGGGCACGGCGTCCTTGGTGATCACCACCCACAGCGACGTCGACCCCGTCGTGTCCGTGTACACCGGCACGATCTCGAGGCGGTCGGGGAGGATCGCCCGGGTCTCGGCGCCCACCTCGTCGCCCAGGGACGCCGCGCTGGCCTCGGCCACCAGACCGCCCGCGGCGGCCGCCACCGCGCTGCCCAGCCCCGCGACGTTGCTCGCCGCGAGCTGCTCCTCGGTCAGCCCGAACAGCAGCAGCGAGTTGATGTCCTTCTCCGCCAGGAACGGGTCCGACGAGGCCGTGAACTGCAGCCCGTTGAGGGGGCCGGAGACGTAGTAGGCGATGCGGTACGTGTCGGTGCGGGTGGGCACGTCGGTCCACATCGCGAGGTCGATGAACGGGTACCAACGCGGCCCCCCCCGGAACTCGGCCGTGGACGGCTCGAGCTCGAAGTCCTTGCCCTTGTACCGGATCGTGCCCTCGTCGATGCGGAGCAGGCCCTCGATCCGGGGGTCTTCGAGGTCCCCCACGATCCGCAGGCCGTCCGCGAGGCTGCCCCGGAAGTCGCCGATGTTGTTGGCCATGCGCAGGACGCCCTCGCGCGAATAGACGCCGATGTCGAGGTCGAAGAGCGAGCGCTCGGGCTCCTCTCCGGCGAGGTCGCCCACGCCGCTGCCGCCGATGGCCGAGAGGATCGAGCGCTGGTAGTTCACGGTGTCCCGCCACACCAGCTCGTCGATGTCGATGCGCCCGCCCATCGTGAGGGCGTCCGGCGTGGTGCCCCGGAACGTCAGCCGCGCGGTCCCCCGGGTGGGCGGAAGCCACGACGGGTAGCGGACGGTGCAGTCCCGACAGGTGAGGTGCAGGTCGTACTCGCGCGGGCGGTAGTCGCGCTCGTCGAGCACGATGGTCGAGCCGTCGAAGCCCTCGAGGCGCCCGCCGCCGAGCTCCCCCTCGAGGTAGTCGAAGTAGATGCGTCGGTCGGCCAGCGAGACCCGCGCGTGGGAGATCGAGACGGGGTGCGGGAAGTAGATGGTGCGCAGGAGGCCGTCGCGGATCGTCACCGCGCCCGCCATGTCGAGCGACGCCCACGACGGCCCGACGATCGAGAAGTCGACGTCGAAGCTCTTCGCCTCGGCGCGGTCCAGGACGTCGTACGCGAGGTCGGCGAAGGCGATGTTCACGGGCCCCGAGAAGTCCACGTCCACGGGCCCGTCGAGCCGGATCGAGCCGGTGGCCCGAAGGTCGGTGCGGCCCTCGGGACCCACGAGGCGGACCTGATCCAGCCGGATCGCGCCGAGCGACCAGCGCGCCACGATCGGGTCGCCCTCGGGGGCCTGGATGCGGTGCCGTCCTCGCTCCAGGTAGAGGTCGTCGAGGGTCACGACCACCTGGTGGTACCGGTCGCGGAGGGTCCCGCTCGCCTCCACCGTGCCCCCGAGCCCGGCGTGCACCGGCTCCACCTGGTCGAGCAGCGCCTCGGGGAGGAAGCGGTCGAGGGAGAGCTCGTCCGCGGCGAGGCGGTACTCGTACGGCCAGATGCCGCCGAGCTTCAACTCCGCCGTGCCCTCGACCCGTTCGTCGAGCATGGCGAGGGACGCGGTCACCACCTGGTCGTCGATGCCGACCTCGAAGCTGGTCTCGCCGATCGACTCACCGCGGTAGCGGGTCTCCTCGGTGAGCATGCGCCCGCGGAGGACGAGGTCGTCGAAGGTGCCGCGGACCACGACGTCGCCCCGGAGGCGCCCCGTGAGCATCGCGTCGGGCACGGCGTCGCCTCGGGAGGCGGCCCGGCGGACCACCCGCTTCGTCACCGGGAACAGCCGTCGCACGGCGGTCAGCTCCTCCACGCCCATGTCGGCGACGCGGAACTCCACGTCGAGGAGGCCGCCGCGAGCGACGGAGCCCCGCGCGAACAGGCCGTTTCCCGACTCCTTGCGGGCCCACAGCTCCTCGATGGTCAGGCGCCCGTCGCGGACTCGGGCCGTGACGTCGGCGGTCGCGAACTCCTCGCCCAGCCACCGCACGTCCTCTCCGGTAGCCGTCCCCTCGCCGTGCAGCGCGGCGGGCGGGCCCGAGAGCCGCACCCGGCCGCTGCCTGCGCCCGCGATGTCCACACGGTCGCCGAAGAAGATGGGGAGCACGTCCTCGAACCGGCCGTGGCCCTCGGGCACCACGGCCTCGAGGGCGATCTCGATCTTGTCCCGGGACCCGCCCCACTTGCGGTCGGCGAAGAGCACACGAGCCTCCGCCTCGAAGTCGGTCTCGCCCCGGGTGCCGCGCATGGAGGTGAACTCCAGGTCCTCGCGGACGTGCCAGTGGAAGTCGCCGCTGACGGTACCGAAGGGCCAGTCCCGGAACACGAAGTCGTCCCACTCCAGGGACCCCGAGATGTCGAGGTCGTTGGTGAGCCCGTGGACGTGCGCCTGCAGACCCCCGTGGCCCTCGATGTGCTGCAGGGCCGCGGTGTGCTGGATGTCCTCCGAGCGGAACTGCGTCCCCGAGACCTTCACGTCGAGGGTGATGGGCTTCGTGGTGAAGCCGAACTCGGTGCGGTTGCTGAGGACGGTGCCGGCGGGGCCGGTGATCGTCGCGGGCTCGAGCACGAAGCGCTTCGGGTCCACGTACAGGCCGCTGCGCACCCGCCCGCGGGGGACGTGCAGCATCTTCTCCTTCTCGCCCGGTCGGTCCCACCCCTGGTCCCACACGATCAGGTCACGGAACCGGAGATCGGCGTCGCCGCGGCCCTGGAAGCCGCCCTTGATGCGCCCCGACATGGTGGCCGTGCCGTGGATGCCCATCTGCACCCAGGCGTGCACGAGGCTGTTGGCGGCGAGGACCTGCTCGAGGGCGACGTCGCGCAGCTCCAGGTCGGCGGTCCAGGGGAAGTCGTCCGCGAGAGTGAGCGTCGCGTCGAGCCCCACCTCGCCGCCCCCGTAGGCGATCGACGAGCGCGTGATGGTCACGGTCTCGCCCGCGAGGGTGCCCCGCAGGGAGGCGTCCCCGAGCAGGAACCAGCGCTCCGGGTCGAAGCCGGGCTTCGGGTTCGGCCGGTCCTTGCCGTGAATCTTCACGTCGCGCGTCTGGACGTCGAAGGCGACGGTGGGGGACGGACCCTCTCCGTAGGCGCTCACGCGGACCTCGGCGTCGCCGTGAATGTCGGGGCCCTTGGGGAACGCCTTCCGAAGCTCGGGCAAGGAGACGGCCGCGTCGGCGGACATGGAGTAGCGGAACGGACGCTCCGCCCCCGCGCCCTCCGGGGTGGGGAGGTGCAGTTCACCGGCGAGCTGGACCTCGCCGGAGCGGAGGTCGAGTCGATAGTCCGAGAGCTTGAGGATGCCGTCCTCGAGCGTGAAGTTGCCCGGCTGCAGCACCGCATTCTCGCGCACGGCCCCCAGGACGACCTCGATGTCCCCTACCCCCAATCGGCCCGCGCCGTCGCCCCGATCGTCCCGGGCGAAGGCCAGCTCGACGCCCGAGGTCGCGACGCCGAGGCCCAGCGGATCGAGGGACGTCCGCACCTCGGCCTGGGCGACGTCCAGCAGCGCGAGGTGGACGCGCAGCGGCTTCTCCGGCCGCGGGCGTTCCTGGGCCAGGAGCTCTTGAAGCGCCTGGTAGTCGCGCAGCTTCCCCGACTCGAGCGCAATCCGGGCGCGGGGGCGCGAGACGGAGACGGCCTGCAGGGGGACGAAGCGCTCGGCGAGGTCGAGCCCGTCGCCCACGGCGACGTCGAGCCGGTCGATGGACGCGAGGGGCAGGCCGACCCGATCCGGGTCGCGCGAGTGGATGGTGATCTCGCGCAGCTCGACCGAGGGCGGCCACATCTCCGTGAGCGCGACGCTCCGGATCGCGACGTCCTCACCGAGCAGATCCGACGCCGCCTGGGACGCCAGCGCGCGGATGCGACGGGCGGCGTCTTCGGACTGAAGGTACGCGGCCGTGAGCACGGCGACCGCCGCCACGACGGCCACGATGCGCGCGAAGATCCAGAGCCGACGCAGCATGCGCCGACGTCGTCGGTGGGCCGGAGCATCCGAGGGCATCGCTGGGAATGATAGACCGTTGAGATCGCTGGGTTATTCAACGCCCCAACAAACCGAAACCGGGGGCTCGCCCCAGAACGCAAGAGACCCCGACGAGGTGGTCGCCGGGGTCTCTCGAAGAATGGAGCGGGCGATGGGATTCGAACCCACGGCAGCCAGCTTGGGAAGCTGGAACTCTACCCCTGAGTTACGCCCGCAGAGGTCGGCCGGAGCCGGACGCGGATTGTACTGACGATCCGGTGGGCCGCAAGCGTCACGAGCGGTAGCGGACCAGCGCTACGGTTGGAGGCCGAGCTCCAAGGCGAGGGACGACAGACGGTTCATCACTTCGCCGTCCCGGTAGTCCTTCTGACGCCCGACGAGCTTCTTGTAGACCTTGTACGCGGAGCGACCGCTGCCGCCCGCCTCGTAGGTCACGCCCAGCTCGAACATCACCGCCATCATCAGATCGCCCGACGCGTGGCCGCCCGTGAGCGCCTCCCGGAACGCGTTCACGGCGCCCTGGAAGTTCCGCAGCCGCCTCAGCGTGACGCCGAGCATCTGCAGCGACTCCCCCGTGCGCTCGCCCTCGTCGGCCGCGCGACGGAACTCGGCCGCCGCGTCCTCGAACATGCCCGTCTTGTAGTACGACTCGGCGAGCTCGAAGGTGGTCATGCGGCTCAGCGTGTCGTCGATGTCCCCGAGGTCGTCGAAGTCGAAGTCGTCGATGTCGAGGGCGTCGTCCGCCAGCGTGGCCTGCGCGTCCTCGTCCGAGTCGGCCTCCTCGATGTCGTCCACGTCGAAGGAGAAGCCGTCCCCCACCGGACCCTGCACGTCCACCGAGAGCTCGTCGGGCGGCGCGGAGTCCCCTCGGGCCGCCGCCGCGTCCCCGGGGTCCATCTCCTGCTCCAGCTGCGCCGCGAGGGCCTGCATCTCGTCGTCGTCGAAGTCGAACGCCGAGTCTTCGAGCGGTTCGTTCGGCTCTTCGGCCGGCTGATTCGCCGACAGCCGCTGCCCCAGCTCGATGGCGCTGCCGAAGTCCTCGACGTCCACGTCGACCTCTTCGATCTCCAGGGGCGCCTGCTCTTCGGGGAGGAAGTCGCCCATGGCGTCGATGAACGCGTCGAGGCGAGCCTGGGCGGTGTCCGAGTCCGGGCTCAGATCCACCGCCCGCGTGAGGCAGGCCTTGGCCGCTCCGTAGTCGCTGCGGTCCATCGCGATCTCGTACATCGCGTTGAGCGCCGCGGCCGCCGCGTCGACGTCCTCGCTGTGCAGGTGCAGGGGCACGATCGCGCGGTGGAGTTCGAACTGGTCGGGGCTCGAGGCGATGGACACCTGCAGGTGCTTGAGCGCCCGCTCCGGCATCCCGTACGCGAGGTAGACGTCGGCCTCGATGAGGGGGCGCTCGGCCGCCTCGTCCAGCTCGGTGGGCGCGCTGAGGGCGATCCCGGCGACCGGGTCGTCCACCCCCACGATCTCGAGGGTCCCGCCGCCTTCGAGGTTCGCGCCCTCGTTCGGATCGACCTCCGCGATCCGATCGAAGACCTGGTTGCGGTACTCCTCGTACCCCAGGGCCTCGTAGATCTGCGCGAGCTCCTTCAGCACCGCGACCGCCTTCTCGCGCTCCCCGAGATCGACGAAGGCGTCCGCGAGCAGGTTGAGGGTCTCGGTGTCCTGCGGGTCCTCCTTGAAGCAGATCTGCAGCTTCGCGAGGGCACGCTTGGGGTCGTTGCGGTCGAGGTAGATCGTCGCGAGGTCGCGGGCGAGCACGAGGTCGGTGGGCCGCAGGTCGGCCATGCGCTCGTAGATCTTCACCAGGGAGTCGCCGTCGTTCCGCTGCTGCAGCACCGGCACCAGCCGCGCGAAGACCACGTACGCCTCGTCGTAGTCCTGCTCCTTGCGCCACAGCTCGGACAGTCGCTCCGCGTAGGAGATGTTGTCCGGGTTCAGCTTCAGGAGCTTCGTGTAGATCTGGATCCGCTCCTTCGTGGTCCCGTTGTCCTCGAAGTGCTTCGCGACCCGATCGAAGTGGTCCATCGCGTCGCTGAGGAGCGCCAACTGCTGGTAGATCTCGCCGAGGGCGAGGTGCCAGGTCATGTTGTCGGGCTCGTACCGGAGCGACTGCTTGTAGATGGCCGCGGCCTTCGGATAGAAGCCGCCGCGCTCGTAGGCCTCGGCTACGACCTGGAACTCCCGCATCGCCTCGGTTATCTTCCCTTGCCGGGCGAGCAGCTCCGCGATCTTCTGGCGAACGCGCAGGTCCTTCGGGTCGTCCTTGACGATCTTGCCGAGCTCACGCAGGGCACGGTCGACGTTGCCCTTCGAGAGATGCTTCTGCGCTGCCGCGAGAATCTTCGGCTTGTTGACTGCCAACACGTACCCCGTCCTCTGGACCCGGTTTTATAGCAAGCGAGGGCTTCGGGCGTCACGGAAGCCGGCGATCGTTTCGCCCCTCAGTGGCGATCGAGGTAGCGCTGCAAGAAGCCGGTGTCGAGGTCGCCGGCGACGAACTCGGGGTGTCTCAGGATGCCGCGGTGGAAGGGAACGGTCGTGCGGATCCCCTCGACGACGTACTCGTCGAGCGCCCAGCGCATGCGTCGGATCGCCGCGTCGCGGTCTTCCCCCCAACAGATCAGCTTGGCGAGCAGCGAGTCGTAGTACGGCAGCACGTTCGCGCGATCGTGAACCCAGCTGTCCACCCGGACGCCGAGCCCGCCCGGCTCGTGGTAGCCCGTGATCAGGCCCGGCGACGGCGCGAAGGTGACCGGATCCTCGGCGTTGATCCGGCACTCGATCGCGTGTCCGTGGAACGTCACGTCCTCCTGGGTGAAGCCCAGGGGTTCGCCCGCCGCGGAACGGATCATCGTCTTCACGAGGTCGATGCCGGTGATCAGCTCGGTCACCGGGTGCTCGACCTGGATCCGCGTGTTCATCTCGATGAAGTAGAAGTTGCGGTCCTGGTCCGACAGGAACTCGACGGTGCCGGCCGACGAGTAGCCGATCGCCTTCGCGGCGTTCACCGCCGCCTCACCCATGGCGGCCCGCATCTCGGGCGTCACCAGCGGCGACGGGGCCTCCTCGAGCACCTTCTGATGGCGACGCTGCAGCGAGCACTCCCGCTCGCCCAGGTGCACGACGTTGCCGTGCTCGTCGGCCATGATCTGGACCTCGATGTGCCGCGGCCGCACGACCAGCTTCTCGAGGTACATGTCGCCGTTGCCGAACGCGCCGAGGGCCTCGCCGCGGGCCAACTCGTAGGAGCGAGGCAGGTCTTCGGCGGTGCGGGCGATCTTCATCCCCTTGCCGCCGCCGCCCGCCGTCGCCTTGAGCAGCACCGGGTAGCCGATCCGGTCGGCCACCTCGAGCGCCTCTTCGACCCCGGAGACGAGGCCGTCGGACCCGGGCACCAGCGGGATGCCCGCCTGCTGCACCGTCTCCTTGGCCGTGGCCTTGTCGCCCATCTTCCGGATCTGGTCCGGCGTGGGCCCGATGAACTTGACGCCGATGCGCCCGCAGATCTCCGCGAACTCGGCGTTCTCCGCCAGGAAGCCGTATCCCGGGTGCACCGCGTCCGCTCCCGAGAGCTCGACGGCGGACAGGAGCGAGGGGATGTTCAGGTACGACTCGCGGGCCTGGGCCGGGCCGATGCACAGCGACTCGTCCGCGAACCGCACGTGCAGCGAGTTCCGGTCGGCGGTGGAGTGCACCGAGACCGTGCGGACCCCGAGCTCCTTGCAGGCTCGGATGATCCGCAGGGCGATCTCGCCCCGGTTCGCGATGAGGATCTTCTTGAACATGGGGGGCGGCCGGCCCTATCCCGGCGTGATGACGAACAGGGGCTGACCGAACTCCACGGGCTCCCCGTTCTCGACGAGGATGCGGCTGATCGTGCCCGAGGTGTCGGACTCGATCTCGTTCATCAGCTTCATCGCCTCGACGATGCAGAGGATCTGGCCCTTGGAGACCTTGTTCCCCACGTCCGCGAAGGGCGCGGCGTCCGGCGAAGGGGCCCGATAGAAGGTGCCGACGACCGGGGAGGTCACGACGGCGCCGTCGTAGGAGGGCGCCGCGTTGGCGTCCGAACCGCCGATGCCGCCCCCCATCGGTGCGGCGTGGGCGAAGGCCGGAGCCGGAGCCGCCGCCATCATCGTCGGCGCGTGCCCCCGCTTCAGCTTGAGCTTCTTGCCGTCCTCTTCCACGACGATTTCGGTCACGTCCGTGCCGTCGAGGAGCTCGATCAGCTGCTGGATCGCTTCGAGGTCCATGTTCCTACTCCGTATCCGCTGGAGGTCACCCCAGAGCGCGGCGCGCCAGGGCCACCGCGGCTTCGAGGCCGTACCGGTAAGAGTCCGGCCCGAGGCCCGAGACGATGCCGCGCACGACCGACGAGAGCAACGAAGTGTGCCGGAATTCCTCGCGCGCGTGGGGATTCGAGAGGTGCACCTCGAGGACCGGGAGACCGCAGGCCGCGACGGCGTCTCGCAGGGCCACGGAGGTGTGGGTGTACCCCGCCCCGTTCAAGACGACCGCCCCTGTGCCGTCCTCTCGCGCGGCGTGCAGGGCGTCGATGAGGACGCCCTCGAGGTTGGACTGCAGACAGGTGACGGCCGCGCCGAGCTCCTCGCCGCGGGCGACGAGCATCGCGTCGATCTCGGCGAGCGTGGTGCGCCCGTAGATCGACGGCTCACGCGTCCCCAGCAGGTTCAGGTTGGGCCCGTGCAGGACGAGCACTCGGACCGTCACGTCAGGCCCTCCAGCAGCGCCTCGAGCATCTGCGGGTCCGGGTCGTCCCCGGCCGCCTCGGGGGCCTCCCCCTCCGGCTCGCCCCCGAGCTCCAGGAGGCGAGCGCGGTGGCTCTCCTTCTCCGGCTCCTGGGCGAGCAGCCGGCGGTACATGGCGCGCGCGCCGTCCGGGTCGCCCTGGGCGAGCAGCAGCTCCGCCATGGTCGCGTTGATGAACGGATCCGCCGACGACTCCTGGGCGGGCGGGGCCACGCGCCCCGGCGGCGGATGGCCCGCCTTGCGCCCCATGGACGGCTTCCAGGGCGGCGCGACCGGGCCGGCGCCGCCTCCCTGCATGGACAGGTCCGTGGAGTCGTCGTCCGCCCCGTACACGACGTCGGGGTTCACCCGGGGCCGCCGCTCCGTGTCCGGGGGCGCGGCGCGGAACGCCAGGTCTGCGTCGAGGCGGGTCAGGGCGGCTTCGATCTCTCGGTGCCCGGGGTGCAGTGATCGCAGCCGCTCGAGGGCCTCGCGCTCATCCTGTCGACGACCGTCCGCTCGACGCACGCGCACCAGCAGCCATCCCGCTTCCCAGTGGTCGGGGTGAGCCTCGAGGACCTCCGAGACGGTCGCTTCGGCGTCGGCGTGCTCGGCGCGGTCGAGCTGAATGCGGGCGAGGAGGACGCGCCCCGAGAGGTGCCCGGGCCGACGCGTCAGACCACGCTCGACGACGCGCGCCGCGTCTTCGAGTCGGCCGTGCGATCGATAGGCGCCCGCGAGGCGGACGAACGTAGCCTCGGGGTTGCGGCGCCACGCCTCTTCAAGCGCGCGCAGCGACTGGGACCCGCCCACGGAGGTGCCGCGGAGGGCCGCGCTACTCGGAGGTGGCGAGCGTCGCGGCGACGTTGTGCGAGGCGATGCCGACGCCGATGTTGGTCTCGACCGCCTGGCCCTGCACGTCGGTCGGCATGGCCTCTACGAAGATCCACACCGTGGCGACGCCGTTTCCGTCCGTGTAGCCCTCGTGGTACGTCGGGCGGTAGTCGTCCTCGAACGTGCCCGCGAACTCGGCCCACAGCTCCTGCTGGTCCTGCGTGGCGGTGGTCCAGCCGCTGTCCGGGTCGTCCGGCGGAAGCTCGATGGCCTCGAGGACCTCCTGAGGGAGGAGGTAGATGCGGTTGTACGGCGACGTGAACCAGATCCGAACGTTGTTCATCGGGAGGTTGTTGCGGTCGTCGTAGACCCGGGCGTCCATGCGGAGGATCACCGGATCCGACGGCAGGCAGTTCGGGTTCTCGAGCTCGCCGGTGTTCTGGTCCAGGCGGCAGCCGACCCAGGGGACCTCGGTGTCCTCGAACTCGCCGATGCGCGCGTAGTACGGCGCGTCCACGGGGGCGCTGACGCAGCCCGAGAGCACGAAGAGGGTGGTGAAACCAGCAAAAGCGAACAGTCGAGTCATCATTGTTTCACTCCAACCTCAGCAGGATACCTCGATCTTCCAGCAAGCGCAGCATGTCGGAAAGGTCCCGGGTCGGCATCGGCACGATCCGGGGGTCACCGACCTCGCTCGGGAGGATCCACGCGATCGAGTCTCCGACCCGCTTCTTGTCGCCGCTCATCGCGGCGAGCAGCCGCTCTCGAGGGACCCCGGGCGCCGACGTGGGGAGTCCCAGCGAGCGGAGCAGCGCTTCGATCCTCGAGGGCAGCGCGGGGGACGCGCCCACGGCCTCGACCGCGACGTGCGCGGCCGCCACCAGCCCGATCGCGACGGCCTCCCCGTGGCGGAGTCGGTAGCCGCTCGCCGCCTCGAGCCCGTGCCCCAGCGTGTGACCCAGGTTCAGGATCCGTCGTCGGCCGGCCTCGCGTGCGTCCTCGGCGACCACGTCGGCCTTGAAGGTCACGCACCGGAGGACCACGTCGGTGAGGAGCTCTGCGTCCCGCGCCAGGAGCGCGTCCGCCCCGCCCTCGAGCAGCGCGAGGAACGACTCTCCGTCGAGGAGCGCGGTCTTCACCACCTCGGCGAGCCCGGATCGCAGCTCGGCGGGCGGGAGGGTGTCGAGGAAGCCGAGGTCCGCGACCACCCGGGCGGGCTGGTGGAAGGCCCCGATCAGGTTCTTTCCGTCGCGATGGTCGACCCCGACCTTGCCGCCCACGCTGCTGTCCACCATCGCGAGCAGCGTCGTCGGGAGCTGCACGAAGGGCACGCCCCGGAGCGTGAGGGCGGCCACCAACCCCGCCATGTCGCCCAGCACGCCGCCGCCCAGCGCGACCACCGGCGCCCGACGCTGCCAGCCTCGATCGAGCAGCCGCTGCACCACGTCCACCACCGGCCCGATCCGCTTGCGGCTCTCACCCGCGGGGAGCACGACGCGCTCCACGGGCCTGCCCGACGCGGCGAGCAGCCGGGCCGTCGCGTCGGCGTGAAGGGGCCCCACGTTCCAGTCGGTGAGCAGCGCGATCGGGCCCTCGCCCACCTCGCGACCGACCCGCGCCACCTCGGCCTCCATGCCGAGGCCGACGTGCACGTCGTAGGGGCCGTCGGACACGGCGACCGGCACCACCCGCGACGGCAGGGCGGGGGTGTCGGGGCGCGCACGAGGGACACCCACGACGTCGCGGATCGCGGCGACCACCGAGGCGGGGGCTCCCGACGCGTCCACCGTGAACGGGGCCTCGGCATAGACGGGGGCGCGCGCCGTCAGGAGCGCCTCGGCGGCGGCGGCGTCCGCCCACCGCGGTCGGTCCCCCGCGGACCGCTCGACCCTCCTCCGCAGCACGTCGAAGGGCGCCTCCAGGTGGACCCACACGGCCTCGGCGCGAAGCACCGCCCGCGAGGCGTCGTCCAGCACCGCCCCGCCGCCGAGCGCGACGACCGCGCCGGTAGCGACTACCTGACGCAGGAGGCGGGCCTCCATCGCACGGAACGCGGGCTCGCCCAGCCGCGCGAAGATGTCCGGCACGGGGGCCGCGAAGGCGGTCTCGATCTCGTCGTCCAGGTCCACGAACGGACGCCCGAGTTCTCGCGCGAGGCGCTCGCCGACGGTGGACTTGCCCGCCCCCATGAACCCCGACAGCGCGATCGGCCGCGTCATCGCAGCGCCTTCCCCCAAGCAACGACGGGGACCCGAAGGCCCCCGTCGAGGGAAGCAGCGTCCCTCCGCAAGGGCCCTCAGGCCCGCGCAGCGGAGCGAAGCGAAGCGGAGGCTTCAGGTTTCGGAGCGTGGCCCCCGGCGAGAAACGAGCGACCGCAGGAAGCCGTTTCCCGGGAGGGGTGCATCAGCGGGAGCCCTCGACGATGGTGGGCGTGATGAAGACCAGCAGCTCCTTGCGATCCATGCGCTTCGCCGTGGTCTTGAACAGCCACCCGAGGACGGGGATGCGGCCGAGACCCGGGATGTAGGTCTTGGAGATGGCTTCCTCGTAGGTGTAGACGCCGCCGATGACGGTCGTGTCGCCGTCCTGCACCATCACCGTGGTCTGCGCTTCCTTGATCTGAATCGTCGGGAAGTTCTGCACCGTGGCGCCGAAGTCCGGCTGGTTCTTGGTGACGGCGATCTCGAGGAAGATCGTGCGATCGGCGGTGATCTGCGGGGTGACCGTCAGCTGCAGGGTCGCCTCGACGAACTGGACGTTCGTGCCTCGGAGCGACGCCGTCTCGTACGGGATGCGCGCACCGTCCGTGATGGACGCCTGCTGGTTGGTCACCGTGGTGATCGAGGGCGAGGCGACGATCTTGCCGTTACCGGCGGACTCACCGGCGGTGAGGCGCGCGTCGAGGTTCACGAGCCCGGTCAGCGAGCCCAGGCTGAGGCCCACGGAGCCCTGCTGACTCGGCGACGGGAGGTCGACCACGTAGTTGGGCTGGTCCGTGAAGTTGGCGGGCCGTCCACCGATCGTCTGGGACTGCCCGGACACCGTGGAGGAGGTGCGACCACCGGAGAGGCCGATGGTGTTCGGGAAGAAGAGCCCGGTCGGGGCGCCGGTGGCGGCGGAGAAGTTCAACGAACCACCCCACTGGATACCGAGGGCGCGCGTCATGCTCTGGCTCGCTTCGACGATGCGGGCCTCGATGAGCACCTGCGGCGTGCGCGTGTCGAGCGTCCGCACCAGCTCGCGGATCTGGTTGAGGTTCGGGTCGATGTCCCGGACGATCAGCGTGTTGGTCCGCGAGTCGAAGTTCACCGAACCGCGCTTGCTCAGCATGTTCTCGAGCTGCTTCTGCACCGCGTTCGCGTTCGCGTAGTTCAGAGGCAGGGAGAGCAGGTTGAGGTCCATCGAGTCGATGGCGGACTGCTTCGCGGCCGCGGCGTCCTCGCGCTCCTTGCGGATGGTCTCGATGGGGGCGACGCGAACGATGTTCCCGTACTGCACCGCGCCGAGGCTCTTCGCCTGGAGGATGGCCGCCAGTGCCTGGTCCCACGGGACCTCGATGAGGCGGACGGTGACGTCGCCGTCCACGTCGTCCGACGTGACGATGTTGACCTTGCCGACGTGGCTGATGATGCGGAAGACGTTGTGGATGTTCGCCCGGACGAAGTCCAGGTTCACCGGGCGGCCTCGCCACTGGTGGGACGGGTCGATCTCGCCCAGGAACATGCCCTCGGAGCCGAAGATGCTGTCCTTGCGCTGCTTCGCCTTCTTCGCGGGATCGATGCTCTTGCCCGCGGTGGAGATGAGGCGCTCGCGGCCCGTGGCGGACTCGATGCGGTCCTCCTGGGTGATCTCGGGCTCGGGCTCCGGCTCCTCGTAGGTCTCGACCGTCTCCGGGGCGGTGTAGGCCGCGCCCGCGATGGAGGGCGGGATCGGGAAGTCGATGATGAGGACGCTGCCGCTCTCCTGCACCGTGGGGCGGACCGCCTCGCGCAGGTTCACTACGACCTTCACGTCGCCGCGCTGCGTGCGGGACCGGAAGGACGACACCGAGTTCACCGCGGAGGCGAACTTGGACGTGTCGAGCGTGCGCTCCAAGCCACTGCCGAGCACGGAGTCGCGGAGGGCGATGACCATCTTGGTGTCCGTCGGGTACGACGTGGTGAAGTCGAGCGCGCCCGCGCCGGTGATGACGACCCGGGAGACCCGGTCGGCGATCACGTTCTGGAAGTCGATGCCGCGGATCTGGTTGCCCGCGCCCCGGTAGGTGTGGTCACCGGCGACGGACGACAGCTCGCCCGTGCGCGTGGACTCGATGCGGAGGTCGCCTGCCGAGGCCGACGCGGTGGTCGCCTCGCCGCCGCCGTCGTCCTCGAGCGCCGCGGCGATCGCGTCGCTGGAGCCCGAGTCGGCCGAGCCGCTCTTGCGGATCGTGATGATCAGCTTGTTGTCCTGCACCGCCTTCGTGTACTCGAGCAGCGAAGTCAGGAGCACCCGGATCTGGGTGTTCGTGCCCTCGGCGTCGCTGGACTCGTTGAGCTCCAGCTGCTCGATCACCCCGTTGCCGATCGTCTGCACCGGCTCCTGGCTTCCCAGGGTCATCTCCGTGCAGCTGATCATCAGCGCGGGCGGGTCGACCGTGGTGAAGTCGACGCAGTTGGGGCGAGCAGTGGCCGCGATCTCGAGCACGATCTCGCCACCCGCATCGGTGACACCAATGCTCTGGATGGACGCGTCGTCCTGAGCCATGGCCTGGCCCGCGGTCAGCATCAGCGTCGCCAGAGCGAAGGCACCGCACGCCTTCGCCTGTCGTTGGATCATCGATCCGAGCATCTTGATTCCGCCTTTCCGGGAACGGCTGCTACGAAAAATCAAAGTCATGGCTCACTTGTCGTCCAGCGAAGGGTCGGGCAACTGCATCGTGATCTCGTTGATGATCAACTCGTTCTCGATCGGGTCCCGATACTCCTCGGTGATGATGAGCTCGGAGGGCTTGATCTGGGTGATTCGTCCCCAGTTCTTGCCCACCAGAGTCCCGAGCTCGACGACGTGGCCGACGCCCTCGGGGTCTTCGATCAGGGCCTTGGGTGCGTCCATGTTCCAGACGACGCCGGCCAGCTGGTACTGGTCGATCTCGTGCAACTGGAGGGGCCCCAGCGGGCTGTCCGTGTCGCCCCGCACCACCTCGATGGAGATGAAGGAGCGGAACGGGTCCCGCTTGCCGATCATGTTGTAGGTGAACTTCTCCCCGGCCTCCTCTTCCACCGCCGAAGCGACGGTGAGGATGTCGGCCACGGGGGCGGCTTCCGCCGTGGGACGAGAGGAGGGCGCGGTGGGAGCTGCGCCGTCGTCTCCGCACGCGGGGAGCACGAGCAGCGCGGCCGCCGTCAAGAGAGGGAACGTAGTCGAGAGACGAGCCATGGCCTACCTCCGCCCCCCGCGGCGAGCGCCGCCCGCGGGGGAGAGCTCGGCGTCCGTCAGGAAGCGATAGGTCACCGCCGTGCCGTCCGTGGTGAGGATGATCTTGCCGCTGCGCTCCAACGGATCCTTCATCTCGATGTCTCGGATGTTGACGATTCGGTTGAGCTTGCCGATGCGGTCGAAGAAGGTCGCGACCTCGTGGAAGGAACCTTCGACCTTCAGCTTCACGGGGACGTCCGCGTAGAACTCCCGCCGCACCTCCGGCATGGGCTGGAACAGCAGGAACTCGAGGCCGATCTTCTTGCCGATGGAGGACACCCGGCGCAGAAGCTCGGGGATCTCGCGCTCGTTGGGCAGCTCCTTGACCGCCTTGGCGAGCTCCTCGTTGAGGATGTCGACCTTCTTCTCCCACTTGTCGCGGTTCTCGGCGATCGTCCGGGTCTCGTCGCGCTCGGCGGTGAGCTCGGCCCGACGGGACTCGGCGGCCGTGATCTTCTCGGTCGTGGGGGACACCATCCCGAAGAAGATGGCCGCGCCGATCAGGACGTAGATCGCGATCGCGGCGCCGAGCTTCTGGGGAGCAGTGAGTTTGCTGATGCGTTCGAGGAGGTCGCCCATGTCAGCCCCTTCCTCCTGCTGCCGTCGGCCGGTCCTTCTCCAGAGAGGGAATGACGAGCTTGGCGGTGATGGTGAACTCCTTCAGCTTCAGGTCGCCTTCGTCGCGCGCCTGAATGGAGACCAGGTAGACCTCCGTGAAGTAGTCCGACTCCTCCATGCGGGACATGAAGGTCGCGATGACTTCGTTGTTGATGGACACGCCCTTGAGCGTGACCTTCTTGTTCGACTCCGCGAGCGTGCTCAGCCAGAGCTTCTCGGGGATTCGCGTGGCCAGCTGATCCAGCATGTGGACGGGGCCGACCTTGTTGGCCTTGAGGTTGCGGATGACCTCGAGCTTCTTCTCGAGGAGGACTTCCTGCTTCTTGTAGGCCTCGACCTCGCCGATGATCTTCTTGAGATTCGCGATCTCGGCTTCGAGGGCGTTGTTCTTCTGCTCGATGCCGGCGAGGGTGTTCGCCTTCATCTTGTACATGACGAGCGAAGCGCCGAGGACGAGCACCAGCCCGATCGCGAAGAGCGCGAGGTGACGCTGGATCGCCTCCTTCTTCTTCGCCGCCCGGACGGGCAGGAGATTGATTCTGATCATTTGTCACCGCTCCGTCGCAGGGCGAGTCCGACCGCGACCGATGCCATGGGCGCTACTTCGTTCAGGAAGGCGATATTGAAGTCCTTCTCGTTGATCTCGATCTTGCGGAAGGCGTTCACGACCTCGACCGGGAGGCCGGTCTTGTCCTGAATGACCCGCGTGAGACCGGGGACCCGCGAGCTGCCGCCGCCGAGGAAGATCCGGGAGATCTCGTCTTCGGTGGACGTAGCGGCGTAGAAGTCGAGGGAGCGCTGAATCTCCGTGGCGACGTTCTCGGACACCGCGCGGATGATCTGCTCGACCTCCTCGGGGACGACGGCCTGGGAGTCGCGGACGATGTCGCCGCCGATCTTCAGGGCCTCGGCCTCCTCGTAGGAGACGTTCAACTGCTTCTGGATCTCTTCGGTGTACTGGTTGCCGCCGAGCGTGATGTCTCTGGTGAACGCCGTGAGGCCGCCCCGAAGCACGTTGATGTTGATGATCGAGGCACCGATGTTGACGAGCACGATGGTGTCGTCGGGGCTCAGGTCGTAGTTGACCTCGAACGCGTTCTCGATGGCGAAGCTGTCGACGTCCATGACGACGGGATTGAGGCCGGCCTCCTGCACGATCGCGACATAGTCATTGATCATGTCTTTCTTGGCCGCGACGAGCAGGACCTCCATCTGGCCCGCCTCGTCCCCCACGTCGTTCAGGATCTGCACGTCGATGTTGACGTCGTTGATGTCGAACGGGATGTACTGCTCGGCTTCCCACTGGATCGACTCGTCGAGCTCGTCCGGGGTCATGACCGGCAGGTTGATCTTCTTGATGATGACGGAGTGCCCGGACACCGACGTCACGACGTCCTTCGTCTTGATCTTGTGCGAGCTGACCAGCTCCCGGATCGAGTCGACGATGACGTTGCTGTTCATCAGCGCGCCGTCGACGATCGCCTCGGGGGGGAGCTTCTTCATGCCGAAGTTGACGAGGGACCACTTGCCCTTCGCTTCGTTCAGCTCCAAGAGCTTGATGTAGGAGGACCCGATGTCGAGGCCGATGGCGCTTTTCGGCCGCCCGAAGGAAAGAATTCCCATCCTCAGCCTCTTCGCGAGCGTCGGCCAGGTTTGGCCGCGTCGCCCCTGCACAGCGCACCGGGCCTCGTCCTTGAGTCCCGGCCGGGATCCCGTCACTTTCGAAAAAGTCCCGTGATCCCTGGAGATTAATCAAGCCAAGGTTTCTACAGCCCTTTCAACCTGTCAAGGGAGCGGCACGCCGGCACGGGGCTAATATGGGCGCCCGCCCCCCGCCACGGAGGGGAAAACCCACGCCCCGGCGGTCATCTTGCCTCGGGCGCCCTCGCGCACGGTCATCGGTGAGTTCGAGTCCCCGCCTCCTCATCACCGCCCTCTCCGGGGTCGGTCTCGCGACGGTAGCTTGCGCCGATATCGGCGTGATCCACGCGCTGCCCCCTTGGGCCGGGACGGCCCCCGCATTGGGCCTCGGACTCGCCGCCGGGGCCCTCCTCGGGCGTCCCGGGGAGCGCTCGTCGAGCGCCGCGATCGTCGGGATCCTCCTCCTGGGCGCCGCCCCCCTGTGGCTGCCGATCCTCGACGGAGCGGCGCGGATCGCGGCGTCGGCGGCGGGTCTGACGGGCGCCGGGGTGATCGTCGTCGCCGCGGCGGGTGCGATCGCCGGTCGACTGCTCCACCGGAGGGGGGCGTGGTCCGCTCCGAACGCGGCGACGCTCGCCGTGGCGGCCCTCGCGGCGCCCGCGATCCACCTCGGCGTCCTGAGCCGCGCGGGCGCAGTCGTCACGGGCCTCGCGGGCGCGGTCCTCTGGGCCGGGGCCGCGTGGGCGGGGCGGCCCGAGGCGACGCCCGAGGAGCCGTCCGGTCGCCTCGACGGCCTGGCCGCCGGGATCTTCCTCGGGGCCTTCGTCCCGGGCCTCCTGGCCTTCGTCGGCCCGTTGGTCGGCCCGACCTCCGGGTTGGTGGTCCGGGCCGCCGCGGCCGTCGCGGGCGGCCTCGCGATCGCGACGGTGGTCGCGCGGAGCCGGGCCCGATCGCTTCGGTTCGCGGGACCGATGGTGGGGCTGGGCGCCCTCGTCCTCGCGGCGAGCGTGCCGGCCGTGTCGTCCTGGATCCTGGAGGCCCTGTCGCTGGGCGGCGACCGGGCCGCCATCGTCTCCGCCGCCGTCGTCGTGGCGGCCCTCGCGGTGCCCGCCTCGCTGGTCCCCCGGGGGGGCCGCGGGACTCCTCTCGGGGTGGGCCTCGGCCTCGCGGCCTGGTGGCTGCTGCCCGGCACGCTGGGGCCGGGCGGACCGGCGCTGGTGGGGCTCGCCGCCTGGGCGCTGGCGCTGCTCCCCGAGGTCCGGGCGATGCCTTCGGTGGGGGCGCGCCTCGCCGCGGGGCTGCTCGTCGCCGCGGGGGCCGCCGCCCCGCTGGTCCCCCTCCCCGCGGACGGGCTGAGGGCCTTCGCGGTGCACTCGCTCGGCGGGGATCCCGCCACGGCGGCGGCCACGATCCAACGCTACGGGTCGGCCTCGGCGGAGACGCTCGGCGGCGCGCGCGGTCAGGCGATCGCCTTCGTGGACGAGGACGGGACGCGGCGGGTCTGGCGCGACGGACGGAGTCGGCGGCTCGACGAACGAGTGCGCGATCCGGACCGGTTCTTCGGCTACCTGCCGGCCCTCGTGGGTCCCTCCCCCCAGCGATGGCTCATCCTCGGAGACGGGCTGGGGGCGACCACGGATGCGGCGCGGCGCGTGGGCGTAGTGGACGTGACCGCGTTCCCCGAGGGCCCCGGCGCGCGCGCGACCGTCGGATCACTCACCGCCTGGAACCGCGATCTCCAGGTCGATCCCGCGGTGCGCTTCGTGACGGTCGATCCCCTCGGATCGTCGCCCGTCGGCTACGACGCGATCCTCGTCGACCTGCCCCCGCTGTGGGCGTTCGGGGCGGGGCACGCCGTCTCGTCCGCGCGGATCGGGCGGGTGGCGAAGGCGCTCGCCCCCGGCGGGGTCGCCGTGTTCCGTCTCCCCCTCGCGACGATGTCGCCCCACGAGCTTCAGATGGTGATCGGGAGGGTGATCGAGCCGTTCGGGGCCGTGACGGCGTGGCTCGATCCCTCGGGGGCGGAGCACCTCCTGCTCGTCGCCACGGCCGAGGACGTCCGGGTGGACGCCGGGGCGGCCTTCCGCGCCTGGGAGCGGCCCAAGATCCGCGGCGACCTTCGCCTCGGCGCGGTGGACGATCCGGCCACGATCCTGGATCGGGCGATCGCGGATCGCCCGGCGCTCGCGCAGCTGGCGGCGGCGGCCCCCCGGCGGGACGCAGCGGCGGCCGCCGTGCTCGCCGGGCGGCGGCTCGAGCGGGGCAGCACGAGCCTGCCCCTGTCCGCCCTCGCGTCCGCCGCCGCGGACCCCGAGGGTCTCTTCGATCTCTCGGGGGTGCCTCCCGAGGGACGCGCGGAGCTCGAGCAGCGTCTGGCCCGGGCCGGCGAGGTCCGCGCGCGCTACCTCGAGATGCTGGGGCACGTCGCGGCCGGGAACCCGTCGGCGGCCATGGCGGCGGCGGAGATGTTGCCCGAGGGGGCGGGCACGGCCTCCGACCTGCGGGTCCTCGCCGAGCCGTGGCTCCGGCGGGGCGACGCCCTCCTGGCCCGCGGGCGGATCGAGGCCGCGCACGCCGAGTACCTGATCGCCTTCAGCTTCTCGCGCGCGGACGTGGAGGCGAACCGCAAGCTCGGAGACACCTACCGGCTCCAGGGCAAGCTCGAGGACGCGGTGCGTCACTATCGGACCGCCCTGGACGGGCTGCCCACGGACCTCGACGCCGCCCTGGGCCTCGCGGACGCTCACGCGCGCGCGAACAAACCTCGCATGGCGGGCGAGGTCCTGCGGAGCGTCGAGGAGTACCACCCCGGCAGCTACGTCCTGCTCGTCCACCTCGCGCACTTCGAGACCGAGGTCGCGAGCTTGGCGCCGGGCGAGGCGAAGGAGCGACTCGGCCGCGCGCGAGCGCTCCTCCAGAGAGCCGCCGCGCTCGAGCCTCGCCGTCCCCAGGCGCGGGCGGGCTTGGCGCGGGTCTTCTACCTGGAGGAGGAGTACGACCGGGCCCAGGACGAGATCGACCGCGCCATGACGCTCGAGCCGAGCTGCATGTACCAGTACTGGCGCGGGCTCATCCAGTACGAGAGCGGGGCGTTCGAGGGCGCGGCGGGCGACCTCACGGCGTCGCTCCTCGAATGCCCGGACCTGCACGACGCCCGCAACGTGCTCGGCGCCGTGTACGCCGCCCAGAACCGACCGGAGCAGGCCAAGGCCACGTGGGAGGACGTCCTCAAGCGCTCCCCCGGCAACCCGGACGCCCAGCGCAACCTCGAGACGCTCGCCACGACGAAGTTCCTCCCCGGCCCTTGAACCCCACGGCCGGACGATTGAGGGCGAGCCGCGGGGGAGCACCGGACGTCTCGACACGAGGCAAGCGCCCCAAGCGCGCGCAGGAGGCGCTCGGAACGAGGCCGACGGAGGTCAGGAGGCACCGCGGGGCCCCCGCCGGAAGAACGAGA
>CAZUHI010000017.1:0-51668 GCA_964620495.1 uncultured Rickettsiales bacterium | reverse complement strand
AACGAGGCCGACGGAGGTCAGGAGGCACCGCGGGGCCCCCGCCGGAAGAACGAGAAAGGGCGAGCCGCGGGGGAGCACCGGACGTCTCGACACGAGGCAAGCGCCCCAAGCGCGCGCAGGAGGCGCTCGGAACGAGGCCGACGGAGGTCAGGAGGCACCGCGGGGCCCCCGCCGGAAGAACGAGAAAGGGCGAGCCGCGAGGCTCGCCCTTCTCGTTTCTTCCGGTGGGGTGCCTAGAAGACGTGGCGGTAGGACATGTAGATCTCGCCGACGTAGTTGTCGGGCGTGACGTTGAAGTTGTCGATCACGGAGTCGGCGTCGAACCCTCCGCTGTCGATGTTCAACGCGTACATCTGGCCGTTCGCGAACACCGGCTCGGAGATGAGTCCGGTCACCTCGGTGTAGAGGTTGTTCACGACGGTGTAGCTGTCGCTCGTGTCGTCGAAGAGGCCGCCGTCGCAGCTCTCCACGTTCATGCCGTACAGCCGGCTGTTGCCGAGCGTGCACAGGTCCGACGCGGGGATGTGCGTCGCGAAGAACATGCGGCCGAACACGGTGGTGGGGGAGCCCACCATCTTCTCGCCGGTCCCGCTGAACTGATAGAAGGTCTGGCCCGAGAAGAGGGTGCTGTTCGTGGTGCACCCCGCCGCGACGCCCGCGGTGCAGGCGTAGGGCGTGGGGTCCTTGAGCGCATACAGGCCGCCGGTGACCGCGTCGTAGACGTTGTACGGGCTGCCGGAGCCGTAGAAGACGTTCACCTCACCCATCTGCGAGTAGAAGACCGACGGGCGGTAGTAGATGTGCTTCGCCTGGTCGGACGCGGCCGGGGTGCCGAAGACGCAGCGGGTGGGCGTGTTCGGCGTGTTCGGCTGGAAGAGGACCTTGGTGACGTAGCCCATCGAGTCGCCGATGTACGCGGCGTCCGCCGAGGAGTCGCCGTCGAAGTCGACGACGGACGGGGTGCCGAACATCCCGTACTCGGGCGGCAGGTACTCCTCCATGGTGTCCGAGTCCTGGCTCGAGAGGGCCGGGTGCGACACGCTGAAACCGGAGGCGGTGTACGTGGTCGGCGCCTGGTTCGACGAGTCCAGATCCTGGAGGTAGACCGAAGCCTGGGCGAAGGTCGTGCCCGAGCTGGTGGCCGCCACGCCGGGCGCCTGGCCGCCGCCGCCCCAGACGGCGATCCAGCGACGCTTCGGGACGCTGCCGCTGTTGTCCCAGAAGGACGCGACGCCGGGGGCCCCCATGGAGCGACCGCGGCCCGCGCCGCTGGTGGTCATGTCCGTGCTCTCCCACAGGAAGCGCGGGGCGTCCGGGTTCGTGACGTCGATCGCGTAGTGGTGCGACGAACCGTAGCCGCCGGACCAGGTGAGGACCCGGTGCCACTCGCAGCCGCCCGCGTCGATCACCTGATCGTCGTTGCTGGGGAAGTACCCGGGGCCGGTGCAGCCGGTGAGGCCGTTCATGTAGCCGTCGAGCCACACGTGATCGAGGGACAGGCGCCCGTCGTTGACGTACGTCTGGCCGGTACGCATCAGGTCGTCGGCCTGGTGGCCGTCGAACTCACCCACCAGGGCCGGCGACTCGGAGAGCTTGTGCCGCGGGATGTAGGCCCACCACTCCGAGCCCTGCACGCTGGCCGCGCCGTCGAGCCGAAGCGCGTGGATCATCGCGGCGTTGGACGCGATGTAGACCATGCCGGGGAGCGACGAGAGCTTGGTCCGGTACTGGATGAAGTGGTTCTCGGTGGCGATGGCGTTCAGCTCGGCAGGCGCGACGACCGCGATGCTGTTGCCGGTGTCGCCCATCTTCCACGGACCGCGCGGGAGGCCCGTGCTCTGGAAGGTGGCGACGGCCACGCCGCGGAGGAAGTCGACGAGCACCTGGGCGTCGTTGTGATCCACGGCGCAGTCGAAGTTCCAGTCCTGGTCGAGGCCGGTGAGGTCCGCGCAGTTGTTGTTGCCCACCGACGAGTACTGCGTCACCAGCAGGTTCACGAGGTCGCTCCCGACGAACACCTGGGTGTTGTCGAACGGCATCATCGAGCCGTACATGTCCTCGGCGATCCACGACGTATAGATGTTTCGCTGGAGGTTCGGGTTGAACCCGTTCTGGTTGTTCTCGCTGGCGTTCGCCATGCGGGAGGCCAGCAGCTGACCGGCGTCCCAGATCTCGCTCCGGGCGCCCGCGCCGGGGACCATCTCGCCGTAGGAGGCGGCTGTGGGGTCGTTGTTGATCTCCCACGCGAGGAGGTGGCCCTTGTAGAGGGGATGGCCCGCCTCGACCTCGAAGTAGCTCGCGAACAGCCGGTCGCCCGCGGGCGTCATGCTGATGGCGGCGTTGCTGTACTCGCCGGAGTA
The DNA here is from genome assembly GCA_964620495.1 of uncultured Rickettsiales bacterium. Taxonomy (GTDB): domain Bacteria; phylum Myxococcota_A; class UBA796; order UBA9615; family UBA9615; genus CAZEKB01. Next base: position 49,308 of record CAZUHI010000017.1, on the reverse strand, counting down.
GGCGTTCGTGAGGACGCCCCAGATGCTCGTGGCGATGCCGCCGGGCACGGTCGGCTGGTAGGCGAGGCCGTCGCCGTTCACCGAGGTGGCGGTGGTGTAGTAGAGGTTCGAGGCGTCGATCGAGGCGGCCGCGGCGTCCACCAGGATGGTGCTCACCGTGATGCTGCCGACGGGCGCCAGGGGCGGGTTGAGCGTGTTGTTCGCGTGGTGCGCGACGTTGTCCAGGTAGCAGGCCTGCACGCCCGCGTTGTTGCAGCCCACGTTGTTGCCCGCGGGCATCGACGAGTCCGACGTGTAGTTGTTCACGTGCGGCGAGTTGTCGTTCACGCCGGTGCCGAAGCCGATGACGATCACCTGGACTTCGCTGCAGCTGAACTCCCAGGGGCCCGTGGTCCAGCTTCGCGGGGTGCTGTAGGTGGACTCACCCCACTTGTCCATCACCTCGGACAGGCTCTCGGCGATCGTCACGTTCGCGCCGCCGGTGAAGCTGTAGTTGTTCAGCGCGGCGACCGTGGCGGATGTGCCGAGGCCCGGATACGCGAGCTCCTCGAAGTTGTCCGGCTCGGTGCCCGACCCGTTCGCGGTGAGCGCGACGCCGACCGTCATCCCCGACGGCAGCGCGTTGATCACGCTGACCATCGCGTCGCGGACGTACGTCCACCGCGTCGACGGGTTGACGAGCGTGGGGTCGCCCGCCCACGCCGAGTTCATGGCGTTGCTCTCCTCCACCACGAAGAGCACTTCGGGCAGGACGGAGGGCAGCGGCTGCTGGGCTTCGGCCCGCTGGGGAGCGAGCAGGGCCGCGCTCAACAGGAGGGCGCACGCGCCGACGGCGGTCGTGGACCGCGGGGGGTTAGAAAACAGTGCCATTACAGCTTCCGTCCTGAGGGGTGGAGAGAATGAGCCCGCCGACGCTCGCCTGGGCGCTGACCCCTGCGGGGCTGCTGCCGGTGGCGACGGCGTCGACCGTGAATTGAGAGCGCCCCGCGCCGAGCTCGTTGCCCGGCGCGACCGAGCCGCACGTCGCCTGGCAGAAGTCCACCGCGTAGGTGGAGAGCGCGAAGCCGTTGCTGTCGAGCACGTTGGGCACCGCGACCGCGCCGCCGCCGAGGCCGATCCAGCCGAGCGTGCAGCGACCCGTCGCCTGGGCGGCGGTCTCGTAGTGGTCCTGGAGGGTGAGGCCGCCGTTGCCCATCTGGTTGTCGGTGATGAGCTGACGCACGTGGTCCTGCCCCGCCAGCGCTCCGTAGGCGAGCTGCCGGTGATGACGCAGGTTCTGCGCGATCTTCATGTCCAGCTGGGCGACCGAGATGGCGGTCACACCCAGGATGGTGAGGATGATCAGCGACACCATCACGAGGATGAGCGCGTAACCGCCCTGTCCCGTGGTGCGTCGCGGCGAGCCGCTGGGTCGCATGGGTGAAACTCCTACCATCCTGAGTTGAGAACCTGCCACGTCCCGACCGCGTTGCGTACGAGAACTTCCGTCGTCGCCACGCGGCGGTGGAATCCGTCCGCGGTGGGGTTGGTGAGAATCTGGGTGTCGTTGGGATCGAGATCGAGCGGCGTGGAGACCGCCGTGCGCTGGTAGTCCTGCCTCAGCGTGCGCGCGACCATGTGGATGCGCACGGCGGTGAGGTTGCTCCAGCTGTTCGCGACGACGTTGGTCGGGTCGTACCCCGCCGTCCAGCTCGTGGCGAGCTCGCAGTCGGTCCCGGTGCTGCCCGCGCCGCCCTGGCAGACCTCGAACTGGATGTCCTCGATGCCGAGCGCGATCGGGATGTCGGTGCCCGAGGGGTAGGTGCCGATGCCGCCCGCGCCCGAGGCCTGGGTCACGTCCGGCACGTAGTACAGGACGGGGAGATCCGCGGTGCCCATGCCCGTGCCGTCGGCCACGTTGTCGATGTAGTACGCGACGTGCACGGGGGGCGCGCAGAGCATCTCCGTGGGGAGGTTGGACTCGCACTCGGCGGTGAAGTCCGCGGTGTTCCCCACCGAGACGGGGACGGCGCCCGCGACGCCCGGGCCCGCGACGCTCCACAGGTACGAACCCGGGCGACCCTGGTGGATCGGCGCGTGGCACATGATCCGGTTGTGGGTCCCGGGCGACACCACGGGGCCCGAGTAGAGGGCGGCCTGGCCCGCGTCGTCGGCGTCGAAGACGATCGAGGCCGTGGTGCACTCCATCCCCTGGGCGGACGTGTCCGTCCACGCCCACATGGAGCGATCGGGGTGCATCATCACGATCTCGATGGCGTCCTTCCCGCTGCCGAGCGGGAAGTCCTCTTCGATGTGGATCGCGTACAGCGGGCTGCCCGGGACCGAGCCGGTGCCCATGGCGGTGGTGCCGCCTGCGCCCCAGGTGGCGCCGTCGTGACCGAGGCCCCAACCCGCCATGGCGATGTCGCGGCTGAGCATCTCCATGCCGACGCGGAGGTTCTGCTGGAGGGCGCCGAGGTCCGACTGGACGCGGTAGGCCTGGGTCTGCTGGATGAAGACGGTGTAGATCAGGACGCCCACGAGCGTCGCCAACGAGACGGAGATCATCAGCTCGATCAGCGTAAAGCCGCGGGCGAGCTGCTCCCGGACCTTGTTCTGCAGGTGCGACTTCATGCGATCAGGATCCCGTGGAGGGGCCGAGGCCCAGGGGGTCGTACCCGTCGGCGAGGCGGGTGGTGGCGATGGTGACCCCGTGCCGCTTGGCGGTGTGGGGGTCGTCGTAGGTGACGCGGACGCGAATGAGCAGCTGGTCGGCCGAGGCGACGTTCACGAGGCCCACGTGGAAGGTCCGGAGGTAGATGGCGGGGCCCTGGGAGGTGTCGGTGTTGCCGAGGCCGTTCACCCGAACCCCCACGCCGTCCATGGCGCCGGGCAGGTTCTCGAGGCCGTCGGTGGTGACCGCGGGGTACGACCCGTAGGCCGCCGGGTTCAGATCCGGGTTCGTGTACCCCGGCACGTGCGTCTCGGCCATGAGCTTCTCGAGCGCGTCCTGCGCCAGCATCGTGCTGATGCCCAGGCGGTAGGAGTTCGCGTTCGCCGCCATCGCGTAGGCGTGGAGGCTCCACAGCGAGACGAGCCCGATGAGGAGGACCGCCATGGCGATCATCATCTCGAGGAGCGTGAAGCCCTCGGCTCGCCGACGCAGGGGGAGTCGCAAACTGGATCGGTTTCTCATTCGACCGCCGCAATCTGAGGGTTGCCGCCGCGGTCGATTCGCACGACGCGCTGCTCTACGAAGGATGCGTTCTTGTTGCGGAAGACCACCCGGATGACGCCGTCGGTGAAGTCGCCGGTGTCGTTCAGGAGGTACCCGCGGGGGCTGAAGACGAGGTGGTCCGGGAGCGCCTGGCCGGTGGGCCCGTTGATCGACGCCCAAGGCTCGATGCTCACGCCGTTCCAGTCGTTGGGGCCGAGCTTCAGGTCTCCGATGCCGTCCACCACGGGGACCCAGCTCGGGGGCGTCTGGCTCTGGTCCTTCTCGAGGACCTCCCAACGCCCGACGTTGTTGCGCGAGTCCCCGTTGTCCGGCGCCGGGTCGAACTGCGCGAGGTGCACGGCGAACTCGCGGCTGCCCGCGATGGCGCCGAGCCGCGTCGTCACCACGGCGTCGGCGAAGTCCCGGGCCGCGGCGTTCATCCGGTAGCGGCCCATGAGCGCGCTCAGATCGGCCGCCGCGAGCCCCGCCATGATGGCGATGATCGCCACGCCGACGACCAGCTCGAGGAGCGTGAACCCGGAGGCAGGATGCCGAAGGGTCGCCGACCCGACGGGTCGGCCGCGGAGCGGGCGCACGCTGGACGCGTGCGACAAGCCTCGGTCGCGGCGGGAGGTGTCGGAGCGGGGGCGGATGTAGTTCATGGAGGCGCACCCCTGCACGTCGCAAGAATCGTGCCTCGGGCCCCTTCCGGCTGATCGAGGGGCGTCGCCCGATCCGATCCGCATCCGCACCCTTCCTCGACGCCTACGGGCCCGCAATTTCGTCAGGCCTTGAACTTTTTGCGCACCAGCCGCCTTACGGGGCGACGGCCGCCTCGAGGCGGCGTCTCAGCTCCGCATGATAGCGGCTCCGCGGTTCGTACTCCTCGGGAGTGAGGCCCTCTCTTCGACTCTTCTCGAGCAGCTCGTCCGCCCGGTCGAGGCCCTCGAGGGCCAGCCCGAGGTTCGGATCGTCCGCGCCGAGGGCGTTCTCCTCGGCCCACGCCGCGAACTCCAGCCGAATGCGCGCCTCGCCCTCGTCCAGCGCGAGCGTGCCTCGGAGGCCCGAGACCGACGCCGCCCGGCCTCGATCGATGGCCGCGAAGGCCTCCGCCCACTGCCGCTCCGCGATGGCGACGTCCGCCATGAACCGGTGGAACTCGCCCCGGTTCGGAGCGGCCTCGATCGCCCCTTGGAACAGCGTGCGGGCCTCGTCCAGCCGACCCGCTCGGAGGTAGAGCTGGCCGAGCGACTCCAGGACGCCGGGCTCGGCCGGCGCCCGCTCGTACGCGTCGCGCAGGAATCGCTCCGCCGGGCCCACCTTGCCCTCCTCGAGGAAGAGCACGCCGATGCCTCGATAGCCCCCGAAGAAGTCGGGCCCGTAGTCGATCGCCCGCTGGAAGAGCTGACGGGCGGGCGATCGCAGCTCCTCGTGGCCCGACGCGTAGAGGGCCCAGCCCTTCCCGTAGATCGCCGGCGGGTAGTGGGGGTCGCGCTCGAGCGCTCGCTGGTAGGCGCGCTCGGCGCCCACGAGATCGTTCGCCCGCAGGCGGCGGTCGCCCTCCTCGGTGATCGACGCGGCCGATCCGCAGCCGACGCCGCAGAGGACCACCAGAGCGAGCACCGCCGCTCGGATCACGACCCCCCGCGCCCGTGGGGAGGGATCTCGATGCGGTAGTCCTTGATCTTGTAGAGCAGGGCGCGGTGGGAGATCTGGAGCAGCTTGCAGGCCTGGGTGCGGTTGCCGCCCGTCTGCTCCAGCGCCCGACGGATGAGCCTCGCCTCGAGCGCCGCCGTGCGCCGCTTGATGCTGAGGTCGTCGTCGTCGTCGCCGTGTACGCGGAGGCTGCGCCCGCGACGGACCTCGGGGGGGAAGCCGTCGAGCCCCACCTCCGTGCCCTCCGACAGCAGGACGGCCCGCTCGAGCGCGTTCTCCAGCTCGCGGATGTTCCCCGGCCAGTCGTAGGCCAGCACGGCCTCCATGGCAGGGGCGGTCAGCGACGCGAGGTTGCGGCTGAACTTGCGCGAGAAGCGCTCGAGGAAGTGGTCGACGAGGGGGGGGATGTCCGGGCCCCGGCGGCGCAGGGGGGGGACCCGCACGTGGAGCACGTTGAGGCGGTAGTACAGGTCCTCGCGGAACCGCCCCCCGCGGACCTCGTCCTCCATGTTCCGGGACGTCGCGCAGACGAGGCGGACGTCGGTCTGCGTGGGTGTGGTGGCGCCGACGGGGCGCACCTCTTCGGTCTCGAGGACGCGCAGCAGCTTCACCTGCAGCGAGAGGGGGAGCTCGCCCACCTCGTCGAGGAACAGCGTGCTGCTCGACGCGGTCTGGAAGAGGCCCTTCTTCGCCTTCACGGCCCCCGTGAACGCGCCCTTCTCGTGCCCGAAGAGCTCCGACTCGAGCAGGTTCTCGGGGATGGCCCCGCAGTTGACGGCCACCATCTCGCGGCGCCCGCGGGGGCTGTTGCGGTGGATCGCGCGGGCGAGGAGCTCCTTGCCCGTGCCGCTCTCGCCCGTGAGCATCACCGTCGTCTTGTGGGGCGCGATCTTGCGGACGGTCTCGAAGATCCGCTCCATCTCGTCCGAGCGGCCGATGATGTTGTCGAAGGAGAAGCGCTCCGCGAGCTCTCCCCGAAGGCGCTCGTTCTCCACCGAGAGCCGCTCGCGCTCGAGGGCCTTGCGCAGGAGCAGGACGACCTCGTCGGACTTGAAGGGCTTGTTGAAGTAGTCGTACGCGCCCTCCTTCATGCACTCGAGGGCCACCTCGTCGCCCCCGTACGCCGACATCATGATCGTGTAGCAGCGGCGCCCCGAGGCGACGATCCGGCGGAGGAGCTCTCGGCCGTCCATGCCGGGCATGCGGATGTCCGAGAGCACGATGCCGAAGTCGCGCTTCTCCAGGATGTTGAGCGCCTCTTGCCCGCCCGTCACGGCCGTGGCCTCGAAGCCCGCCTTCTTGAGGATCACCAGGAGGAGGTGGCGGATGTTCTCCTCGTCGTCGACGACGAGCACCTGATCCATCGCCTCGCCTATGCTTCCGCCGGACATGTCGGCCGATCCTACCCTGCTCTCGGGGCCGTAGCGTGGCGCGGCGCGTCCTCCTCGTGAGCCACGCCTACCCGCCCGACTCCCACGCGGGGGTCGAGGTCTACACGTCGCGCCTCGCCGCCGAGCTGACGCGGAGGGGCCGGGAGGCGGCCGTGTGCACCGCGCGCCTGCGGCCCGGGGGAGCCCAGTACGCCCTCGAACAGGCCGACGTGGGCGGGATCCCCACGTTCGGGATCGTCCAGAACTGGCCGTACCGGGGGCTCCCGGAGGCGCTGGAGGACCCGGCGATCGACCGCGTGTTCGGGACGGTCCTGGACCGCTGGAAGCCGGACTTCGTGGCCGTCCAGACCCTCGCCGGGCTCTCCCTGGGCGTCCTGGAGGTGCTCGGGAGCCGCGGGATCCCGCACGTCGTCCACCTGCACGACGGCTGGTGGAGCTGCCCCAGCGGCGGCCAACGGCTCCACCCGGACGGCACCAACTGCCTGCCCGTCGACCGCGCCCGCTGCGGCGACTGCTTCGCGACCTTTCAGGGGCTCGAGGGCCCCGTGGAGGCCTGGTCGCGGAGGGCGGCCGCGAAGCTGCCCGGCTGGGTCCCGCCCGACGCCCTCCACCGGGCCTGGAACCGCATGCCCGGGGTGGTGCAGCGGGCGGTGCGGGGGGTCAACACGGCGGCGCGCCGCGATCCGGCCGAGGCGTCCCGCGGGGCGGAGACGGATCCCGCGATCGAGGCGCGGGCGGCGCGCGTGAGCGAGGTCTTCGGGCGGGTCCCCCTGGCCGTCTCGCCGACCGACTTCCTGGCGTCGTCCCTGGCCGTCGACGGGGTCCGCGCCCGCCGCACGATCGTGGTCCCCACGGGCGTCCCTCGTCCTCCCTCGTCCCCTCCCCCGGCGGGCGACGGCGACGGCCCCCTCCGAGTGCTGTTCCTGGGCACCTGGGTCCCGCACAAGGGCCTCGCCGTGCTCGCCGACGCCCTCGCCGCCCTGCCCGCCGACGCCGCGCGCCGAGTCGACGCCCGGGCGTACGGGCCCGCGCCCTTCGCCGCCTTCCGGGCCGACGTCCTCCGACGGGCGCAGGGCCGCCTGGCCGGCCACGACGCCGTGCCCCCCGCCGAGGTCGGCGCGGTGCTGCGCGACGCGGACGTGGTGGTGGTGCCGTCGACGTGGGCCGAGAACGCGCCCCTGGTCGCCCTGGAGGCCCGCGCGCACGGGCGGGTCGTCGTCGCGTCGGACCTCGGCGGCCTCGAGGAGCTGGTGCGCGAGGAGGAGGGCGGGCTGCGGGTCGCCGCGGGGGACGTCGCCGCCTGGGCCGAGGCGCTGGGCGCGCTCGCCGCCGATCGCGAGGAGGTGCGTCGCCGCGCGGCCCTCGTGCGCGCCTCCCCGCCCCGGGCCGTCGCCGCCTGGGTGGACGACGTGGAAGCCGCCTGGGAGACGGCGTGAGGGTCCTCCTGCTCGCGCATCGCTACCCCCCTCACGGGCGCGGCGGCGTGGAGACGTGGACGCGCACGCTGGCCCACGCGCTCACCCGGGGGGGGCACGTCGTCGCCGTCGCCGCCCGTGACGATCGCGATCGGAGCGGCCTCACGCCCGGCGAGGCGGCGACTCGGCCCCCCTTCTCTCGCTGGGAGGAGCGGGAGTCCGTCGGCGACGACGAGGTCGCCGTCCACTGGTTCGTCCACCGGCACGACGACGCCCGGGGCTATCGGTCGACCTGGGACGACCCCCGCTTCGACGACCCGATCGCGACCCTCATGGCCGCGTTCCGCCCGGACGTCGTGCACCTCGCGCACCCCGACGGGTGGGGTCGTCGTCCCCTGGAGGTCGCCCGCCGGGCGGGCCTGCCCACGGTGGTCACGCTGCACGACTACAAGTGGATCTGCGGCCGGGGGCAGATGATCCGGCCCCCCGGGACCGCGTGCTCGCGCGTCGAGGAGTCGCGGTGCGCCCGCTGCCTGTCCGACCAGCTGGATCGAGGCCCGCTGCGAGGGACCGCCCTGCGGCTCCTGGACCGCCTGGGGCCCGGGTCCTCCCTGCGGGACCGGGCGCGCACGACCGACCGGCGCGGCGTCGATCAACGTCGGTTCCCCCCCGCGCGGGCGGCGCGACGCTGGCGAGCGCGGCAGGCGGGGATGCTCGACGCGCTGGCCGGGGCCGACGCCGTCACGTCCCCCTCGCGCTTCGTCGCGGATCGCCACCGGGCCTCGGGGCTGGACCGACCGATCGACGTCGTGCGGCAGGGCATGGACGGGGGCGCCGAGGACGTCGCGCGGGCGCCGGGCCCGCTGCGGGTGGGCTGGTTCGGGAATCCGCTCCCGACCAAGGGGCTCGGCTTCCTGCTGCGCGCCGCCGCGGCCCTGCCCCCGGGGTCCATCGAGGTCCACGTACACGGGGCGGACTCCGCGACGGTGGCGACCGAGGGGGTCCCGGACGCCCCCGCGGTGGCCCACGGCGCGTACCCGCCCGAGGAGGCGGTGCGGCGCATGGGGACGGTGGACGTGGTGGCCATCCCGTCGTCGTGGGACGAGAACGCCCCGATGGTGGCGCTCGAGGCGCGCTGGGCGGGGCGGCCGCTGCTCGTCTCGGATCGCGGCGGCCTGCCCGAGCTCGTGGCCGACGACGGCTGGGTGGAGCCCCTGGCCGCGGAGGCCTGGGCCGAGCGGCTGGCCCTCATCGCGGCGCGCCCGGCGGCGGCCGCCGAAGCCGCCGCGCGGGCCCCCGAGCCCCGCACCGCCGCCCGCATGGCGGACGACTACGTGGCCGTCTATGCGCGCGTCGTGGGGGGGGCGACTTGACCCGCGCCGGCGGGAGTCGGGAGAATGCGGGTTCGTAGGCGTGCCGTCGGCGCGCCGCGTCCACCTTTCGGAGCCGATCAACATGGCTGAAGGCGCATTTGTCCTTCCCGCGGGAGTCAACCTGACCCTCGACGGGGGCGATCTCTCGATCGAAAACCCCGGAGACATCGTCATCGAGGGGACGCCCGCGCAGCCCCTCAAGAACCTCGTCTCCACCGGGGGCAACGTCGTCCTGACCCCCTCCGAGGCGGTGACGGTCGGCGAGATCAAGGCCGAGGGCACCGTCCGCGTGGCGGGCAAGGTCACGGCCGGCTCGATCACCGGCGCCCGCATCGAGTTCGAGAGCGGGACGCTCAAGGTCGAGGTGCTCAACGCCTCGGAGAGCATCCAGCTGAGCGGCAAGAAGCTCGAGGCGCAGGTGGTCATCGGCGGCGAGGTCGAGATCTCCAGCTCGCTCAAGGGTCGCGCGACGGCCATTCAGAGCGACAACGAGCTCGGCCCCCACAAGCTCAAGGGCGGGTTCAGCCTCGCCGAGTTCGTCGACATCATGCCGGGCGGCGCCGACCTGCTCGCCAAGCACGGAATCGACGTCCCCGAAGGCGACGACGAGGACGACGACGAGGACCCCGCGGCCCCGGGCGGTGATGCCGCCGACGACTCCGGGGCCGAGGTTGCTGAAGAAGAGCTCGTCGCGGTCGCGGACGACGAAGGCCAGGTCGGGATCCCGGCCGAGGTGCAGACGGAGATCGAGGACTCGTACCTGAAGATCGTGGAAGCCTACGGCGACTCCGATCCCCCGCCGCCGGTGCAGCTGGTCGGCAAGATGGTCGAGGACGCCGAGCTCTCGGACCTCAAGCTTCAGATCAACGGGATCTGGGCGGACCTGATCAAGTTCCACGCGGTCAACAAGGACCAGCGCATGCCGAACAAGCTGGGTCCGCTGTTCGAAGGCATGCAGCTGGCGCTGCGCCGAATCCCGACGTAGTCCCGGCGCCCTCGACCGAGGGCACCCGCCGCGCCTTGCTCGCTCTGCGGCGCCCCCCTATCATCGCTCGGTTCAAGGGATCCCTTATGCCGCGATCGATGTACAGCGCCGCACTCCTCCTCCTCGCTCTCGGCACCGCCGCGAGCGTGGTCGCGTGCCCCAACAATCCGTACGACCTGCTGGTCCACGATCGGTTCGAGCAGGCCGACTTCGACGGCTCCGTCGACATCCTGTGGGTGGTCGACAACAGCTCCTCGATGACCGAGATCCACGACGAGATCCAGGTCAACTTCGGCGCCTTCATCAACAACTTCGGCAACATCGAGGGCGGGCTCGGCGAGCTCGACTACAACAACGTCACGGACGCCGTCACCTCCTGGGCCGAGTTCCAGAACAACAAGGAGGCGTTCCTCGACTTCCAGATGGGCGTCACCACGACGGACATCGAGAACGCGGGCAACGGCCGCCAGGGGAACATCCGGTCCGAGAGTGGCGTGGGCTCGGCGGACACCTGCAACCCCGCCGTGCTCACGGGCGCGGACGCACGCGAGGGCACGCTTGCGGGCAGCTTCCAGACGCTGATCAACGTCGGCACCGAGGGCTCCGGCTCCGAGACGGGCGTCGCCGCCGCCGCCTTCTCCATGTGCAAGGGCCAGCCCCAGAGCTTCTGGGCGGGCCTGGCCGACCGCGCGGACGACGACCCCGTCAAGATCGTCTGCGGCGCCGTGCCCGTGGCCGATCGCGCCTGCAACGACGGCTTCTTCCGCGAGCACGCCGCGACCGTCGTGATCGTCGTCTCGGACGAGGGCGACGACTCCTACCGCTCGGGGCAGAACCCGCCCGGGCAGTGGGTCGCGGACTGCGTCCAGGACCACAACGACGACCCCACCTTCGGCGAGTGCGACTGCCGCCTCGAGTGGTGGATGGAGTTCTTCGACGCCATGGGCCGCACCGTCTTCGCGACGATCGGTCCGACCTACCAGCAGGTCACCACGGACGTGGCCTGGTGCGACGGCTCGGTCTTGAACTTCGACGGGCCGTGCAACCCGTTCGGCGCGGACGTCTGCGCCATCGACTTCTATCAGCAGGCCGCCTGCCAGACGAACGGGCTCTTCACCCCGATCCAGGTCACGCAGACCGGGGAGCCCGACGGGTGCGAGGTGAACAACTTCGAGCTGGCCCTGACCAACATCGGCGCCCTGATCTCGAACCTGTCCGCGGGCTGGCGGCTCAGCGCCGTGCCCGATCCCGACTCGATCACGGTCCTCGTCAACGACGCCGAGGTCCCCCACGTGAGCGACGCGCCCTCGGGCGGCTGGCGCTACGTGCCCAACGACCGCGCCATCGCCTTCACGGGCGAGGCCGTGCCCAACTTCAACGACGCAGTAGACATCTTCTACTTCCCGGCCTTCGATCGTTTCCAGAACGTCGGCCGTGAGCTGCCCTTCTAAGGCGGCTCCCCCGCCCTTCTTCTCGGACTCATGATGAAGCACCTGTTGCGATCTCTGCTGTTCCTGCTGGCCCTCGGCCTGCTGTTCCCGGTGTCGGCGGAGGCGGCGAAGCGGAAGACGTCCAAGTCGAAGGACGAAACCAAGGACGTGAAGGTCGAAGAGATCGGCGTCCTCCAGAACGACGACGTGCGCGTCGTGCAGAAGATGCTGTACGTCAAGAAGGGGCACCACGAGGTCGGGTTCATCATCACGACGCAGCCCTGGAACGCGTACGTCGGCGGCGTGATGGCGGGCCTGAACGTCACGTTCAACCCGCTCGAGCAGCTCGGGATCGAGCTCGCGATCCAGGGCGGCTACGGCTGGGGCAACGGCCACTGGCAGGACGTCACCTTCCTCGCGGGCGAGACGTCCCTGACGGGCCTCGGCACCGACGCCGCGCGCCAGCTGGCCGGCGGCTACATGAACGTGGTGTGGTCCCCGATCTACGGCAAGTTCGCGTGGGGCGGCCGCCGCGTCGCGCACTTCGACATCTACTTCACCCTGGGGGGCCACGGGTACTTCGCCCAGCGCCTCGAGGCGGACGCCGGCTTCCGGGCGCTCGCGGGACCGAGCCTCGGCGTCGGCGCGAAGATTTTCCTGACCCCCAAGGCGGCCCTGAAGATCGAGCTGAAGGACCACATCTCGCTGGAGACGCGCACCTACACCGGCAAGTTCACGGCGCGGAACAACTTCCAGTTCGGCATCGGCGTGGCCTTCTACCCGACCGTCGGGAAGTGACGATGTCGCTGCTCCGCATCCAGACCCTCGCGCTCCTGCTGACCGTGGCCCTGGTGGTCCCGGCCGGCGCGGCCGCCCAAGGGAAGGACGAGAAGGCCGACGGCGAGGCCGAAGGCGGCGAAGAGGGCGTGGAGGAGGAGGCCCCCCCGGAGCCCCCGAAGCGCGATCGTCGCCTCAAGCGCGCGCTCAAGAACGTCAAGAAGAAGGAGTGGGCGCTCGCGAGCCTCAGCCTCTACAAGGTGCTGGCGGACGAGGAGCAGGCCTACTACCACCCCGAGGTCAGCTACCACCTCGCCTTCTGCCTCGAGCAGATGGGGCTGCCGTACTCGGCCATGGCGGAGTACAGCCGGTACTTCGACCTGGTGGACGGCGACCACGAGCTGCTCGGCAAGGGCGTGGAGAAGGCCGTGCGCCTCGCCGGCCGCTACGAGGCGGGCTGGATGATCGCCCCCGGGCTGTCCACGCTGAACACGTCCCGCGTGTCCGAGTCGTACCGCAGCTCGGCGATGTACTGGGTGGGCGAGTACCACTACCGCAACGCCGACTACTCGGCCGCGGTCGCCTACCTGTCGCTGGTGCCGAAGGGCACGTCGCACTACGCCCGCGCCCGGATGCTCGAGGGCATCACGAAGGTCGCCCAGGGCAAGGGCCCGCTCGCCATCGCGCCGCTCGCGGCCGCCGTGAACGCCGCCGACCGGGACGATCCGGACGACAACGCCTGGGAGCTGGCGAACGTCAACATCGCGCGTACCTACTACGCGCTGGGCAACTTCGAGCGCGCCATCGAGCACTTCGAGCGCATCCCCCGCGGGTCGCCGCAGTGGTTCGAGTCGCTCTACGAGGCGGCGTGGTCCTACTTCCGACTCGGTCGCCTCTCCGGGGCCCTGTCCCACCTGCAGACGGTGGACTCCCCCTTCTTCAAGGACGTGTATCACCCGGACGCCACGCTCCTGCGCATCCTGCTCTTCTACTACCTGTGCAAGTACATCGACGGCCAGGACATGCTCGTCGACTTCACCGAGACGCACGGCCCCATGGCGGACGACATGGACAAGGCCATCGCCGAGGCGAAGAAGAACCCGACGAAGCTCTTCAAGGCGCTGTACGCGTGGAAGACGGCGCGCGAGGAGTCGGGCGTCGCGGTGCCCATCCCGGTGAAGCAGTTCTTCGAGAACGACGAGAACCTCCTGCGCGTGGGCGACTACATCAAGGGCGTCGACGCGGAGCTCGCGGCCATCGACCGGCTCAAGACGGGCTGGGAGAAGTCGGCGCTGCGCAAGGACCTCGAGAAGGCCCTGAAGAAGGGCCGCAAGCGCGCCACCGACGAGAAGGGCACCGAGATCCTGGGCAAGCTCGAGACGATGGTCGGCACGCTCCGCGGCCACCTCGGCAACGCCGAGCTGTACAAGGTCGAGATGCTCACCGCGCAGCAGTACCTCTACGACGCCGCCTACCAGGGCCGCCTCCTGGAGAAGATCGCCGCCCGCAAGCTCGATCCCGTGGTGCCCGAGGGGTACCGCTTCTGGCCCTTCGAGGGCGAGTACTGGGTGGACGAGCTCGGCTGGTACGAGGTCGTGACCATCAACGAGTGCCTCGAAGTCCGGAAGTGACCTCCGCGGCCTCGCCGCGCCCGTTTTGACCGCCCCCCTCCACCGCTTCGTCCTGCCGGGCGGGGCCCGCTTGATCGTGGCCCCCGATCCCGAGGCCGCGGCGGTCTCCGTGTCCTTCGCGATCGCGGCCGGGGCCGCCGACGAGCCCGCCCGCCTGCCCGGGGTCGCCCACCTCACCGAGCACCTCCTCGTCCGGGCCGCCAACCGCACGCCGGCGCTGGGTCCCACGGGCGCGGCCTTCCGGGGCGAGACCACCCTGGACGCATGCACGCTCGAAGCGTGGTGCCGGGCCGAGGACTTGGCGACGGTCGTGCAGGCGGGCGCGGCGGGGCTCACCGGCGCGATCGATCCCGAGGCGGTGGCCGTCGAGCGCGCGGTGGTGGCCGCCGAGCTGAGCTCCGCCTCCAGGCGCGATCTCGGGGGACGCGAGGCGGCTCGAAGGCGCGGCGCGTTCGGCCGCGGTCACCCCTATTCCCGCAACGTCGCCGGCGACGCCGACGTCGTTCGCGCCCTCGAAGCCCAGGACCTCGAGGCCTTTCGGAGCGCCGCGCACACAACGTCGGGGCTCGCCGTGGTCGTGCACGGAGCCGTGGACGCAGCCACCGTCCACGGGATCGCGACGGCCGTCGATCTGCGATTGCCGGGCGCGGCGTCCCCGAGGTCGCTCCCCCCGGCGGCCGCGACGCGCGAGCGGGGCGCTCAGGCGACGCTGCCCGCGCCCGCGGCGGGGGCCCCCGACGCCGTGGGCGCACGCGCCTGGGCGGAGCTCCTCACCCGTCGCCTGAACCGCGGCGGGGCAGGCGGCTGGGCGAGGGCCTGGGCGGGCCGGGACGCGGGGCTGATCCTGATCTCCTGCGCCGCCGAAGGCGCCGCCTTGGAGTCCGCGCGCGCCCTCGCCGCGGAGCCCGTGGACCCCGAGGCCCTGCAGGCCGTGAAGGACGCCGACATCGCTCGGGAGGACGAGACTCGTCGTCGGGGCAGCCGCCTCGCCCACGCCGAAGTCGTCGGCCGGGGCGCCGAGTCCCTCGCCGCGGATCGAGCGAGGTTCGACGCCCTGGAACCGAGGGACGTGGAGGCGTTCGCCGCGCGCATCGACTGGGGCGGAGCGTCCACCCGGGACGTCCCCTTCGCCCCGCCTTCGCCGACGAGGACGACGGTCGCTCGCAGCTGGAACAACGACCGATGGGACCTGGGGACGGACCTGCTCGCCGCCCTGACCAGCGACCCGCTCGGACCGATCCTCGCGGCGGCCCGCGACCGCGACGGCCTCATCTACTCCTGCCTGGGGTACCCGGTGAGGAGCAACCGGTTCGTGGTGCTCGCCCGGACGGAGAGCCGGCTCGCGGCCGCGACGGCAGCGTCCCTCGACGCGGTGCTCGCGCGCCTCGGGGCGGGGCCGACGGACGCGGAGATCGACCGCGCCGTCGCCTACAACGACCTGGGCCGGCGGATCGCGCAGACCGTCGAGCGGTACCTCGAGATCGTCGGGGCCGACGCCGGGATCGATCCGCGCGCGGCCCTCG
The DNA here is from genome assembly GCA_964620495.1 of uncultured Rickettsiales bacterium. Taxonomy (GTDB): domain Bacteria; phylum Myxococcota_A; class UBA796; order UBA9615; family UBA9615; genus CAZEKB01. The sequence continues at coordinate 33,931 of CAZUHI010000017.1, read as the reverse complement.
TCGAGGCAGCTCGGCGTATCCTTGGGCGCGCCCCCGACCGGGCGTACGTGACCGAGGGGCCCCCGTGACGCTCGCCCGTATCCTCCTGCTGACCCTCGCGATGACGGCTCCGTCGGTCGCGTCGGCGGAGGACGTGGTCGTGGACGAAGCGGCCGAGGAGGCTTTCTTCCGCGGGGTCTCGATGCTCCAGGCGGAGGCCTACGCCGAGGCGCTCATCGAGTTCGAGACGGCGTTGAACCTGCAGCCGGACCTCCGTCGCGTGCACTACTACAAGGCGATCGCCCACCTGCGGGTCGGCGACTACGCGCTGTCGCGCAAGGCGGCGGACCAGTACGCCCGGTTCGAGTTGGACGAGGGCGAGGCCCGCCAGCTGGACGAGCTGCGCGCGGAGCTGGACGCGGCCGATCCCGGGGGATCCGCCCCCGCGGTCGAGGACCCGCCCGACACGCCCGACCCCGAAGACGAGGTGGAGGACGAGCCGGAGACCGGCCCGCGGATGGACGCGACCGAGGCGCTCAACCGAGCGCGTCGGTCTCTGGATCGCGACGACTGCGCCGAGGCCGTGAACCTCGCGGACGCCGCCCTGCGGCTCGATCCGAGGGCCTCCGACGCGTTCGTGGTCAAGGGGCGCGCGCTGCTCTGCGTGGGCGAGTCGGCGCGCGCGCGCTCGATCCTGCTCGCCTACCAGGAGCTGCACGGCGGCCGCGACGCCGCCTTGGACCTGGAGGCCGCGAAGCTCCTGAAGGAGGTCGAGGCGGCGATCGTCGCCTCCGCCGGGCCCGCCGTCCCCGCCGGGGGTGGTCGAGACCCGGCCGTCCGCATCGCCTTCTCGTCGGTCCTCGCGCCGGACCGGGCCGCCCTGGAGCGGCGCAACGACCGAGAGATGGTCGCCGGGGTCGGCATCACCCGCACGCACAAGGCGCGCTTCCCCCTGGCGGGCAGCCGAGCCGAAGCGAACCGCAGCTGGGTCGCCGAGCGCGGGCGCCTGCAGTGGGTCCGGGTGCGGGTGTGGGGACGACGCGGAGCGGACACGCCGTCCTGGTTCGCCGACGCGTTCCGCGAGCTGTATGCAGAGATCGCCGACGCGGCGGGCAGGCCCGACAAGGTCTGGGGACTGAACGGGCCGGAGGGGAACGCCGGGAAGGCCCTCTCGGGGCTCGCCGCGCACGACGCGCGCTGGGTGGACGAGGACGGCGACGTGTGGCGCCTGCGGCTCGGGCGCTGCACCACGCCGGGGAGCCGCGGCAAGGCGATCGTCGCGAACGAGCCGTGCCTCGAGCTGCTCGGGCACACGGGCACGTGGGAGCCGCGCAAGGAGGGCGACACCGTCGCCTTGGCCGCGGTGCGCCGCACGGAGGCCCCGGGTCTGCGGATCCCGGACTTCAGCGTGAGCATCCTCGGGGCCTTCCCGGCCCCCACGGGCTGGTTCGGACGCGCCGGGACGTCCGTCGACGGCTCGTCCTCGCCGGGCGTCGCGCTCGGGGGCGGCGTGCTGGCGAGGTTCGCGTTCGGCCCCCTCGCGTGGGGGGTGGGCTACGAGTTCAGCGCGGCCAACGTCCTGCTCTTCACCGACACCCCGATATTCTTCGAGAATCGGGTGATGTTCTACGTCGGCGGCCGCTTCGGCCCCCGCCAGCCGTCCACGTTCGACGTGATGTTCGGGGTCGGCGTGTCCCCCGAGGCCGACGGCGCCTACCCGAGCCTCGGCCTCCGCTTCGTCGGCACGCAGCGAACCGACCGGCACGGGCGGCTGGTGCTCTCCGTCGAGCCGCACGTCGTCATCTCGGACACGTACGTGACCTTCGTGCCGTTCCGGATCACGCTCGGCGGCGCGATCGGGACCACGCCCCGGGTCTTCCCCCCGCGCTGATCAATAGACGGTGACCTCGTGGGGGCCGTCGGCGGAGCCCGACTGGAGCCGCCGCGGCGTCGTCTCCGCGTGGGTGACGACGACCCAGTAGACGAGGCCGCCCGCGTCGCGCAGCTCGGCGGTGATCGGGAGCAGCCCCTCCCAGACCCCGGTGCCCACTCGCGTCAGGACGAGCTTCCGGTCGGCCGCGCCCTTCGGCCCCCAGTGCACGACGACCTCGGCGTCCTCGGGGCCCGCGACGTACACCTGCAGGGTCTTCGACGTGCCCACCGTGGCCATCGTGAAGGGGCGGTGCCGCATGCGCAGGGGCGACCCGGCGGGCTCCCGGACGGTCTTCGCGGCGCCCTCCTCGGCGCCCTTCTTCTTCGCCGCCGGGGGCTCCGCCTCGGGCGCGACCTCCTCGGCTTCGACGGCCGCGACGGCGTCCCCGTCCTCCTCGAAGAGCTCGGCGTCCTCGTCGCCCGCGTCGATCGTGGCCAGCAGCGCCTCGCGCCGCGCCGCCGTCGCCGGCGCCCCGCCCGCCCCCTCGGCGGAGCCCCTCTCGACGTCCGCGGCGGCGTCCACCACGCCGTCGGCCTCGGGGTCGTCGTCGACCTCTTCCTTCGCCTCCGGGGGCGGCGCGGGCTTCGCCGGGGCCGGCCGACTCACCACGAGGTCCCGCGGAGGAGCGCCGCCCATCTCGTCGCCCAGCGCGGCCACCGCGTCGCCCGCGGACGGGTCGGGGGACGAGGCCGGCGCCTCCGCGACGGTCGTCCCTGCGTCCTGGTTCAGGGCCACCCACGACGCGAAGCCGACGGCGACCACGGCGAGCATGAAGGAGCCCATCATCAGCCGCCTGCGCGACCTCCGGCGCCTCCGCTCCCACTCCAGCTCCTCGTCTCGCTGCTTGCGCTTCCCCCGACGCGTCTTGCGGCTCGGCATGTCCCGGGTCGCGCCGACGCCCTCCTGGGGCTGCCCCCGCGCCCAGCCCCCGCTCGGCACCTCCGGCAGCGACAGGTCCGCGAGGCCGCCCCGCGGGGTCTCGGGCTCGGGCGCGACGGGCCGCTCGGTGACCATGGACGGGACGAGGCGCGTCTCCCCGGGCCCCTCTCCGTCCGGCGCCGTGGACTCGATCCACTCCACGCCCCCCTCGCGGGCGGCCTCCACCTGGCGACGGAAGCCCGACGTCAGGTCCGACTCGCCCAGGCGCTCGGCCTCGATGCGCTTCGCGTCGCCCGGGGAGTCCGACGCGGCTCCGAACACCGCGCCCGCCGCGCGCGCGTCCAGGTACTCGGTGATCAGGCCCGACGTGGTGGGGTGCTCGGGGAGGCGCCCTCGCAGCTCCGACAGCGCCTTGGCGGCCACGCCGGAGTTGGGGAACCGCCGCTCCTTGTCCTTCACGAGCAGCTGCGCGAGCAGGTCCCCCAGGCCGGGGGCCAACGTCTCGGCCTCTGCGAAGACGCCCCGCGCCTCCAGCGTCTCGTCGACCTGGATGATGCGGAGCATGACCTCGGTGATCGACTGCCCGCTGAACAGCGTGCGGCCCCACAGCAGGTAGTAGAGGACGGCGCCCAGCGCGAAGAGGTCCGAGCGGGCGTCGAGCTCCTCGGCCCCGAGCTGCTCGGGCGACATGTAGGCGGGCGTGCCCTTGGTCATCCCCGTGCTCGTGCTCAGGGCGTCGTCCACGGACGCCTTGGCGATCCCGAAGTCGACGACCTTGGCCACCCCGTCGGCCCGGATGAGGATGTTGGAGGGCTTGACGTCCCGGTGGATGACCCGCAGCTCGCGGCCCTCGTGCACGGCGGTGTGGGCGTGGTGGAGCCCCGACGCGACCTGCGCGGCGATGTCCAGGGCCACCCCCGGCGGGAGGCGTCCCTGAGCCTGGACGAGCTCCTGGAGACCCACCCCCTCGACCAGCTCCATGGCGATGAAGGGGTAGCCCTCGAGCTCGCCGCAGTCGAACGTCTGGACGATGTTGGGGTGGTTGAGCAGCGCCCCGACGCGGGCCTCCTGGAGCAGCTGGCGGCGCAGCTGGGCGGCCTTGTCGCCGATCCCCGGCAGCACGACCTTCACGGCCGCGGGCTTGCGGAACCCGGCCCCGCCCTGGAGCTCGCCGCGGAAGACGCGCGCCATCCCGCCCTCGCCGAGCAGATCCGTCAGCCGCCACCGTCCGAACGCGAGGGGCAGGTCCTTCCGGCCGATGAGGTCGAGGCGCATGGACTTCGAGGATACGCCACGGGCCTCCCGCTCGAACCCGGGCTCCACCTCTACCCGGCTCACGGCGTCACCCAGGCTTCCAAGTCCGGCGGGATGGCGGGCGGGGTGCCGTCGCGCATGCGGATGAGCTCCCGCACCTGGCCGAGCTGACGACGGATCGCGACGATCGACTGGGCGTCGCTCAGGGAGACCGCGAGCCGCAGCGCGCCCAGGAGGTCCTCGTGCGCCTCGGGGAACTGGTAGAGGGCGACGTGGGGGGTGGCCATCGAGTACATCGACTGCGCCGTCTCCAGCAGCCGGCCCGCCTCCTTGTACCCCGCGACGGCGGCGGCGAAGGCCTCGACGGCGCCGGTGTGGTCGGCGAACGCCATCCGGCCCGCGCCCAGCTCGTACCAGACGTCCGCGGGGATCGGGCGCCCGGCCTCGTCCGAGATCGCGTCGAGGAGCGCCGACGCCGCGTCCTCGAGATCCGACCGGCGGCCCTGCAGGGCGTGCAGCGCGAGGGTCTCCACCCGGGTCTCGAGGGCGTCTCGGGGGCGGCCCGCGGCCTCGTACTCCTCGGCTGCAGCCTCGTACGCCGCCAAGGCGTCCACCGAGCGCCCGGCGTCGGCGAGGGCGCGCCCGAGGTTGTAGCGGGTGGTCGCGACCTGGCGGGCCGAGCCCAGCGCCCGTCGGACCTTGAGCGCGCGACGGAAGATCGTCACCGCCAGGGCGGGGCGGGCGGCCTCCACGAGCGAGACCCCGGCGTTGTTGAGCGAGTCGCCCTGTTCGCGCGGGCGGCCCATGGCCTCGTAGATGATCCCCGCGCGCTCGTAGGCGAGGGTCGCGGGCTCGAAGGCCCCCGTCTGGGCCAGGTACCAGCCGAGGTGGAACCGAAGATCGGCGTACGGCAGCGCGTCCGGCGCGTCGTGAGGCGCGGTGCCCCGGGCGGGGTCCTCGAACTCGCCCTCGAACCCTCCTCGGCAGGCGGCGACCGCCTCCTCGGCGCCGTGGACGGCCATGCGCGCGTCCGCGAGCCCCACCCGGTAGCCGCGACGATCGGGATGGAGCGAGACCAGGGCCTCGTACGCCACCAAGGTCACCGACGTGTTCCCGGCCCCCCGCGCCGCGAGGGCCAGCGCGAGCAGCTCGGACTCGCCGTCGGGGTTCATCTCGCGGGTCACGGAGAACGCGGCCGCGTCGGACTGCAGGCCCCGCCCGAAGAAGACGTCGTGCACCCGCACCGCGGGGTCCGCGGGGAACGCCTCCTGCAACGCGTCCAGCCGCGCGCGATGAGCGGGCCAATCCCCGGCCACCGCGAGGGCCCTCAGCGCCTCGAGGTCCCCCGAGTCGGCGAGCCGGACAGAGCCCGGATCCAGGAGCTGCTCCTTGCCCGCGACGGCCCGGGCGAGGCGACCGGCGAGGACACGGTCGAGGTCCTGTCCCGCGAGCTTCGTCTTCCAACGCACGGCCCCGCCGCGGGCGTTCTCGATCCGCGCGGCGCCGTCGCTCCGCACCAGCAGCCACGGGATCCGACGCTCCTCGGCGGCGCCCCGGGCCGTGTCGAGGCGGGAGGCGCCGTCGGCCAGGATCGCCGCGAGCTCGCCGTCGGCCGACGTGGGGTGCACGCGCACGGGGGCCAGCGCCAGCGCGCGCTCGGTGCGTCGCTCGATCGCCACGGACGCCGCCCCCGCGTCCTCGGCGACCACGAGGACGGACCGCCCCCGTAGCCAGGACAGGTCCTGCTTCGCGGCGCGCAGCCCGGTGCAGCCGACGAGGCCCAGGGAGACGACCCAGAGGATCGCCATGCCGAAGAAGCGTCTCATCCCGTGATGAGACCCGCGAAGAGCCCAGGCCGTTCCCACGAACACCGCACGAAGACAGGGTAGGGCTCCCCGAGGCACGATGCGCGGGTGCCGGCGCACCGACCCCGAGCAGGCGTCTACCTGCACCTCCCCTTCTGTCGCGTCCACTGCCCGTATTGCAGCTTCAACGTGTTCGCGGGGATCGACGACCTCATCCCCGAGTACGTCGCGACGCTGCCCCGGGAGCTGGACCTCCGCCTCGACGGTCGCCGCCCGGAGGTCGACTCGGTGTACTTCGGCGGGGGGACCCCGTCCCTGCTCGGCCCCGCGCAGGTCGGCGGCCTGCTCGAGGCGATCGCCGCGCGGACGAGGCTCGACCCGGACTCCGAGATCACCTTGGAGGTCGATCCCGGATCGGCCGACCGCGACCGGTTGGCGGGGTTCGTCGCGGCGGGGGTGAACCGGTTCACGGTGGGGGTGCAGACGTTCGAGCCGCGGCTGCTCCGGGAGCTGGGGCGCGCCCACGACGTGGCCGACGCCGTCGCCACGCTGGACGACCTCGAGGCGGTGGGCGCACGCAACGTCAACATCGATCTGATGTTCGGGTTGCCCCGACAGACCCCTGAAGACTTCGACGCGGACCTCCGTCGGGCGATCGCGCGAGGTCCCGCCCACCTGTCGCTCTACAACCTCACCGTGGAGCCGGGCACCGGGTTCGACCGGCGACGGCGGAAGGGTGCCCTGGTCCTCCCCTCGGAGGACGACCAGGCCGCGATGTATCGAGCCGCCGTGGACGCGACCCGGGGCGCCGGGATCGAGCGCTACGAGGTCTCGAACTTCGCCCGGGCGGGCCGCCGATCGCGTCACAACTCGAAGCACTGGCGCTCGGCGCCCTACTTCGGCCTGGGGGCGGGCGCCCACGGCTTCGCCCCGGCGAGGAGGCTGCGCTGGTGGAACCTCAAGTCGCCGCGGCGCTGGGCGCGCGCCGTCGACGCCGGGCGGCTGCCCGAAGCGGGCCGGGAGGAGCTGACCGCGGAGGAGCGCCTGGCCGAGGCGGTGCTCGTGGGGCTGCGGACCGTCGAGGGGCTCGACCGCGACCGCTTCTTGCGGGAGTTCGGGGTCGATCCCGGGGCCGATCCGACCTGGGCGGGCGGCTCCGATCCCCGCGGCGGCGCGCGGGTCCGCGTGAGCCCGCACCACGTCCGCCTCACGGACGCGGGCTTCTTGGTGGCCGACCACCTCGCGGAACGGCTCCTGCGCCGGCTTGATCCCCCGTGACGCGCCGGGTAACTTGCCCAATCCGGGCATGTGGGCGTACGACGCATCGTCCCCCGCCGGCTCAGGACGAAGGGGCTTCGACGCCCTGAGGAATTTCAGCGCTTGGCCCCACGCGACCGAAAACGCTCTACACCCTCCTCCCGCGGCTCGCACGCGAAGGGGCCCGCGAAGGCGGAGAGCACGGAAGACGCCCTCGAGAAGCTGTTCGCCGAGGCGATGGGCAGCGTGCGCACGGCGCGCGAAGCGAGCAAGCCGATGCCGTTGCCCGCGGAGCCGGACGCCCCCGCCGCGCCCCCGGCGGAGCTCGGGGTGGACATCGACGTCGAGCTCGACGACTCCTTTCTGGACGAACAGTCGATCCACTACGTCATCGACGAAGAGGACTCGGAGATCGACCTCCCGTCCCTGACCGGCACGCTCGAGACCTCGGACGACTCCTTCGACAGCCTCGACGCCGACCTCATGGCCGCCCTGGACGAAGACGACGAAGACGACGACGAAGACGACGGCGACGAGGAGGACTCGGTCGAGGACGACGACATTCGGCGCTTCATCGCGGAGTCGTTCGGAGAGAACGCGCTCTCGGACGAAGACCCGGACCTCGCCTTCCCCGACTTCGGCGACGAAGAGTCCATCGTCATCGAAGAGGAGGAGGACTCCGAGCCCCCGCCCAAGAAGGCGAAGTCCTTGAAGAAGTCGAAGAAGAAGAAGAAGAAGAAGAAGGCCAAGGACCCGGCCCCGCCCGAGGAGGAGGTCTTCGCCCTCGACGACGGCACGGACGAGGTGCAGCTCGACATCGGCCGCCCCGTGGGCACGTCGGAGAAGAAGAGGAAGTCGAAGAAGAAGAAGAAGAAGAAGAAGAAGACGGCCCTCCCCGGCCCGAGCATCGACGACGCCCTGCGCGCCCGCGTGGCCGAGCTGGGTCGCATCCTCGAGGAGCGGGACATCGAGCTTCGGGCGTCGCGGGATCGCATCAACGGGATGAACGCCCAGCTCGTCGCGGCGAACCGCCGGGGCGCGGCGATCTCTCGCGAGTTCGAGACGTACCGCAAGCGAGCCGAGCGCGATCGCGAGGACCACAAGAAGTACGCCGCCGAGAAGGTGCTCAAGGAGTTCCTCGGGGTCTTCGACAACCTCGAGCGGGCCCTCGAGCACGCGGGCGTGGAGAAGGACGGTCCGCTGGGGCAGGGCGTGTCCATGACGCTCCACCAGTTCGGGTCGGCGCTCGCCCAGAACGGCGTGGTCCGAGTGGACGGCGGCGTGGGGGCGAAGTTCGATCCCGTGCACCACGAAGCGGTCGGCCAGACCTTCTCGGACGACGTCCCCCTGGGGGCGATCGTCAACGAGATGCAGGCCGGGTTCACGCTCCACGGCCGGTTGCTGCGCGCGGCCATGGTCGTCGTGAGCCGCGGGGTCGAGGGCGCCGAGCCGCCCCCGGAGGAGAGCCCGGCCGAGGACGCGGAGGCCACCGCCCCTGCCGACGCCGTCGAGGACGTCGAGGAGGCCGAGGACGCCCCCGAGGCGGAGGCCGAAGAGGCCGACGCGGCCGCGGACGCCGAAGAGGCCTCCAGCGAGGCCGACGCCGAGGCCGAGGGACAGGACGCGGGTGAGGAGGCCGACGAGGCCGACGAGGGCGGAGAAGACGAAGCATCGGAGGCCGACGAGGCCGACGAAGAGGACGAGGGCGAGGAGGCCGACGAAGGCGCCGAGCCCGCACCCGACGCGAGCGAACCCGAGGACGGGGATGAAGATCCCGACGGGTCGGACGAAGCAACCGAGGACGCGCCATCCAAGGACGCGACCCCGGGCAACAACGAAGACTCGATTCCTGCCCCCTGAGGGCAGCGTGAATGCGCCCGCTAGCGGCGGGTCGGAGGACACATGGCGGGCAAGATCATCGGGATCGACCTGGGGACGACGAACTCCTGCGTCGCGATCGTGGAGGGCGGCGACCCGGTCGTCATCCCCAACGCGGAGGGCAGCCGGACCACCCCGTCGGTGGTCGCGATCACGGAAGAGGGCGACCGGCTGGTGGGTCAGATCGCGAAGCGTCAGGCCGTGACGAACCCCGAGAGCACCCTGTACGCCATCAAGCGGCTCATCGGCCGCCGCTACGAGGACGAGGAGGTCGCCCGGGCCCGGGAGTCTTCCCCGTTCGCGATCGTCGAAGGTGAAGGCGGGGACGCGTGGGTCGGGATCGGCGACGACCAGCTGTCGCCGCCGCAGGTCAGCGCGTTCGTGCTGGAGCAGATCAAGAAGACCGCGGAGGACTACATCGGCGGCGAGGTGGGGCGCGCGGTGATCACCGTGCCCGCCTACTTCAACGACTCCCAGCGGCAGGCCACGAAGGACGCCGGGCGCATCGCCGGACTCGAGGTCCTTCGGATCATCAACGAGCCCACGGCGGCGGCCCTGGCCTACGGCATGGAGGGCGGCCAGGACGGCACCATCGCCGTGTTCGACCTCGGCGGCGGCACCTTCGACATCTCGGTCCTCGAGCTGGCCGACGGCGTGTTCGAGGTGAAGTCGACGTCCGGCGACACGTTCCTCGGCGGCGAGGACTTCGACGCCCGGATCATCGACCACTGCCTCGACCACTTCCAGGGCGAGACGGGCATCGATCTGCGCGAAGACACGATGGCCCTCCAGCGCCTCAAGGAGGCGGCCGAGAAGGCGAAGCACGAGCTCTCCTCGGTGCTCGAGACCACCATCAACCTGCCGTTCATCACCGTGGACGATCAGGGTCCGCGACACCTGCAGTGCGAGCTCACCCGGGGCCAGTACGAGACGCTGGTCGAGGACCTGCTCCGACGCCTGCGCGAGCCCTGCGAGCGCGCCATCGAAGACGCCGGCCTCGCCGCGGGCGACCTCGACGAGGTGCTACTGGTCGGCGGGATGACCCGCATGCCGAAGGTGCGCGAGGAGGTCGAGGCGATCTTCGGGCGCCCGCCGAACACCAGCATCAACCCGGACGAGGTGGTGGCCGTCGGCGCCGCGGCCCAGGGCTCGGTCCTCTCGGGCGAGACCACCGACATCCTCCTGCTGGACGTCACGCCCCTGAGCCTCGGCGTGCGCACCGCGGGCGGGATCATGGAGGTCCTGATCCCCCGGAACACGACGATCCCGTGCAAGAAGAACGAGATCTTCACGACCTCCCTCGACAACCAGCCCATGGTCGAGGTGCACGTCGCCCAGGGCGAGCGCGAGATGATCGAAGACAACAAGACCCTCGCGAAGTTCGAGCTCACGGGCCTCCCCCCCGCGCCTCGAGGCCTGCCGCAGATCGAGGTGATCTTCCAGCTCGACGCCAACGGCATCCTCAACGTGGAGGCCAAGGACCTCGGCACCGGCCGCAAGCAGAGCGTGGAGGTCCGATCCGGCTCCGGACTCAGCGACGAGCAGATCGAGCGCATCATCGCCGAGGCCGAGCAGTACCGGGACGACGACGCCGACCGCAAGGAGCTGGCCGAGGCGAAGAACGACCTCGACGGGCTGCTGTACACGACCCAGCGCAGCCTCGACGAGTTCGGCGACGCCATCCCCTTCGAGGACCTCATGGCCATCCGCGAGGCCGTGGGCAAGGCCCAGGAGGCTCTCAAGGGCGAGCGCGCGGAGGACATCCGGGCCGCCCACCAGGAGCTCGCCGAGTCCGCCCAGGCCATCGCCGACGCGCTGTACTCCGGGGCCATGGAGGGCGCCGACGAGCTCGCCGAAGAGATGTACGACGACGAGGACTTCGCCGAGGAAACCTTCTAGTGCACCCCAACGAGGAATCCGCTCGCTTCGCATCCGCGAATTCCTCGCCGGGGGCCCCGCAGTACCTCTGACCTCCACTTCGCTTCGCTCCGTTGCGCGCGCTTGGGGCGCTTGCTCCAGATCTTGGTAGAACTCGGGGTGTACCGGACTCGCGCCCCGACCGGTCCGTCCTTTCAGGTAAACCGGAGTCCTGTTGCAACCCGACCTGTACGACCTGCTGGCCGTGCCTCGCAGCGCGAGCGACGACGAGCTGAAGAAGGCCTACCGCAAGCAGGCCTTGCGCTTCCATCCGGACCGGAACCCCGGCGACAAGGAGGCGGAGCGTCGATTCAAGGAGGTCACGTACGCCTACAAGGTGCTGTCGGACCCGATCAAGCGGGTGCAGTACGACCGGTTCGGGCGCGTCTTCAGCGACGGCCGCGACCAGGGCCCCTTCGGCGCCGCGGACGAGGTCGATCTGGGCGAGGTGCTCGGGCAGGCCTTCCGCGACCTGTTCGGGGGCCGCCGACGGAAGGGCCGCCGCGACCCTCGGGATCTCCGCTACACCGTCACGATCAGCCTCGAAGAGGTCCTCACGGGCGTCGATCGCGAGGTCACGTTCACCCGGCGAGGGGCGGGCGGAGGGACGCTCGAAGAGCGGCTGCGGGTCAAGGTCCCGCCGGGCGTGGACACGGGCCAGAAGCTCAAGGTCGCGGGCAAGGGAGCCTCGGGGAGCGCCGGGTCGGGGGACCTCTACGTGGTCGTGAACGTGGCCGAGCACGCCTTCTTCAAGCGCCAGGGCGCGAACGTCTTCTGCGACGTGCCGGTGACGTACACCGAGCTCGTCTGCGGAGGCGAGATCGCCGTGCCGACCCTGGGCGGCGAGGCCGTGATCCGACTGCCCGCGGGCAAGGCGCCCGGGACCGTCCTCACCCTCAAGGCGCGGGGGCTCCCGATGCTCAAGTCCCGCAGCCGCAAGGGCGATCAGTTCGTGAAGCTCCGCCTGGACGTCCCCACCTCCGTGAGCGACGACCAGCGGCGGCGGCTCCAGGCGCTCGAGGCCGAGCTGCAGATGGCGCCGTCCCCCCTGCGGGAGGCCTACGAAGCCCTGCTCGCCCGCGACCGCGGAGAAGACGCCCAGGAGAAGGCCTCTTGAAGCGCATCTCGTGGCTGCTCGCCGTCCTCCTGCTGATCCCCGCCGTCACGCTGGGCGCCTCGAAGCCCGAGGAGCGCGCGTGGAAGCGGGTGAGGGCGGCCGTCGAGTCCGAGCCCGCCGCCAAGGTCCTGATGAGGGTCGAGGACTACCTCCAGACGTACCCCGACGGCGACTTCGTCGCGGACGCCCGGCTCGAGGCGGCGCGCGCCCTCTACACCCTGGAGCAGTGGTCCGAGGCCCGTGGGCACTACCAGGGCTACCTCACGTCCGGAGGACGAGCGGCCGTGGAGGAGGCGTCCTTCGGGATCGCGATGTGTCTCGCTCGCGAGCGCCGGGTGGAGGACGCGACCGCGTCGCTGCACAACGTCGCGGTGAACGACTCCGCCCCCGCCCGGAGTCGCGCGGCGGCCCGGGAGCTCGCCGCGCTGCACGCCTTCGACGGCAGCGACTTCCGGGCCCTGGACTCCCTCGCGCTGCTCGTCGACCGAAAGTTGTTCGAGGAGAAGGAGGACCTCGCCCTCGCCCGCAAGTACGCGGGGTCGATCAGCGACGAAGCGTTGACGGCCGCGGAGACCACGAAGCGCGGCACGGGGGTGGGGGCGCTGCTGGCGGTCCTCGTCCTGGACCGGGCGGGCGAGCTCCTGGCCTCGGACGAGACGGAGGAGGCGCGGCGCCGATTCGCGGACCGCTACGCCGACTCGTCCCTGCTGGCGCTGGTGCCCGGCGCGGAGGAGTTCGCGGCCGCGCCCGAGGACGTGGAGGTCGGCAAGATCGGCCTGCTGCTGCCCAGATCGGGGAAGTTCGCGGCGCCCGGCGACCTCGCCCGCCGCGGCGTGGACCTCGCCATGGACGCCGCCGCCACGCTGGGGTGGGAGCCGGTGGAGATCGTCGCGGTGGACACGCAGGGCGACCCCGAGGTCGCCAAGCAGGCGCTCCAGCAGCTGCACAGCGAGCACAAGGTCGTGGGCGTGGTGGGGCCGCTCATCTCGGCCGAAGCGGAGGCCGTCGCGGGGTTGGCCGAGGACCTCGGCATGCCGATGGTGATGATGACCCAGCAGGCCGGCCTCGCCGCCGACCGGGCCAACGTCTTCAACACCTGGAGCTCGCCCGAAGAACAGGCGGAGAAGCTCGTCGAGCACGCCATGGGCCGCATGGGGCTCGAGCGTTTCGCCATCGCCTACCCGGAGACGGAGCCCGCCGCGCGCGCCGTCGCCCGCTTCTGGGACCGCGTCGAGGAGAACGGCGGGCAGGTCGTGGCCGTGGAGAGCTTCCACGCGGGTGAGAAGGACTTCCGCAAGGCCGGGCAGCGACTCAAGGGCAGCTTCTACGTCAAGAGCCCGCCCGGCGAGACGGACCTCGTCCTGCCCTTCCTGCCCGACCGGAGCAAGCCGCAGATCGGCGAGCCGCAGCTCGAGCTGGTGCCCGGCGTGGACTTCCAAGCCGTGTTCGTGCCCACCAACTACAAGCAGGCCACGATGGTCGCGCCGGGGTTCCTGTACGAGGAGATCAACATCGGCGGGCACCTCGACACGGAGGACTACCCGGCGGTCGTGTTCATGGGCGGCGCCGCCCTGAACCACCCCGGACTCATCGACCGCGGCGGCAAGTACGTGGAGGGGACGGTCCTGGTGGACGGCTTCTTCCTGGACAGCCCCGGAGGCCCCGGTCGGGAGTTCGCCGACGCCTACCAGGCGAAGTACGGCGTGCCCCCCAGCATCCTCGAGGCGGTGGCCCACGACGCTGCGTTCCTGCTGCTGCAGTTGGTCGCCGAGGGCGTGAGCGGCCGTCGGGAGCTGCGCCGACGCCTGGCGCTGTCGACCCCCATGCGGGCCGTCACCGGGTCCCGCGGGTTCGGAGACGACGGCGAGATGCGCCACGAGCTGCTGACCCTCACCGTCGAGAAGGGCGCCATCGTGCAGGTGTGGCCCCCGCCCGAGGGCGACGCGGCCGAGGAGACCCCCACTTTCAAGGACGACGCCGAGCTGCCGGAGGCCCCCGCCCAAGAGGAGGCGGGGGGGGACCCGGAGCCCGAGAAGGAGGAGACCGAGACCCCTTGACCGAGGCGGATCAAGCCGTCGCCGGGGGAGCCGGCGGAGGGGAGTTTTCCTCGATACGACGGTGGCTCGAGTCGATGCCGACCGCGGGCACCGGCGTGCGCCTGGGCCCCGGGGACGACGTGGCCGTGCTCGACGTCCCGGGCGCCGTCGCGGTCTCCGTCGACGCCGTCGTGGAGGGCACGCACTTCGCCGCCGACGCGATCCCCGAGGACGTGGGCTGGAAGGCGATGGCGACGGCCCTCAGCGATCTCGCGGCCTCCCGCGCCGCGCCCCTGGGGGCCGTGGTCTCCCTCACCGCGAGGCCCGACCGGATGGGGGCCTGGGCGGACGGCGTCATGCGCGGGCTCGGGGCCTGCGCGCGCACCTACGGCTGCCCCGTGGTGGGCGGCGACACGACCTCCACCCGCGGCCCCGCGTGCGTGGCCGTCACGGTCCTGGGGCGAGGCGACGCGGTGCTGACCCGCGCCGGCGCCGCGCCGGGCGACGTGCTTCAGGTGAGCGGCGAGACCGGCTGGGCGGCCGCAGGCCTGGCGGGCGAGGGCGGCGCGCGCGCGAGGGAAGCCCAGCATCGACCCCGCCCGCGCCTCGATCTCCTCGCCGTGCTCGCCTCGGCGCACGCCGCGATCGACGTGTCGGACGGCCTGCTCGCGGACGCGGCCCACCTCGCGGAGGCCTCGAACGTCACGCTGGCGCTCGACCCCCTCGTCTCCCCCGCCCTGTCCGCCGCCGTGGGCCCCGACCGAGCCCGCCGCTGGGCGCTCGCGGGGGGCGAGGACTACGAGCTGCTGGTCGCGGCTCCACGCCTCCTCCCCGGCTTCACCGCCGTCGGCCGCGTCCTCCCCCGCGGCCCCGCGGACCTCGTGGACGCCCACGGCCGGCCCATCCCCCCGGACGGCCGGGGCTTCGAGCACGGGGACCGGGGGGCGTCCCCATGATCACGGGGTACCTCCTGTTGCTCGCCGCGCTCTTCTGCGGCTCGGCGTTCTTCTCCGGAAGCGAGTCGGCGTACTTCTCCATCGATCGCATCACGCTGGGCAAGCTCGCCGAGGCGGGATCCCGCAGCCGGCGGACCATTCCGCGGCTGCTCGCGGACCCGGGCCGCCTGCTCGCGACGCTGCTGCTGGGCAACGAGCTGATCAACATCACGATCTCGGCCGTGGGCGCCCAGCTGGTCTTCGCGCTGTCCGGGGAAGCGGGCAGCGACCTGTGGTGGGTGAACATCGTCTTGATGACCCCCCTGCTGCTGCTCTTCGGGGAGATCGGTCCGAAGGTCATCGCCGTCCGCAACAGCGTCCCCTGGGCCGCCACGGTCGCGATCCCCCTGCGCATCTTCTCGTGGACCGTCACGCCGCTGCGCGTCCTCCTGCAGCAGATCGCCCGCGTGGTCCTGCTGCCCCTCGGGGACACGAACGAGTCCGCCGAGCCGCAGCTGCGCGAGGGCCAGTTCAAGGCGCTGGTCGAGCTGGCGGACGCCCAGGGCGCCCTGGAGTCCGAGGAGGCGGACATGATCCACCGGGTGTTCGAGCTCTCGGACACCCCCGTGAGCCGCGTCCTGACCCCGCGGTCCGACGTCGTGTCCGTCAACCTGAACGACGACCTCCAGGCCCTCATGGACGCGTCCCTCGACGGTCGGTACTCCCGGCTCCCCGTGTGGTCGGGAGAGGCCGACAACATCCGCGGCATCCTGCTCGCGAAGGACCTGCTCGGCTTCCGCCACGGCGACGCGGAGCTCGACGCCCGCAGCCTCCTGGACGCGCTCCACCCGCCGTACTTCGTGCCCCCGAGCAAGAAGGCCGGGGAGCTGCTGCGGGAGTTCCAGCGGGAGCGGCTGCACCTCGCGGTGGTCATGGACGAGTACGGGGCGATGCTCGGCATCGTCACCATGCAGGACATCCTCGAGGAGCTGTTCGGGACCCTTGGAGACCAGGTCGACTCGCCCGGCTCGCTCGGAGGCGTGGACCGCATCAAGGAGGGCGTCTACAGCGTCCCGTCGCGCTTCGAGGTCGCCGAGTGGAACCGCCGGATGCGACCGCCGATCCCCATGGGCGACTCCTGGACCACCATCGGCGGCTACATCTTCCACCTGTTCGGTCGCCTGCCCGCCAAGGGCGACGAGGTGAAGGACATCAACTGGATCTTCCACGTGGCCGGCATCGAGGGCACGAAGATGACCCGCGTCACGGTGACCCGGCGCGGCACCGGCACCGGGCGCATCGCGACGCTCGCCCGCCGCAGCCACGGCGCCATGGCGTCGATCGGGCCGGAGGACCTCGAATGAGCCTCGGCGTCGGGTTCGGCTTCATCCTCCTCTGCGTCCTCATGGAGGGGTTCTTCAGTGGGTCCGAGATCGCCCTCGTGTCGGCGGACAAGGTCACGATCCGCACGCAGCGGGAGCAGGGCACCGTCACCGGTCGGCGGTTGGGGCGGTTCCTGGACGACCCAGAGGCCATCCTCACCACGACGCTGATCGGGACGAACGCCTCGACCGTGTCGGCGACCACCGTGGCGGCGCTCCTGCTCCGGGAGCACTGGGGCAGCAACGACGGGCTGATCGTCGTCTTGATCCTGTTCCCGATCATCCTGCTGTTCGGCGAGCTCATCCCCAAGTCCGCCTACCGCATGCACGCGACGCGGATCGCCCAGATCGTCGTACATCCGCTGACGATCCTGTCCACCGCCCTGCGCCCCGTCATCGCGGTGGTGCGGATCGTCACACGCGGGGTGGAGGCGTTGGCGGGGGGAGGCCCCGAGGGCGGCGGCGTGACCCGCGAAGAGCTGCGGCTGCTGCTGGAGAAGCGGAAGAGCGAGGAGATCGAAGAGGAAGAGAAGGACATGATCGACCGGATCTTCGACTTCAACGCGGTCACGGCGAAGGAGGTCATGCGGCCCCTCATCGACGTGGTCGCGGTGGAGCGCGAGGACGGGCTGGCCGAGGCCGTGGACAAGCTCCAGGAGTCCGGCTACTCGCGGCTCCCCGTCTTCACCGAGCGGGTCGACGACATCGTGGGCGTGCTCTGGGCCATGGACGTGCTCTTCCTCGACACCATCGGCGGCACCGCGGGCGACATCGCGAGGCCGGTGCACTACGTGCCCCAGAACCAGAAGGTCGCGGAGCTGCTCACCGATCGACGACTCAAGCGCAGCGGCCTCGCGGTGGTGGTGGACGAGTACGGCGGAGCCCAGGGCCTGGTGACCGTCGAGGACATCCTCGAGGAGATCGTGGGCGAGATCGAGGACGAGCACGACGAGCCCGAGGACGACATCCAGCAGCGCGGCGAGCGCGAGTTCCGGGTGTCCGCGCGCATCGAGGTCGACCGCCTCAACGAGTCGCTGTCCCTCGGGATCCCCGAAGGAGAGGGCGACTACGAGACCCTCGCCGGGTTCCTCCTCCACTCGTTCGGGCGCATCCCCCGGATCGGGGACTCGACGTCCGTGGGGGGCGCGACCCTCACGATCGCCAGCTGCACCTCGCGGGCGATCGACGAGGTGGACATCGTGGTTCAGAGCCCCCCGGATCCGCCGGAAGGAACGGCAGAACCGTCGTCCTCGGGCATTTGACACCCGTGTCCGGCGCGACGGATACTCCCCGGAACCCGCGGGCACCGGGCTGCCCGCATCTTGAGCCCGCAAAGCAGAATCGGAGCCGCCTCACCCCATGGGACGCGCCATCGGCATCGACCTCGGGACCACCAACAGCTGCGCTGCGGTCATCGAGGACAATCAGCCGAAGATCATCATGTATCGCGGGGGGAGCTACACGATCCCCTCCCTGTTCGCGATCGATGAGGGCGGGCGCATGCTCGTCGGTCACGACGCCAAGAAGCAGGCGGCGCTGAACCCGGACGACACGGTCTACGCTCCGAAGCGGCTCATCGGCCGCAGCTTCCACTCGGCGCAGGTCGAGAAGATTCGCCAGGTCTTCACCTTCAACATGGTCGAGGGCCAGGAGGGCGAAGTCCTCATCAAGGTGAAGGGCGAGACCTTCGATCTGCGCGAGATCTCGGCGCAGATCCTCAAGAAGATCAAGCAGGTCGCGGAGGAGTACCTCAAGGACGAGGTGACGAACGCCGTCATCACGGTGCCCGCGTACTTCAACGACAAGCAGCGTCAGGCCGTCCGCGCCGCGGGCAAGATCGCGGACCTCAACGTCCTGCGGATCCTCAACGAGCCCACGGCCGCCGCGCTCGCCTACGGCCTCGGCAAGAACCTGCAGCAGCGGCTCGCGGTCTACGACCTCGGCGGCGGCACGTTCGACGTCTCCATCATCGAGATCCGCGACAAGGTCTTCGAGGTGGTGGCCACGGGCGGCGACACGTTCCTGGGCGGCATCGACTTCGACGACCGCATCATGGGCGACGTCCTCGAGAAGTTCATGGAGGAGACGGGCGTCGATCTCTCCTCGGATCGCGTCGCCCTGCAGCGCCTCCGCGAGGCGGCCGAGCGGGCGAAGATCACGCTGTCGACCACCAAGGAGACGCGCCTCGAGGTGCCGTTCATCGCCCGCGGGGCGAAGGGCATCCTGAACGTCGACCTCAACTACACGCGCGAGAACCTGGACGGGCTCACGGGCGACCTGGTCGAGCGTACAGTCACGACCTGCGAGCGCATCTTCGACGAAGCGAAGATGACCCCGGCGGACATCGACGAGATCCTGCTCGTGGGCGGTCAGAGCCGCATGCCGCTGGTGCAGCGCAGCGTCCGCAACTACTTCCAGAAGGACCCCTGCAAGGGCGTCCACCCGGACGAGGCGGTCGCCGTGGGCGCCGCGATCATGGCGCACAGCCTCACGAACGCGGCCGAGAAGGTCACGCTGCTGGACGTGCTGCCGATGCCCATCGGCATCGCGAAGGTCGACCAGTCGTTCCTGCCGCTGTTCCCGAAGAACTGCCCCATCCCGCATGTCCGTCGGCTCACCCTGACCAACAGCAAGGACCGTCAGAAGACGATCATGCTGAAGATCTACCAGGGCGACTCGGACATCGCGGCCGAGAACGAGCTGCTGGGCACGTTCGTCTTCAGCGGCATCAAGCCCGCCCCCCGCGGCAAGGTGAAGGTCGACGTCTGGCTCAACATCGACAGCGAAGGGATCCTCTCCCTGTCCGCCAAGGACAAGGAGTCGGGCGACCCCATCGACGTCCACCTGAAGCTGAAGAGTCGCACCCTCGCGCCGCAGCTCGGCCTCCACACCGAGGCCCGCGGCGGCAAGCTCCAGAGCCGCGCCGCGGAGGCGAAGCAGCGCAAGGCCGAGGAGGCCAAGGCCAAGGCCGAGGCGAAGGACGCGGGCGAAGTGGCGGCCGCCACCGAGTCGACCCGTGCGGCCCCGAAGGAGGCCCCTGCGCCCCCGCCGCCTGCGCCCGAGCCGGTCAAGAAGCCCCGTCCGGTGTCCAAGCCGAAGGCGAAGAAGCCCAAGGGCAAGAGGAAGGGCAAGGGCATCTCCGTCGCCGCGCCGCCGAAGAAGACGGCCGAGGCGCCCGCCCCGCCGCCGCCCAAGGCGCCCGAAGCGAAGAAGCCCGAGCCGAAGAAGCCCGAGCCGAAGAAGCCGGCTCCTCCGGCCGCCCCGCCCGTCGTGGCCGGTGCGAAGACGCCCGCCCAGGTCGAAGACCCCGGGTGCCTGTCGCTCCTCAACCCGCTCAACTGGTTCAGGTAGCGGCGGTCCCTGAACCGCCTCGCTTCCTCCGGCACCTCGGTCCCGACTTCGGCGTATTTCAGATACGCCTTCACCCGGAACCTCGGACCGTCGTCGCGATCCGGCCCAGGTCCTCGCCGCTATGCCCATCTCTCCCCCGCGAGTGATCCTCGTCCGCCCCAAGTACGGCGGCAACATCGGATCGACCGCCCGCGCCATGGCCAACTTCGGCCTCGTCGACCTGCGCGTGGTCCGCGGACCGGAGACCATCGACGCCCAGGAAGCCCACAACATGGCCGCGGGCTCGCGGGATCTGCTCGCGACGGCCACGTGGTTCGACTCCGTCGCCGACGCGGTGGCGGGCGCGACGGCCGTGGTCGCCTGCACGGCCCGCCCCCGACGGTGGAAGACCTGGGAGGTCCTGGACCCTCGCCCGGCGTGCGAGCTGCTGGCCGAGCGGTCGGCGAACGGCGAGCAGACCGCCCTGCTCTTCGGCCAGGAGGATCACGGGCTCTCCCGCGAGGACCTGGCCCACGCCACGCACCTGTGCTCCATCCCCACGTCGGGCACTCACTCCAGCCTGAACCTCGCCCAGGCCGTGCTGCTGCTGGGTTGGGAGTGGGCGCAGGCCGGGACCACGCCCCGACGTCGGGCGAGCAAGCGCGCGGGCCGCCCCAAGCGGGCGACCATCGACCAGGTGAACGGGGCGGTGGAGCAGGCGGGGGAGCTGCTCGCGGCCATCGACTTCTTCCGCAGGCGGGCCCGCCCGCAGACGATGGCGACGCTGAGGCACGCGCTCGTGAACACCCACCTCGAGGAGCGCGACGTGCAGTTCCTGCGCGGCGTGATCGGCAAGCTGCAGTGGTGGGTGGCGCGCGGACCTCGAACGGGGGACGCGGACGCCGGACAGGAGTAGGGTCGGCCCATGGCGCGCCTCTCCTGGGACGAGTACTTCATGACGATCGCGTATCAGGTCGCCACCCGAGCGACCTGCGATCGCAAACACGTCGGCGCCGTGATCGTGCGCGACAAGACGATCCTGTCCACCGGCTACAACGGGTCGATCCGCGGCTTGGAGCACTGCAGCGAGATCGGCCACCTGATGGAGAACGGGCACTGCGTCCGCACGGTGCACGCGGAGGCCAACGCCATCGCCCAGGCCGCGCGCAACGGGGTCCTCATCGAGGGCTCCTCCATCTACGTGACCGCGTCGCCCTGCTGGATCTGCTTCCGCCTCATCGCGAACTCGGGCATCCGCCGCATCGCCTTCGGGGAGTTCTACCGAGACGAGCGCATCTTCGAGTTCAGCAACCGGGCCGAGATCGAGCTCGTGGACCTGACCCACGTGCGTCCGCCCGTCGTGCCCGAGCCGGAACAGTCGGCGCCCGTCGCGGGTTGAACGAACACCCCACGGAACGCGCAGGTAGACGATGGACAAGCTGGTGATCGAAGGGGGCGTGGCCCTCCGCGGGGACGTGCGGATCTCGGGCGCGAAGAACGCGGCCCTCCCGATCCTCTTCGCGACGCTGCTGCACGACGGGGTGAGCCGGGTCGCGAACCTCCCGAACCTGATGGACATCCGCACCACCCTCGCCCTCATCGGCGAGCTGGGGGTGAACACCGAGCTGGACACCATCAGCATGGGCCGCATGACCGCCGTCCCGCCCGGCGACATGCCGCCCCCGCCGGACACGGCCGGTCGAGCGGTGGAGATCGACGGCTCCCGCCTCTCCTCGGTGGAGGCTCCTTACGACCTCGTCCGCACGATGCGGGCCTCGGTCCTCTGCCTCGGCCCGCTGCTCGCGCGTACGGGCCGGGCGCGCGTGTCGCTCCCCGGCGGCTGCGCCATCGGCTCCCGTCCCATCGATCAGCACCTGCGCGGCTTCGAGCGGCTCGGGGCGAAGGTGGAGCTCGACGGCGGCTTCGTGGAGGCCGTGGCCCCCGAAGGCCTGCGCGGGGCCCGGATCGTGTTCGACGTCGTGACCGTCGGCGGGACCGAGAACCTGCTCATGGCGGCCACGCTCGCGCAGGGCACGACCGTGCTCGAGAACGCCGCGAGGGAGCCGGAGATCGTCGACCTGGCGGACGCGCTGCGCAGCATGGGCGCGCGGATCGAGGGCGACGGCACGCACAGGATCACGATCGAGGGCGTGCGCGAGCTCGACGGCATGAACCACGACGTGATGCCCGACCGCATCGAGGCCGGCACCTACATGGCCGCGGCCGCGCTGACCCACGGCGATGTGCTCGTGAAGGGCGCGAAGCTCGGCCACCTGGACGCCCTCATCGGGAAGATGGCGGTCGCCGGGATCGAGGTCCGTCGGGAGGGGAGCGGCCTGCGTGTGCGCCACCACGGCGAGCTGCACGCGGTGGACGTGGACACGTCGCCCTACCCGGGGTTCCCCACGGACCTCCAGGCGCAGTTCATGGCCCTCATGGCGCGCGCTTCGGGGGGCTCGCGCGTCACCGAGACGGTGTTCGAGAACCGCTTCATGCACGTCCCCGAGCTCAACCGGCTCGGCGCCGACATCAAGATCCGCGGCAACTCCGCGTTCGTGAAGGGCGTGCCGAGCTTCCGGGGTGCCAGCGTCATGGCGACGGACCTGCGCGCGTCCGCCACGCTCGTGATCGCGGGCCTCGCCGCCGAGGGCCTCACCGAGGTGCGCCGCATCTACCACCTGGACCGCGGCTACGAGACGATCGAGCGCAAGCTCGCCGGCCTCGGCGCCCGGGTGAAGCGCGTGCCGCAGGACTTGATGGTCTCGGGCTTCGAGTAGGCGCCCGGAGCGCCCTCACTGTCAGAACGAGCGGTCGCTCTCGGCACCCGGCACGTTGCGCAGCAGCGCGCGGATGCGACTCTGGACCTCGAAGCAGTTGGCGGGCCGGTCGTCCGGCTTCTTGGCGAGCAGGTCGAGGATCAGCCGGTCGAGGGCCGCCGGGATCTCCGGGGCGAACTTCGACGGCGGCTCGGGCATGTCCCTGCGGATCATTCGCCCGAGCTTCTCGAAGTCGATCTCGTGGAACGGCAACACCCCGCAGACCATGCGGTAGAGCACGACGCCCATGGCGTAGATGTCCACCGGCGGGGCGTGGGCGGCCTCGCCGGACTCCAAGCGCTCCGGCGCCAGGTAGGCGGGCGTGCCCACGAGCCAGCCCGGCCGCGTGAACCCGGCGCCCGCGCCCCGCGTCTTGGCGATGCCGAAGTCCATGACCTTGAGGCTGCCGCCCCCGGCGAGCACGAACAGGTTCGCGGGCTTGATGTCCCGGTGGACCACTCCGGCGCGGTGAGCGGCGCCGATCCCCGCGTACGCCTGGCCCGCGAGCATGAGCGCCTGGTGCATGGGCAGCTGCCCGCCCATCTCCTCGAGGACGGTCAGCAGGTCGGCGCCCTGGAGCAGCTCCATGGTGATGAAGTGCATCCCCTGCCACGCCTTGAAGTCGTACGTGGCGACGATGTTCGGGTGGGCCAGCTTCCGGGTGAGCCGGAGCTCCTGCTTGAACCGCGCGAGGTCGTCCTCCCCCTTCGGAGCGGGGCGGAACAGCTTCATCGCGACGCGCTCTTCGAGCATGCGATCCCACACCTCGAAGACGACGGCGTAGCCCCCCTCCCCGAGGGGCGCGACGATGTCGTAGCGGTCGGCCACCACCGAGCCGACGCCCAGATCCGGGAGGCCCAGCTCCCGCGAGCGCTCCGACAGGTCCTGACTCAGCCGCTCGCGTCGCTCCTCGGCGGTCCGCGCGGCCGTGACCTCCTTGAGCGCCGGGGGCCGACGCGGGGTGGTGCGGCGC
The DNA here is from genome assembly GCA_964620495.1 of uncultured Rickettsiales bacterium. Classification (GTDB taxonomy): domain Bacteria; phylum Myxococcota_A; class UBA796; order UBA9615; family UBA9615; genus CAZEKB01. The sequence continues at coordinate 10,440 of CAZUHI010000017.1, read as the reverse complement.
TGCCGGGCGGTCAGGCCCTTGCGCTGGATGGGGGCGGAGGCGGTGTCGACGTCGCCGGCCGACGGGAGCTCCCGCAGCGGGCTGGGGGTCGGCTCTCCGGTCCCCCCGAGCAGCGCGATGCGCCGGAGCACGTCCCGGTGCTCGCCCGCGACCTCGAGCAGGAGGCGGTAGATCATGAGCGCGCTCTCGCCCGCGCCCGACCGCTGGTAGATGCGCCCGAAGGTGTAGAGGGTCTCGGCGTCCTCGCCCGTGCGAGGCGTCGTGAGGTATGGCGTGATGAAGCGCTCCACGGGCGGCGGCATGAACTCCGCGCGCCCCAGCAGATACGCCACGGTGGCGACGGCGTCGGGATACTCGGGGGCGGTCGAGGGGGTCGCCAATGCGCTGCGCAGCTCGTGAAGGGCTTGCCGCGCCGTCGTGTCCAGTTCGGCCATCGGCCCGGATCCTCCCACACAACGCTTGCAGAACGCAGGGGGTCCGACTAACTTCCGCGGCCGCGCAGCTGCGCAGTCTGGAGGTGATGACCATGGCCGGAGTTCGCGTACGCGAAGGCGAGCCGTTCGAGCGCGCCCTTCGACGCTTCCGCCGTCAGGTGGAGCGCGCGGGCATCCTCAAGGAGGTGCGACGCCGCACCTACTACGAGAAGCCCAGCGTAAAGAAGAAGAAGAAGGCCTTGGCAGCCCGCAAGCGGGCCCTCAAGAAGCTGCGCAGAAAAGTCCGTCGCTAGGCGACGGACCTTCTGAATTCAACCGATCGAGGACGGAGCTTCGGCCCCGTCCTCTTTCCGTTCTGGGTACCCTCACCGCCCCGTGCCCCAGTTCCCGAAAGAGTTCGTCCGCGAGGTCGTGGACCGCACCTCGATCGTCGACGTGGTCGGCCGCCACGTGCAGCTGAAGCGACGCGGCGGCGCGTGGGTGGGGCTCTGTCCGTTCCACTCCGAGAAGACGGCCAGCTTCCACGTCAACGAGTCCCGCAAGGGCTACCACTGCTTCGGGTGCGGCGAGGGCGGCGACGCCATCTCCTTCGTGCGCAAGGTGGAGGGCCTCGGCTTCGTGGAGGCCCTGAAGGAGCTCGCAGGCCGCGCCGGCATGGACGTCCCCGAAGAGGAGCTCACCCCGCAGCAGATCCAGGAGATGAAGCGGAAGGAGGAGCTGCACACCGCGAACGAGGTGGCGGCGAAGTTCTTCACGGACGTCATGTCCACCCCCGAGGGACGCAAGGGCGCCGAATACCTCGCCGGACGCGGGGTCCCGAAGGACCTCGTCGAGAAGTTCCGGCTCGGGGTCGCGCCCGACGCCTGGGACGGGCTCCGGCAGACCCTGCGGCGGGCGGGCGTGTCGGAGCAGGGGGGCATCGAGGCGGGGCTGCTCATCCCTCGCGACGGCGGCGGGAGCTACGACCGCTTCCGCGACCGGCTGATGTTCCCGATCCGGGCGCCCAACGGGAAGGTCGTGGCGTTCGGGGGGCGCACGCTCGGGGACGACCGGGCGAAGTACATGAACAGTCCGGAGACGCCGGTCTACAACAAGTCGAGCATCCTCTACGGCCTCTACGAAGGCAGGCAGGCGATCCACAAGGAGGACCGCGCCATGGTCGTGGAGGGGTACTTCGACGTCCTCGGCCTCGCCCAGGCCGACCTGGGCTTCGCGGTCGCCCCCTGCGGCACCGCCCTCACCGAGAAGCAGCTCGCGGGGCTTCGCCGCCACTCCCGCAACGTGGTGCTGCTCTTCGACGCGGACGAGGCCGGGCAGCGCGCCGCCGTGAAGGCCCTGCCCCTGTGCCTCAAGCAGGGGCTGCGGCCGCGCTGGCTGAAGGTCCCGGACGGCAAGGACCCCGACGACTACGTGCAGGAGCACGGCCCCGAGGCCATGCGGGCGCTCCTCGAGGACCTCGAACCCCTGCTCGATGTGCGCGTCCGAGCCCTGTTGGCCGCCGACAGCCAGGCCGACGAGACGCTGGCGGCCATCGCCCAGCTGCTCTGGTACCTCCCGCCCGCCGAGCAGCGGAAGTGGCACCGGACCCTCGACGGCGCCCTCAACGTCGACGGCCGGGTCATCGAGGCCGCCGTGAAGGCGGCGCGCCCCCGCCGGACCGCGAGCGAGATCGCCGTATCCACGGCGCGTCCGCCCGCCTCGCGACCGGGGCAGAGCGACTGGGTCCCGCCCGACGATCGGGACGCTCCGCCCCCGGACGACGACGGCCCCCCTCCAGCCGTGCCGGTGCGGCCGCGTCGACCGCCCACGACGCCGCAGATCAAGCTGCTGCGGCTCCTCGTGCAGGACCCCCGGAACGTGGCCCCGTACGTCGAAGAGCACGGGATCATGAGCTGGGTGCGGCACCCCGAGGTGGAGGTCGTCGCGGGCCGCCTCCTGCGTTCATGGCGGGACGGTCGGGAGCCCCGCGCGGACGTGGTCGAAGGGGTCGACTCGGCCGACATCCGCCGCGCGGTGGGCGGGGACCTGATGTCCCGAGACCTCTGGTTCGACGACGCGAACCTCGAGAACGAGACCATCGGCTGCGTGCTGCGGCTGAACCTCGAGTTCCTCGACCACCGACGGGGTCGGGTGGCGCGGCAGCTCAGCGTGTTGGAGAACACCCCGGACGCCGACCCGCTCCAGGTGCGGGACCTGGGGATGGAGCTGATCGCGCTCCACGACCACCGTCGTCAGGTCGAAGAGGAGCTGCGCACCCACCGGTTCTAGCTGGAAGCGATGGCCTGATCGGCCTGCGGACGGTCATCCCTCTCGCCGACATGCGGGATGTCGCCGAGTTTTGCCCGGATCCAGCCCCCCCCGGCCCCCGCCCCGCCCGCCGCAGACGTCGGCCCCGTGCGCGTTGCCGCCCAGGCCCTGATCGCCTGCCGGGGACCCGAACCGCCCCTGCCGACTTCGAACGGGTCGGCTACCCTGGCTTCGGATGAGGGGCACGACGTGCACGGCGCTAGGGGTGGCGCTGTCGGTGATTCTTTGGGCCACGGGCGCGTGGGCCGACGTTCTGTGGTTCGACAGCTTCGAGGACGATCAGGGTCGCTGGTCGGTTCGGGGCTCGTCCGTCATCACCGTCAACGAGGCCATGGACGGAGCGAAGAGCCTCACCTTCCGCGCCGTCACCGGCGACGGCGACGCGACCTCCCACCCCATCAAGGTGACCCGCGGCCAGAAGCTGTACGTGCACGTCGCCTACATGACGCGCGGCGGCGGCGGCTACCTGGGCCTCGAGGAGCTCGACGCCCAGCGCAAGACCCTGAGCTCGCGGTGGATCATCGGCGACGGCGGCTGCTGCACGAAGGACACGTGGGCCTACAGCGTCGACAACCCCGACGACGCCCTGCTCGGCGTGTGGGAGGTCCGCACCCTCAGCTTCGTCGTCCCGGACACCACCCACTGGGTGCGCTTCCTCCTCGAGGACTGGACCGGCGGCCTGCCCGACGACCCCGAGAAGCGCCCCGTCTTCTTCGACGCCATCGAGCTCTCGACCAGCGCCACCCCCGCCCGCGCCTGCACCGACCCCGACGCCGACGGGATGTGCTCCGCCTACGACAACTGCCCCGCCATCGCCAACCCGGCCCAGGAAGACCTCGATCTCGATCGGCGGGGCGACATCTGCGACGACGACCAAGACGGCGACGGCGCGGCCTCCGGCGACGACTGCGACGACCGGGACGCGAGCCGTCTCCCCGGCGCCGTCGAGGCCTGCGACGCCGTCGACTCGGACTGCGACGGCGACCTCGTCGACGACTTCGAGGACTCCGACTCCGACGGCCGCCCCGACTGCATCGATCCCCCCGCCGTCGCCTCCGCCGAGCCCGAGGAGACCCCCGAGGAGACCCCCGAGCCCACGCCCGAGGCCCCCCCCGTCCCCACGCCCGAAGCGGCGCCCACGCCGGAGCCGACCCCCGTCGTCGTCGCCGAGCCCTCCGGCTGCAGCCGCGTCAACCTGCTGTGGCTCGCCATCGGCCTCGCCATCGCGGGCCTGCTCACCGCCTGGGAACGTCGCCGCGCCCGCCGCCTGCGCAAGATGGACCCCGACCGCACCTACTTCTAAGGGGCAGAAGCCCCGTCAGTCGGGCAGCTCGACGGTCAGGAACGTCCAGGCGTTGTCCCCGTGGTTGTGCAGGTGCAGCGACACCCGGTCGCCCACCGCCACGTCCTCCGGCGCCTCGAACTCCACGTCGTGGACCCGCGGTCGACTCGGGATGTCCGTCGTGGTCTCCCACGCGACCGTCTCGCCGAAGAGCAGGGCCACGTGGGCCTCTCCGGGCTCCACGTCGTCCAGCGTCGAGTGCCAAAGCACCAGGTGCACCGTGCCCCCCGCGCGCACCTGCTTCAGCGACGGCTGCTCGACGGCGAAATAGGTGCACACCCCCGTCTGCACCTCGAGCGCCTCGTCCTCGATCCGGTACTCGGTGATGGGGCACGCCGCGTCTGCGGGCCGGTGGGAGGCGAGGGGGTCGGCGTCCCGCGCCACGGGCTCCCAAGCGTCGTGCTCGACGAACGGCCCCGGCCGAGAGGCCTCGCAGCCCGCCAGGGCCAGCGCGATCAGCGCGCCGTGATGTAGGCCACGCCCAGACACATCTCGTCCGAGGTGCCGTCCCCCCAGTACACGTCCACCGGATCGCGACGGTCGCCGTCCCGCAGCGGCTGGTTCTCGGCCGAGTTGTCCCAGTGGCACTCCAGGTACAGCTGATCGGTGGACGCCAGCTCGACCTCCTCGGTGAAGCCGTACCGGTTCTGCCAGTTGAAGTCCCAGTCGTCGATCTCGAGCATGCACGTCTCCGACGAGCCGTGGTCCACGGACAGGCGCCCGCGCGTGCCCAGGTCGTGCATGTGCAGGGCCGCGCTGTGCAGCGAGACCGGGTCGCCGCGCTCGATCCCGAGGGTCTCGCCGTAGTAGCCCGCGAGGTAGTTGTGGGGGTTCCAGAACATCGAGTGCACGACGTCCGTCTCATCGGCGGGGATGCGCATGGGGGTTGCGCCCGTGACCCAGTCGAACTCGGTGTACGGCATCGTGATCGCGGGCCGCTCGACCTCGTCCGCGAGGCGGAGTCGGATCGACGACTGGTCCGGGGTGGGCGCCGCCGACGTCGTGTTGTAGTGGACCTGCAGGATGATCACCGAGCCCGGCGCGATCTCGATCCCGGTCCCCTCGGGCATGTAGTTCGCCGAGCCGCCCGGCGCCCACGCCCCGAACCAGTCCGCCGTGTTCGTGCCCGGGCCTCCGTAGCAGGTGTAGCCCGCGCCGGGGTCGTTCGCGTCCAGCCGCTCGTACTGGTCGAGGTCCTCCTCCGCCGCGTAGTAGCCGATCACGTGGTGCACGATGGGGCGCACGTCGGGCACCACCTCGAAGCCCGTCACGAACACCGACTCCGTCTCCGTCCACGGCACCAGGAAGCAGCGCTGGTCGTCCGGCTCGATGCGCGGCGTGTAGGGGTCCTCCATCGACAGCTCGAGGTCGTACTCGAACTCGGCGCGGATCGGCGCCTCGATGGAGTCGGCGACGTCGCCCTCCTCCATCTCCGTGGCCAGCCAGGCGAGGAGCGTCTCCTCCTGCTCGGCGTCGAGGGAGCGGTTGTCGTGGTAATCGCGGCAGTCGTCGGAGGCCGACCACGGCGGCATGGTGCCCGCCCGCACCGATCGGTCGATCGCGGCGCGCGCCGAGTGGACCTGCTCGTACGTCTCCAGGGGGAACGGGGCGATGTCCCCCTCGGTGTGACACCCCGCGCACTTGGCGTCGATGATCGGCTTGATGTCGGCGTAGTAGGTCGACTCGGCCGGGGCACAGCCGGCCAGGGCGACGAGGAGGACGAGGGGGCTCGAGGCGAGGGACGGGCGCAAGGGGACCTCCGGAGGTGGAAGTATCGGGCTTGAGGCGTCCTTTGCAAGCCCTGAACGACGTCCGCGGGCCTGCCCTATCATCCGGTATGGGCGAGACCGACCCGACCATCGACCCCGAGTCCACCGAGGCCTTCGAGGCCGTCTTCCCGCCGACGTTCGACGTCGAGCCGAGCACCCTCGCGCCCGTCACGCTCGGGCCGCAGGTCACCCTCCCCCCCGAGCCGCCCGGGACCCTCATCGAGGACCGGGCCACCGCCAAGATGACCCGCGCCGCCCGGCTGCTCGCCTCCGAGCCGACGGACGACCTCTCCCTGGGGCGGTTCCAGCTCCTCAGCGAGATCGGTCGCGGGGGCATGGGGAGGGTGCTCGAGGCGCGCGACCCGGAGCTGCGTCGCCTCGTCGCCGTGAAGGTGGTCATCGACCCCTCCGCCGTCACCGACGCCCAGCTCGCCCGGTTCGTGGCCGAGGCGCAGGTCACCGCCCAGCTCGAGCACCCGAACATCGTCCCGGTGCACGACGTGGGGGCCACCGACGACGGCGAGATCTACTTCGTGATGAAGAAGGTCGAGGGGCGCTCCCTGCGCGATGTCCTCACCCGGTTCGCCCTCGGGGACGACGCGACGGCCTCCACCTGGACGCCGCATCGCCTGCTCACCGCGTTCTCCCAGGTGTGCGACGCGGTCGCGTACGCCCACGACCGAGGCGTCCTGCACCGGGACCTGAAGCCCGACAACATCATGGTCGGCCGCTTCGGCGAGGTGCTGCTCATGGACTGGGGGGTGGCCCGGGTGCGGGAGGCGGGGGAGCCCGCGGGCGGCGTGCGAGAGGAGCCGGATCCGGACGCCCTCGACACCCAGATCGCGGAGCCCACGGGCTCCGGCGTGGAGCGCGTCTTCGTGGCGCGGACGATGGACGGCGCGGCCATCGGTACCCCGGGGTACATGAGCCCGGAGCAGTCGCGGGGCGACCTCGACCGGCTCGACGGTCGCTCCGACGTGTGGAGCCTCGGCGCGATCCTCTACGAGCTGCTGTGCGGCAAGCCGGCCTACACCGGCGCGAACGTGTTCGCGATGTTGTTCGCGGCCGCGAAGGGTCCTCCCGAGGACGTCCGCGCGCGGTCGGACCGGCGCGTGCCCGACGAGATCGCGGACGTGTGCATGAAGGCGATGGCCACCGATCCCGCCGAACGTTTCCAATCCGCGGCGGCGCTCGGGGCCGCCGTGAGGGCGTACCTCGACGGGAGCAAGCGCCGGGCCGCCGCGGAGCAGCGTCTCGCCGAGGCGGATCGGGCTTGGAATCGCATGAAGGCCCTGGACGCCGAGCGCGACGCGCTGCGGATCCGTGAGGCGGTCCTGGACGCCAAGCTCGCGCCCTGGGCTTCGCTCGACGACAAGGCCGAGCTGCTCGCAGCGCGGGAGCGGCTCTCCGAGCTCGCCGAGGAGCGCGTGGCCGCCTTCGAGCGCGTGGTCTCGGGCTCGGAGCAGGCGCTCTCCCACGACGCCGACAACCCCGCCGCGCGCCGCCTGCTCGCCGACGCGTACCTCACCCGCTTCGAGCAGGCCGAAGCGGAGCGGCGGCAGGACGAGGTCCGGTACTACGAGCGTCGCGTCCGTCAGTACGACGACGGCAGGCACGCGGCCCTGCTCGACGGCACCGGCGCGGTCACCCTCGACGCCGAGCCCGGGGCGGAGGTGCTCGTCTCACGGATCGACCGACGTGGCCTGATTTGGACCGAGTCGGAGCCGACTCTCCTGGGGCGGACCCCGCTCCGGGAACAGCCCCTCGAGATGGGCAGCTGCGTGCTCACCCTCCGCGCGCCCGGCCGGCGCGACACTCGGTACCCCGTGCACATCACCCGCGGCCGTCACTGGGTCGCGTCCGCGCCCGTGCGGCTCTACAGCGACCACGCCATCGGCGACGGGTGGATCTACGTCCCGCCCGGACCGTTCGTGTACGGCGGAGACCCCGAGGCGGGCGACGGCGTGGCCGAGCAGGAGGGGGTCCTGGACGGCTTCTTCATCCAGGCCTTGCCCGTGCGCCTCGACGAGTACTGCCGGTTCCTGAGTGCGGTGCACCGCGTGGATCCCGACGCCGCCTACGCCCGCGCCCCCCGTCAGGAGACGGGCCTGAAGGGCGGCGGGCAGTACTTCGAGCGGCCCGCCCCCGGCCGGGACTACGTGGTCCCCGATCGCGATCGCGACGGCGATCCCTGGGACCCGCGGTGGCCCGCCATGGCCGTGTCGCGCGACGACGCCCGCGCCTACGCAGCCTGGAGATCGGGCGAAGACGGGCGGCCGTGCCGGCTCCCCCTGGAGCGGGAGTGGGAGAAGGCGGCGCGCGGCGTCGACGGGCGATTCTTCCCCTGGGGCGACCGGTTCGATCCGACCCTGTGCAAGATGCGGCACAGCCGCGAAGGGCGCCCTCGCCCGGAGCCCATGGGCGCGTTTCCGACGGACGTTTCGGTCTACGGCGTGCGCGACATGGCCGGATCGGCGCGGGACTGGTGCGGGGACGACGACTACAACGGGGACGCGCGACGGGTCCCGATCCGAGGCGGAGCCTGGGCCTCGGGGATGCGTCCCACCCGCGTGACGACACGCTTCGGCCGCGAGCCGAGCCACGTGAACACCTTCTACGGATTCCGCCTGGTGACGCCCGCCCCGTAGGCCCCCGGCGAGGAATCGGCGCATGGGAAGCGAGCCGACTCCTCGTTGGGGTGCGACTACCAGTCGTCGTTGTTCTTCCGCTTGCCCCTGCCGCGCTTCTTGTTGCGGGAGTTGCGCCCGGGCTTGCCGTCGTTGCCGCCGCTGTCGTCCCAGCCGCCGCCGCCGCCGCCGTAGCCACCGCTGCCACCGCCGTACCCGCCGCCGCCGCGGTACCCGCCGCCGCCGCCGCCGCGGTATCCACCGCCACCGCCGCCCCCCCGGTATCCACCGCCACCGCCGCCGCCCCGGTATCCACCGCCGCCGCCTTGGCCGCCGCCGTAGCCGCCTCGGTCTCCGCCGCCTTGGTTGCCGCCGTAGCCGCCTCGGTTGCCGCCGTAGCCGCCTCGGTCTCCGCCGCCGCCGGGGCCGCCGGGGCCGCCTCGGTCCCCGCCGCCGCCGCCATGGCCGCGTTCGTCACCGCCGCCTCGGGGGCCGCGATCGGGCCCGCGGTTGAAGCCGCCGGGGCCTTCGACCATGGTGCGTCGACCGCGTCGTTCTTCCGTGTAGCCGCCCCCGCCACGGTGTCCGTAGCCGCCGGGGGTTCGGGGTCGTCGCTCCTGCGCGACCTTGACCGTCACGTTGCGGCCTCCGAGTTGCCCGCCTTCCATCCCCTCGATGGCGGCGGTCGCCTGGTCCTCGGTCTCGAACGTGACGAACCCGAACCCGCGGGAGCGGTTCGTCTCTCGGTCGAGGACCACCTTGCAGTCGGTGACGTTGCCGTACTGCGAGAAGGCTTCTCGGAGGTCCTGGTCATCGGCTGCCCACGGGAGCCCACCGACGAAAAGCCTGTTGTTCATCTCTCTGCCCAGCTCCTTGCGGCGTCCCCCAGGACGCCCCCCCGATCGTTACCAAAATGACGGCCTCCGATCCATCCCCTTCCCCGGTTGAGCCTGTTTTGGGGGCAGGCCGCGAGCGCGCCGACGCGTTACCCTTCGCCCATGTCCCTGTCCATCGAAGAGCAGCTCACGGCCGTCCGGTCGCTCGATACCCTCGACCGCGCCCGATGGGCGGCGGAGGAGCGGCTCGAGTCCCTCCCGAAGCAGCTCGCCGAGGAGCGGGCCGCCGTCGCCGGGGCCGTCGCGGAACAGACCCGCCTGGAAGGGGAGCTCGCGGCCGCCCAGGCCCGGGTCCGTGAGGGGGAGCGGGAGCTCGCCGTGATCGAGCGGCGCCGCAAGCGGGCCGCCGATCGCATGCCGTACCTGACCTCGTCGACGCAGATCGAGGCGACGCAGCGGGAGGTCGCGAAGCTCGAGGAGGAGCGCGACGCCGTAGAGCTGGCGACTCTCGAGGTCATGGAGGAGGTCGAGACCCTCGAGGGGGCGCTCGCCGCCGCGCGCGACCTCGCCGAGACCGTCGCGCGGGCGATCGCGAAGCGCGAGGCCGACTGGGCCGCGGAGAAGGGGAGCCTCGAGGCCGTGGTGGCGGAGAAGGCGGCGGCTCGGGAGGCCGTGGTCGCGCCGCTGTCCGCCGAGCTGATGCGCATGTACCGGGGGGGCGTGAAGGCCTCCTCCCTGGGCAAGCGCACGAAGGCGGGGGCGACCACCGTGGACGGGGCGACGTGCAACACCTGCTGGGCCGAGGTCCCGCGCCGCTGGGTCAACGAGACGATCGCGCGCAGGGCGATCTACACCTGCCAGAACTGCAAGCGGATCGTCCTCGCCGATCCCGCCGATCCGGAGCCTGCGACCGCCCCCGCCTAGAAGCACGCCGGAGCCCACGGGACGACAGTCCCGCGGAGGTCGCCCCGGGCCCCTCCGCAGGCCCCATACGGGATTCTCGTCCCGCCGGATGTCCCGCCCGACCTCCTGTGGCAGGGTCGCCCAGCGGGCCCATAGCTCAGTGGTCAGAGCAGCCGGCTCATAACCGGACGCGCGCAGGTTCAAGTCCTGCTGGGCCCACCA
>CAZUHI010000016.1:74721-137547 GCA_964620495.1 uncultured Rickettsiales bacterium | reverse complement strand
CCGCGTCGTCGTCGTCCACCGCGTCGTCGTCGTCCACCGCGTCGTCGTCGTCCACGGTGAAGTCGTCGTCGTCTGCGGCGTCGTCGTCGTCACCCGCGTCGTCGTCGTCGCCGCTCGCGTCGTCGTCGTCGGGGCCGGCGTCGTCGTCGTCCGGCAGCGCGGCGGCTCCCGACGGGTCGATCTCATGGAAGCCGATGGAACAACCGGCGGGCAGCAGCAGCAGTGAGGCGAACAGCAAAACGAAACGCGACAACTCGGATCCCTCCATACGAGACGGCGGCGGACGTTAGCGACACCCGTCGCCGCGCCCAAGCGGTTTCTGCCGGCGGAGGATGTTCGGTGCTCGCTGTCAGGGGGAGGCCGCTCGAACCGAGCGGCGAGGCGTCATCAGAAGAAGCCTTCGAACTCCGAGGCCAGCTCGAGGACGTACACGTGGTCCTCCTCGACGTCCCAGGTCACCGAGGAGTCCGTGCTCGACGCGGGCTCGATCTCGGCGCCGAACCGCAGGCCGTCGCCCTCGTGCAGGTGCACGTCCTCGAACCAGTCGGGGAACGTGAACTGCGCCATCCCCGTGTTCGTGCGGAACACGTAGAAGAAGCTCAGGGTCGAGTCGAAGAACCCCTGGATGTAGCCCGCGTCGCGGGTCACGGTGCCCACGGGGTAGGCCGTCTCGGGCGTGCTGCAGCAAGCCTCGTCCCAGACCTCGAGGGCCCAGTCGTCCTGGGCGTCGCCGGGGTCCGGGACCACGGGCAGCTCGACCGCGTCGTCGTCGTCCGTCGCGTCGTCGTCGTCGCCCGCCCCCCGCGTCGGGCAGCCGAGGCAGAGGAGGACCGAGGCCGCAGTGATGAGGAGCAGGCCGAGTCGCGTTCGAGTCACGGGGACACCTCCAAAGCAATCGTACACGTGGCACTCTCCGGCCGAGGAGGCGCCGTGACCGCACCCGAACTGACCGCCCGAAAGCAGGACATCTCCGCCGAGTTCAACGGCATCGCCCGCCGCTACGACTGGCTGGGAACCTACGACTTCACGTTCGTCAGGAACATCCGCAAGACGGCCGAGCGCATGGAGCTGGGGACCGCCCCGCGCGTCCTGGACGTGTGCTGCGGCACCGGACAGTCCATGACCGCCACCCTGCAGGCCTACCCGGACGCCGACATCACCGGGATCGACCGGAGCCCCGGGATGCTCGCGATCGCGCGAAGCAAGCCGATCGCGCAGAAGGTGCGCATCGTCGAAGGGAACGCCACGGACCCGCGCGGGGCCGGGATCGAGGGCGACTTCGACGCCGTCCTGTCGTCCTGGGGCATCCGCAACATCCCCGACACCGACCTGGCCCTGCAGACGGTCTTCGACGTGCTCAAGCCCGGCGGGAGGTTCGGCATGCACGAGTTCGTGCTCGCCAACCGCAAGGACAAGAAGATCCAGTGGGACGTCCTGTCCTGGGGTTTCATCGTGCCCTTCGGCAAGCTCACGTCGCCCCGCAGCAGCATGTACAGCTACCTGTGGAAGAGCGTCGTGGACTGGGACACGGTGGACGAGCTCTGCGACCGCATGCGCGCGGTCGGGTTCACGGACGTGAAGGTCGAGGGGTTCGGGCTCTGGTGGTCCGGGATTCTCCACTCGATCGTGGCCACGAAGCCCGCCTGATCCCGGCTACTTGTCCAGGGCTGCGCAGCCCTCCGGCCCGGCGCCGTCCGCGGCCAGCGTGGGATCGATCACGGCCGCGAGGTTCACGCCCCCGCCCTCGAAGGTCACCTCCGTGCGCACCGGCCGCTCGCAGGCCCAGCGCCGCGACTCGGGGAGTACATCGACGACCGCGCCGCCACCCTCCCGCGGAGCGATCCGCACCTCGCCGACCATGTACCCGTCCTGCCCGTTCGAGCCCGCCACCACGCGGCTGCTGTAGGTCCGATCGAGGGGCCAGCGGAGGTCCGGCAGCGGGGGGTTGAAGCGCGCGCTGAACACGTCGACGTCGCCGTGCCTGAGGGTCACCGACGTGAGCTCGCGGGCGGGCCCGAGCGCGCGGTACCGGTACACGTGATCGGTGATCGGGTCGGCCCCTCGGAGCTCTTCGCCGTCCTCGGACGCGGCGACCGCGAACGTCGTCTCCACGGCGCCGTTCGTGGCGGTGATCCCGTCGCCCGCGCGCTCGAACCGGAGGTCGCCCGAGGCCACCCCGCCCGCCGCCTGCACCAGCCGCATCGAGTACGGCACGAACGGGAGCAGGACGCGCACCGGGACCCAGTGATCGTCGACGTAGACCGTGGCCGTCGCGAGCCCCATCTCCCGCAGGTCCAACACCGCGAGGACCGCGCCCTCGCTGTGGTTCATCGCGTTGCCGTTGCGCTCGGTCGGGGCCTTGTGAGCGTTCTTCGACTGGAGGTGCCCCTGCACGAGGCGACCGTCGGGGAGGTGGAAGGCGACGTCGTAGGACAGGTGGGTCGCGCTCTCGAGGCGCACCACGCGGAGGCGGGCGTCGTAGGCGGGGGCCGGGAACGCCGCGGCGAGGGCGACGTCCGCGGGGTCTCCCGTCCCGACGTGCTGGAGGCCCCCCTTCTCGGAGACGAGGGCGAAGAACGTGGAGCTGCCGTCTCGGCGGGTGATCCGCGCGATCTCGACCATCCCGTACGTCGGGTCGTCGCCGAACTCCCAGAGCAGCTCCTCGGGGAAGTCGAGCCCCCACAGGCGGAACGGCGCGACGGGGAAGTCCACGGCGGGCGACCCCGAGTAGGTCATGCCGGACGCCGCCACCGGCGCCCCGAGGGTGGCCTCCGCGTCCGCGATCGGCCCCGCCGGGGCGATCTCCTTGAAGCAGCCGGACGTGGCGAGCAGGACGACGATCAGGGACGTTCGGTACACGGGCAGACCTTCGCGGGTGGCGCGGGGCCCGGAGCATGCCAAGCTCCGCCGATGCTCGCGCCCCGCCTCTCTCTCGTACAGCCGACCGCTTGTCCTGACCGGGATGAACTTGTCCCTGACGCGCATCGCTGCGTTGCTCCTCTTCGCGTGCCTCGGCACGCTTCCTCGTCGCGCCTTGCGCTCCACGCCCGGTCCGGCGTCCAACCCGGCCATGACTTCGGGCCGGCTGTACTCGCCCTCGCCCTCGTCGCCCTGTCGGCGGGCTGTCCGACCGACCCCGACGGCGAAGAGCCCACGCCCTTCGTGGTCCCGCCCTGGTCCGACGACACGCCCGATCTGTCCGACGTCGACGTGCGCGGCGCCCGCCCGTACCGGATGATCGCGCACCTCCACTCCCCTCACAGCCACGACGCGTGCGACGGCGAACCCCAGCCCGGCGGCGTGCTGGACGAGTCCTGCCTCGCGGAGCTGAAGGCCGGGCTGTGCGCCACCCGCATCGACGTCGCGTTCCTCAGCGACCATCGCAGCCACGCCGACGAAGCCGAGTCCTTCGAAGACCTCCTCGTGCTCCGCGGGGACGACATCCCGGTGTATGACGACGCGGGGAACGCAATCGCCAACTCCGTCGACTGCGCCATGGCCGACGGGCGCCGCGTCCTCCTGATCCCGGGCATCGAAGCGAACCCGTTGATGCCGCTGGGGACCACGCAGCGCACCCCCGAGCTGTACGCGGACGGCACGCCCGACAACGTCGCGCAGCTCAAGGAGGCGGGCGCGCTCGCGTGGATCGCGCACGCGGAGACCCACGACCCGGCCGACTTCCTGGACGTGCCGATCGACGGCCTCGAGCTCTATCAGCTGCACGCGAACCTCGCCCCCGACCTGCGTGAGCTGCTCGGCCTCGACCCCTTCGGCTTCCTCGGCGATCTCGGTCCGTTCCTCACCGAGCGCGACGGGCGGGCGTCCCCCGAGCCGGACCTCGCGGTGCTCGGGTTCGCGACGGTCAACGACCCCGCCGCCGTGTTCCTGGAGACGGTCGGCGCCGTGCGACCCATCGGCGTCACCGGCGGCAGCGACTCGCACCGAAACGTCCTCCCTTCGCCCGCCTGGGACTTCGAGCGCATCGACTCCTACCGGCGCTCGTTCCGCTGGATGCTCAACCACCTGTGGATCGACGGCGAGCTGACTCCGGAGTCCGCGAAGCAGGCGCTGCGCGGGGGCCGCAACGTCGTGGTCTTCGAGAGCATCGGCACGCCCCTCGGGTTCGACTTCCGCGCCACCGGGACCGCCCTGGAGATGGGCGGCGAGGGGCCCGCCGACGGCGCGGTCCTGCACGTGGTCCCGCCGACGCTCGATCCGCGCAGCCCCCGCGACGAGACCCCGCCGGACGTGCGAACCGTGCTGTATCGAGCCCACGAGGGCGTCCGCACGGTCGTGGCCGAGACGATGGGCGCGGACCCGATCGACGTGGCGGCCCCCGGCCCCGGCGTGTACCGCGTCGAGGTGTGGATCACGCCGCGGCACCTCGGCCCCTACCTCGGCGACTGGGTCGACGAGTACACGACCGTCGAGGCTCCCTGGGTCCAGACCGGAGGCATCTTCCTACGATGAGACCCCTCAGACTGCTGCCCGTCCTCCTGCTCGCGGCCTGCGCGACCGAGCGCCCCACCACCGACCCCCTGCCCGTGGGCGGCGACTGCAACGTCATCACCGAGGTGTGCGCGCTCCCGTTCCCCTCGAGCCGCCTCACGCGCCCCGAGCCGTCGTCCCCCACCGGGTTCGTGGTCCACCTCTCGGACGACGCGGACTACGCCGACCACTGGGCGAGCCTGTCCGACCGACCCCCCGACGGCTTCTCTCCCTCCACCATGATCGCGACGTGGATGGCCCTCGGCAGCGACCCCGCCACGCTCCCGCCGTCCTACCTCGCCTCCCTGGAGCCCGACTCCACGGTCCAGCTCGTCGTCGCCCAGGCCACGTCGACGGACTACGGCCGCCGGATCCCGCTCGCGGCCGAGCTGGTGCCGAGCTCGGAGACCGGCGCGAACATGCTCGTGATCACGCCCCTCGAGCGGCTCGCCTCGGGCTCCCGCTACGCCGTCGTGATCACCGACGACCTGCGCAACATCTCGGGCACCACCCCCCTGCCCAACGACGCGATGGCGACGCTGCTGTCGCGCACGCGGCCGTCGGGCGAGCTCGCCGAGCAGTGGGACTACTACCGGGACCTCGTGCACCTCGTGGACGTGGAGCTCGGGCTGGATCCCGACCGCGTCGTGCAGCTGTGGGACTTCCACACCGCCACCGAGGAGTCCCTGAGCGGGGACTGGGACGCGATCGTGGCGGGCACCGAGGCGTGGCTGGACGAAGAGCAGCCGGCCCTGCGGATCGAGCCGCCGCGCGCCTTCGAGGGGCAGACGCGGTTCGACATCACCTTCGACGTCCCCCTCTGGCACGCCGACCGCGACGCCCCGATCCACCGCGACGCCGCGGGCATCCCCACGCCGGTAGGCACCCTCGAGGTGCACGGCGCCATCGTGCTCCCCAACTCGGTGACCCCGGAGAACCCGGCGACCCCCATGATCTTCGGCCACGCGCTCTCCGCGACGGCCAACCAAGGGGCGTCGTTCGTGGCCGAGATCGACCTGGACTCGGGCCCGTACGTGGCCGCGTCCATCGATTGGGACCTGCACGGGGCCCGCGGCTCGGGGCTCCCGGCCATCGTCGCGCTGGCGGGGGGGCTCAACACGCCCGCCTTCGCCGCCTCGATGCTGCAGTCGGCGTCGGACGAGCTGATCCTGAGCCGCCACATGACGGCACTCACGGAGCTGCCGGAGCGCGGGCCCGTCGTGACGGACGGGCCCCTCGTCTACCTGGGCCAGTCGCTGGGGTCGTTGGTGGGAGGCATCGCCGCGACGGCCGACGACAACCTCGACGCGGTCGTCCTCAACGTGGGCGGCGGCACCTTCTCGCAGATCCTTCGGGACGGGGAGGTGATCGACATCGTGGGCATGCGCGACGAGATCGAGGGGCGCATCCTCGCCGACCCGCCCACGGACCTGCCCTTCGACATCGCCTACAACCTGGCGCTGATCGTCTCTCAGCTCGGCCTCGACTCGGGCGATCCCATCACGTTCGCCCGACGGCTCGCCGACGAGGGGCGCCCCCCCGTGTTGGTCCAGTGGTCGCGGGGCGACGGCGTGATTCCCAACCGAGCGACCGAGGTCTTCGCGCGCGCCGCGGGCCTCACCCTGGTGACCCCGTCGGTGCAGGGCGTGGCCGGCTTGAACGTCGCCGCGGCGCCCACGTGCGGCGCCCCGGGGGGCGGCCTCAGTCAGTTCGTGGTGTCCGACAACGGCTTCAACGCGCACCTGGCGCTGGGCGAGGAGCCCGTCCAGGAGCAGGTGTTCACGTACTTCTCGTCGTTCCTGGACTCAGACCCCACCAACGACGGGAACATCGCCTACGGGCTCCCGGGCGAAGGGGGTTGCGTCGGGCGTTGAGCCCATTTCTGTTTGATCCGAGCGCCGAAACCGATCTAGCGTGGCTTTCACTCTTTTTGTTTCGGGCATGCGTCATTCGTTGAATTCACTCTTGATTCTGGTCCTCGTCGGCTGCACCGCCCCCGACGAGTCCTCCGTTCAGGATCCGCCCGCAGCCCCCCCCGAAGAGGATCCGGAGCCGGCCGAGCCGTTCTCGTCCGACTACGCGATCGAGGAGGCGACGGAGGCCTCCGGGCTGGCGTTCGAGGCCCCCTTCCCCGACTTCCTCGAGTCCCAGCTCGACGCCCAGGCAGGCGGCGGCGGCTCCATCGCCGACCTCGACGCCGACGGCGACTGGGACGTGATCCTGGTGGCCCTGCACGGGGACA
Organism: uncultured Rickettsiales bacterium; assembly: GCA_964620495.1. Classification (GTDB taxonomy): domain Bacteria; phylum Myxococcota_A; class UBA796; order UBA9615; family UBA9615; genus CAZEKB01. Next base: position 130,817 of record CAZUHI010000016.1, on the reverse strand, counting down.
ACGCGGTCTTCCTGAACCACGGCGACGGCACCTTCGAGCAGGCGGTCAGCCCCACGCTCGAGACGACCACCGGGGTCCGCGCGACCACCGTGGCGGACTTCAACGGCGACGGGTTCCCCGACCTGCTGCTGCACGACCGCACCTCGGTGCGTCTGCTCGAGGGCAGCGGGGACGGCGACTTCAACGAGTGGCCGCCGCTCTACGAGTTCGCCGAGGACGAGGGCTCGGTCGGCGCCAGCATCTCGGACGCCGACGGCGACGGCGACCTCGACATCTACCTGATGATGCACGAGCGCCTCGCCCCCGGGACCGGCCACGAGCTGATCGCGGGCGCGGACGACCGGCTGCTGCTGGGGACGGGTGGGTTCGCCTTCGAGGACCGCACCGATCTGCTCGAGGGGGCCGCTCCGGGCGCGACCAACGGCGCCGCCTGGCTGGACGTCGATGAGGACGGCGATCGGGACCTGTACGTCGTGCGCGACCTCGGGGAGACCCTCGCGCCCAACGCCCTCTTCCTGAACCCCGGCGCGCCCGACGAGCCCTGGGTGGAGGCGGCCGCCGAGTTCGGCATGGACATCGCCCTCAACGGCATGGGCGTCGCCTGGGCGGACCTCGACGAGCACGACGGCCCCGAGATCGCGATGTCGGACACCAACTCGACGACGCGCCTGATCTCGGTGCGTGAGGAGGGCGCGGTGGACGTCACCCAGGCCCTCGGGGCGAGCCCGGAGGACGACCGCCTGTATCGGATCGGGTGGGGCACCGAGTTCGTGGACATGGACGACGACGGCGACCAGGACCTGCTCGTCGCCTGGGGCCACAAGGACCACAACACCTTCGACGAGCCGCCCGCGCCGCAGCCCGTGAGCCTGCACCTGGCGCACGAGGGCCGACTGCACGACCACTCCGCGGCGGTCCCGTCGACCACCGGCAACTTCCACCGCGCCGCGATGCCCGCCGACCTCGACGGCGACGGCTTCCTGGACGTGGTCGTGACGAGCCTCTTCGGCCCCACCCAGGTCCTGCGCGGGCAGCCCACCGGCAACCGGCACCTCGAGGTCCGGCTCCGCTGGGACCAGCCCTCCAACCGCGACGGGTTGGGGTCGGTCGTCGACCTGTTCGACTCCGCCGACCGTCACCAGCGCCGCGCGCTCGCCTCCGGCGCCAGCGGCGTGCACTGCTCCCTGCCCCCGATCGCCCGCTTCGGGCTGGGGGACGCGGAGGTGACGGCGCTGGTGGTGGAGTGGCCCGACGGCGAGGTGACGACGGTCGAGGCGGCCGACCTCCAGGGCTCGGTGACCGTCGGACCAGACGGCCTCATCGAAGACTGAGCGTCACCCCACGAGCTCTTCGGCCCACCCCGCCGCGAGCACGGTGGACAGCGTCATCGTCGTGAGCTGCGGGTTCACCCCCAGCGAGCTCGGGAACACGCCCGCGTCGGCCATGTAGAGCCCCTCCATGCGGTGCGCCCGCCCCGTTCGGTCGACCACGGACGTCTCCGGATCGGGCCCCATGGGCGAGGTCCCCATGGGGTGCGACGCGTAGAGCGTGAGGTCCGCCAGCTCGGTGCGGTCCATCTCCGCTTGCAGGGACTCGGCGTCCGTGTGCCGCCCCGCCTGATGCCGCAGGGCGAACACCTCGCGCGCGCCCCCCGCGAGCAGGACGCGACCGGAGAGGACCATCCCGTCCTTGAGGATCTGGAGGTCCTTCGGGTTCCACGTGTACTTGATCTTCGCCCGCCCGCTCTTCATCGCGCGGACGGAGCCCACGCCGTCGTCGGAGACCATGACCCCCAGCCCGCACAGGTGGTTGAGCTCCGAGAGCATCTTCTTCGCCTCGGCGCCGACCGCGCCGGACTGGGCGATGAACACCTCGGGGGGGGCGTTGAACGTGTGGGGCAGGACCTTCGGGTTGGCGCGGTCGTGGACGTAGGCCCCCTGGGTCGCGCCGCGCCACATGTGCACGGGGAAGTCGCACAGTCCCAGGACCCCCGAGCCGGGGTGCAGGTGGAGGGTCTCGCCCACGGGACCGAGCCGGTCGGCGACCCCGCAGGAGTGCAGCAGCCGGGGGGTCCCGATGGCGCCCGCGCAGAGGACGACGGCCTTGGCCCGCACCTCGAGGGTCGGCCCCTCGGCGCGCGTGTCCGGGTGGCGGAGGCGACCGACGACGCCCACGGCGCGACCGCCCTCGACGAGCACCTCCTGGACGCGGCAGTCGGCCTGCACCCGGGCCCCGAGGCGCCGGGCGTCGAGGATGAGGTTCTTGTCCACGCTGAACTTGCCGCCCGTCGGGCAGCCGATGTTGCAGATGCCGCAGCCGATGCAGTCCGGCGCGTTGCGGCGCAGCAGCCCGCCCTCGAGGCCGAGCTTCCGCACGCCCCGCTCGACCAGCAGGTTGTTCTCGCCCGCGATGGCCTCGCCCACCGGGACGACCTCGATGCGGGCCTCGATCTCGGCGTACACCTCCGCCATCGCGTCGGGGGCGAAGCGGGCGTCGTCGAGCAGGTCCGCCCAGTGCTCGAGCACGTGCCGCGGGGAGCGGAAGCAGATGGCCGAGTTGACCAGCGAGCCGCCGCCGACGCCCCGGCCGGCCGCCACGGGCAGGGGGACGGGCCCCTCCGCGACCATCAGGTAGTCCTCCTGATAGTGGTAGCGGGCGGCGTTGCCCCAGGCCGAGCGGAACCGCGAGCGGGCGGGGCCGTCCTCGAGCATCAGCACGTCGAGGCCGGCCTGGCTGAGGACGCGGGCCGCCGAGGCGCCGCCGGGGCCCGCGCCGACGATGACGACGTCCACGTCCTCCCGGGGGCCGAGGGGATCGTCGAACCCGTGGATGGCCTCGTCCGAGACCCCCCGGGCCTCGAGCGCGGCCTGGCGGGCGCGGGTGCCCAGCCGGGCGGCGAGATCCGGCACGACCTCGGGCGCGTCGATGCGGAGCGGGGGCTCGATCTCGGCGGCGGGGAAGGTCATCGCCTGTACCCGCAGGGGAACTGCCACCCGGCGGCGGCCTGCACCTCAGGGTGGGTCGTGTAGGCGCCCACGATGAAGATCACGAGGCCGGTGACGGCGCCCCGGACCAGGTGCGAGCCGTGCCGCGTCCAGGACTGCAGGGCCTCGCCCCGCTCCTCGATCGAAAGGGCCGACCAGCCCTTGAACCGCGTGACGCGAGACCAGTCGTCCAGGGCGTGCAGCACGAGGCGGAGGAGGTCGCCCATGGGCTCGACCACGTCGCCGAGCACGTCGTCCAGGTAGCGCGCGGCGCCCACGTCGCGGCCCGAGATCGCGGGCGTGCCGCCGGGCGGGAAGATGGCCTCGCACAGCGAGTCGACCAGCTCGACCTCGTCCGCCGAGAGCATCCGGTAGCCCTCGGTGGCGGGGCGGTCCCACCACGTCCAGACCCGGCCGCCCGTGGCCATGGAGCCCGCCGCGCCGGTGACGGCCGCGATGGCGAGGAGGTGCCGCCGCGTGAACCTGGGGGCCGACTCGGTCACGCGCGCGCCACCAGGACGAGGCGGTCCGCGTCCGTGCCGTAGGGGCGACCGTCGTATCCGCCGTACGCGAGGACCTCGGAGAACCCTGCGTCGAGCAGATCCTGGCGGAGGTCGACCACCCCGTAGATGCGGTGCGAGAGGTCGAAGCGACGCTCGACGCCCCCCTGGATGTACGTCCAAGACACCTCCACCCAGGTCCAGTCGTCCACGACACGTCGCTCGGACACGAGGAGGGTGCCGTCGTCCAGCCGCTTCGCGTGCGTGGGCTGCCAGATGCGGGCGAGGATCTCGCGGCTCATCACGTCCACGACGAGGCTGCCGCCGGGCCGCAGGGACCGTCGGAACATGCGCAGCACGGCGCGGTTGACCTCGTCGTCGCGGAACATGCCGAGGGACGTGAACAGGTTGACCACCAGGTCGAAGGCGCCGGGGCGGTCGAACTCGCGGAGGTCGGCCTGCACGACCTCGATGTCGAGCGATCGCCCGTCCCGCTCCGCCCGGTCCGCGGCGCGCTTCCGGAGCTCGTCGAGGTAGCTCTCGGTGCGGTCCACGGCCACGACGCGGTGTCCGGCGCTCGCGAAGGCCAGGGAGTGTCGGCCGGGGCCGCAGGGGAGGTCGAGGACGTCGAGCGCGTCGGTGGCGCCCACCAGCCTCAGGACCGACGCGACCTCCGCCGGGGCGGCCGCCCAGGCGCTGCTGGGGAACATCGACTCACGCGCGGCGCGCCAGAGTTCGTCGTTGGCCGTCCAGTCGCTCATCGGCAGCCGGTTGTAGCATGCGGGGGTGCGGATTCCTCGGCTCACCGGGAGGCTCGCCGCGGCCCTCCTGGGCGCCGCCCTGGCCCCCGCGGTTCTGGCCGTGGGCTTCGGCTTCTGGAACCCTGTCGGAGCGTGGACCCAGGCCTGGGTCCTGGCCGCCACCACCAAGCTCAGCGAGGTGGTCGAGCTCGCCCCCCCGGCGCTGCACGGCCCCGGCATCGTGCTGCCGGGCTTGCTCGCGGCCGCGCTCGTGGCCGTCTTCGCGCGGCGCCTGGGGCCGGTCGCGACGGCGGTGGAGGCGGTCGCGTACGTGGCGGGGTTCGTCGGCGCCGCGGGCCTGTGCGCGGTGGGGGCGGGGCTCGACCGGGTCGTCTTCTGGTCGGGGTTGGCCGTGGCCGCCTTCGTCGGGCGACGGGTGTGGCGCGAGGCGCCCGGCGACGGCGTGCCCACGGGGGTGCGGGCGACCGTCGCGGGCGGCGCGGTCGCCCTCGCGGGGCTGGCGGGGCTGACGCTGCTCGAAGGTCCGTCCATGCACAGCCCGGCGTTTCGCCTGCGCGACGCGTGGATGGCGTGGCCCGGCGGGGACGCGTGGACCTCCGGAGGCGTGTGGTTGGGGCTGGGCGCGGCGGCGTACGGGGCCGCCCGGTTCGCGCCTCGGCTGCGGGGCTCGATGGTCGCGGCGCCCGTCGCCTTGATCGTCGCGGGCCCGGCGTGGGGTCGACCCGCGCCCCTGGACGTCGCGGGCGCGTTGTCCGCGGCGGGCCTCATCCTGCTCGCCGCGGGGGTGGGGACGGGGGCGTCGCGCTGGATGAAGGACTCGCTGCGCGCGGGCCCATGGGGCGTCGGCGACCCCCGTCGCCTCGGGTTGGCGGCCACGCCGATCCTCGCCTGGGCGGCGGTCTGCGCGCTGCGCGGCCTCACGGTGGGGATGTGGACGGTGCCCTCGGGCCTCCCCGACGACGTCGACCAGGTGAGCACGCGGCAGGACCTCTTCTCTCTCGCGTCCGACGGCAGAGGCGGCGTGCTCTTCACCGACCGCGAACGCGACCTGCTCGGCCGCTGGACCCCCTCGGACGGCGAGCGCACCTGGGAGATATGGGACCCGGGCGGCGTGGGGGTCGAGGAGGTCGGGCCCCCCGTGGACGGGACGGCCTGGGTGTCGGTCGTGGGCGACGAGAGGGGCGGGGTGGTCGCCGTGGACCTCGACGGGGCCCAGGGCGCGTACGTGCCGATGCCCGGCTGCTGGGTGTCCGACTGGGTCCCCCGCCCGGGCACCACGCACGTCCTCGTCCCCTGCGAGAGCAACCCCGTCGCCCGCTGGTTCGACACGTCGACCGGGAAGCGCGCCGGAGCGCTGTCCCTGGCCCACGAGGTCGAGACGGCCGTCTTCCACCCCGACGGCGACCGCTTCTTCGCCGTCGGGCTCTGGCATACGCCCTCGGTCCTCGCCTACGGACTGCCCGACGGCGACGTGCGCGGCGAGCGGCTCGTGGGGCCCTTCAACTGGGCCCTCGCCCACGACGCGGCGCGGGGACGCCTGTGGGTGAGCCGGTTCTTCGAGGGGGGCGCCCTGGTGCTGGACGACGCGACCCTCGAGGTCGTCGACCGCGTGCACCTGTCGTTCGGGGTGCGCGCCATGATCCACGAGCCCGTGCACGACCGAATCTGGGCCGCCGCGGCCTACTCGGGGGTGCTGTGGAGCGTCGCCGCGGGGGACCCCGACGACCGGGTGGGCTACGCCCTGTGCGGGCAGGCGCGCGACCTCGCCGCGGACGGCTCAGGACGGGTCTTCGTCGCCACCGACTGCGGGCTCTTCCGGGCCGGGCCCGGCTGAGGGCGTCCCCAGCTCCACCTTCCGCTCCCCCCTCGGGCCGGTCCGTCGCGCCCGGGAGTAGCGGTCGCTCAGCTCGGGGTCGGTGTTCACCTGCGCCATGAGCCGGCTGTACTCCTCGGGGGTCATGTCCCACTCGATGAGCACCGCCGCGGCCTGCCCCGGCCGCGCCCACATCTCGTCCGTGATCACGGCGAGGTCCTCGGGCGTCAGCGTGCGCTCGGTGACCTCCTCCACGACGATCTCCGACGTCCCCGACGTCATGTACCGGTGCAGCACGAGGATGGCGGGCACGTTGAGGATGACGAGGATGATGATGACCGCCACGAACTGGCTGTAGTTGCGGGGCTCACGCGGCGGCGGCCCCGCCTCGGCCGCGGCCTCCTCGTCCTCCTTCTTCCGCTCCTCGGCGCGCCCGTGGATGCGAGGGCCGGTGACCTCGGACTTGCCGGTCGGCTCCTCGCCCTCCCCCAGCGTGACCAGCGGCTCGGCCTTGCCCGCCCGCTTCGCGACGTCCAGGTCCACGCTCTGGAGGGACCAGTCGGTGGCGGGAGCGGCCGCCTCCTGCGCCTCGACGTCGAGCTTCTTGGTCCAGCCGGACCACTCGGGGTTGCCGCCGAAGGGGTCGAGGAAGCCCGCCTCCTCGGGATCGGGCTCCTCCATGAGCGGCAGGGGACCCGAGACCTCCTGGGGATCGAGCCGGGTGGGCGGCCTGCTCCCCACGGCGGGGACGCTCGGCGGGGTGGGGTTCGAGAAGCTCACGCCCACGGACGGGCTCTTGCGCTCCCCGGGAGGCGCCGTCTCCCCGCGTCGGAAGGAGCCCTGGGACTGCTTCATGCGGGCGATGCCCGCGGGGTTCACCTCGGGCCACTCGTCGGTCTGCTCGGCCCTCGCCTCCGGGTCGACCGGGGCGTAGTCGTCCGTCTCCGCGTCCTGAACGCGCACCGGTGACCGTGTCGGCTTCTCCTCCGCCAACGCCCGCTCCCTGACCGAAACTCCCCCGTCCGGTCCCGGGAACGATACCCGGCGTCAGGCGACGGTGACGGACCTGTCGAGGTAGACGTCCTGAATCGCGTGCAGGAGCGCGACGCCCTCGGCGAGGGGCTTCTGGAAGGCCTTGCGCCCCGAGATGAGGCCCATGCCGCCCGCGCGCTTGTTGATCACGGCGGTCTTCACGGCCTGCTGGAGGTCGTTCTTCCCCGAGGCGCCGCCCGAGTTGATCAGGCCCGCGCGACCCATGTAGCAGTTGGCGATCTGGTACCGCGTGAGGTCGATCGGGTGGTCGCTCGCGAGCTGGGTGTAGATGCGCTCGTCGAACTTGCCGTAGGCGCTGGAGCCCATGTTCAGGGCCGCGTAGCCGCCGGTCCGCACGGGCAGCTTCTGCTTGATGATGTCCGCCTCGATGGTGACGCCGAGGTGGTTCGCCTGGCCCGTGAGGTCGGCCGAGGCGTGGTGGTCGTTGCCGTCCACCTTGAACGCGGAGTTTCGCAGGTAGCACCACAGGATGGTCGCCATGCCCAGCTCGTGGGCGCGCGCGAAGGCCTGGGAGACCTCGACGATCTGGCGGTTGCTGTCGTCGGACCCGAAGTAGATGGTCGCGCCGACGGCCACGGCGCCGAGCTCGAAGGCCTGGTCCACCTCCGCGAACATGATCTGGGAGAAGGTGTTCGGGTACGTGAGGAGCTCGTTGTGGTTGAGCTTGACCACGAACGGGATGCGGTGGGCGTACTTGCGGGACATGGCCGCGAGGACGCCGTGGGTGCTCGCCACGGCGTTGCACCCGCCCTCGATGGCGAGGTTGATGATGTTCTCGGGGTCGAAGTAGTCGGGGTTCGGCGCGAAGGAGGCGCCCGCCGAGTGCTCGATGCCCTGGTCCACCGGGAGGATGGAGACGTAGCCGCTGCCGCCGAGGCGACCGCTGTCGAAGATCGTCTGCAGCGCGCGCAGGGTGCGGGGGGACCGGTTCGAGTCGGCGAACACCCGCTCGACGAAGTCTCCGCCCGGGAGGTGGAGGCGATCCTTCGAGATCGCGGGGCGGTCGAAGCCGAGGAGATGGTGGGCTTCGTCGCCCAAGAGGTCGTGGATCGAGGACATGTCGTCTCCGGAGCGGTTCGAGGAGGAGGGGGAGGCGGGACCCTGGCGGATACGGGGGCTGGGCGCAAGACTGGTTCCATGCAACCGCCCACGCCCACGCCCGACTGCTGGCATCGGCGGGACGTCGTCAGCCCTGAACGCGGCTCGTGAGGAGCGCCGCGGAGGCGATCCAAGCGGCGACGGATCGCTCGTCGGGGACGCGGCCGGAGATGCGCTTGCGGCCCTTCGTGTTGGCGACCTCCAGGCGGCGGGTGAGCTCGGCAGGGTCGGCGGCGGCCAGGTCGGAGACGCCGTGGACGTCGGCGGCGCGCAGGAGCTCGCTGTACTGCGGCCCCACGCCGTCGACGCGCATCAGATCGGCCTGCTGGGCCCAGGCGAGGACCGTCGGCGGGGACGTCTTGAGCGCCTTCGCGAGCGCCTCGCGCCCCTCGCTCGTGCGGGCGGCGTCGAGCAGATCGGACGTGTCGCGGACCCCGGCCTCGGCGAGGCGCGCGGCGAAGATGGGGCCGATGCCCTCCACGTCGCCCACGAGGTAGTCCATGCCGCCGTCGCCCTTCATGGGCCCCTTGGACTCGGGGGCGGCGGACTGGGCCCACTCGTAGGCCCCCCCGCCGGGCCCCGGGAGGGTGGCGGTGAGCTCGGGGGTGGGTTCGACGGCCTCGGTGACCTGCGTCTCCATGGACTGAAGGCGGGTGGACATCTCGGCGACCTCGGCGCGCCGGGCGGCGAGCTTCATCTCGAGCTCGGCGATGCGCTCGGCGTCGCGCGCGGCGCGGTCGACGGCCTCCTTGCCGGCGGCCCGGGCTTCGTCCCGCGCGGCCACGGCGACGTCCCGCTGATCGAGGGCGGCGTCGCGCTGGAGGAAGGCGGCGTCGCGCTCGCCCACGGCCTCATCGCGCTCGGCGACGGCGGCGTCCCGCTCGCGACGGTGCTCGAGGTCCGCCTCGGTGACGGCCACGACCCGGCTCGAGGACAGCTTCTCCTGGAGCTCCACGGCGTCCTTGATCTGGTGGTCGAGGCGGTCGAAGTCGGCGTCCCGGGCGGCGAGCTTGTCGAGGGCCTCCTGCAGCGCGACGCGGTCGGCCTCGGCCTTCTCCTCCCACGAGGTGGCGCGGCGTTCGGCGTCGTGCATCCGATCGACGTGCTCCTCCTGGCGGCCCCGAGCCTCCTCGGCCGCCAGCTCCGCCTCGGCCACCTTCGCCTCGGCTTCGGCGACGTTCGCTTCGGCCTCGGCGGTGGCGGCTTCGGCTTCGGCGAGGCGCGCTTCGGCCTCGGTGGCACGCTCCCGGGCGGCGCTCAGCTCTTCCGGGTCGGCCTCGGGGACCGGGGGCCGAGCGGCGGCGGACATGAAGTGCTCTCGACGGCCGAGGGCGGCGGCCCAGTGGCCGAGCACGACGCCGACGAAGCCGGCGACGAGGAGCCCGACCCAGATCTCGGCGATGAGATACATCATGGCTTCTCCTCCTCGGGGGTCGCGGCGGGGCGACGGACGATGAGCGCGGCGTCCAGGTCGACGTCCCTCAGCTCGCCCTTCACGGCGGCGACGACGGCGTCGCGGGTGGTCTCGTCGGGCACGGAGCCGACGAGGCGCGCGCGGTCGCCCTTGAGCTCGATGCTCAGCTCGGTGGTGCCCTCCCCGGCGACGTGCAGGGCGGCGATGTAGGCGTCGAGCCACGGGGCGGGCGCGTCGGCGGGGGCGAGGGCGACGGCTTCGCGGACGACGAGGCCGCCGAGGGACTGGGACACGGCGGCGCGGACCTTCTCGACGGCCGCTTCGCTGGGGAGGAGGCCCACGAGCTCGGCGTAGTCGGCGGAGACGGTGGTGCGGACCCAGGGGTTGCGCTTCGCCGGGGGCGGCTCCTTCCACGCGGGCTCGACGACGTCGACGGAGGCGGTGCGGACGCCGGACACGTCGGCGACCACGGGCCCGGCGCGGGAGGGGTCCCGGGTGGAGAGGACGGTCACGGTGGCGTCGCGACCGGAGAGGGCGACTTCCTGAAAGGGGACGCCGGCGGCGCCCAGGGCCTCTTCGGAGCGGGCCTGGAGGTCGTCCTCGATCCGGGGGACGTAGACGGCGGCGCCGAGGACGCAGATCAGGGTGAAGGCGAGGCCCCCGATCCCTAGAACACGTGTCTGCATGACTCCGCCTCCGCGGCCGACTATACCCGTCGCCCCTTGACCGAACCTGCCCCTGTCCCCATGCTGACCGACGGGAAACGCCGTTTCTTGCGGCTCTTTGACAGGATGTAATCGCGCGGCCTCGGTGGAGCAACCGAGGTCGAGCGCCGGTCGGTCGTCCGCGACCTGCCGGTGCGACAAACGCGACCATCCAACACGTTTCGGGGGCGATTGGTCTCGACGGGGTTGTGGTAGGTCGTCGTGGCGTGCCGAGGTTTTCAGGTACCTCGCTAAACCCCTGGAAAACACTAGTTGCCAACGACAGCAACTACGCTCTCGCCGCTTAGAAACCGGTAAGAGCCGTTCGGCCCCCTCATGCTCGCGGGGGGGTGCCGGGCGTAATGCAGCGAGCTAGCTCCTCTCCAGAGGCCATCCGGGAGAAGGAGCGAAATGCAGGGAAGGTCGGGCCGAAGGGAAGCCTGTCGCTGGGCGTCCTGGACGTGGGATTCAAATCAGCAGACTACGCACGTAGAAGCGGCGGTCGAGCAGTCTCGGACGCGGGTTCGATTCCCGCCGCCTCCACCATTTGTGTTCCAAACATTTGGAAACACTACGTTTCCTCGGCGCCTTGAGCGCCGAGGGACACGTGGTGGACACACGCGCTCACGCGTGAGCCGGCGCAGGCCGTCCTCCTCACGCCGGATCCGACGGCGCGTGCCATCGTCCAACACCAAGAACTCCCCGTCGAGCGTGATCTCCCGTAGCGGCCCCTGCGCGCTCGGGTCGATGGCCCCGAACTTCGGCTCGACGGGCTCGGCCCCGAAGGCCATGGGGTCGAACTCGGGCACGAGGGCGACGGTGTCCCGCAGGGGCAGCGCCGACGGATCGATGTATACGCCGCGGACGCCGAGGCTGTGGCCCACGAGGTACTCGACGGCGTCCGCGTCGGCGCCGAGGCGCTTGAGCTCGCTTATGAAGCCCTTGCGGAACGCGTGGTTCGGCCTCCCCTTCCAAATCTCGCTGCGCACGCCCGCGCGCTTCCATCCCTTCCGCGTGATCGCGGCCCGCGGCATGCGCTCACGGTCCCCTCCCCGGTGCGTCGGCGACGTGATGATGAAGCCCTCGGGGCCGCGCTTCCAGGTCGCGATCTCACGCAGGAGACGGGGCGCGAGCGGAATCCGACGGCCGCGCTGCTCCTGCTTGGACTTGCCGAGCTCGCCGCGGATCGTGAGGAGGCCGCGGCGGGCGTCGAGATCGTCCCACCGGAGGCCGATGACCTGCTGGACGCGGAGGCCCGTGCAGCGCATGAAGAAGGCGACGTCGCGGTGCCAGGAGCGCAGGGCGTCGATGCAGGCGTCCATCTCGGCCCACGTGGGCGCGACGGCGGGGGCGCCGGGCTCCCGGGCCATGCGGAGCTTGCGGGGCGGGGGGACGTGGGGGCCGAAGTCGTCGTCGTCATACAGCCAGGCCCAGGCGAGCTGCACGACCTCGGTGATCTTGCGCTGCGTGGCCGGGGACCGCGGCCGACCGTGGAGGCCGCCGGTGGCGAGGTCGTCGTAGAAGTCGCCCAGGAGCCGGCGCGTGAGGATGCTGCCGGGCAGGACGGCGTGGTCGCCGTGCCGGCGGCGCAGGAAGCGCAGGAACAGGTCGAGGGCGCGGGCGTAGCGCTCGGCGGTGGCGGGCTTGAGGACGCGGGCGCACTCGACGGCGTACGCCCGGAGCATCACCGGGAGGTCAACGACCGGACGAGCGTCACGAGGCTCCCATCGTCGTCCTTCGGCGACGGCCTGCTCGACTTCGGCCCGGAGGCGCACCGCCGTGGCCTTGTTGGGGCACGTCCGGCTCCGCGCCCGGCCGTCCGGGTCGCGCCACCGGACCCTCCACTTCCCGTTGCGCTTGTCGATGCTCGCCACCGGTTCACCTCGATCCACCAGTCGTCAACTCGCTCGGCCACCCAACGGTACTCGGGCCGGCGCTCGGAGCCGATGTTGATCCATGCCGGCTCGATGTGAGGCGGCGTCTCGCGCATCCGGGCGCGCAGGGTCTTGGCGTCCACGTCCAGGTGGGCGAGGACGGCCGCGTGCTTCAGCCAGGTCTTGAGCCGGGGGTGCCGGGGGCGCTTCGGCTCGATGGCCGGCGACCGGCGCGCACGGGCCGGCGGCTCGGTCCCGACGGGGTCCGAGTCGGCAGCGACCACAGGGTCCGTCAGCCGAGCAGGGAGGCCCACGTCGGCGTGCTCTCCATCATCTCGTTGAGCTCCTCGAGCTGCGCGGCCATGTGCTCGTCGTCCGCGGCACGGGCCGCGATCTCCTGGTGCAGCCTCACCTCGAACACGTCGCGCTCCCGCTGCACGCTGGCCAGCCTCGCTCGCAGGTCGGCGATCTCGTTGTCCTGGCGATCGCTCCTCGCCTGCAAGCGAGCCGATTCGGCGTCTCGGCGGGCGAGTTCGATGTCTCGACGCGCGAGGTCCGCGTTCAGGCGGACCACCTCGGCGTTCAGACGCGCAACCTCGGCGAGAAGAAACGACAGGTCGGCATGTTGGGCTCCGCCGACCGCAGCCCCGGTACCGCTCGAGCCGCCCGCGCTCACCGTCGGCGTCGGCGTCGCGGGCTGAGTCTCCGGCTGAACCTCCGGGCCGGTGCGGGGGGCCGGCAGCCGGTCCCGAATGCTCGGCTCGTGCCGGCGCGTGACCTCGACGAGTTGCTCGGTCTTTTGGCCCTCGGCGTCGTACCGGCGGACACGGAGCTGGGCCGTCGCTCCGGGCTCCACGGCATCGCGGAGGATCTGGCCGACGCGCCGGAGCAGCTTCGGCGCGGGGCAGTCGACGCGGCCGACCTGACGCTCCTTCTTGCGCCCGTTTGCGCCGCGGCCCTCAATCCGCGCGACGGCGACGTACCCGGGCTCGGAGCGGGCGACCTTCAACAGCCGCGTCAGCGCGTCTCTCTCGGTGATCTGCATGGTCGCCATCGGGCCTCTCCGCTCGTCGCGTGGCAAGATTCAAGCCCCACAGGGGGTAGCTAGCCTGATTCTAGACCCAGTGGGGCTAGAATCAAGAGGAGATTGCATGCCGCGCGACAGGAACCGCCGAGGACCGCGCCCCATCGGGGGTCAGCCGCCGGGGCCCGGCGTGCGCGGCGTGCTGATGCCGGAGGTCATCGGGTTCGTCCTGCGGCTCGCCCGCAAGGACCTGCGGGTGCCGCAGACGCTGGTCGCCGATCGCCTGGACGTACCTCAGACCACGATCAGCAAGCTCGAGCGCGGGGTGATCACCCACAGCGTCTATCACCTAGACCTGTTCGCCGAGGCGATCTCGCGGAACGCCCACGACGAGGACGTGTGGGAGGGCTGGGAGCTCATGAAGGCGGCGACGGAGATCGCGTCGGACATCGAGACGCAGCACGACCTGCCGTCGTACTGGGTGTCGCCGAGGCAGGCGCCGCCTGGACAGTTCGTGCGGGGCCGGGAACTGTTCGCGGTGGTCGAGGCGATCTGGCGGGGGCGGTGATGGTGCTTTCGCAGCTTTCGTCGCTTTCGTGGAGTTTCGTCGCTTTCGCGACTTCCTCCGAGGTTCCGAGGTGGCTTTCGGCCGAGTCAGCCGCCCATGCGGGATGCAACCGCTGCGATGAGGTCGCTGGCTGGGTCTCCGCCCGACAAGCCAGTTGGGACAGCCTCAGCCGAACCAGCCCCGCGCTTCCAGCACGGAAAAGGCGTCGTCTCTCACGAGGTAGAAGATGGCCCCGTGCAAGGAGAGCCCCGCCTCGCTCCACCTTCGGACTGTCTCCGGCGTTGCTTCGCTCAAGCCGGTGATCTCCTCCTCTCCGAGGTCGCTAACCCTTTCCGACAACTCGTCCCATGCGTAGTCCGCGCTGGATCTGCTCGGGGAGAGGTAGAGCGCGCGCTCGTCCCAGAACATCGTGTGCCCCGGACTGTGCGAGCCGGGCGACCAGTCGGTCATCGTCTCGAAGAACGCATCCGCCCGCTCCCCAGGTGGGACCGTCGCCAGGTCAGTTGCAACCTCGTTCGCCAGGGCTTCGACATCGGCGATGTAGTCGTCTAGCTCTGAACTACGCCGCTCATGCCGTCCCGGACCTCGGCGAGTTCCGCTCTCACGCACTCGCACGCGATACACCCGCGTCATGTGATTCATGAGCAGCATCACGTCCTTGTTGACGTTCTGGATTTCGTCCCAGCGCCGACGCTGGCCCTTGCCGAAGTCCCACCACCCTTCGGTCCAGCAGCAGTCGTCCTTGATGAGCTCCAACTGCTCGACGAAGTAGGGCTGCGGAGGCCACTCCTTGCCCCGGTAGCGAACGATCATTTCCTCCATCAGGTAGCCCAGCGTCACCACGCCGGCGCCATGGAGGAGTCGAGACTTTCGGGGCTTGAGTTCCCAGATGTCTTCCCATACCTCGCGTACGGCCCCCCAGAACGCCGTAAGCACCTTGCACATCTCTTCCACTGCCCTGTCGCCTTCTTCTTCGACCTGGGCGATCTCCCAAAGCACTCCGTCGCTCAAGCTGGTCTCGAGGATGCGGAGCATGGAGTTGTCAGCGATTCGACCCGAGGGGTTCGTCGCTGTACGAATCGTGCGTCGGAGGGGGGACCCCTCAGCATGGTTCAGATGGGCGACGAGCTCGGCCGGCAGCTTTCGCTTCTCCAGATGCGGCGGGAGATGCCCCTGCACTCCTGGAAGCAGCTCGTGAATCAGGCCCTTGGGAAGCGGCTTCGTGGAGTTCACGAGCATGAACTGCTCCTTCTGCTCGTCGTCGGATTCCGCGACGAAGGCAACCGCGAAGACGGGGAAGCTGTCCCGCCGCGACTCCCGAATCGCGGCGAGCCGCTGCTGTCCGTCGACGATGAAGCCGACCTTCTCCTGCCCCTTCTTGTAGATGGGGATCTCCAGAATCCCCGGCTCGGCCCCGGACCGAACCACCTGGGCGCCTCCTCGCTTCTCAGAGCGGCCGACGAAGCGGACCCCAGCACCAAACGCGAGCACGACGGCGTTGGGCACCATCGCGCCCTCGCTCTCGATGTACTCCCGGATTTGCGTGATGTGCTTCTGCACCTCAGGGCGTTGGTAGCCGAGCAGGGCTACGTCCTCCTCACCCCGACGCGCGCGGGATACCGACGCGAACTTTGGCACCTGCTTCCCGTCGATCCCGAAGCTGTAGATCACCCGACCGGGACTCTGCTCCAACCGCAGTGCATCGATTGTCAGGGTCTTTTGCGGAACGCGGACTTCGCCCGTGGTCGTGTTCATGCCTCGTTGTTCTCTCGCCAGGTCTCGAGGACGCGCTGCGTCCACCAGAGGTTGTGGAAGCCGCGGCGGCGGTTCCGATTCGCGCCCCGGAACAGGATGACTTCGATGCCGATCTCCCTGCAGATCGGGCAAGGGCAGTCGGCCCAGGGACGGTCGCGCAGGGTGCGCTCCATCCGATCCCATGGGGTCTTCGTCTTGCGCCCGTCGCCGAGTAGCTCGTCGTAGCGCCGGAGCGCAGCCAGCAACTCGTCCAGTCCCAGGTCGCCGGTCCCGTAGTTCCGGAGCGCCCCAAGTGCGCCGGCCTCAGCGGCAATAGCGTCTGCCTGGCCAATCCGCCCCTCCCGAATCCGACGCATCGGCAGGCCCTTGTCGACCTGGGGGATCCGCACCGCTGTGTAGTGACCCTCGGAGCTCGACGAGTAGTAGTTGTCGCGCGCGTCCTTGAACGCCTGCCAGATCGGCGACGAGCTGTCGAAGCTCGCGACGCCGGAGTCCCGCATCAGGTCGAACAGTTCCGGGCGCACCACCCCCAGCAGGTGCAGGCGAGCGTGGCCCAGACTCTCCGTCCGCACCGCGCGAAGGATCTCGTCGATCTCTCGGCTCTTTCGAGGAACCAGCCCGCCCAGGGCGATGTAGTCGTAGCCCATGCGCACCAGTTCCCGGATAGCGTGGCGATAGGACTCCGGGCTCCATCCGTGGGCTGCTCCGATCGGCTCGAACTCGACACCCCGCGCCAGCGACTTGCGACGGAACTCGTCTGCGTTCTCGAGAGACAACTGCTGGCGGCGCATCGCCTCGGCCCGGGTCGATGCGTGCTTTGAGGTCAGCCCTGGCAAGGAGCCCTGCGCGGGGTCCTCTCGGTCGAGGGCCGGGTCGTACGCGAGCACCACGTGGTCGAGGGAGATCCCCGTCGAGAACTGCCCGTCCTCGTAGAAGTCGATGAGTTCGTCGATGTCGAACGGGGGCTCCGGTTCGTTCCGGTACGCGAATGCGCCGCAGTCACCCATGATCGGATAACGAGTCGAGTCAGCTCGACCCGACTTCGGGAACCGAAGGAAGCGGGGCGCGCCCTCCCTCTCGAACCGCTTCCGCTGCGCCTGGGAGTACTTGCCCGTCGCCACGGACCCGCCACCGACCCGGAAGAGCGCCTTGCTGACGAGAAGGCCGTCGTATGGACGCTCGCCGTTCATCAGTTCGTGGGCGTACACGTCGTCCCGCTGCGGAACCCTCTTCGGGTTCCGCGACTTCTCGGCGATGAAGTCGAAGACCGGGTCGACCAGGTCCAGAGAGTCTGCGTAGAAGAACTTCATCGTCGGTGCCGGGCGAGCGTGTACTCGCGGACGAGGTGGTTGGCCAACATCCGAACATGCCGGCTCGTGTTCTCGATGCCGTTCCAGCGCAGACCGCCCAGCCCATCCCAGGTACCCGCTGTCCACGCGCAGAGCGGAGCAATCAACTCGAGTTCCGCTGCAATCTGCTCAACGAGGTTCCCGGCGGCCGGATCGAGGCGGGGCACGACTGCGTCCATCAGGGTGCCCATCGCTTTGATGCCCGCGCCATGCATCAAGCGAGACTTGGTCGGTGGCTTTCCCCATGCCTCAGGGAAGGCCCGCTGAACCGCCGTCCAGTAGGCGATCAGCAGTCCCATCACCGTGTCCGAGTCCGTCTCGCCGGTGGCCACGTTGCGGTACCCGAAGAGACAGCCCGACGACTCGACGAGCCGTGCCTTGACCATGTCGACGACAGAGGTGTCGGTGATCACTGCCTGCTTTCGCTCGGCGTCCGGCGTCGAGGGACGTCGAATGAGCCCGCGAAAGGGGCTGTCCGGGTGCCGGTTGAGCAGGTCAGTGACCGCCGAGGGCACCTTCCGAACCGCCATCTTCCTGGGAAGGAAGGTATCGACCTCCGGCAGGAGTTCGGTCACCAGTCCCCGCGGAAGCGGCCGGGCGTTGTTGATCCGAAGGAACTGGTCCCGCTGGACGGACAGATCGGACGAGACGAACGCTGCCACCGGGACTGCGAGCTCCGCGTTCGTCGTCGCGCCCAGGGCCAGAGCCCTTTGCTGTCCATCAACAATCCAGGCCGGACGCTCGCCCTCTTCCTCTGGGAACGGGATCTCCAGCACCCCGGACAGGGCAAGGCCATCGTCCGTCGCCGGGCCGCGGCTCCTCCGAAAGCGGAGGGGCACGTCGAACGCGAGGATCAGCGCATTCGGAAACAGGACGTTTCCCTGGTCGAGATACTCACGGATGTCCCCGACATGGCGCCGAACTTCCTTCCGCTGGTAGCCCACGAGTCGCTGCTCGTCGTCCCGACTCACGCGGCTGATCCCGGCGATCCGCTGGATCTCGCTCGGCCTCAGCGCGAATAGGTACAGGGCGCACTCCGAGTGCTGGCGGAGTTGCAGCGCACGGCGTTCAAGGAGGGAGTCCGTCATGGGGTGCCTCGCGTCGACTCGACGACCTGATGGAACAGGCGGTGAAACCGCTTCTGCTCGAACGCTCGGCCCGAACCTCGAAACGACCTGAGTGCGGCGGTCGCGCTAGTCGGGGGTTCGTCGCTCGCCAGGGCTGCCCGCAACCAGGCAGCCACCTGATCGGGCGTCTGCTTCTCCCGAGAGGGATACAGCGGCTGCTCGCTGTCAGCCATCAGCGTGGCTAGGCGCCGATGGACCCTCCCCAGCTCGCCAGCACCCCCAGCAAGAGCGAACGCAGCTGCCTTCGGCGCGAGCGCACTGACGTTCGTCCCCAGCCTGCGCACCATCGGTGCACGGACGCGGAAGAGCCGTTCGCCGAGCCTGTCGGAGAGCGGGCGCGGGCACTCGGAAGCGAAGACGAGCACGTGCCCCCGGTCGCGGCCCAGGAGGTCGTCCGCGACGACGTCCAGGTAGCGGTTCGGCAGGACGACCAGCACTTGCCTCGCCGAATCGATGGCGGCGCGGAGCCGATCGGAGGCCCCCAGGAGCTGCCACCACTCGGCCCTCCCCGACGACTGGGAAGCACCCGGAACAGAATCCGGGTGACCGGAGGAGAAGGTCGCCGAATAGGGACTATGCGCCGCGGCTGCGGGCACGAACCCCAGTCCCGCGGACACAACCCCAAGGTCGGCGCCAGGAAGTGAGTCACGCAGGTCTAGAGCGGCCGACCAGTAGCCGCCCTTGTACAAGTCGGTTAGCCGCCGCGCTCCCCGCGCTGGCTCTCGCAGAGCCGCACCCCAAGTGTCAGCCACCGCAGCAGGGGATCCAGCCGCCTCATGGTGGCGGAGCCGCCGGCGCAAAGGCACGGCCCCACGCTTCGACTGGGTGCACGCTGCAAGGATGAGCACGAAACCTCCCACCCGCCCGAACGACGAGTGCGAGAAAACTACACCCAGGCCTGCCGGAGGGCTACCGTAGTTCTGCTGTCAGGTCGCAGATGCCCAGCGAATAAACTGCTCAGGCATCGACTGAATGCGAGCGAGAAACTCCGGTGCGACGACCCCCGCGCGCAACTGAGTCTTCACGGGATCCTGACCGAGCGCGCGAGCCAGCAGCGTGAGGGAATCGGCCCCCGGTGTCTTCGACCCACCCTCCACCTTGCTGAGGAACGACGTGCTGCAGCCGGCGGCCTCCGCTAGATCGCCCTGGCTCATGCCACGGGCCTCGCGGGTCTGGCGGAGCCACTGCCCAAACGGGACTGCCGTGTGCTCTTGGACATCGAGGCCCAGCGGCAACTGGGCCGCCTCAGCGGGGGTGTCTTCCCAGTGCAGCGTCGCGTACGCGGAGTGGTTGTGGATCGACTCGAAGTTCTCGGCGGATACGCGAACCGCGTGAACCCCGGGCAGGGCGCGTGTTGCCAGTAGGACCTCGCGCACCAAGTCCTCCACGAACCGCGGGTTTTCGTACGCCCGCTCCGTGACCCACTTCTCGTCCTCCCGCTTCAACAGCGCGTAGACCGGTGAGGAGGCACAGCCCTCGACGGCGGCAACGACGTCTTCGATCCAGACGAAGGTCGAAGACTGCAACTCCACCTGGATCTCGCTGCGCTGGTTGTGCGCTCCGTACTCGCTAATCGCCTTGCTGCACGGGCAGAGGCTCTTCACGGGCACCCCAACGACCAGGGTGAACTCCACCTCGCTCCCCGACTTGCGCGCGCGGAAGCCGCACCGATACTCCATCAACGATCGCACCCGGGAGACCGGCGCCTCCTTGTCGATGAAGTAGGGGAAATCGAGACTCATCGCGACATCGCGCGCCTCGAGTCGTCGCTGCATCTCGCCGAGGATCTCCGGCAGATTCGAGATCGTCATCTCGCCGCGGTAGGCGTTGAGCACCTCGATGAACCGGCTCATGTGGGTGCCCTTGACGTCACCAGGGAGGCCCACGGTCATCTCGACCTCGGCCACCGTCGACTGCAGGTCCCCGGACTTGTCCTTGACCGCCACCGGGTACCGGAGCCGGCGGATCCCGACCGCGTCGATCGGGATGGCGCGGTCGTCCTCCTCGGACGCGTGGTCGGGAAGATCAATGGACAACGAGACCTGTTGGGGGCCTTCAGCGGCCGGGGGCATGCGCACCATCACTTCTCCTAGGCCGCGGTCGAGAGGTATGGGATCGGATCCTCGAGGCCCACCGCTGCGAAGCCTGCCAGGCGCGCCTGACAGGCCGTGCAACGCCCACAGGCGGGGCGCTTGCCCTCGTAGCAAGTGTGGGAGTGAGCGAGCAGGTCCAGAGCGCCGAGTTCCCGCGCCAGCCCGAGGGTCGCCGCCTTGTTGAGGTGCATCAACGGGGCGTGGACGCGAATCGGCTCCTCGACGGCCACGCTAAGGACGCGCTCCATCCCGAGCCGGAAGTCCTCGCGGCAGTCTGGGAACCCGGCCTCGTCCGCGAGACAGATCCCCGTCACCAGGTGGCGCGCACCGAACGGGATCGCGGCGTTCAGCGCATGGAACAAGAAGATTCCGTTGCGGCCGGGCGTCATGGTGTTCGGCAGGTCCCGATGCCCGCCATCCCCGCGGACTTCGACCGTGTGGTCGGTGAGGGCAGAGCCGGTCATCGTCCCGACGCTTCGCAGCTCGAAGGGGACCCCGGCCTTGTCGGCGATGCGCTCCGCGGCCTCCAGTTCCACACGATGCCGCTGCCCGTAGTCGAAGCCGATGGCGGCGACCTCGTCGAACTGCTGCATCGCCCACGCGAGACAGACGGTCGAGTCCATCCCGCCGCTCAGAAGCACCACCGCCCGTTCCATCGCTCCTCCAGTCGTTGACCCCGTCAGGGCTTGAGGAATACCATCGCCGTGACCCGGCGGTCAATGCGGGGTTGACCTCGGAGGAAACATGGGTGTCCTGACGTGCATTCGACGGCTCGAGTTCGACGCCATGCACCGCGTGCCGCGGCATGAGAGCAAGTGCGCCGCGTGGCACGGCCATCGATACGCGGCCGAGATCCACTGCAGCGCCGAGAGCCTCGACGACCGAGGTCGAATCATCGACTTCGGCGTGGTGAAGGCCCTCGTCGGAGGCTGGATCGATGACCACTGGGACCACACCGCGCTGATCATGCGGGGGGATCCGGACCCGGCGACCGAGGCCATCGCCGCGTCCAACGCCGACAAGGGCCGCCCGGTCTACTGGATGGACAACCCGCCGACGGCGGAGAACATCGTCGCGGAGTTGGCCCGCGTCGCCAGCCAGTTGCTGGAACCGAAGGGGGTCGAAGTCGTCCGAATTCGGCTGTGGGAGACCCCCAACGGCTCGGCGGAATGGGTGCGCAAGTGACGTTCTCGGTCAAAGAGATCTACTTCACGCTGCAGGGCGAAGGAGCCCAGGCTGGACGGGCCGCGGTCTTCGCTCGCTTCGCAGGCTGCAACCTCTGGTCGGGCCGCGAGGAGGACCGCGCCGACGCCGCCTGCTGGTTCTGCGATACAGACTTCATTGGCGTCGATGGACCGGGCGGCGGCAAGTTCGAGTCGGCTGGAACGCTCGCGGCGGCGATTCGTCGGTGCTGGGACGACGAAGCATCGGGGGGACGGCCGTACGTCGTGTTCACGGGGGGAGAACCGATGCTCCAGCTGAACGAAGACCTCGTCGACGCGTGCCACGCGGTGGGGCTCGAGGTCGCGATCGAGACCAACGGGACCCTGGCGGTGCCGTCCAACGTCGATTGGGTCTGCGTTTCGCCGAAGCCGAACAGCGAACTCGTTCAGCGAAGCGGCCAGGAACTCAAGCTGGTGCATCCGCACGAGGTGCAGCCTGAAGCGGTCGCGAAGCTGAGCTTCGACCACTTCTTCTTGCAGCCGCTCGACGGTCCGAAGGCACAGGAGAACACGGCCCAGTGCATCGACTACTGCCGTCGGCATCCGCATTGGCGGCTGAGTCTCCAGACGCACAAGCTGGTGGGGATCCCGTGATGGACGTGACGGACGCAAAGGAACTGACCGGGATCCAGACGGTCGTCATCCACAGCGGGGGCATGGACTCGAGCTTGTGCCTGGCCCTCGCGGTCGACGAGTTCGGCGCCGAACACGTCCTCTCGCTGGGCTTCGACTATGGCCAGCGGCATTCCGATGAGCTCGACCGAGCTCAGACGATCGCGGACTGGTTCGGAGTCCGTCGATATGTGGTGCAGATCGGGTGCTACGGCGAGCTGACCAAGAACGCGCTGATGGACGCGGCCATCCCAATCGAGCATGTGGAGGGAGAGAGCCCAAACACACTGGTGGTCGGCCGAAACGGGCTGATGGTGCGCCTGGGTGCGATCCTCGCGGAGCAGCTCGGAGCGAACTCGGTCTACACGGGCGTAATCGGCGTCGAGGCCGCCAACTCCGGCTACCGGGACTGCACTCGGGCGTACATGGACCTGATGGAGCAGATCCTCCGTCTCGATCTTGGCCGCGACGACTTCGAAGTGCGGACTCCCATCGTCCACATGAGCAAGAAGGAGACGATGGACCTGGGGCATGAGCACGGGTGTCTGGACTTCCTGCTCGACGTGACGGTGACTTGCTACGAGGGGGTTCCGCACGCGGGGTGTGGGGTCTGTCCGGCGTGTCGATTGCGGAACGAGGGAATCCAGGAGTTTGTGGCGGAGAACCCGGCGTTCAAACTCCCGTTTTCCATCGGATCGGCATGATCAGGAAAACCACATGGCGAGCTCCAGAGGCGGGCCTCAGTTTTCGAGGGCGCAGCCAACGCAGTTTTTGTTGTAATCCCGCATAGGTAGCGTCTCCGTGAGCCCGAATCTTGGTATTCGGGGCGGAGAGGGCGTATCAGATGCCGAAGCATCGAATTGGAATCTCGGCTTCCGCGGTTAAGTCGTGGTTCCAGTACCGCTGCGAGCGCAAGTTCGTGTACGAGACGATGTCGTTCGGTGCTCGGTCTCGGGTACCGATCCTCGAAGAGCAGACTCCGGCCTACTGGGCCCTCTTCGGCAACGACTATGAAGAACGCCTCGTTAACCGGCTCGAGCGAGACCATCCAGGGTCAGTGCTTCGGCCGTCCGCGGGCTTCGACGACTTAGGCGAGCGCATCTCCCTCGACTTCATTCGCCGGACACGACCGGAACGCTACGCGTACCAGTTGAGCCTGTCGGCCACTCCCGCACTGCGCCGATTGCTTGGGGCGGCAGGCGAGGCGGTCGACTTTCGCCGAGGACTGGTGGACCTGACCGAAGCGTGGTCAGACGCCACAGGGAGGACCCGCGTCCGCCTCATCGACATCAAGTCGACCCAGGTCGCAACGGTGTTCCACAAGACGCAGGTCGCCTGGTACGGGCTGATGCTAGAGGCGCTCATCATCGAGCACGGACTGCCCGCGGTGGTCGATCCGGAAGCCCAGATCTGGCACCTCCCGGGACCGCGGGATCCCAACCCGAACAACGAAGCCTGGACAGTCACCCGATTTAACCTCCCGAGTCATCGTGCGGCCGTCCTTGACTGGGCTCAGCGGCGACTGCCCCGCATGGCGCTCAAGCGCGTCGAGCGAGAGCGAGACGAGACCGAGTTCCACATCTACTTCAAGTGCGAACAGTGCGACTTCCTGCCGCACTGCAGGAGAAGCATCAGCGACGAAACGGAGCCGGCGGCACTGGACCTGAGCGCCATCGCCGGCCTGAACCAGCAGAGCAAGAGGACGCTACGGAGCATGGGAATCCGCACGGTCGGGGAGTTTGGAGCGGCCCGCGCACGGTTGCTCCAGCGGGGTGCAGTCTCCGATTGGAAGCTCGCGACGCGGGGTCCCCTGCTTCTCGGCCGGGCGGACGCTCTGCTCTCGACCGAGGTTCGGCGAATCGAGGGGGCGGTCAGCTTGCGCATGCCACCTCGCAGCGACGTGGCGGTGTTCCTGATCGCCGATCGTGATCCTGTCGAGGGCCGCCTGGTGGCCCTTGGATGCCACATTCTCGAACCTCAACGGTCCCCCGAGACGAGGGTGCGAGTCGTACGGAGTCTGGAGGAGGAGCGAGACGCTCTCGTTGAGGTTCTGGGCCAAGTAGTTGCCCGGCTTCAGGCGACCCATCAAGCCAACCAGAACGGCGAATCCCTGGTCCTCCATCTCTTCGTTTTCGAGGCCGCCGAGTCCAAGGATCTCGCGGCCGCACTCGGTCGTCACCTCGAGGACGAACCCATCCGACGAGGCCTGGTCGATCTCGTTCGCATGTTCCCGCCGGAGGCCACCCTCCCAGAGCCCGAGTACCGCGGCTACCACCACCTCCCCGCGTGCGCTCTTCGCAACGTCTTCGAGGACACCTGGGCACTCCCCGTGAAGGTCTCATACGACCTGACGAGGGTCAGTTCAGCATTGTCGATGGCGACGCCCCAGCCGGAATGTCGCTACTTACCATCCGATGAGTTCGCTCAACACTTCTCGTCCAGGACGCCCCTTGCGGTCTGTCGAGAGTTGGTCGCTGAGAAGCTCCGGCCGTCTGCAGCGACTGCTTCGATGATCGAGACGGACGTTGCACAGCGGCTGCACGCCATGGCTGCCCTGGCCCGGTGGCTGGAAGAGCGCAACGCAGAACTGTGCCTAGAAGAACGCTTCCTTCGGCTCAGGAAGCTGCCCTTCACCCTCCAGGCGTCGGTGGACCCACTCGATCGGGCCGACCTCGACCTGTTGCGCGCTCAGAATCTCCTGGAGAACCGAATTGCGTTCCTCGAGAGCCTCACCGACTTGGCGCAACCAGTCCGTCGGCGACGGGACCTTCAACGCTGCTTCGCGGGTCTCCGCCTGCTTCGGGACGAAGATGGTCGGTACGGTGGCCGCTGGCTGCTCTTCGACGTTCCGGCGGCGAGCCAGGACTGCGATATCCGGCCTGGAACCCCAGCCCTGATCCTCAGCGATGGCCAGCCTGACCGAGTCCTAGACCCGACTCTGTGGGGGGCGCTGATGGTCAAACTCCGGCCCCGCAGGCAGCGAAACCGCGTCGCAGTCACGGTGAGCACGCAGGTGTACGAGGGGCCGGTCTTCCAGGAGTTGCTGACCCGACTGGGCGACCGTCTCGAGTGGGTCCTCGACGCCGCTCACTTCGATCGGACGACCGACTCGCTCGACACGTTCCTCACATTCCTCGCCGAGGGCGACTGACATGCGAGCCTCAGCTATCCGGGCCTTTCTTGCATCGCCAACGCTGCGCGCAGCACCGACAGCGCGCGACCAAGAGCAGTGGAACGACGGACTGGACGCGCTGACCATCCCGGCGTTGAACCGTGTCGGTCACCATCCTCTCCGCGGTGATCAACTCGAGGCTTGGCGCGGCATCGCGGGAACCCCGTCGGCGCTCTTGCTCGGACCTCCCGGGACCGGAAAGACGTTCACCCTCGCGTGGATGGGACTCTCGTATTTGGAGTCTCGCCGCACGGCGGGCCTACCTTGTCGGATCCTGGTCACGGGGTTCACGCGCAACGCAATCGCCAATGTCCTGGAGTCCGTTGCCGAGAAGGCGACCCGCATACTGGGCGTAGACGTCCCAGTTGCGTTCCTCGGCCGCCCTCCCGAGACGGGGCTCGCGGAGGGGGTCGACGGTGTCTGGAGTCGCCACCTCTCCGACTTCCTTTCGGCCGAGCACCTCGTCCTTGGAGCCACGACCTGGCAGATCCACCGCGCCCTCCGCTCAGGTGACTATGGGGGACCGCGGACGAACCACCGGGAACTCTTCGATCTGCTCTGTCTTGACGAGGCTTCGCAGATGCGCGTCGGCCAGGCACTCATGGCGCTCGCTCCGCTCAAGGAGGCGGCTCGAGTCGTCGTCGCAGGGGATGACCGTCAACTCGCGCCCATCGGTCAGGTCGGCCCGTGGGAGTTCGACGAGCGAAACCTCGCAGGATCGCTGTACTCCTTCCTCCAAGGCTCTGGGATCCCCGAGTTCCAACTTGTGGAGACATTCCGGCTCAACCGACCGTTGGCAGCCACCCCCGCCCGCTACTTCTACGACGAGTTCCGATCGGCCGTCCCGGTGGCCGAGCGGCGACTTCGACTCAGCGACGGCTGGATGGCCAGCCTCGAACCGTGGCAGAAGTTGGTCCTCGACCCCGAGTATCCGGTGTGCGTACTCCTCCACGACGGCCCGCCGGCGGCGACTCGCAATCCCGTCGAAGCGAGCCTGGTGTCGGATCTGGCCCGAGTCCTCGGCCCGCGCCTTCGTGACGAGCAGGGAGCCCCGTACTCACCGGAGACCCTGTGGGAGTCCGGCCTCGCAGTAGTGACTCCACATCGCGCCCAGAACGCCGAGATCCGGGCACGGCTCGAAAGCACCGGCGTTGCAGAGGGCCGGGTAGTTGAGACCGTCGATCGGATCCAGGGTCGAGAGCGCGACGCGATTCTCATGTCGTACACGGTCTCCGACCCCGAATTCGCCGCCGTGGAGGGACCGTTCCTCTTCGCGCCCGAGCGATTCAATGTCGCGATCACCCGGGCGCGCAACAAACTGGTAGTTGTGCTGGCTCGGGCCCTCTTGGAGGTCGTCCCCCCGGACGAGGAGGTGCTCAACGCGATCGACATGCTGAGGGAGTTCGTTTTCGAGTGCGAGGCTGCGGGGACGTTCACGACCTACGCGGGAAGCGACAGGCCCGTCGAGGTCCAGGTCCGCCTATTGCGATTCGACGACGACAGCCCGATTCCGAACCTCGCCGCGATCGAACGTGATGACGAGGAGCCCGCCCCAGAGTTGACCCCGGCGCTGGATGAGGCGCTGGCCGCGGTCCGGGAACTGGCTGAAGCCAACGCGACGTTCGGCACGACCCGATCGTTTGAAGTCGACCGGCGAGTCGCACGCAAGGTGGCCTTTGCCGAATACCGTGAACTGCTAAGGGCTGGCCAGGTTCGCATCCTGGGATTCAAAGCGTCCGACTACGGGGGGTTCTGGTTTCTCCGACCGGCCGACGATGGAGTGGTCCCGATCGCGGCCAGCCCCTCCCTTGTCCGAGACGCCATTGGTCGTGTGGTAGCCGACGCTCAGGGTGGCCGAGGGGGCGCGCGCTACCTCTCCAAGGGTGCGCACCGGGGGGTCCGCGACTACTTCGTTTGGTGCGACCCCGACGGCAACGACGTACTCCGCCCCGTTCTCCTGGAGTTGGAGAGGGAGGGCGTGCTCCGCTTCGGGACGGACCGATGGGACAGGGAAGTGGTCGAGTCGCTCGTCGACGCTGAAGCTCCCGAACCTCCCCCCGATCCCTCCTACGAGCTCAACGACCTCGACTTTCGCCTGCTGAACTTGCTGGAGGATCTGGAGGCTCGGTCGGTGAACTTTGGGGTCTTCGAATCCTGGACCCTTCCACCGACACTTCGTCGAGAAGCGAACGAACTCGGCTTCGAGTTGTCCCACCGCGCCATTGAGCGCGCCCTCGCGCGCCTGCACGAACACGGCTGGGTCATGCGGGACGAGGTCGACCGCGTACGTAGCCGAATGGCCGAACTAGCTCGCGAAGTCCGGTTCGTGAAGCAGAGGTTCGGAGCAACGGACGCCGACCGGCGTCCCTACGTCGTGCGCTCCTTGAAGCTCCTTGCCAGGAATCGTGACAAGCCGGTGCGAGACGAATCCGTCGCGGACCTCATGTCCGGGCTGTGTGCGGAAGTCGGGAAGCGGGCGGATGTCGCCAGGGTCCTCTCGGGGCTGGAACCTGCTCTGCGGCGAGCCTGGCGGGTCCCAGCCAGCAAGGACCTCACGGTGGCGGGCTTCCAGGCGCGGAGCATCCGGGCCTTGTTCGTCGACTGGATGGGCGGCCGGCCTACCCGGGCGGTCATCACCGCCGACACTGGGTCCGGAAAGACCGAGGCCGCCTGCCTTCCACTGATCCTGGGCTCGGCCGTCGACAGACTCACAGGAGTCCAGGGGGTGCGAGTTCTTCTTGTCTACCCACGCATCCGCCTGGCAGTGAACCAGGCACGGCGACTCGCCCACTACGCAGCGGAATTGGGGCGGGAGTTGGGGATGGTCCTGACCGTGGGACTGCAGGCAGGACCAGTCCCCAACAGCTGGGTTCGAGAGCGGGAGCGGTACGAGCGTGACCCCCGCAGGGAGGAGCGCCTGTTCCAGCCGATCGACGAGCGACACTGGCGCTTCCCGTTCTTCACGTGCCCTGCGTGCGAGGAGCCACTCCTCCTGCAGCCTGGGCCGCGGAGACTGGAGGGCGACACCCTCCAATGCACCGCCACGGCGTGTGGATGGTCGTTCTCAGGCTGGGCTGGCGCAAAGGAGCGGCTGCGCGCGAAGCCCCCAGCATTGCTGCTGATGGTCACGGAGTCGCTGCATCAGTGGCAGCAGGATCCGCGCGCCGGCGCGATCTTCGGAGATGGTGGAGACCGGGCGGCACCACGAGCGGTCGTGGCAGACGAGGTGCACCTCTACTCCCTCGTACACGGAGCGCAGGTGGGATACGCGCTCCGCCGCCTGCTCCAGCGGGTCGTCTCGAATGGCGAGGCAAGCCCCATGGCCATCGCCATGAGCGCCACCCTCGGTGAGGCTCCGAGAGTCTGGGCTGAACTGGTTGGGGCCTCGGCAGGTGAGGTGCTCCACCTCCAGCCGAGGCCGACGGAGCGGCGCGACAACCCAAGGGGTCGTGAGTACTTCTACTTCGTCCAGCCCGAGGTCGAGTCGAGGGGTCGTGACGTGGCTGGTGATTCGACGACCATTCAGTCGCTCATGTGTCTGGCGCACGGGATGCGTCGGCGCACCGGCCGGGCCGGAGGGTTCCGAAGCCTCGTCTTCCTCGACTCACTCGACAAAGTGAAACGACTCCTCAGCGACTACCGGGATGCGGAGACCAACGGCCGGTTGCACCGGTATCGAACCACCCGCTACGGACGGGATCCGCAGACCAACACTCCCAGAAGCGAGTGTTGCGGGCAGCCAGCCTCCTGCGATCGATTCCGGGATGGGGAGTGCTGGTACTTCGCCGCCACGGACCAACGGCAGCGGGGGCCGAACGGCGTCCTGCGTCCTGGAGACTCGCTGGCCGTGGCTCCAACACCCATCTTCTCAGAGACCCGAGGAAGCGCAGAGGAGGTGATCAACCGCTCCGACGTCATCTTCGCTACCTCGTCCCTCGAGGTGGGCTTCGATGACCCGGACGTCACCCTCGTATATCAACACTACGCGCCGCAGAACCTCGCGAGCTTCGTGCAGCGAAAGGGCCGCGGGGGCCGAGGCGCAGACGATCGGCCAGTCACAGGAGTAACACTCTCCCTCCAGTCTTCGAGGGACTCCTACTACTTCCGGCGCCCGGCCAGGATGCTGGAGGCGGCAGATCACCGGGTGCCCATCAACATGGGCAACCCATTCGTTCGTCGGGGGCAGGTGCTCTCCCTCGTCCTCGATGTCGCGGCGCGCAGTGCCTACCAGCATGGCGACCGCGCCGTGATTGTGGATGACGGCGTCCTGACAGCGGCGGACGCTCAGGTCCGGGAACTCTTTGGAGACCACATCTACGTCGAACTGGACGTGACCGACCTGGAGGAACTGTGGGCTCGGGCCCTGGAAGTTCGAGACCCACTCGTCGAGGCGCGAGTCGCCGCTGGCGAGCATTGGAGGGGGCTCCGGGAGCAGCTCGCATGGATTCCGACGACCTTGTTTGAGAGCATCAACTTGCCTGTCCTGACCGTTCTTCCGGAGGGCGAGAGCCGGACTGGAGGCTGGAGGGAAGACATCGGACTGGCCATGACCCAGTGCGCTCCGGGGCGCATGACCCGACGGTGGGGCATGCGCAACGTGCACTGGGTCCCATTCGCCGGCCCGCGAGCACCGATGCTCTCAGGCGAGGGGCTTGAGACAGACACGCTTCCCCTGGCGCCAGGTCAATCCCAGGACATGCTCGCGGCCTTGCTGCCACTCGAGGTTCGCGAAGCGTTCGAGGGAACCGTCCACCCCGGGTTGATTCGGCCCACAACCGTCCGGCCCCGGGTCGCCGGGCAGATGGTGGGGACTCAGTGGGAGCCTGCGTACAGCCTCGGGCCCGGCGACAACGTGCTACTCGGTGACAGGGGGGCCCCGCTGAACCACAAGACGCGGGGCGGACTCCTGGGTTTCCTCATCGTCAGCGCCGGCGAGCGCCTCGCCGGCGAGAGCCGACAGGTTCCGAGTCTGCGGGGCCTGGCCCGTCCAGGGGTCGGCACGTTCCTGTGCGACTCGAACCGACGGACGAGCGGCCTGGCCGTAACGCAGGCCTACTGGGCGTCCGATGTCGAGTTGATCTCGGATGTTTCGGCTCGCCGACGAGAGCGTAGTTACCGCCGCCAGCTGTTCGTGGACCCGTCGACCGACACGCCGCAACTCTGGGGCTATCGAATGCAACCGGAGGGCGTCCAACTGGAGCTCGACTCGGACTTCATCGATCGATTCGTCACGCGCGAACTGGCGGACCTTCGTGCCACGCCGGCGCGTCGCCGATGGCATGCCGGCCAGTTCCTTCGCTATTTGGTGATGACCCGCTCCGGCCGGCACGGCCTCAATCGCTATCAGGCACGGGAGTTGGCGGAGTTGATGATTACGGCTGCAGCGGATCCTGGACTGCGGGAGAGACTCCTGCATGCCCTCCGCCGCTGGAGCAGTAGCCGGTTCGTCGAGGTCTTGCGCGAGACGCGCGACGTCTACCTGACCGAGCATCCACTACTGACCGAGGAGCACTGGACGCGGCTGCAGGAAGCGGTAGCGAACAGGGAACTGGGCGGTGCGCTCCGAACCGCAGTGGAAACCACAGCGGACGACGAGCAGTTCGGCGCCTACCTGCGGTCGGTCGTCGTCCACAGCCTGGTCGTCCGGTTACGACACCAGTTCGTCGTTCACGGGTTGGGCGACGACCGGGGGGTACTCGCCCACGTTCGGCTGCCGCTCCAGTTCGGAGACGAGTTCTCGGACGTCGTAACCCTGTGCGAGCGGGGCAGCGGAGGGGACGGAACGACCCGTGCCTTCCTGGAGGCATTCGAGGAGGCCGTTGCTTCCATGCGAAGCGAAGGCTTCCTCCAGTGCCCGAACGCAGAGTCCGACCGGTTGCTTCGCGATGTCCACGGGCGAGGCGCCGATCTTGATGCCTGGCGGCGGCGGGACCCGCGTGATCGCGATTGGGTGGAGCAGTTGGCAGGCGAACTCGGAGTGAACCCGGAGACCCAACTGGGCGCCCTCCAGGTCGCTCTTCGTTTTATCTACGGGGAGGAGCGGGCTGGCGCGGAGTCGTTCCAGATGTTCGACCTCTTCGACGAGGTGCAGAGAGTGCGGACCACGGTCGTCGCAGCGATCGGCCGCGCCCCAACCGCTTGGGAACTGGTCAGCTCCGTGGTCCGCCGGGCTGGCGAGACTTCGAGCGCGACGCCGTCGTGGTCCCGCCTGCTGGCAGCGTACGGTGGCTTGGAAGATGCTCCGCACGGAGACAACTTGGCACCCACTGCCCGACTTGCGGACCAGGCGTATCGGATCAGCGCCAGCCTCTGTGGAGATGGCTGCCAAGCCTGTCTGCATACAGGCAGTGACCTGATGGACGACGCACTTCTCGGTGCGGCTGTGTCGCGGTCGTTGCTGGAGCGACTCTGGGCCGCCTGGACGGAGGCTGCTCCTACTTGAGCGACAACTTGACGCTGCCGAGTCCACCGAACTTCTTGAGCCAGGTCAGCGGCTCCCCATCGGCGTCCAATAGCGTTGCGCGACCGGCGGCAGCCTTCCGAAGAAAGCCGACCACGGCTGGTGTGATGCCCGCCTGAGCGAGCTCGGCCTCCTGCCTTCGGACCTCGGTCTCCTGTCGCTGAAGCGACTGCAAGGCGTTGTCGTCTGGTGGAAAACTCCGCCCGAGGCTGACGCCCTTGGATGCGGTTGTCACCATCCGGCCCCCGAGCTCGCGGGTCGGCTGCAGGCGCTGAAGGAGAGCCCCCAAGGCCTTGTGCTCCTCGAATCTTCTGGAGCAATGCGTGGACCACGCCTCCTCGAACAGGGTACGCAGCTCTCTGACGCCTGCGGGAAGGTCCTCCAGACGACTTGTCAGGGCGTGCAACTCAGCAGCGTCGGCCGCGGTCTCAAGGCGACTTGCGAGCCGCCCGAGATCACCGAGAAGCCTGCTCAGTCGCCCCTCGTCGGGCAGGCAACCGACCCGAGCCGCCGTGTCCGCCGCCGTGCTCAACTCCTCGAGCCGGCGAATCGCCTGCTTCTGACGCGTCAAGGCATCCACTGCCTCGCCGAGCGCCTCACCAAGTTCGCGTCGCTCCCGCGCCTGCGCCAAAGGACCATCAAGCCACCGTTCGAGCTCGTCGAGAACCGAAGAGGTCATTGCGAACCCACCGCTTTGCGAAGGCCCTCGAGCGCCCTGCGTAGTCGAGCCGCACCCTCTGTCAGCTCAGCCCTCCCGCCGGAACCTCCATCGGAGTCCACGACCCGCTCGGCCGCCGCGTGGAAGGCCTCCAACAGTTTGTGGGCATCCTCGACCAGCGAAGGTACTCGAGCCCATTCGGTCGGCCACCGGTAGCACCACCCCATTCGTGCAGGGAGATCCCCGTTCCGCGGTTGTCCCTGAGCTGAGTCCGGGTCGATCCAGAGGTCGAAATCCGCGAGGAATTCCTGGCGAGTCTGCTCCAGCGCTTTGTCCAGCTTCCCGAGAGCCCGCCGCCACCTCTCGACGCGGTCGTTCGCGACAACGCGGTGGTCAACCTCCTTTCGGAACCTCTCGATGACGCGGTCGGCAGAGTCTAAGAAGTCATCGAGAGCCCGGCCTTGAAGCCGCTCATTGATCGCACCCACCCTCTCGAGTCGATACTGTTCCTCAGCGGAAACCGCAGCCAGCAGGGCTGCCTCGAGCGCCGGCTCCAGCAGGGCGATCTCGCCTTCACTCTTCCACGCCCGGGGAAACTGGCTCGGGCAGCCGCCCCTCGTCTCGCCCCCCAGCATCGCCACCAGGCATCTCGCCAATGTCCCCGCATCGTAGAAGGTCCCGCGGTAGTCCCCAGGCATGCGCAACAAGAGGAGGAGACGCCGCTTTCTCTCGGCCGGTGGGAGCGTCCTTGCGTCCTTCTTTCCTTGAGAGAACAGCTCGAACGCCGCCTCGCGCCACTCCGGGGAACGTCCACCGGACACCAACCGGAACTCCGAATTCAGGATGGCAGCCCACAGCCGTTCCGGCTCTGCTTCCGGATCTACGGCAAACGCAAGCCAGAGCCCGTACACGAGGCTTCGCACCAGTGCCCGAGTCGGCTCCCAGGCAACCCCACCGACTGTCGTCGGGAGACCAGCGACATGCTCCTTGACTCGGCACCCCAGCCAGTCGAGCAGCCGAGCGACATCGGACTGGTGGGCGGATGTCTGCCCCTCAAGCGGGCGATTCTCCCGGAGCCGCACCCACCCCTCGAGTCCGAGTTGGAGAGTGGTGTTGAGGTCATCACGGCCGTGCACTGGTCCAACCTGCAACTGGAACACCGAGGGCGACCGCCTGGTCCCAACGAGGAGAACGCCGCGTTCCCCGAACACGGCACGCCGAAGGGCCTCCGGAAACCCCAGCGCCGCCCAGGGTAGGGAGTCGATGAGTTGCCGAAGGACGATGGCCCAGAAGACCTCGTGCTCGCCCTCGATGGCGCCGCCTCCGAACCAGATCCCCAGCGCGTCGAGATGCCCATCGAACTCCGGGTCCTCCGCCAGTTCAGGAGGAGGGACCGGTGGGGTGGGGCCAGCGACGTCGGGAGGCTTCGGGGGCTGCGGGCCGGTACTCGGTCCGGAGGGCGGAGGGACGACAGGCGCGCCGTCCCAGGGCAGCGTCATTCCAAACACCTCAAAGGCCAGCCTGGCCACTCCGCCAAAGATGGGATCCCCCCTCTCGGTTCGTCCGAACGCTGCACCTCGCGGGTTGCCCCACCAGGTGACGAACCTCTCAACGCGGTCCCGCTCCGCCAGGCTTGAGGTGACGCTGCGAACGTTGCCGCCGAGGCCCCGCTCCCGAAGCTGGGTGCTTCCAAGATGGCTCGTCGGAAAACGGCCCTCCTCGAGGGCCGCCGGGTGTCGGAGAATCGGCCCCAGCACGTTCTGGATGAGTCCGCGCGGGGTCTTGAGGCTTCCTGTGCCCTCCGGGTCCTTGAGGTGACCGTAGATCGTGTCGAGTGCTTGGCGGGTAAGTGGATACAGACCCACCTCGTCATCGACCCCCTGGATGGTCGTCGCTCCGAACACCTCGTGACAAGGCGAACGGTGTTCACACGACGAACAAGCGCTGGGCAGGATGCCGATGCTGGACCCCTGAAGGCGACCCTCCAACTCTGGAACCCCGAGACGAATGGTATTGAGATATCGGGCAGCGAAGACGTGCCGGGCAGCGTCCGACTTGAGCGAGATCGTGTCCTGCAAGCCCGCTCCTTCGCTCAAGGAGACGTGCAGGGCAATCCGATCCCGGAGGTAGTTCATCTGAACGAGATAGTCGTTGTAGAAGCCGGGCGTGATGCCAATCACAGCGACCAGAGGACACAGGTCGACCTCACCGGCATCGCCGGCCCGTTGAATCAGTGCCTCGATCAGCTGGTTGTCGAGACCCTGGAAGTCCGTGATGTCCTCCAACAAAAGGACCAGTCGCTTCTTGTCGGCCGCAAGGCGTACCCGGAGGTCTTCAAAGGCCTTTCGCAGCTGGTCGGGACGCACACCGATGGAGAGCTGGATGGCGTAGCGCAGTCGTGAATTCAGGGCTTCGAGAAGGTTCGCCGACGCTTCGATGCTCTCACGTTCGTCTTTCTGGAGCTGCGCGAGCCCGCGACCTTCGCGAACGTACCCCTGCACCCAACGGAGTTCGCGGTCGAGATGCGCGAACAGGCTCTTCGCGCGATGACCGAAGAAGCCGCGACGGTCCCTCACCGTGACCACCAGATCTCGAACGTCGGCCAGTGAGAACTGCCGCTTCTCGGCCGGTGCGTCCGGATCGGAGTAGGCGTCGACAATCCGTCGGGGGGCCTTCCAGGTCTTGCCCAGTCGTGGCACCTGAAGCAACTCGGCCGCACCGGTTCGGCCTGCCCACTCGGCGTGCTCCAGTCGAACTCGATCCGTCACGCACTCGGGGTCCAGCGCCAGGGCCAGCTTGTTGACGAGTTCGTGGACCCGTCCCTCGCCACTCAGGAAACTCTCAGCCGTCTGCACGTCGTCAAAGACGTCGCGATACTTCGCTGGCATCCGCTCGCGGAGGAACTGGAGCGTCCTACCCAGAGTCGACTTGCTCTTCGGAATCAGAACAACCTGGTCCTCGGAGGCCGCTCTCTCCGGCCAGCGGATCTTCAGCCAGCGAATCAGGTGGGACTTACCCGACCCCGGCTCTCCCTCGACCACAACCAGCGCGTGCCGGCGCCGACGGAGGAGCGCTTGGAGGAGGCTCTCTTCGTCTGACTGCGGGAGGTTGATCTCGTTGGCCGCTTCGATGCGGAAGCCGCTGATGGGCGTGTGCCGCGCAAGGAAGACTGCGTCAGCGTCTTCGGTGGCCAGGGTCGCAAGAACCGACTCTGCATCTTCCCTCTGCCAGCAAGCGTAGTTCTCGAAATCAAGCATGGACCCGCACCGCCTCGAATACCGCCGGTCCCCGACCGTGGGCGAGCCTCTTGACGCCCTTGTGGTCGCCGCCCCGGTGAAGCAGTTCCAGTTCGCCGGTCGTGTGCAGATCTCTCAGCGCTTCGCTGAGGCAGACGGAAAGCCGCCGCTGCGGCGGGAGGTTCAGTGCAGACGAAGCCCCGCTCCAAAGGGCACCGCCGTCGGCGTATGGCATTTCCTGCGAGATGACTCGAAGGAACCCCTCGGCTTCGATCTCCGCGTCGGGCTCGAACTGCTTCTGCTGCCGGATGACCCGTCGGAGTCGTCCTGAGAGCCGAGGGTAGAAGACCCCCAAGGCGGGGTTGTTGTCGAACCCGAGACCGAGGGCGCAGACCCAGTCGCGCCAGGCCGAGAGACGCTCCTTGTTGAAGGTCTGGCCCTCCGGCATCGCAGCACGGACCTCCGCCGCGAATAGGTCGGGTCCGCTGCGCAGCCAATCGGTCACCTTCGGCCGCTCGCACTTTGCGACCACTGCGGCGAAGGCTGAGAGGACATCACGATCGGGAGAGTTACTGCGGCACAGACTCGAATGGACCTCGTCCAAGAAGTCATCGAAGGTATCGGGAAGGACAGAGAGACCGAGTGCCCAACCGCCCCCCGTCTTCTCAGCAAATCCGAGGCTCATCGCACAGTCCACGGTCGCCAGAAGCCGAGCATTGCTGCCTCCTCGCGGAGCATCCGGCATCATCCACCCAGCAAGCGCGACCCCATCCAGCGGACCGACCGCATCGAGGAGTCTGAGCAACGAGTACACCGCTTGGGGGCGCCCCTGCGGAGAGGACATCAGCGACATTCGAGCCCCTCCCGCAGGGCATCCTCAAGGCTGAGCGGCGCAGAGGACGTGGCGATGTCCGACAGCCGTCGGTCTCCAACCATGTCGCTAGCAGAGCAGACCCACGCCCGCAGATCCAGGTCTCCGCCCCGGACCATCCCGTCGATATGACGGAACACAGTGACCAGGTTCTGCCTCAAGGAAAATGGGCCGTACAGCGCAACGGACGGGCGGTCCGCTGGGGACCAGTCGCCGTCCAGGACATCGCTCCATGTCAACACCAGGCCGGGATTCCCCTCCTGTTTCCGTAACTCCCCAGCCACCGAGACCGCGAATTGATCCGGCACGACCCACTGTTCAATTCCAGAATCGCCGAGACCTCTGCAGAGAGCACCCAGGTCAGGTTCTTTCGAGTTCGGTACGAAGATGACTTCCGGCGATCGCCGGAGCCTCTCCGACTTCGTCCAGACCGCAGCTGTCCCGCCGTACCGGATGCCGCCTGGTGTCGGGGTCTGCGACGGAGGCCGTGCCGCCATCCTGCAGGCAGGACAGCGCCCACAGGGGTCACACCAGGGTCGCGCGGCATCCACCATCCGAAACAGGTCGGCCCACTGGCACGGAACATCGACTCCACGGGGGAAGAGGACCGACCGGAACATCTCCACCGCGGATCTGTAGGAGCCCTGCTCCTTGTCCCTGAGTTGGAAGAGTTCCTCTAAGGCTCGCTCTGGGACTGGAGAGCGGTCGAGGAGCCGAACCCAGTCGCTGGCAAAAGCCACTCCCCACATGTCCTTGGACTCATCGAGTTCCTCGACCTCGAGAGCTCCGTATCTCTGGAGTTGCACCAGCAACGCCTTGTTCCATCTCATGTTGAGAAGGCCGGGACGAGGGTGGCGTCGGGCAGCGGCGCGTAGGTCGATTCGGAACCGCGAGCGCCCATCGCGAGAAGTCAGCGGCCGTCCTGCGGAGACGAGCGCCTCCCACCTCTCAGCCGCGACTTCCTGGGTGAGAACCGTCCCGAGGGCCAGCGAGACGGAGTCGGACTCATCCTCAGGTGCAGCCATGACCAGGCTCAAGGCCTGGTGAC
This sequence comes from uncultured Rickettsiales bacterium, assembly GCA_964620495.1. Lineage (GTDB taxonomy): Bacteria > Myxococcota_A > UBA796 > UBA9615 > UBA9615 > CAZEKB01. The sequence goes on along the minus strand of CAZUHI010000016.1, from coordinate 93,420 downwards.
CATCCCGCCCCGCCCTCCCAACCTCCTGATAGTAGCGACTCGCGCTCTCCGGCACGCAAGCGTGAACAACAGCGCGGACACCCGGATGGTTGACGCCCATCCCGAACGCCGAGGTTGCCACCACAAGGTCCAATTCCCCCGAACGCCACTCCTTTACGACAGTCTCTCGGCGTGCAGCGCCGGTGTCCCCGGTGAAGGAGGCCAGACGCTCATAGCCACGTCGTCTCAGCCGCGCCTCCAGATCGACCGCCGCCTCTACTCTTGTCGTGTACACAATCGCTGGTCGCGGCAGATGGTCGAGCAAGCGCTCCAGGACCTCGTCGCGCTCCTCTTTCGCCCCGAATCGATGAGCCGCCAGGTCGAACTCGACGCGCGGTGCCCCCTCGCTGACCTGGAGGAACTCGCCGCGGCCGTACTGGCGCTTCAGAAGTTCCAGAGCAGTCTTGTCGATGGTGGCTGACAGTAGAACGACGCGGAGGCCGGGGTTCCTGCTTCTCAGTTCGTCGATGACCGCTGGAAGCCTCTGGTAGTCCGGCCGGAAGGATCGCCCCCACGACTCGATGATGTGCGCCTCATCGATGAAGACCGCGGCTAGCCGACCCTTTGCCGCGAGAGGACGGTCCGCGCGGGGAGATGCAGTATCGAGAAACCGCGATCTGTCCTTCCCGAGGAGCATCTCAGGAGCCATGAACAGGAGTGGGGCCGAGCCCTGGACGAAACCCAGCAGCGCAGCCTCCCGGTCTGTCATCCCCGCCACCATGGCCGCACATCCAGACAAGGGGGAGACTTCGTGCCGAATCGACTCGATGTGGTCGAGGGCCAGGGACACAGTTGGAACCAGAACGATTCCGGTCGCCACCTCGTCGGTGGAGCCTTGGAGTTCTTGCAGCCACTGGATCCCCGCCTGGAACAGGAGACTCTTGCCTGAGCCGGTCGCAAGCGTGGTCAGGAGTGTGGCTCCTGCCGGCATCGTCAGCAGCGCTCGCATCGCGGCCTTCTGGGACGGATTGCGGTAGCAAGGGTGGTCGGTCAACCGCAGCAGGGCGCCGTCTGCGGCGGCAGTTGGCTCTCGGCGACGGCGTGCTGGGTCTATTGCCAGGCAGGCGGCCAGAGCGTCCGCAAGCGCCTTGGGCACTTCTCTGGGCATTCGGCCTGTCAGCCGCACGACCCCCGCGGACCGTTCGAGGCCGAAGCGCTGTAGGTCGACCTCATCGAGCGTGGGCACGACCGCATCCGACAACGGCCCACCGTCGAGGTGACACTCGCCGCCCACCGTGCGCAAGACTTCTCGCCAGAGCACTCCTCGGTCGGCGGGCCTGCTCGTCTTCGTGAGCCGAGCGGACAAGTCAGCGATTCGTCCGGTCGTCCAGTCGCTCGAATCCCTCCGCTCCGGGTTTGGATCGGTCGTCAATGGATGCCCTCCTGAACGAGTGCCTGCCCCTGCATCCACCCCACGAACACGGCCCGGGGCTCAGGGTCGTAGTCCGCCCTCTCCCGCTCCAGCAGGCAGTCGACCCCTGCGGGGTCCCGCTCCTCGTCAGCGGACCGCTCCCCACAACCGCTGCTCCCCGTGATCGCCGTCATCCGCTGCGGGAATCGCTCCAGCGGCTCGTCGAATCGACCGAGCTTCCACCGGTCGATGCCCACCATCCGGCCACAGGGGTACACGTCGCGCTGCATGTAGATGATGTTGTGGAAGCCCGACCCGCAGGTGCTGCCGAACATCGTGCAGACGCGGTCGGGCGCGCCGGCGAGCGCCCTCCGATACGCCTCCAGGTTTCCGACCTCGAGATGCGCCAGGCCGCGCTCGGCCTTGAGCTCAGCGATGCGACGGAGGGCAGCGTAGAACTCGGCGGTCGAGACCTCGTGCTCCTCGGGTACGTCGACGAGGCGGCCGAAGATCACCTTGTCGTAGCCCTGCTCCTGGATGAAGTCGAAGACCTCGTCGAGGTGGGAGACGACAGGTCGGGTCATCGTGACGTTGATCGCTACGGGCATGCCCTCGGCCCGGAGGGCCTCGATTCCCTTCATGGCAGCGCGGTGGGAGCCCCGGCCGTTGTGGCGGACCCGGGTGGCGTCGTGGATGTGCTCCGGCCCGTCGATCGAGACACTCGGCCCCAGACCGATCTCCCGCATCTGGCGGACGACCCTCCGGCTGAGCAGTAGCCCGTTAGTCACCGTGTAGAAGCGAACAGTGTGGTCCGGGCGCCGATCACGCAGCCCCGAGACCGCGCCGTGGATCGACTTCCACTCCATGAGCGGCTCGCCGCTCCCGACGAAGTTGACCTTCACCGGCTTGTCCGCCTCCGGGCGGCGACCGTAGTGCTCGACATTGTCCAGAATCAGGTCTAGATCCTCGCGGCTGAGGACCTTGGGGCCGGGCAGCTTCTCGGGCTCGAGGAAGAAGTAGCAGTAGGTGCACTTGAGGTTGCACACCGAGTTGACGGAAATGCAGACGCGCTCGATTCCGCTCACTTCGAGCCTCCCGCAACCCCGGGCAACGTACCGAAGAGCCGATTGCCCGTGTCGGTGCCCCCCCGGCCCACGTACTGGTTCTCCGAGACCCGCGCGAGCAGGAATCGGATGGTCGGCCACGCCGCCTCGAGTCGCTGCGCTGTGGGCACCGGGCTGACCAACGCCAGCACATCCACGGAGCGTGCGCCCCCGGCCAGCAGGTACTGGAGCACCGGCTCCATCGATGCTCCGGTGTTGATGACGGAGTCGATCACCACGAAGGAGCGCCCCGCGGGATCGGCGAGCTCTTCGCGTTCGGCCGCCGAGAAACCCTCGCCTCGACGCGGCGACACGTGGAAGAGCGGTGCGCGCTGGAAGACTTCGCGAACACCCTCCACGACATAGAGTCCCGCCCTCATGAAGCAGAGAAGTGAGATCCGCTCCTCCTCGGCTAGGCCATACCCCTGGCGGACTCCCTGGGGGTGCTGGATCGGAACCTGCTCGAGCTCGAAGTGCTCGACGAGCTCCCCGGCCCAGGAACCGCCCGAGCCCGACGTGGGAGCGACTCAACGCCTGAGGCGTGATGTCGGTCCGACGTGACTCGGTGGCGAGGAGGCGGACGATGTGGCGGTCGGTGAAGTGGCTCAGGGGCACGTTGCACCCGGGTTATGGGAGTTCAGTAGGAGGGCGAGTTGGGAGAAGCCCAGGACGGGAATGCTCGGATGCGGCTTTCCGCGAGGAACCACTTGATGCAGCGAGGCGTGCCCGAGGAGGTGAGGTACCAGGTCCTCGTTCTGGCGGTGGTTCACGACGACGACAGCGTGGTCGGCGACCGACAGCATCTCGGTGTCCACGTCCGAGTCGCCGATGGCGACGAGCTTCCGCGCCTGGGCCTTGAAGGCCCGGGCCAGCCAGCCCTTCTCGGACCGACCGAAGACGAACGGCGCGCTGGGATCAATGCCTCCGATGACGGGCACCCCAGCCACGCCGTGTCGTTCGAGCAATGGCCTCCAGATCGCGGGAATCCCCGACGTCACGACGAAGACGTCCGCCCCTTCGCGCGCCTTGCTCAGGAACTCCACGACGCCGGGGTACACGCTGGTTTCGGCGGCGACTTCGGGACCCAGCCGTCGGAAGACTGCCTTCCCCAGCTCGACGTGAGCTTCCGTATGGACCCGGAACGACTCGAAGCAGTATCCGAGTTCCTTGAACCGGGCCTTGACGGCCATCGGGTCCCCGCCAGCCCGCCGAAGGAAGTCACGGCTCGTGTCCTCGGCGCACAGAGTTCGGTCCGCGTCCACGAGGAACACGTTGCGTCCTCGGCTCCCCATCACGAGCGGCTCCAGCACGGCACGCATTCGCTCGATGTTCTGGTCGAAGGTCGCCGGCAGTCCGGACATCACGACAACACCTCGAGCAGGGCCGTGCGCGCGTTGGTCGGGTCCAGCGGCAGTCGGTGGAGTTCCATCCCCCATCGCTCGGCGATCCGGCCGCAGCTCTCCGATTCGCCCGCCAGTTCGGCCCGGATGACGGCCGGGTCGAGGCTGCGCCGCTTCGAGTCGTCGGCGCGCCGCCTGGATAGGACGACTTCGAGCGGTGCCTCGAGGTGGATGAGCTCGCGGAAGAACCGACAGTCCGAGTCCGTGAACACCACACCGACCTTCCCCGTGCTCTCGTCGAGCAACGAAGTGTGCCCGTCGCAGAGGATGTGCGTCCGGTGGGCGTCCTGGTGCCGCTCCATCCACCGAATCGCCTCCTGGCGGTACGCCTGCTTCCGTGCAGGCGCCAGGTGGTCGAAACGAGCGAACTCGTCTCCGGCCAGCTCCCGCAGAACCGCGCTTCCCACGATGTGGTCGTACCCCGTGAGCTCCGGCAAGACCGACTTCACCAGGGTCGTCTTTCCAACTCCGCGGACTCCCACGAGGCAGATGCGTCTCAACGACCTCAAGCGTCCTCCAATCGCCTCATCAGTCGGAATCCGACCCGATGCGACCGCTCGTGCACCTGCCTGGAGGCGCAGCGGAAGTGCTCGTCGATGCGCTTGCCTCGCCGGGTCGGGAATCGGCCCCAGCTCCCCCCCCGGGCGACCCAGGGTGGCCGGTCGGGACCGACCGGGTCGGTGACCGGCGCGCGCGTGTACTCGCGCTTCCCGTCGCGCACCGTCTCGTACACGAGGCCATGCATGTCGAAGAGGCCCCACTCGTTGGGCTTGAGGCTGCCGACCTCATGGCTGCGATGACGGGCGTTCCGCTTGGTCCAGGCGTACTCCTCGAGGGTCCCAGGGTGCTTGGAGTGGCCGGGGTCGTCCCCGAAGCAGTACGAGGCCGAGGAGCCAGCGCGGCAGGCGTACTCCCACTGAGCCTCCGTCGGGAGATCGAAGTCGCCGCTCCCGTCGAGACTGTTCAGCCGCGCGAGAAACTGCCGAATCTCGCGCATCGACACGTTGACGACGGGGAAGTCCGGTCCGGCCTCGATGTCCCGCAGCCGGGGGAGGCCGCCCATGACATCCAGCCAGAGCGCCTGGGTGACGACGAACTTGGAGAGCAGGAACGGTTGGGAGATGGACACTTCGTGGCGAGGGCCTTCGCCTTGGGCGCGATCGTCGCCCATGGTGAAGCGCCCCGCGGGGAGGCGGACCAGGGTCTCCTCGACCCGCCGTACGATGGGATCGACGGTTCCGAAGCCGCCGGTGCTTGCTGCTCCAACGGCGCCAGTCGCCTTCGCGGGCATGGGAGGCAACGCGTCCACGGCGTCCCTGGCTCGGGCGATCAGTCCCTCCAGATCCACCGCTTCAGCCGAGTCCCATGGCAACCAGCGGCTGTCGGCGTGACGCGCGAGACCGAGACGCCGAGCCTCCTCTGCGAGTTGCGGATACGGGTCGGCCCCCCGCATCTCGTGCAGTCGCGCGAGCGCGCCGAGACGCTCCCCGTCGTCCACTTCGGCCAGGTCGCCTGCGACCTCGCGCACGACCGCACCGAGGTACTGGGGTGAACTCCAGTCGAAGTCGAGGTCCTCCGCGAGCCGAGCCAGCCCATGCCAGGCCTCGTTGACGGCCGCGAACCACGCATACGGCGGACCGCCGCTGCGGCCATCGGGTCGCTCCAGCGCTCCTACCTGTCGCAGCACCATTCGTCCGACGAGGTCGCGGGCCAGCACCGGCGACGCGAAGGAGATTCCGAGTTCCCGAGACTCCCGTTGGCCCTTCTCTCCTCCGTAGGACAAGAGGTTCTCGGACGTCACCATTCCGTGGAGGCCATCGACGATTACCCCCTTCGCGTGGTTCTCCATCGGCTGGTCGCTGGTGAGAAGCCCTCGGCCGAGAACCCGGCGTGCATCCCGCACCGTCCTCCGCGCGCGCTTCAACTGGCGGCTCGTGGCGGGATCGCGGCGCTTCTCCCCAGCCCACTCGCGGCCCCACAGGATGCGAACCAGTCGGCCTCTCCCCCTGAGGTCCGACAGAGTGGCGGGATCGAGACCGCTTTCACCGAGGCGATCGGACGCGAGCAACACGTCACTTCGGGCAGCCCCGACATGCTGCAGATACACCTCACGGGTCTGCTGCTCATCGACCAACTGCACATGGCTCGCTGTCCGGAAGGGCTGAAGCGCAGCCCGAACCGCCTCGACCGCCGCCGGCCACGCCTCCGCTCGCGAACCGTCTTGGAGCGGAACAGCCCGGAGGAGCAGGGCGCAGGCCGCATCGAGCTGCGCCACAGCGGCTTCGCTCCCCTTGACCTCGTCCGCGGACGAGGCCGCGAGGTATTCAAGTCCCGAGGCCATCTGGTCGAGGACCGCTCCCACGTCGGCCTGTTCCACGTTCTCGCGAAGCCTCCGGGCCATCTCCGCGGCCAACGCTGGGCTCCGGCCCGTGAGTCCACACTCGAAGAGGAGCCCGCCAGCGCGGGAGCTCGTGGCGTTCCAGCTTCCGAGCATCCAGCCGCCGGAACTCGTCACCACGAGCTTCTCGTGAGACCGCCGGCGTCCCGGCACGATCGAGACCCGGCTGGCGAGGTCAGCGTCCGCCCGATTCAGCGCTTCCACATAGGACCCGATCTCCTGGTGTTGGCGGGTGAGCGGTGAATCGTCCGCGTGGCCGTAGACGATGATGAAGCGTGTTCCCGGTGGAGCCGCGGCGAGAGAGGTCGCCAAGCCCTCGGGATGTGCGGCGTGGTCCGGGTTGAGGAACGCGCTCGCCATCAGGAGCACGCCGCCGGGCTGGAGCTCCCGGCACAGCTCCTCGAGGGCCGCGAACTGGACCTCAGCAGGTCCGGTGATCGGACGCACAGACTGCCCCTGGACCAGCCAGTCGGTCAGCGCTTCGCGTCGGCGGCCGACGAGGGCCCGCAGCGAAGCGACTTGTCGCTCCACGATCGAGGTTGGGGGTAGCTGGGATGGGCTCGTGGGTAGGGCCTCGACCGCTCTGCAAATGGCCTCCACAGGCCTTCGCGGGAGCTTCAAGACCCGGGACTCCGACTCCCTCCGGCGCCCGAACAGGTCGGGTCGCGCTTCTTTGAGTCGCGGCTCGAGATCGGAAAGCTCGTCGGGCAACAACCTCCGCTCGGGCGGTCCCCACATGGTGAACAAGAGGTCGAGCCGCTCGTCGATCACGAGCGGTGATCCGAGGTAGGCGCGGTAACGGTCCTCGAAACCGAAGGGAACGCCGCTCTTGCCCAGGAGTTCCCGAATCTCAGGCTCCTCGGCCGCGAGGACATCCTCAGGGTCCGCTTCGGCTTCGAGGACCAAGTCGGCCTTCGTGGACCGGTCCCAGTCAAACGCGCTGGCCATCGCACTGCTCACCAGCGTCCCGGTTACGAGGTCGATCCACCAGTCGACCTCGATCTCCTCGGCGTCGAACAGACGACGGGCGAGGCGATCGCGACCTCCTGCCTCGTAATCGGCCTGCAAGATGGGCTCGAAGCGGACGCCTCCGGCGCTCCAGCCGGGCACACACCACCCCTCGTCGATCAGTTCCTGGACGAGGAGCCGCCCGATGACGGGATCGTTCGGCACGGGCCACGGCGGGGCCTTGACCAACTCATCGATTTGACGGCCCTTCAACAGGTCCTCAGCGAAGGCGAGGAGCCAGATGGCGTGCGGGTGAGCCTTCGGGACCAGGATGGTCCCCCGAATCCGAAAGCCGGGAAGCCGTACGAGGGTTCGGGGGACTCCGCGCGGGCCCCGGGGCGTCGAGAGGCTACCCACGACGCAGTTCCCGGGGGGCGATGATCCGCGCCGTCCCTGCCTCGGCCGAGCGTTGATACGCGAGCCACACATCCGCGAGCCACGGCGCCTCGGCAGCGTGGCGATCAATGTGCGCGCCGCAGCCGACGACGACCTGCCTGAATCGCGCACGAGAGAACATGACGTTCAGGCGTTCCAGTTCGGTCATGAATCCCCAGGCACGGGCGCCCTGCGCGTTGTTTCTGACCAGCGACAGGATGGTCAACTCGGCCTCGCGTCCCTGGTATTCGTCCGTCGTCCTGGCGATCTCGTGGACGGGGCGCTTGGTGAGGCGCGCGCAGGCCGTCTGGATCGCCGCGGACTCGATCAGGAGCTTCTTCTGTGCTCGGTACGGCGTGAGGATCACGAAGTCGGCGTCCCCGTCGGGTCGCAGGCGGCGCAAGTAGTCGACGATCAGGTCGAGCTCGAACTGATTGTCCCGGACTCCGACCTTTGCCTGGTCTTCGCCGGCGTCCGGCTCCTCGCTGGTGTGCGGTGTGTCGATCCAAAGGAGAGGCACGTCGAGCGCCTCGGGCAGCAGGTCACCAAGGGGCCGGGCCGGGATGAGTCCGCGGGCCACAAGCTCCCCCTTCCGGTGGACGAAAGGCTCCCCGTAGAAGACGGAGCCCACCAGGTCCGAGAGCGGTTCCTCCATCCTGAACTGCTCCTGCAACCGGAATCGCTCCGGGGTCCTCTCCCACAGGAACATGAAGGTCCGTAGCCAGGAGATCTCGTCGTCTTCAAGAGGAGGACGAGATCGGCTGAAGTGCAGCATCCTCTCCAGGACTTCGCCGAACCGCGCCTTGGCCGACTGGAAGAAGCGGTCCCCTCGGGTTTGGCGAATCGCCTCGGTCCAAGCCTCCACGGCCTCTCGAGTTCGACGCTCCTGGTACGGCGGGAGTTGGAGGTGGTCGCCGATGAGCAGCGCGGTCCGCCCGAGACAGATGGCGTGGAGGATCTCGGACGGGTAGCACTTGCCCGCCTCCTCCACGATCACGAGATCGAACGACTCGGTCCCAAGGAACTCGAGCATCGCCGCATCCATCGTCGTGCAGAAGAAGACCGCCGCGGAGTCCCGAGCGAGGCTGTCGAGTCGTCCGTCGTGGTCATCGGCCGTCGCGGCCTGCCAGGGAAGCCAGCCGCGCGCGTCGTCACGCCAAGTGCGGGCACCGAGTTCTCGGGCCGCGTTGCCCCCCAGCCAGGGATCGGAGAGGTCGACTCCCTTCCGGCTCATCCGCGCAAGAGACACCGAGCGGTACGCGCGGAACGGAGCCCCGGACTCCTCCAAGGCCGACGTGATCTTCTTCCTGATGTGCCCCAGCGCGAAGTGCTCCTTCGAGCAGACGAGCACGCGCCCAGCCGGCTGACGAGCGAGATATCGAGTCACGACCTCGGTCGCGAGGTGGGTCTTGCCGGTTCCCGGCGGCCCCTGGACGACGAACACACCACGGGTGCCGAGGATCGTGTCCTCGAGATCGTCCCGGGCCACATCATTCGCCTCGAACGGCCTGCGCGGTGCGGGCTGTTCGAGGTGGCTGTCGAGGGCGGGATGGTCGCCGGAGAAGGCCGTGAAGATACGCTTGCGCTTCAGCAGCGCATCGTCCCCGGGGAGCACGGGGTTGAACCAACCCGACTTCGGAAAGTGCTCGCGGGGGTCCTGGACGAACACGAGCGGCTGATCGTCGTGGACGCCGATCCAGCGGAGGAAAGGCGGATCGTCTTCGCCCCTCTTGGTCTTGGTCTTCCGAAGCGTGTTGGGCGGGTCCTTGTGCAGCTTGAGCTGAATCGTCGCCTGCGACTCGTTCACCAACTCGTCCCAGAGCTCCTGGACTGCGGGACGTTCCACGGTCGGAAAGTGCGGGTCCTTCCAGCCTGGATCGACCTCGAGGACGAGTTCGCGCCCGACTCGGAGGCCCATCTCCTCGACCTCAGTTCGGCGGAGCACCCGGTAACGGTGGATGGTCCCGAGTCGCTCCAGCAGTTCCGCCTCGGTAAGCAGCGCGAGCAAGCTAGGAGGGTCCTTCGCGTCCCGTCGTTCGGTTCTCCAATGTCCGACCCGCTGCTCGACGTGCGACCGCACCGCACCTGCTGGTGCCGAGGACCCGAGATCACGCTCAATCCCCTCCAGTAGGCGACCATCGCGAGGGTCACGGGGCCGACCGAGGCGGCGTCGAACTTCCCGCAGCCATTGGAGCGCTGCCTCCCGATCCGCTCGAACCGCCGCCTCTGAGGGCCGGGCAGCCAGATCAGGCAAGAACCAGGCTGGCGGGACTACCCACCGCCCTCGGGAGATGGGGCTCTGGCCAAGTCCAACGATTCCGTTCTCGTGGCAGTGCTCCATGGTGCGGACGAGAGGAAGCAGGCGCCGAGCTACCCAGCCGGGAAAGGAGTGGACGCCATCAGATCCGCCGCCGTCGAGGTCGTCGGAGTCGAACCGCAGGGCAAGCCGGGCATCTCGGAGTTCAGCGTCGAGAGGGTGGACGACGCCTCGCGAACGAGCTCGAAGCGCGCGCACCCGGTACAGCGCACGCGCAGCCGCCAGGTCTCGCCAATCTGGATGGACCTCCTCGCCCGCGAGGAGCCAGTCGCCCTCACGGATCCAGACGGTCCCGTCCCCCCAGGTTCCCAACTACTCCTCCTGGGCCTCGTCCCGATCGGCAGCTCGAGACGCCCGGGCCTTCCAGTCCTGGTTCGTTCCGGTCCGGTCCGCGTGGGACTGGATGGCACGTGCGCGCTCGGCGGACATGCGAACCGTGGTCCTCGAAGAGCGGGTCCGCCCGGGAGTGCCCTTGTCGGCGCCCCGCCCCCCTCGACCGTCTGACGACCGACCTCCGCGTCCTCGACTCATGGTTCCCTCCTCCGCTCACGGGGATGAAGAGCCTACCGCGGGTCAAGAGCCCGATCCTGAGAGACTGCCCAAGCCTGCCTACCTCCGCGGACACACCAGGGACACTCACCCGCGAAAACCCGTCCCGAAACACCCCGCTGTGTCCCAAGCGCCCCCACCCAGAGAATCCCGCCACCGCCTGCATTCCCCAACGATCTCAACCAGCTTCGGGATCATCGTCATCCCTCCCGCCGCCTCCACCATACGTTCGCGCAGAAGCCCGGGATTCCCCGGGCTCTTGTCGTCCTGGCCTCACGGTCGGCCTCCGCGGTCGGCGACGAACGGTCCTGCCCTTCACCTCGCCATGTTGTGTATGAGTGCAGGTTGTTGCACAACAGCAGCAGTCCAAGTAGACCTGCAGCTCCACCCTCCAAGGAGCCCGCATGGCCTACGTCCGCACCCACGGCAACCAGGTCGCCATCGTCCACGGCGAGCGCAATCCCCACACGAAGAAGGTGCAGCAGCGCGTCCTCTTCAGCCTCTACAGCAAGCCCGAGGCGCTGGCCGCGCTGGGCCGTGAGGAAGGCTCTTGGGATCTGGAGCACATGCTCCGCAACCGCCACCCGGCCGTGCGGTTCAACTGGCCGAAGATCCAGGCCGCGATCGAGGAGCGGGTGGACGAGCTCCCCGACGGCTACCCGTACCGCACCGCCCAGCTCCAGGGTCGGTTCCGTGAAGACCTCGTCGCCTTGATCCGGCAGCTGGAGCTCGCCGACCCGCAGAGCATGCACTCCGCTGCCCGGCTGCTGAGTGAGCAGCGCAGGGAGTTGGAGCACCTCCGGGATCTCATCGACTGGCGCTTGAAGCTGTGCGACCAGGAGGAGAACCGGTGGAACGGCGACAACGAGTTCTTCTGGCGCCACCGCCTCCAGCCCCACGACATCACGCCCGAGGCCATGGAGCGGATCGCCGGGGCGTGGGATCGCCGGGAGCTGGACCGCGTCGAGACGCTCGCGCGGCTCTACCTGGAAGCCTTCGACGGCTACGCCGACGGCCACCACTACCTCGGCCTCGTCGCGCTGGAACGGGATGACCTGGAGACGGCGCTGGAGCAGTTCGACCGGACGATGACCGTGGGGAGGACCCTCTTCCCGAAGCGGCTGGCGAAGAAACACTACTGGACCGACCACGCCACCCGCCCCTACGTGCGGGGCCTGCGCTCCTTCACGGTCACGCTGACCCGCTGCGCCGCCTACGAGAAGGCCCTGGCGTTCTGCGACCGGCTGGAGCGGGAGTGCGGCGACGACCTCGCCGCGATGGACTTCCGCGCGGCCGTCTACCTCAACATGGGCCGCTGGGAGGAGGCTCGGGACGAGGCCGACAAGTTGACCCGGATCTGGCCAGTGTTCTCGCTCTACGCGGCGCTCGCCTCGTTCGAGCTCGGTGACCGGGGGGCCGCGCTCGCGTCGTTCCTGCATGGGGTGCTGAACCGACCGCGGACCGCGCGGATGCTGCTCGACCTCCGCTCGCCTGCCCCCGAGGGCTACGACGAGGTCCGGGATCACAACGGCGGCCTCGAGGAGCGCGCGGACCTGGCGGACTTCCTTGGACGGCAGACCGACGCGAGCAGCGGGTTCTTTCGCGGGCTGCTCGCAGCCCCGGAGATCGCGGCGTTGGTCGCGGAGAAGACGGAGACCATCGCCCGGAGGAACGAGGGGCACATGACCGAACGCGAGGCCTTCGACCGGATGCAGCAGATGAGCAGCATCGAGTTCGCACGCGAGCAGGCGCAGCAGCTCGCCCGCCTCGCCCAGTAGATGGAGAGTGCGGCACAGTCGCGATCATCGGCGGAGATCAGTACGCTCACCCGCCCCGGAGGAGCCCGCCATGCAGCCGACAGCCGAGCCGAACCCGCCGTCCGCCGCCACCGCCCCCGAGGCCGGGGCCTTCGCCATCGACCTGGAGGATCTGCAGGCCATCACCAGCAAGCCGGTGCTGCGGCGTGGGATCGCCTACTTCCGCGAGGACCGGGTCCTCGACCTGAGCTGGGGCGCCGAATGGGCCGAAGCTCTCGTCGAAGGGAGCCGTCCCCACCGGCCCTACCGGGTCCGGGTCGACCTGGAGGACGGCGAGGTGGGCATCGACTGCGACTGCCCGTTCGACGGCGAGCCGGTCTGCAAGCACGCGGTCGCGACGTTGGTCGCGGCCTCGGCGCGCTCCGGGCTCTCGGACACCGGCTGGGCGAGGATGGAGGAACGCGCCCGGCTGGAGCGTCAGGCCGCCGCGGCGGAGCACGTCCACGTCCGCCACGTCGCCGGGGATCGCTGGTTCGGCACCTGGCACGCCTCGTCGGAGGCGCTGCACGGGCGCCGGGCGCGCACCTGGCGGGTGCAGATCCGCTCGCTGGGCTCGCCCCTCAACCACTGCACATGCCCCGACTTCGCCACGAATCGGCTGGGCACCTGCAAGCACATCGAGGCCGTGCTCGCCCGACTGCGCAAGCGCGCCCCGAAGAAGTACGAGCGCCTCACGTCCAAGGCACCGACCGTCGCGATCGTCGGCTTGGACACCGCGAGCGAACACGGGCCCACCGTCCGCTTGCAGCGCGGCCCGGCGGACCCGGAGCTGGATGGGCTGCTGTCCCCCTGGTTCGATGCCCAGGGACGCTTCGTCGGTGGGCTGCCCGAGGACCTGTTGGCTCTCGGCGGCGTTCTGGAGGGCCGCGACGACGTCCTCGTCGCCGACGAGGCTCTGAACCACGCCCGCCTGTTGGCCGACGACGAGCGCCACCGGGCGCGCGCCGCCGAGCTCCGCGCCGAGGTCCGCCGGGCCGAGGGGCGCCTGCCGGGCCTGCGCGCGACGCTGTACCCCTACCAGGTCGAGGGTGTGGCGTTCCTGGTGGGCAATGGCCGCGCGCTGCTGGCCGACGACATGGGCCTGGGCAAGACGCTCCAGGCCATCGCCGCGTCGCACCACCTGCTCCACTCGGGCGCCGCCGCCCGCGCCCTCGTGCTCTGCCCCGCCTCCCTCAAGTCCCAGTGGGCGCGGGAGATCGAGCGGTTCACCGGCCACGACGTCCAGGTCATCCAGGGCTCTGCGCCGGCCCGCAAGGCCCAGTGGCAGCGGCGCGCCACCTTCACGATCGCCAACTACGAGCTGCTCCTGCGGGACCACGAGCAGGTGCAGGCCGGCCTCGCGCCCGACATCCTCGTGCTCGACGAGGCGCAGCGGATCAAGAATTGGCGGACGCGCACCGCCGACCTCGTCAAGCGCCTGCGCACCCGCTTCGCCTTCGTCCTGACGGGAACCCCGCTGGAGAACCGGCTGGAGGATCTCTACTCCTTGATGCAGGTGGTCGACCCTCGGATCCTGGGGCCTCTGTGGCGCTTCCACGCCGACTTCCACGTGCTCGACGACCGCGGCAAGGTCCTCGGCTACCGCAACCTCGGCGAGCTGCGCCGCCGCCTCAGCCCCGTGCTCCTGCGGCGCGACCGCCGGCTGGTCCGCGACCAGCTCCCCGAGCGGATCCAGCAGCAGCTCGACGTGCCGATGACCGGCGCGCAGCGTGACGTGCACGACGACGCCGTGGACACCGCCCGCCGCACCGCGGCGATCGCCCAGCGTCGGCCGCTCACCCCGTCTGAGAAGCTACGCCTGCTCCAGTCGCTGCAGCGCGCCCGCATGGTCTGCGACAGTCTGGGCCTCGTGGACAAGGAGACCGTGGGCTCGCCCAAGCTCGACGAGCTTCGGCGCCTGCTGGACGAGCTGGTCGTGGGCACCGACCGCAAGGTGGTGGTCTTCTCCGAGTGGGAGCGCATGACCGCCGCCGCCGCCGACGTGGCCCGGGACCTGGGCCTGGGCGCCCTGCGGCTGCACGGCGGCGTGCCCAGCGGCAAGCGTGGCGACCTCATCCGGCGCTTCGAGACCGACGACCGCATGCAGGTCTTCCTGTCCACCGACGCCGGCGGCGTGGGCCTCAACCTGCAGTGCGCGTCCCTGCTCATCAACCTCGACCTGCCCTGGAACCCGGCGGTGCTGGAGCAGCGGATCGCCCGCATCCACCGCCTGGGGCAGTCCGAGCCCGCCCACGTGGTGCTGCTGGTCGCCGAGAGCTCCTACGAGACCTCCGTGGGGACCTTGCTGAAGGGCAAGTCCGAGCTGTTCGCGGCCTCGGTCGGTGAGGAGAGCGACGAGGACATGGTCGCGCTCGGCGGCGGCACGCTGCAGGCCGCGCTGGCGACGCTCGATCCCGACGGTGAGCCTCTGCCTCATGTCGTGGCTGTCGAAGCCGAGACCGAGGGCCCGACCGCCAGCGCCACCAACGACCCGCCGTCCCCCGAGGCCCCGGGGGACGAGGACCCGGCACCGGACGGTGACGCCCTCCGGGCCGATCGAGCCCGGCGCGCAGAGGACACGCGCACCCGTCGACGGGCCCGCCGCTTCGAGGCCGCCGAGCAGCTCCTGGAGGCTCGATTCTCCGAGGAGGCGCTGGAGCTCGCGGTGGTCGGTGCCCTCAGCACAATGGCCGAGCGCGCCGGTCTGCTGCCGCCCGCGCTGGAGCGCGCCGCAGTCTGGCTCTACGCCGACGCCCTTCCGGGCGGAGCCGTCGCTCTCGATGAAGCCGCGCTGCTCGGTCAAGCGCTGGCGCTGGTGTCCGCACCCTCGGTCCCGCACGAGCTGTGCGCGTCGTCGGTGCGTGCGCTGAGGGCCATGTCGAACGCAAGCTGACCCGCGCCTGGGCGCGTGGTCGACGCAAGAGCCGGGTCACTCCCCGGTGAGCTGCTCCACGGCGAGGCGCACGAACAGGTCCCGCAGGGGCTCGATGTGCTTCGCCACGTAGTAGTGGTTCAGGACGGCGAGGTACTCTGGGTCGCGATCGTCGCCAGCCCTCTCAACCACGCATCGTGCTGCCGGTGCAGGGCCCCTCGCAGGTACCACCGGGCGACGAACGGGACGAACCCCCGCTGGGTCTCCTCGGTCACCAGCAGGCAGCCGCCCTCGCGGGCGTGGAGCGTCCAGGAGTGGTACCCGGACGACCCGTAGCCTTCGCCGTACCAGGCGAGGCGCTCGCCGACCTCGAACTCCCGCACCGTCGTCTCCACGCGGAGCCCGAACGTCTTCCAGCGGAACGTGACCCCCGCCGAGAGGTCCGGCCCGCCGCCGTCGATGTCCACATCGGACGCGTTGGCGTACACCGACGGCCAGTCGACCGCCCGCACCAGCGCCGCCCACACCCGGTCCACCGGCGCCGCGATCTGCAGCTCGTTCCAGCTCGACACCGGGCAGTCCTCGGGGTCGTGTCCCTCCGGCCACCCGTAGTCCGACTCCGTCATGTCGCTCCTCCTGCCGCCGCCATTCCGGACGAAATCCGGAATAGGGCGGGCAAACAGCACTCTTCTCAGCCTATTCCGGATTTTGTCCGAACCCCCCGCCGCAGGCCGCAGGCCGCCGCCTCACCCGGACAGGTTCCAGAGGTCCAGCTTCGGGTCCACCGGGATCGTGTCGAACTGCAGCCCGGGCATCGTGCCGACGTCCAGCTGCTCGTCGGCGAGCCCGCCCTCGACCGTGTACCGCGCGACGATCGGGGCGGCGCGCCCGTCTTCGTCCACGCCCTGGGAGACCACCATCGCCGACTTGCCGTCCGGCATCTTCATGACGGAACCCAACGGCTGGTCGCCCTTGGAGGCCACGAAGAGGCCCGCGAGCTCCGCGTCGAGGCCCGGGATGTCGCCGCTCGTCATCTCCTCGAGCGCGTCCGCCGGGATCAGCCGGACGCCCTCGCCCGCGATGAGATCCTGGTACGTCTCCGCCGCGGCCAGCATTCGCCCCGGCACCCCCGCCTCACCCCCCGAGCGAGCGGAGCGCGCGTCCTCGACGCACAAGGTGATCGCCATCGCCGAGGCTCCGAGCCCCGCGCGGAAGAACGGACGCCCCTCCTCCGCCGTGCCCGCCAGCAGCGCGGACACCGCGAGCGTCATCAGATCGGCGGGCGGCAGGCGGATGTAGAGGCCGAAGCCGACCGCGTCGATCGCCACCGCCGCGCGCAGCCGCCCTCGGTCCAGGGGCCTCGTCCGATCGCGCAGCGTCGTGAGCAGCTGGACGACCGCGCCGTGAGACCGCATCGCGTCGATCAGCTGCACCAGCACCCGCTTCACCGGGACCAGCGGCGCGTCCTCCCCTGCGTCGTGCGCGCGCAGGAGCCCGTCGGTCGCGTCCAGCAGCGCCCGGTAGACGTCCACGACGATCTCGTCGACCTCCGTGGGCACCCACTCCCCCCCGCCCGCCGAGCCGCCCGCGACCACCACGTCCGGATGCGCCGTCGGCTCGAAGCGCCTCGCGCCCGCCGCCGTCGACTCCAGGAACCCGGCCACGAACGCGTCGACCTGGCCGCGACGCAGCTTTCGCGTCAACGTCACCCCCGTGATCGAGAGCTCCTTGAGCGTCGCCCCCAGGTCCGCGACGAGGCCGTAGGTGGCGACGTCCAGCTCCATGGGGACCCCGCCGATGCGGGCCTCATTCTCCGTGACCGCGAGCTCCACCTCCGCGCCCCCGAGCTCGAGGAACACGTCGAACTGCGCGAGCAGCACGTCCTTGAGCCGCTCCAGCTCGTCGGCGTCGGCCCCCGCCTTCGTGAGGCCATGGAGCGTCTGCAACAGGACCGTGCCGATCGTGAGGTCGATGCTCCTGATGGTCTCGCCGCTCACGACGGCCCCTCCCGGCGCGAGTGCTCGTAGCTCGCCTCCGCGGCCTCACGCACCGGCTTCGGCAGGTACCAGCGCTTCGCCGTGAGCCGCAGCGTGCGGATCGCCTCGGGCGTCCCCATCGCCGACAGGGCCTGCACCGCGGCGAGCTGCGAGTCCGTCGTCGTCTCGCTGCGCAGCAGGTTCTTCTGGTCGAGCACGGAGCTGAACGTCTCCAACGCGCGACGGTCCTTGAACGCGGCGAGCGCGGCGCAGAGCTCCCGACGCTCCGTGGGGCCTCGATGGACGAACCCGGGACCCATGACGACGTCCAGGATCAGCGCGGCCGCCTTGCTGTCCCCCGAGCCGCGCAGGATCTTCAGGGCCAGGAGGCGGTTGTCGCGGTCGGGGTCGGCCAGCGCTGCCCCGAGCCCGTCGCGCAGCTCCACGCGATACCTCTCCCCCACGGCCACCAGCGCCGCTCGCCGCACCTCCGTGGACTCCGAAGACAGGGCCGGGACCATCGCCTTGACCGCCTCCGCGCTGCCGACCGCTCCGAGGCCCTGCACGGCCTCGATCACCGTCTTCGGATCGGAGGACGCGACCCGCGCGGAGTAGAAGTCCGTGAGGTCGATCCCGTCTTCGATGAGGAGGTCGCGCAGACGGAGCCGCACCTCGGCCCGCCCGAGCCGCCCCAACAGTCGCCGCAGGGGCTCGTGGCGGTCGCCGCAGAGGGCCCGCAGGCGTCGGAGGAGCGCGTCGGGGTGGCGGTCGACGAGGGGGGTGAGCGACCCCAGCCGCGCGTCCTCGACGAGCGAGTCCCGGAGCGCTCCGGCCTCTCCCCCCGCGGCCGCCTTGCGGGACACCGCGTCGATCCCCCGAGACACCGCCCCCACCGCGCCCCGAACGGCCAGCAGGTCGAACATCTCCAGGAAGGCGCTCGTCCGCTCCTCGGAGCCGAGCACGTGCTCCACGAACCGCGTCGCGTAGCCCGAATCGACGAACGAGGTGCGGACTTGGAAGACGGCCGACTCGTCGTCGGGGGCGCACCGCCCGGGGACCTTCGAGCCGCGGGCCCAGGGCAGCCGGCGCAGGTCCACGCTGCGCGGATCGTCGTCCCGGATGGAGGCCGGATCCCCCGCCGTCGGAGCGGCACCCTTCCCGAATCGCGCCGCGTCGAAGTCGACCGTCCGGAGACCCTTGGCCCAGATGCGCGTCACGAGGTCGCCGTCGACGGACGGCTCGGGCGTGGCGAGGATCGAGGCCAAGCTCCAGACGTCGGCCGTGGCCGCGTTCTCGCCGAACCGAAGCTTGCGGACGCCGTCCTCGAACAGGCGGGCGAGGTAGGCCGGCCGGGCGCCCTTCCCGACGTGCACCTGCTCCGCCTCGAAGAGCAACCCGAAGGGCGACACCCGCACCTGCACCGGGCCGTCCGCGACCATCTCCCGGGCGCGACCGTACGCCTTCTTCGCCGCTTCGCTCTCACGGTCGACCGTCGGCCCGAGTCGGGCGATCTCC
>CAZUHI010000016.1:74088-74621 GCA_964620495.1 uncultured Rickettsiales bacterium | reverse complement strand
CTTCTTCGCCGCTTCGCTCTCACGGTCGACCGTCGGCCCGAGTCGGGCGATCTCCTGGACCAACCCGTCGAACCCACGGAAGAAGTCCCGGACTCGATCGACGCGGGGGGGCGCGGGCTCGGGCGCAGGGGTCGCTTCGGGCTCGGACGCAGGGGCGGCTTCGGGCTCGGGCGCAGGGGCCGCTTCGGGCTCGGGAGCGGGCGGCTCGGGCTCGGACACGGGCTCGTCGTCGACCTCGAACGAGTAATCCTCTTCCTCTTCGGCGCCGGTCCTGGGGTCCTCGGGCTCCATGTCTCGATCCTACTCTGCCGCGCGCGCCCCGCGTGGATCACTCGCGCCTTTCGACTCCTCGACGATCCCGACTACGAGCGCCTCCTCGCCCACGCGAGCCCCAGCAGAAGCAGGAGCGCCGGCCAACCCGACGACCCCGGGCCGACCGTCGAGACGCAATCCTCGGTGCTGCAGACCGGCCCTTCGCCGGCCGAGTCGTCGTCGCCCGCGCCGTCGTCGTCGTCCGCGGCGTCGTCGTCGTC
>CAZUHI010000016.1:0-73988 GCA_964620495.1 uncultured Rickettsiales bacterium | reverse complement strand
GGCCGAGTCGTCGTCGTCGGCCGAGTCGTCGTCGTCGGCCGAGTCGTCGTCGTCGGCCGAGTCGTCGTCGTCGCCGGGCTCCTCGGGGCAATCGATCGCCCCCTCCCCCTCGAAGTCCCAAGTCGTCGGATCCTGGGCCTCCAACCCGACGGTCAATGCGTCCGCGTGCCCCACGAACCCGGCTGTCCAAGGCCCCCCCGCCTTGAGGAGCACCGCCCCCGACGAGGCCCGGATCCCCGCGTCGGGGAAGGCCTCGAGGACCCCCGCCCAGGTGCACGCGTCGGAGATGGGACACGTCGCCGAGCCCGGCTCCTCGCTCGCCCACCACTCGCCCGTCAGCGGCGCCCAGGTCTGCCACACGCCCTTCTCGGGCTCCTCGGTGTAGTACGGCTCGTAGACCAGGCGGCCCTGCCACTCCCCGTCGGCGTCCGTGAGGTCGTAGTCCACGTCGAACTGCAGGCTGACGGCCAGGATGTCGCTGCCCGGGGACTTCGGGTCCTGGCGCGTGCTGTATTCGAGGGCCGTCACCTTGTCGAGGCGCGTGCCCGCGAGGCTCTCGTTCCGGAGGATGACCCGGCCCGCCCCGTCCACGACGAAGCTCGCGCTCCCCGCCCCCGACGGCGGCGTCTCGGGGCCCACGACCAGCGAACCCTCGCCCGCTTCGACCTCCTCCGCGAAGCACCATCCGTGGGGGGCTTGGGGGGTCACGACCGTGTCGGCCTGCGCGGGGAGGGACCACGCCATCACGAGGAGCGCAGCGGTCCTGACTGTGAGGGGGCGGACCTTCATTCCGCCAGCCTACTTCCTCCGGGTTGCGTTCAGGACACTTCCAAGGCTTCGCGCCGCTACCCTGGGGGCGGAGGCCGTCATGAAGAAACTCGTCGGTTTGGGTGTGGTGCTGGTCGTCGTCCTCTTCTTCGGGGAGACGCTGCTCGAGCAGTTCAAGGGCACGCCGCCGCCGGCGGGGCAGTCGGAGTCGCTCAACCCGGGGATGAAGCACAAGGCGAAGAGCGCCGGGGTCGAGGACCGGCAGAAGAAGCACGACAAGCTCGACAAGATCGGCGACGAGTAGAGGGGGAGACCATGCAGCGCTGGAAGACCGCGGCGGCGGTGGGGGTGGTGATCGCCGCGACGGCGTGTGATCAGGGGACGGACACGGACTTCCGCAATCCGCGCCCGGAGGGGGCGCCCGACGTCGTCGTGATCTCGGTGTCGGGGCACCAGCTGGGCGAGAGCGGGCCGTGCGACATCGTGGACCAGGCCCGTCGGCTCCTCGCTTGTCCCTACCTCGACGACCGCGGGACCACCGACGCGGTCATGGCGCCCGCCCGCGACGCCGGGCTCGCCGTGGGCGGCTTCGAGTACGGCGACAGCATCCACACCTGGACGTACCCCGACAGCGAGGTGGTGGTCCTGTACGGCTTCCTGGACATGGTCTCGACGTTCAACTTCGTGGAAGAGCGCTGGGTGACCGGGCTCGACAACCCGAGCCGGGTCGTCGTGGTGGCCCACGGACACGGGGTCGTCTGGGCCCACACGGCGGCGATGCTGCATCCGGATCTGCCGATCGAGGCGCTCATCGATCTGGACGGCGAGAGCCTCGCCTGGGAGGAAGACGACCGCAGCCTCGATCCGTGGGACGGCGACCAGTGGGGCCCCATGCTGAGGTCCTTCAGTCGCAGCGAGGACGTGGACTGGGCCTTCGACATCTGGGACGCGGCCGACGTCTGGAGCGTCCCCGGGCTGCCGGACCCCCAGGACATCGAGGACGTGGTGCCCGACAACGTCCTGCTCAACCTCGAGGTGGCGAGCAGCGACCTCGTGCTGCGAGACCGCGAGCCCAACCATCGGCTGGACGGCACGACGGACGGCATCCACCGGCGGACCTTCGACGAGCGCCACCAGGACGTCGCGCAGCCGGACTCCGCCGCGGTGCAGTGGGTCAGCGAGGCCCTCGCCACGGAGGTCGTCTGGGAGTGAGCTCCCGCGGCGCGGCGCCCAGCCGCACGCCCACGAGGAGCCGGTTGTCGATGTACTCGCCGCGGTCCGGCACCGCGTCGCTCACCACGGTGAAGCTCCAGTCGACGACCAGCGCGACGCCCTGGTGGAGTACGAAGTCCGCCCCCGTGGCGACGTGGATGCGCGGCAGCACGCCGACGACCTCGCTGAAGGAACGCCACTGGAGCACCGCCACGTCCACCTCGACGTGCGGCTCCACCCGGTCGTGGATCGTGCCTCGCCACTCGAACCGAGCCGACGTCTCGACGTCCTCGGGGGTGGAGTCCCGAAGGAACGCGAACCGGACCCGCTGACCCGGCGCGGGCCTCCCGGCGGCGGAGAGCCCGGCGACGATCCCGGCGGGCCCGTCGGTGACGGGCCAGTCGGGCAGCCGGGCGGCGACCGAGTACCCCACGTGCGCGCGAACCTCGAGGGTCGCGAGGGGCCGCAGGCGCGCGACGAAGGCCCCCTGGACCTGCCAGTCGACCCAGAGCGAGACCGGCCCGGCGGGCCCGTCCCACAACACGCGATGGATGGTCGGCCCTGCGACGATCTCCCCCCCCAACTCGACCGCGGAGACCGGGGCGATCGCGAACCCTGCGCCCATCGCCAGGTCGTGCCGGACCATCCCGATCTCGGGGATCTCGAGGTGGGACCAGCGCGTCCCACGCCAGCCGAGGCGCCAGCGGCCGCGGACCGGGCCCTCGCGACCCAGCTCGACGGCGAGGGGCGCGCACCCGCCGAGGACGCGGTGGTCGGTGAACTCGCGGTCGATCCCCGCGCGCGTCCGCCGCCCGATCGAACCGGGGGGAGCGCAGACATGGTCCCGGGCGTCGTCCGAGCGGGGGCCGTGGAACGCCCGCGCCGACGCCTCGAGGCGCCCGACGTCGTCCTCGACGGTCCAGGCGACGCGGGCCCCGAACCGGTCCCACACCCGCACCCGGGGGGGCGCGTCGGGGGGGTCCGTCCGGCCCGCGACGTCCAGGCGGTACCAGGCCGAGCCCTCGAAGAGCAGGTGGTCGACCTCCACGATCGCCTGCAGCGACGGCTGCAGCCGGAACCCGACCGTCGGCTCCGGGAGGATCGCCGTCCGCTCGTGGTTGCTGTCGACGGTGAAGCCCGCCAGGAACCCGGGACGCAGCCGCAGGTCTCCGACCCGGAGCCCCTCCCAGCCGTCGTCCGGGGGTTCCGGGGACACGACGAACGACGCCTGGGCCACGGACGGCAGAGACACCGCCAGGACCACCGTCGCGAGACGCCACCGCATGAACCCAGGGTACCGGTCGCCCCCGCGCGCGGCGGGACGTTCGGCCGACGGGCGCTTATCCTGCGCGGCGATGTCCGTCGCCCGCGCCTGCCTGCTCCTGCCCCTCCTCCTCACCGGCTGCGTCGAAGAGGAGCCGGCCGGGCCCGAGCGCTTCACCGCGACGCCCGAGGGTCGCCTGCTGGGGCCCGACGGGCGGGAGATGCTCCTGCGCGGCCTGAACGCCCGCGTCGAGGGCCTCTTCGACGTCGACTTCGACGACGGCCGCACCTCCTTGGAGGTCATCCCGCCCTTCACCGGCGACGACTGCGGCGTGCTCGCGGGGCTGGGCCTCAACCTCCTGCGCTTGCCCCTGAGCTGGTCCGCCATCGAGCCCGAGCGCGGCGTCCGCGACGAGGCGTACACCGATCGCGTCGTCGCCCTGGTGGAGGCGTGTCGCGAGCGCGGCGTCTTCACGCTCGTGGACATGCACCAGGACGCGTACAGCAAGCACATCGGCGAGGACGGCGCCCCCCTGTGGGCGATCGTGCCGCCCCCGGACGAGCTGCTGGAGGGGCCCCTGGAGGACCTGGCGGATCGACGGACGTCGGCGCAGGTGCTGCGCTCGTTCCGCAGCTTCTTCGACGACGCCGAGGGCATCCAGGGCGCCTTCGCGGAGACCACCGCCTGGGTCGCCGGGAGGCTGGACGGCACGCCCGGCCTGGTCGCCATCGAGCTCTTCAACGAGCCCGTCGCGTTCGACGACGAGAAGCTGGACGCCATGCACCGTCGGGTCGCGACGGCCGTGCGCGAGGCGGCCCCGGACCTGCCCGTCGCGTTCGAGCCCGACGCCGTGCGCAACTTCAACGACTCGGACCCGGTGACGTGGCCTCGCCCCACCACGAACGCGATCTACGCGCCGCACCACTACACCGACGTGTTCACGGACCACTGGGCGAGCGGCGACGTGGCCTCCCTCCGCGCGAGCGTCGCGGGCATCGCCGACGAGGCGGCCCGACACGAGGCGCACGGGTTCGTCGGCGAGTTCGGCAACGACCTGGACGCCGACAACGGCCTGCTCTGGTTCCAGGAGTCGCTCGCCGCCTACGACGAGCACCGCCTCAGCTGGGCGATGTGGGTCTACGAGGAGTGGAGCCAGGACGCCTGGGGCCTCTACGACTTCACCGATGACGGGTCGGGTCCCCGGCGCGCGGGGCTGCGGGACGCCCAGGCGGACCTCGTCGCGCGGCCGTTCCCGCACGCGATCGCGGGCACCTTGGAGGGCCTGAGCTGGGACGCCGCGACGGCGACGCTCACGGTGGAGATGACCGGCGACGGCACCCACACCCTGGGCGCCCCCGAGCGCGTCTGGCCCAGCCCCCCGTCCGCCACCTGCGACGGCGCAGCGGCGACCGTGACCCCTACCGCCCCCGGCCGAGTCGACGTCGAGTGCGCGGGCCGTGTCCTCGTCGTGAGCCCCTGAGCGCGATCGTCAAGGATCGAGCCCCTCGACCGGGTTGAGGGGGCTCAGGTACCCGGCGAGCAACGCGACCAGCTCCCTGCGCACCGCGGGGAGATCGAGATCGTCGGGGGTCTCGCGCGCGAGGCGCACCACCACGCCCGTCATGGACAACACCACGAAGCGCGCCGACAGCTCGGGGTTCAGCGGCCGGAAGTGCTCGGCGTGGCGTCGCAGCTGCTCGGCGACGATCACCTGAAGCTGCCGCTGATAGACCTCGAGCCGGGCGAACCCCGCCGCCGCTTCGTAGCGGTGGAGCTGGTGCTGGAGGGTCGGATCCGCCCGGTGGATCGCGAGCAGGGAGTCGATCAGCGAGGAGATGGCCGGGCCCAGGTCGTAGGTCTCCGGCTCCGCCTGGATCAGCTCCGCGCGGGCGGCCATCTGGGTCGCCAGCAGGCGGTCGATGAGGGCCTCGTACACGGCCTCCTTGTGCGGGAAGTACTGGTACAGCGTCCCCACGCTCACGCCCGCGCGCTTCGCGATCTTGCTCGTGGTGCACCCCTCGAGCCCCTCGGCGCGCAAAACCTGAGCGGTCCCCTCGAGGATGGCCTCGACCGTCGCCTTCGAGCGCGCCTGACGGGGCCGACGCACCGCGGTTTTCTTGCTCATGGGGCGACTCCGAACGACAGGCGCGAAACGCGAATTGATGAACCTGAACTCAGGTTCATATTCTTGTCATGAACACGACGGGCCCGCAACCCCGCGGCCCCTGGAGGACCCCATGACGTTCGCCCCCCTGATCGGCATCCGCGCAGCCCACAGCTTCTTCGCCCTGGTCCGCGACCCCCGCAACCTCGACGACGTCTTGGACCTGAGCGATCGCATCGCCGAGGCCGAGCAGATCGAGGACAAGCTCGCCGAGCTCAACCCGGCGCTGGCGGAGGCCGCCAAGGACGCCCCCGAGTGGGCTCCCCGCCCGCCGGCCGAACTCCGGGAGCTGCCCGACGGGACCCTCGGCCGCGAGTACGCCCGCTTCATGGACGACCACGGCCTCACCCCCGAGGCCCTCGACCGCGCCCCCGGCGACGGCGACATCGAGCGGTTCCGCGCCAACATGCGGGGCAGCCACGACCTCTGGCACGTCGCCACGGGCTGGACCCCGGACCTCCTCGGCGAGCTCGGCCTCCAGGCCTTCTACCTCGCCCAGCTCCGGGTCCCCTTCCCCGCCGTGATCCTCGCGGGCGGCTTGCTGCACACGGTCTGGAAGCGCCGCGAGCACTTCTACGAGATCGTCGACGCCATCGCCGAGGGTTGGCGCCAGGGCATGGAGGCCGAGGCCCTCATGACCGTCGACTGGAACGACTGGATGGAGCTGCCCGTGGAGCAGGTCCGGGAACGCCTCGGCATCGCGGCCGCGCGCCGCCGACCGGCCCCGGTCATCCCCCTGATCGACGTACCCTCGGCCGCGTGAAGCGAGTCCCGGCGCTGGGACGGGACTGGATCCGCGCGCTGCTCGTGTAGCGTGTCGGCATGCGTCGAATCTCCCTGCTCGCGCTGCTCATCGCGCTGATCACCATGGGCTGCACGGACGGCTCGATCACGGTCAACAACGCCCCCCCGGGGGCGACCATCGAGCTCCCCGCCGTCGGTACGACCGCAGAGGTCGGGACCGAGGTGCGGTTCCGCGGCGTGGTCAGCGACGCGGGCACCGATCCGCAGGATCTCCGCGTGTCCTGGACCAGCTCCCTCGCGGGCGACCTATGGACCGGGACCCCGGACGCCGACGGCGTCACCGAGTTCACCCTCGACGACCTGGCCCTGGGTGAACACACGATCGTGCTCCTCGTGACGGACGGGGCGGGTGGAAGCGGGACGGCGCAGCGCCTGGTCACCGTGGCGGAGGTCGCGAACATCGCGCCCGGAGCGCCGCGGATCGCGCTCGATCCGCCGATCCCCACGACGCTCGAAGACCTCACCGTCGTCCTGACGGAGGCGGTCGACCCCGACGACGGCCCCGAGCCCCTCACGTACGAGTACACCTGGTCGCGCAACGGGGCGGCGGTGCCCGAGCTCGACGGAGAGACCACGATCCCGGCGGCCCAGACCGTGACCGGGGATGAGTGGACGGTCGCCGTGACCGCCTTCGACGGCCTCTCGAGCGGCCCCGCGGCGGGTGCGTCGGCGACCGTCGTCTGCGCGGCAGGCGGCGGCGAGACCGCAGACTGCCCCGGCGTCACCTGCCTCACCGTCCTCCAGGCCGGCCTCTCGACCGGCGACGGCGCCTACTGGCTCGACCCGAACGCCACCGGCACGCCGTTCGAGCTCGACTGCGACATGACCTCGGACGGCGGCGGATGGACCGGCGTGGGGTTCGTCGACGCCGACACGCACCTCGCCGGGGTCCTGGCGCAGGAGGAGGGGGCGCAGATCTCCGGCGTGGACCCCGTCTCCGGCCCGTTCACGCAGGACGAGGCCGGAGACCACACCGCCCACTACACCTTCGACTTCGCCGCCGGCTACGACGCCTTCTACCTGGCCGCGTGGGAGGTCAAGGCCTACGCGGCGCCGGGCTTCACGTCGGACCTCAACCCGGCCTGGCAGCAGTCCGACTGGGCGGTCGCGGACTCCTGCGACGACCTGGTCCTCGGTTGCGGCTACGGCGACGTCTCGTTCGGCGATCCCGCGGCGGCGGGCCCGATCGCGTCCTACGGCCGGGAGGTGACGGAGATCTCCATGTGCCTCGATTGCGTGCTCGCCTACCCGGCGAGCGACCGGGTCGAGGAGCTGCCGGCGGGGGCGACGGGCTTCCGGGTCGGCTGGGGCGAGGGCGGCGGGCAGTTCGAGGGCTGGTACCCCTGGTGGTCCGGCGCGGTGTATCTGCGGTGACGGGAGGTCCCCGATGACTTGGTTCGACGTCGCGATGAACTTCTCGAGGGAGGTGCAGGAGGCGCCCGTCGCGATCATGCTCTGGGTGAACTGGCTGAGCCTCACGGCCTGCCTCTCCATCCTGTGGCTCCCCAAGCAGCCCGTGGCCCGTGTGGTCTTCCTCGCCACCGCGGCGAACGTGGCCCTGATGATGTTCGTCTACGCCCACCTGGGCATGGTCCGCGCCCTCGGCGGCGTGCACTTCGTCTTCATGGGCCCCGCCCTGGTCTACGCCTGGAGGCGCCTGCCGTCCCTCGACAAGGACACGTGGCACGCGCGCTGGGTGCGGGTCTTCGGCGCGACGTGGGTGACCAGCCTCTGGATCGACGCCGTCGACGTCGCCCGCTGGCTCGGCGGGGACACCGCCGCAGGCTTCTAGAACGCCGGGTACCAGCGCTCCTGGGGCGGGTGCGACGTCACCACCGCGGTGCCGCCTCCCAGCTCCACCTCGGCCGTCGCACGATCGCCCACACGCACCACCCGCACGGTCGCCCGCCCCGCCTCCGTCGACACGGTGTGCTCCCCTCGGATCCCCGCGTCCACGGCGCTCCGGGCCAGCGTCAACGCCTGGATCCGCACGTCGGCGGCGGCGCGCCCCTCGATGCGAACCGCGGACGACCCCGCGAGCAGCGTGATCCCGACCAGCATCGCGAGGATGATCGACAGCAGCAGGAGCAGGATGTGGCCGCGCTGGTTCACGGGGCCTCCACCGGGATGAACACCGACACGCGGCGCTCGTGGTGGGGGCGGAGCGGCCGCGCGAAGACCAGGTTCACGCCCCCGGGGGTCGGCTCGAGCGCGTGGACCCACCGGGCGAGCGCGCGGTCGGGGCCGCAGGTGGAGGTCCGCACGAGCGCCCGCCCCCGCACGACGTACTTCGGGTCGCACGCGCCGTCCCCCCGCGCGTCGGTGCGCAGCTCTTCGGAGACGGTCCGCACGGCGTCGGCGACGTCGAGCTGGAACCGCGCCACGGCGACCTCGTCCTCGTAGCGGGCGGCAATCGAGTACACGATCGGCAGCAGGATCGCCGCGATCGAGATCACGATCAGCAGCTCGACCGCCGTGAAGCCCCGGGACCTCATCGCGTGAACACCGTGAGGGACTGCCGGGTGACCCGGCCGAACGGGTCCCGCCAGACGACGTCGACCGTGGTGACGGGCCCGTCCTTCCGGTGCTCCACGGCCGCGTCCGGGAGCCGCTCCGTGAGGCGCGCCTCCACCGCGGGATCGGGCGACGTCCCCTTCGCGAGGTGGTCTCCTCGGTAGTCCAGCAGGAGGCGGGCGCGCTCGCGCTGGACCTCCGCCACCGCCACCTGCTGCATGCGCATGACGTTGGTCCCGGCAGCCATCGAGATGATCCCGATCACGGCGATGCAGATCATCAGCTCGATGAGGGTGAAGGCGCGCGTCACGGGGCCTCCCACAAGGTCGCCGCGGGGCGACGGTCGCCGCCGTCGAGCTCGAGCCGCTGGTGCAGGATCCCCCGCAGCGTGGCCTCCAAGACCGGCCCCTCGGCGCCCAGGTCCAACATGCGCGTGCGGGCCTCGTCCGGCGAGCCCGCGTGCACGCCCGCGATCACGAGCCGGCCGGTGTGAGCCGCGCGCAGCGCCAGGGCGGCCTCCCCCTCCGTGCGGACCTCGGCCAGCGCCACCACGTCCACGTCCTGGCGCAGCGCCCCCGCGAGCGCGACCTCCGCCGTGAGTCCCCGCTCGGGCGACAGCTCGACCTGGTCCACGGGGATCCCCGCCACCCGGAGCCGCTGCTCGACCGGGTCCTCGATGCTCAGATGAGCGCCGTCGCGTGTCGCGGCGAGGTGGGCGAGGGCGGCGTAGACGGTCGTCGTCTTGCCCCCGCCCGACGGTCCGGCGACGAGGAAGAGCCCCGACCGCGCGTCGAGGACCCGGTGGATGCCTTCGAGCACCTCCGCGGGGAACCCCAGCGCCTCCAGAGCCAGCAGCCGACCGAACAGCCGCAAGGCCGCGCGCTCGCCGAGGGCCGTGGGCAGGAAGGAGGTGCGGACGTCGGCGGCGACGCCGTCGCGGGAGATGCGACCCTCCTGGACGAGGTCCGAGCGGTACGGCAGGCAGCCCGAAGCCAGCTTGAGGGCCGCCACCAGCCGCGCCCCGACGGCGGCCGTGAGCGTCGCGAACTCGACTAGCGATCCGGACCTGCGGAGCCGCACGCGGACGTCGTCCTGCTCGGCCTCGACGTGCACGTCCGTGGCCCCCGCCCCCTCCGCGGCGGCCATCAGCAGCGCGACCGCGCGGCGCGGAGACCACGGGCCGCTCACGTAGGCCACGAAGGCGTCGCGATCGGCGTCCGTCGAGCCCGTCGCCGAGGGCGGGGTGAGGGCCCGGCGGGTGTCGTCCAGGGACGTCTTCGGGATCCGCACCACGTCGCCCGAGCGCAGGGTGACGGTGCCGTCGCCGAGCCCGGTCATCTCGTCGAACGGCACGAACTCCCGACGGCCCCAGCGGCCGCGGATCGTGAGCCCCTCGCGGGTCGCTTCAGCCGGCGAAGGCACGGGAATACGCTCCGAACCAGGTGAGGAGGACGGCGGTGATGCCCGTCGCCGCGATCACGACGCCCGCGGCGTGGATGCGCGCCACCGCCTCGGGGAGGATCCGCGGCAGCGCGGCGCGGGACTGGTCGGCCCACGCCGCCGCGGTCTCCGCGACGGTCCCCGAGGACGCCGACGAGGCCAGCAGCCCCGTCTCGAAGGGCCCCAGCAGCCGGCCCGGCGGCGCGTCACGGCCCGCCTCCAGCGCCTGGGCGAAGGCCTCGGCTTCCGCGCGCAGGTCCCCGCGCCCCCACGCCCCCGAGGCCCGCACCGCGACCGGCAGCGCCACGCCCGCGGCCACGAGGACGCGCAGGCTCTCGGCGAAGGCGAGCCGATCGAGCCCCTCCCACCCGTGCGCGATCCAGGGGATGCGCAGCTTGCCGAGGACGAACACCGCGAGCAGCACCAGCAGGCCGAGCGAGGCGACGATGAGGCCGACGGGGGCCGATCCGAGCCCCTCCGCGTCGGGCGCCAGGATCGCCAGGGCGGGGAGCCCCACCCGGGTGATCGCGCCCGCGGCGACGAGGACCGCCGCCGCCAGCGCCAGCGGGTACGTCCCCGCCCAGAACAGCCGCGACGACCCTGCCCGGAGCTCCACGTCCAGCTCCCGAAGCGGCTCGAGGACCCGGGGATCCCCCGCGTGCCCGGCGGCGTCCGCGATGGCGGTCACCCGGACCACGCGACCCCCACCGAGGCCACCGCGTAGTACACGGGGAGCGTGATCATCGCCGCCGTCGCCGTGAGCAGCCCGATGCCGAGCACGCGCAGGGCCACGTGCCAGCGCCGCTCTCCCACGTCGGCGGCCGCGAGCGCCCGCTCGAACGCCACCTGCGGGCCCACGTCCCCTTCGTCGGCGCGCAAGCTCACCCGGACCTCGGGGGGTGCCTCGGTGGCGAGCAGCGCCCCCCGCATCGCCGCCGCGCGGGCGGCCCGCCGGTGCGTCCCCCAGCCGGGGAGCCACTCGGGGCGCACGAGCAGGAGCAGCGCGGCGAGGAGCAGGAGCGCGGTGAAGGGCCCCAGCACGTCGAGCGACGCGCTCACCCAGTCCAACATCTGCGACTCCGGCGCGGACCGGCGGAGCATGGGCGAGACCGTCTGGTCGATGCGGAGCGCCACCAGCGTCTGGAACTGGGCGACGAGGAGCAGATAGGCGAGCGTGGCCCAGACGGGGAGGAGCGCCGTGAACGCCCCCGGGAGGCGCGCGAGGCGACGCAGGAACTCGGGGAGGGCCGTGGGCCAGGCCTCGGCGAGGGCGACCTGGTCCTTCGGCAACCCGGCGATGCGGAGCCCCGGGCCCAGCCGCCCGGCCTCGACCTCTCCCACCGCCTGGGCCGCCCGCGCCGCCCGCGACACGCGCAGGGCGTCGACCAGGGAGCCGCCCTCGGCCAGGGCGCGCGCGGTCAGCAGCTCGGTGAGGCGGGCGCGCTTCATAGGAGCATCCCGCCGGTGCCCCAGGTGAGCGTGGAGACCAGGGCGTGCACGCAGAGGATGACGAACAGCAGCGCGGCCGCCGCGAGGGGTGGGGCCAGGTGCCGGAACAGGGCCACCATCGCCTCGCCCTCACGCCGGACCTCGGCCCCGAGCTCCGCCGACGCTGCGGCCGCCCCCACCGCGCCCCGCCGGGCCACGAAGTAGGCGGTCTCCATCGCGCCGCGCACCAGGTCCCCGGGCTCCCCTCCCACCGCCGCCACCTCGAGCAGGCGCGCCGCCCGCCGCAGGCGACGCACGCCCGGCGCGAACCCCGCCGTGACCCACTTCAGGCTCGCGAATCCCACGACCATGAAGACGATCGCGGCCCCTTGGGCGTATCCGAAGAACTCCCCCAGCTGCGTGAAGGACGACGGGCCGCTCATGTCGTCGAGGCCCACCACGCGACCGAACCACCCGGTGGCCACGAGCACCGCCTGGGGCGCGAGGATCGCGGCGACCCCGTAGATGCGCGCCAGCCTCACCGCCGAGGCCGCCGAGGCGCGGACGTCCAGGGCCTCGGCCGCGCAGAGCAGCGCGTCGACCCCCACGTCGCGGCCGAACAGATCGTCCGACGGAGTCCCCGCCTCGAGCGCGCGACGCCCGGCCTCGACGCGGTCTCGGAGAGCCCCTCCGGGGAGGCCGTCGGACGCCAGCACCAGGGCATCGAGGGACGTGCGGCCGGCGCGCTGCAGCGTCGCCATCCGCCTCAGGACCAGGCTCTCGCGCTCCCCGGGCGTCACTCGAGCTCGCGGTCCGTCGTGATCACCATCGTGCGCCCGTCCAGGACGAAGCGGGAGGTCTCGCCGTCCCCGTCGAGGTCCCCTTCGCCGATCACGGTGAAGCCCTCATCCGACGTCTCGGTGCCGTACCGGAACCGCACCTCGCCTTCCACGATCACCCCCAGCTCCTTCCAGCACGCTCGCCCGACGGGGAAGCGACCGGTAGGGTCCGGGACCGGGTCCGCCACCGGGCAGTCGACGTACGTCCCGCGGTCCCGGTGGTGCCTCAGCTGCGCGTGCGCGACGTCGTGGAGGACCGCGTGCGCCTCGTGAGCCCGCGCGCGGCGGAGCAGGACGTCGTAGACGGGCACCGTGACGGCCGTGAGCACCGTGATGACGGTCACGACGTAACAGA
Organism: uncultured Rickettsiales bacterium; assembly: GCA_964620495.1. GTDB lineage: Bacteria > Myxococcota_A > UBA796 > UBA9615 > UBA9615 > CAZEKB01. The sequence goes on along the minus strand of CAZUHI010000016.1, from coordinate 61,200 downwards.
GCTCGATGAGGGTGAACCCCCCGGCCGCCGTCACCCTCGTCGCGGGCACCTTCACGCCGGGATCATACGCGCCCCGGCGCGTTACCATCGGGCCATGCGCGCGATTCGAGCCCTCCCCGTCGTCCTGTTGATCACTGCCTGCACCCCGCCGGATCCGGCCCCGGAAGGCCTGAGCGAGCTGCTCGGGTTCGCGTGGTCCCACTACTCCTTCGAGGTCGAAGGCAACGAGGTCAGCCTCGCGGACGCCGGGCGCAACTTCGAGGCCTGGTTCAGCGAGGACGTGGAGAGCCTGGAGGGGTACGACACCGAGGTCGGCTTTCAGGCCTCCCTCACCGAGGACTCGGACCGCCTGCCGGACGAGGCGCTCACCGATCTCGACCCCGCGCCGGTGCACGCCCAGGGCGAGAACGCGGTGGGGGTCGTCGTGGCGCTGCACACCAACTGCACGCTCGCGGACATGGACTCGCAGTACACGAACCCGGATCAGTCGTCCCTGCACCCCGACAACTACCTCTCCTACGCGCGCAGCGAGGAGTTCGGGTACACCTGCTTCCTCGACGGCAGCTGCGACGAGTTCGGCTGGATCAGCACCATCCGCAACGAGCTGATCCTCGGCGCCGAGTCCGAGTTCTTGCTGCACAACCAGATCCGCCGCATCTCGGCCGAGGCGCTCGACGGGACGCAGGTCGAGGCGCGCCTGGGGCGCACCTGGATGAGCGAGGAGGCGGTCATCGACCCGGACACCGCGGGCCGCTGGTTCCAGAACTACCAGCTCGAGTACCTGCTCGAGCGCCCCGACGGCCTCCTGCACATCTATCCGCAGTGGGTGGAGGTCGAGGTCGGCGAGCTCAACACCGAGGGCGGCGTGTTCCTCAACAGCTACGTCGAGGGCCTGCACGAGTACATCCTCGAGGTCGAGAGCCACTGCGAAGGCCGCTGACCCGACGGCTCAGAGCGCGACGAACATCCCGTCGCCCATCCACTCCTCGAACCACGCCCCCAGGGATCCCAGCAGCTCCTGCGCGTCCGCGCCGGGGACCTCCAGGGCCGCGCCGAGCGCGTCGCCGAGGGTGCCGCCCTCCACCAGCGTCGCCAGCAGCGCGTGCTGAAGGCCGTCGATCTCGCGGCGCCAGGGGGTGAAGACCTGCCGATGCACGCAGCCCCACAGGGGCGCCCCCGCGGGCTCCGCACGCACGACGGGCTCGTCGTCTCTCACCGCAGAGATGAGCGCGTTCACGGGGAACCGCAGCGGGAACAGCAGCAGCGACGACGACGGCCGCAGCCGCAGGTCGGCCCACCGATCCCGGGGGACGGCGGCCAGATCGGCGTGAGGGATGGCGGGCTCGGCGGGCCGATCGATCACCTCGTCCAGCGCGCGCTCGACGGCCGCCACGTCGGCCTCGAGGGCCAGGCCCCTCGCCCGCAGCCAGTCGGGGAGGCCCCGCGACAGGTGCCCCAGCGTGTACGACGTCGACGGCCGCTCCACCAGGAACGCCTTGAACGTCTCCCGCGCCCGATCCCCCAAGAGGTGATCGACGGTGGGGTGATCGGCCTCCAGGATGTCGAGCAGCCGCGCGAAGTAGGCGTAGCCGTAGACGTGCAGGCGCTCGGCCGCCGTCATCCGACCCGGCAGGACCACTTCCTCGGGGGCCGTCACGCCGTCCGGCAGCAGCCCCTCGTCCCGGGCCGCCGCGAAGCCCGCGTCCACGCCCTCGGGGTGGGTCACGACGCGCAGCATCCAGGCCTGCGTCGCGTAGGTGGCGCCCGCCGTCATCGGTACTGCGCCGCCCGCTGGACCTCGGCCACCAGCTCGTCGAAGGGCGGGATGTGGTCGTCTCGCTCCAGCAGCGTCGAGGTCCCCCCCGTCCGCTTCATCGTGCGGGCGTAGAGCGCCCACACCTCGTCCCTCACGGCCTCGTCGTGGGTGTCGACGCAGTGCGTCCCCTTGTCGGTGTGCCCGGCGAGGTGGATCTGGACCACCCGATCCAGCGGCATGGCGTCCAGGTACTCGTGGGCGTCCAGATCGTGGTTGCGGCAGGTGACGTAGACGTTGTTGATGTCCAGCAGGAGCGCGCAGTCGGCCTCCTCGGCCATCGCCGCGATGAACTCCGCCTCGGGGACGCGGTCGCTCGTGAACTGCAGGTACGTCGACGGGTTCTCGAGGACCAGCGGACGCTCGAGCACGTCCTGCACCCGGCGGATCCGGCCCACGATCCACGCGAGGGACTCCTCCGTGTAGGGCATGGGGTACAGGTCGTGGCCGTTGACGCCGTTCACGCCCGTCCAGCACACGTGATCGCCCATCCAGGCCACGTCGAGGCGGTCGGCGAGGGCCTTGAGCCGAGTCAGGTAGTCCATGTCCAGGGGATCGGTGGAGCCGATCGACATGGAGACGCCGTGCAGGACCAACGGGTGGTCCCGACGCAGCGTCTCGGCGACGTGCATCGGACGACCCTCGTTGTCCATGAAGTTCTCGCTCACCAGCTCGAACCAGAGGCCGTCGGGGGCCCCGTGCTCGAGGAGGTGAGGGAAGTGCCTGGTCCGCAGCCCGACCCCGAGACCGAGGTCGGGCAGCTCGAACCGATTGCTCATGAAGGGAGCGGCGGGCGGCGAACGAATCGCGCCCTACTTGCTGCCTTCTTCCTTCTTCTCTTCGGGCTTCTTCTCCTCGGCGGGCATCTTGTAGTCGCCGGTGGCGCAGCCGCCCTTGCCCTTGCAGCTGTTCTTGCCCGAGCAGCCGTTGTCGCCGGCCTTGCAGCCGCCCTTGCCCTTGCACTCGTTCTTGCCCGCGCAGGCGTTGCCTTCCTTGGTCTTGCAGCCGCCCTTGCCCTTGCAGCTGTTCTTGCCCTTGCAGCCGTTGTCGCCGGCCTTGCAGCCGCCCTGACCCTTGCACTCGTTCTTGCCCGCGCACTCGTTCTTCTTCTTCTCGGCGGGGGCCGCGGCCTCGTGGTGGTCGGCGAAGGCGTCGGACGCCTGCGAGCCGGCGAGGACGCCGCCCATGGCGGCCAGGAGGAGCTTGTTGAAATCGCGTCGCTTCATGGGGAGATCCTCTCTCGGGGGAAACTGGGAACAGCCAGTCTACGCACTGCGGTACGAGAGGGCCCAAGCCCCGGATCGGTTTATTCCGTCAGGCGACGACGGTCACCGAGTTCATCTTGACCGGGTTCGCGACCTGGCCGCTGCGGCTGCCCTGGGCCTCGATCGCCTTCACGACGTCCATGCCCTCGTTGACCTTGCCGAACACCGGGTGGCGGCTCTGCGTGCTGCTGTCGAACCAGTCCAGGAAGCTGTTGTGCACGGTGTTCACGAAGAACTGCGAGCCGCCCGAGTCGGGGCGGCCGGTGTTGGCCATGGAGAGCGTGCCCGGCTCGTTGGAGATCTTCGCGGTGAACTCGTCCTGGATCGTGCCGTGAGGCGGACCGCCGGTGCCCGCCCGGGGGCTGCGCGGGTCCTTGCTGTGGGGGCAGCCGAACTGCAGCATGAAGTTGGGGATGACCCGGTGGAAGTGCAGGCCGTCGTAGAAGCCGGACTCGGCCAGCGAGACGAAGTTGCCCGCGGTGATGGGCATCTGATCGACGAACAGCTCGGCCTTGAAGGTTCCGAGGGAGGTATCGAACACGGCGGTCGGGTTGGGCACCTGAGCAGCTCCTGGAGACGGGTTGAAGCCGGAAGATCGGCGGGCGGAGGATGACACGTACTCTCCGCCCATGCGCGCCGCCGTCGTCGATGCCCCGGGGGGCCCCGAGGCCCTCGTCCTCCGCGAGATCCCCACGCCCGCGCCGCGCTCCGGCTGGGTCCTGATCCGCGTCGAAGCGTTCGGGCTCAACCGCGCCGAGCTGTTCACGCGGCAGGGGGACTCGCCCACCGTGCGCTTCCCCCGGGTGATCGGCATCGAGTGCGTGGGGGTGGTCGTCGCGGCGCCGGACACCGACTTGGATCCGGGCGAGTCCGTCGCGGCCTTCATGGGCGACATGGGGCGCGCCTTCGACGGCAGCTACGCCGAGTTCACCCTCGTGCCGCGGCGGTGCGTCCACCGCGTGCGCACCACCCTGCCCTGGGAGGTGCTGGGGGCGATCCCCGAGATGTTCCAGACCGCGTGGGGCTCCCTCACGACCGGCCTCGACCTCCAGCCCGGCGAGACCCTCCTCATCCGGGGCGGGACGTCGTCCGTGGGCCGAGCCGCGGCCCTGCTCGCCAAGCAGCGGCGGGGCGCCCGCGTGATCGCGACGACGCGCAGCGAGGCCAAGGCGGAGGTCCTGCGCGCCGGCGACGTGGACGACGTCGTGCTGGTCCGGGGATCGGAGATCGCGACGGAGGTGCGCGCGCGGGTCCCCGACGGCGTCGACAAGGTGCTCGAGCTCGTGGGGACGACCACGCTGCTCGATTCGCTGCGCTGCGCCCGGGTCGGCGGTGTCGTGTGCATGACGGGAATCCTCGGCGGGGAGTGGTCGTTGGACGACTTCCAGCCCTTCCGCGACGTCCCCACCGGCGTCCGCCTCACGGCCTACGGTGGCGACTCGGACAGCGTCACGACCGCCGAGCTGCAGGCCTTCGTCGAGGACGTCGAGGCGGGCCGGGCCGACCCTCATCTCGACCGCGTCTTCGCCCTGGACGAGCTGGTGGAGGCCCATCGCCACATGGAGGCGAACCGGGCGAAAGGGAAGCTGGTGGTGCGGGTGCGGCGGGAGTGAGTCAGCATCCCCGGATGCGCGCCCTCGCACCCGCCGTCTCCGTCCTCCTCATCGCCTGCCCGGGGCCGCCGGACGCGCTGGTCCTGGACGTCCCCGACGAGCACCGAGCGCTGTTCGAGGCGTTCCTGGCCCCCATCGACTCCGCGCTCGTCACGCTCGACTCGCCGGGCGGCCGCACGAGCACGGTGCGCGTCGTGGCGGACCTCCCCTGCGCGGAGTGCTTCTCGATCCAGGCCGACGGCGACGGGTGGCTCGTCCGGGGCGACGCACCCCTGGGCATCCAGTACGGCGTCGCCGAGCTCCTCGAGCGAGCCGGGTTCGGCTTCTTCCACCCGTTCGCGACGCGGGTGCCCGCCGATCTCTCCGCCCTCGCCGCCCTCGCCGACGCCGACGATCTCGGGGTCGAGCGCACGCCCGCCGTGCCCCGGCGCGGCCTCCACCTCCACACGCTGCACCCGATCGAGGGGATGTTCGACTTCTGGATGGGCGGACCCGTGGGCGAGGAGCGCGCGCGGCAGGTGATCGACTGGGTCGTGAAGAACCGCGGCGACTACCTCCAGTGGGTCGGGCTGGACGACATCAGCGGCTCGAGCTTCGCGCGGCAGGCCTGGCGGGAGCACACCGCGGCGGTCGTGGAGCACGCCCACTTCCGCGGGCTCGAGACGGGGCTCGGGGTGCAGCTGTTCGGCACCTCGAACCTGCAGCTGGCCTTCGACCTGGTGGACTCGTCCACGGATCCCGTCACCGATCGCACCCGCATGGACGAGCGCTTCGGACAGATCGCGGGGCTCGGCTTCGACTCCGTGAACCTCAGCTTCGGGGAGTTCTTCGGCGAGGACCCCGAGGTGTTCGTCGCCTCGGTGGAGTCGGCGTGGGACGCGATGAACGCCGCCATGCCGGACGCCGAGATGACGACCGTGATCCACGTCGGCAACTTCGAGGACCTGCGCGTGGAGTACCGCGGCGAGGAGGTCCTCTACTACTTCCTCTCCGCCTTCGCCGACCGCCCCATCACGCCGTGGATCCACACGGTCATGTACTACAACCTCTTCGAGGACGCGGGCGGCGCCTACCGGCACGACGAGTTCGACGAGCACCGCGCCTTCCTCACCGAGGCGCTCCTCGCGGACGAGCCGGTCGGCTACTTCCCCGAGTCGGCGTACTGGGTCGCCTTCGACGTCAACGTCCCCACGATGCTCCCCCTGTACGTCCGGTCCCGTTGGCTGGACCTGGACCGCATCCGCGACATCGCCGACGGCGCCCTGCGGGACCACGTCCTCTTCTCGAGCGGCTGGGAGTGGGGCTTCTGGCTGCACGACCGCGTGACCCTGCGCATGGGGTTCGAGACGCCCGCCACGTGGCAGGAGGCGCTGCACGAGTCCTGGGCGCCGCTGGGCGAAGCGGGCGCGGCCGTCGCGGACCTGCAGATCACGTGGACGGAGGCCCAGGCCGACACGCTCATCGACCGTCGCGCCGCCGCCTTCCTGGGTGGGCGCGACTCGGTCATCGACTTCGGGGACTCGTCCCAGGGGATCGTCTCGCAGCCGGACCGCCCACGCCTCGATGAGGTGGCCGACCTCGACGACGACGCCCTCATCGACCTCGGGGGCAAGCTCGACGCCCTCGCGGACCTCGCGGACGCGTCCGGCGCCGCGCACAGGGAGGCGATCACGATCGGCGTGGAGCACGCGGACGTCGCGGGGTTCGCGCCCTGGATCGACGAGATCGTGGAGGGCAGCCGGGTCACCGAGCTGCGCGCCCGGTACGTGGGCGCGCTGTACGACGCCGCGATCGCCGACCGCTCGGGCTCGCCCGCGAGCGTGCCCGCCCTCATCGAGGAGGCCGAGTCGATCCTGGAGGAGGCCCGAGACCTCATCCGCGCGCGCCACGCGGCGGCTCACGCGCCTCACGGCCGCATCCTGTTCGAGCCCGGCGAGAACCCCACGCTGTACGACTACGGCTACCTCGCGCACGCGGAGGACCTCTGTTTCTGGGAGCGCGAGCGGGTGCGGGCCAGGAACGTCGTCTTCTCCGAGGACGGCGCCGTTCCGGGGTGCACGCTCGACCCGAGGGTGCGGTAGAACCCGGCCATGGAGCCGCCTCTCAACGTCCTCGGGACCCCCCTGAAGGCATGTTCGCACTCCCCCCGCACGGGTTGGTTTCGCGACGGGTGTTGCAACACGGATGCCCGCGACCGCGGCTCCCATACGGTGTGCGCGGAGGTCACAGCGGAGTTTCTGCAGCACATCGCCGCCCAGGGGAACGATCTGATCACACCCGCCCCGCAGTTCGGGTTCCCGGGACTCAAAGAAGGCGACTGTTGGTGCGTGTGCGCCGCGAGCTGGCGCGACGCCCACGAGGCCGGAAAAGGGTGCCCCGTCCACTTGGAGAGCACCCACTTGAAGGCCCTGGACATCGTGCTCCTGGAGGAGTTGATGGCGCACGCGGTGGCCGTGGAAGTGTGACCGGGGGGCCCTGGCGAAGCGGGCCCGCACCCCTTACGGCGTCTTACACATCCGCGCGGCTTCGAAACCGTCCCGTTAGAGTGGTCTCGCCGAGGAGGAAGAGGAATCGCATCGGGGGGGCGAAGGGGCACACTTGCAGGGCGATCCGCCGACCGGGCCGCGAAGGATCCCGGAAAAGCCGAACACGGGGTGGTTGCGGGTCGCGTTCGACCACGCGCCCCATGCGATCGAATTGACCGACGGCGACGCCCGAATTCGGTACGTGAACCAGGCGTTCGAGCGCCTCACGGGGTGGACCCAAGCCGAAGTGGTAGGGCAGACGCCGGCCCAGGTGTTGCGCGCGCCTCACCATCCGCCCGAGTTCTGGCGAAAGGTGGAAGCAGTCGTCAAGCGCGGCGAGCCTTGGTCGGGCGACATCGTTTCCCTACACAAGTCGGGGCGCCCCGTGCACCAGGAGCTGTCCATCGTCCCCATCGTCGAGGAGGGCGTGGTCCGCTGGATCGTCTCCATGCGCGTGGACGTGACCGCCAGGAAGGCCCTCAAGGACCGCCTGCACCGGGCCGCCACGCGCGACCTGCTCACGGGCTTGTACCGACGCAACGTCTTCTTTCAGCGCGTGCGCGAAGCCGTGGCCCGCAGCCGCCGCGGCGGCCCGGGGTTCGCCATCCTCTTCGTGGACGTGGACGGCTTCAAGTCGATCAACGACGCCGAGGGACACGCCGCCGGCGACGACCTCCTGCGCCTGCTGGCCGACCGGCTGCGCGAGAGCCTGCGCGGCGACGACACGATCGCCCGGCTCGGCGGGGACGAGTTCGCGGTGCTGCTCCCCGGGGTCGAGGATCCGGCCCTGGTGCGCGAGCTCGCGGCGCGGCTCCTCTCCCTGCGGCCTCGTGACGACGACGGGCGCCCCGGGGGCTGGGCGCTGAGCATCGGCACCGCCATGGGGCCCGGCGACGACCAGACGGGCGAAGACGTGGTCGCCGCCGCCGACGCGGCGATGTATCGGGCCAAGCGGGCGGGCGGAGACCGAGTCGTTCACGGCTGATCTCGCCGGGATGTGCCCCGCGGATGGTCTCCCAGAGGCGAATCGGTAGAATTCCCGCGATGGGGTGCGACGCGTCGAAGATCGACGCCGACCCCGCGGAGGGCTCACGTGACGGAACGGCCGCTCGAAGTCAGGGTGGCCGTCGTCACGCAGGCGTGGCCCCTGTCCCGAGACGGCGGCGTGGCGATGTCCGAGGTCCTCGCGCAGGGCTTCGCGACCGCGGGCGTCCCCGTGGAGGTCTGGACCCCGGGCGGGCGAGGCCGCGCGAAGCCCGTCGGCAACGAGACCGATACGCGCGTGCAGGCGCTGCCGGGTCCCTGGTGGCGCAAGTGGGGACGGTCTCACTGGAAGAAGGGCGCCACCGAGCGCCTCGCGGAGTTCAGCCCCCACCTGATCGTGGCCACGTCGTGGAAGCCCCTGCCGGGGGTGCTCGACGCGCTGGAGGAGATCCCCCGCCCCTCTCGCCCGGTGCTGGCGGCGTTCGCGGGATCCGAGCTCGGAGACGACCTCTCCGCCTCCGCCAAGAACGAGCGACGCGAGGCGCTTCAGGGGCCGGTGCGCTGGCTCGCCTATTCGCCCCGCGCCCATCGATTCGTGGCCCGCAACGGCGTCCCGCCGGGCCGCGTGTTCGACGTGCCCGCGGCGGTGATGGGCCCGAAGGACCCGCCGGACCGCAGCCTCCGTCAGCGGCCGCGACGTCTCCTCACGGTCGCGCCCCTCATCCCCAGCGCGGGCCAGGACAAGGTGATCGAGGCGCTGGCCCGACTCGCCGCGGAGCGTCCTCGGCTGAAGTACGAGCTCGTGGGAGACGGCCCGGACGAGGCCCGCCTCAAGGCCCTGGCCGAGGCCCAGGGAGTCGCCGACCGCGTCGTGTTCCGGGGCCGCCTCGAGGGCGCGGCGCTGGAGCATGCCTACGCGCGGGCGGACGTGTTCGTGCTCGCCGGGCGGCGCGCGAAGGCGGGGGAGCCCGAGCCCGACTTCGTGACCCTGTTCCTGGAGGCCGGCGCCCGGGGGCTCCCGGTGCTGGGCAGCGGGGGCGGTGAGAACGCCGCGGGGCTCGAGGACGGCGTCACGGCGAAGGTCCTCACCCGTCCCAGCGACGCCGCGGAGGTGGCGGACGGGCTCGACTCCATGCTGAAGCTGCCGTTGGCGCTCGCGGGCCTCGGACGGTCCGGGCGGCGGCGGTTCGAGCAGTCGGGACGACCCGCGCACCTCGCGGGCACCGTCCTCGACCTCGCCAGGGGCTGGTTGGCCTGACAGGTGCCCCCCCGGGGATCAGGTCCCGGCGGAGTACTTCATCAGCTGGCGCGTCTCCACGACGGCGCCGTCCTTCTCGACGGTCATCTTGATCGGCGCGCCCGGCAGATCGTTCGCGAACCAGAAGGTCGCCGTGCCGCCGTCCCGGCTCACGGTGTAGCGCTTGCAGTCGTAGGGGCCGCCCGGCGCGCCGGCCTCGTCGTCCGCGATCTCGGTGGCCGCCGCCGGGAACGAGGCGTGCAGGCGAAGCTCGTCCCAGGTGGCCCGTGACTCCTTCGCCTCGCCCACCTCCTGACCTTCGGCGCCGCGGACCGTCGACCGGATCGTCGCGCCCTCGGCGTCCACGGCCGTCATGGTCATGATCGACCACTCGGTGACGTCGCCCTTGACGATGCGGTACTGCCACTCGCGACCCACCTTGCTCGCGTCGCGGATCTCCTCGGCGGTGTACGGCGTGGGCGCCGTGGCCTCGGGCTCCGCGGGGGCCGGGGTCGCCTCGGGGGCGGGCTCCGCGGGGGTCGCGGGCGCGGCCGGGGGGCTCGGGGCGGGCGTCTCGGCCCCGCTGCAGGCGAGCAGGGCGAGGGTCGGCAGGGTCATGGCGATCAGTCGGAGGGTACGCATGGGGCGGACCCTACCGCTCAGAGCGAGCGCACGCTCAAGTCCGCGACGCCGATGCGCACCTGGCGCGACGTCGTGCGTTTCTCGATGATCCGGCCGGCGTCCACGACGCCCAGATCCTCGAGCTCCTTCCGGCAGCGGTGGGACATCACGTAGAACTGGTTCGCGGAGATGCGGAGCATCGATCGGACGTCGCTCGTGTACACCCAGCCCTGCTCGCTGGCCGCCACTCCCTCGCTCGCGTCCTCCAGTCGACGACGCGCGAGGACGAGCAGGAGCTCGTGGTGAGCGCGAGGCTTGATCGCCTCCTCCTGACCGGCCAACCGGGCGGTGACCTCGATGTACTCCTCGTCCGCGCTCACGGCGAAGTCGAGGCCGATGACGTCCACCCGACGATCGAGCGAGATCTCCCGGAGCTCGGCGGTCTGGGGCACCTCCTGGGTTCGTCCCCCCGGGAGGCCCAGGCGGAACGTCGCGTCGCCCACCCGCAGCTCCTCTCCGTGTTGGGCGGGGCGGGACTCGCCCTCCGCCACGACGACCCACGCGCCGTCCTGCTCGAGCTCGACGAGGACTTGGGGATCGTCCGCGTTCGGCAGCCCGAGGAACCGCCCCTCCCCTTCCACGACCCCGGTGTCCGTCCACGCGACGGCCGACGGGGCGGAGTCCGTGGCGAGGACCCAGCGGACCTGCGGATCGCCGAACGCGATGCGCGCCCCCGCGGTCACGGTGACTCGGTCGCCGGGCCGCAGCTGGCGGTCTCCCACCCACGTGCCGTTGCGGCTGCCGAGGTCCCGCAGCTCCCACCCGCTGCCCGTCCACAGGAACAGCGCGTGCTCCCCCGAGACGGCGGGCTCCAGGATGCGCGTGTCGTTGCCGGTGGAGCGGCCGACGAGGTGGCGGGGCTCCAGCACCACCGGCCCATCGCCACCCAGATTCTCGAGTACCGCCATCGGCGCGACTATACCGAGCCTCGCCCGGGATCGCGGCGACGGCCCCCGAACTCGGCCCGAGAGGAGCGCCGGTCGTAAGGGCCGGTAAGCCCGCGGAAGCGTGCGAAAGGAGTGGAGCACCTATTCATGTAGTGCGGGCCGCTCTTCCGGCGCGCTGGAGGAAACCGATGGCCCCGACGCGCTTCCCTGCCCTGCTCGCGCTCTTCGCCACGCTGCTGATGACGCCCGCGCTGCCCACCGAGGCCGTCGCGGGCTCCGCGCAGACCGAGGCCGCTCGCCAGCTCGAGCTCGCCCGCGTCGACTTGGGCCAGGGCAACGTGGACCGCGCGATCCACGCCGCGACCTCCGCGCGGAGGCTCGATCCGACCCTCATCGAGTCGCTCCTGGTGCAGGCGCAGGCCGCCGAGCTCAAGGGCGACCTCGCCCAGGCGCGCGTCCTCATCAAGGCCTACCAGGGCGGCAGCGGCGCCGACGCCGATCCCGCCGCGCAGCAGCTCCTCGATCGCATCGACCGAGCCGAGCCGGTCCAGGCCAAGGTCGAGCGCCGCGAAGACGGGACCGTGGTGGTGACGTTCGCCGCCCGCGACTTCCTCGAAGACCCCACCCTGCACTGGAAGGTGCGGGGCGCCTGGCAGTCAATCTGGATGGACCAGGACGAGCAGGGCCTCTGGGTCGCGACCATCGAGGTGAAGAACGCGTCCAAGCGGGGCGTGGAGTGGTGGGTCGAGCCCAGCCTCGGCACGCCTGTCCTCGACGACCTGGGCAAGGGCGAAGGCAAGCCCTTCCTGCTCGCGCTCAAGTAGCCGACGCGAACCCGAGCCCCGGCTCCGACGTCCGTCCGTCGTCAGTAGACCTCGACCATGCAGCGCCCGCTCGTCTTGACCCCGCGCGGGATCGACTTCGCGTCCCAGTCGGCGGGCGCGACCCCCTCGAGGGAGGGACGAACCCTGAGGTACGGCTCATGCACGCCGCGCTGGGCCAGCAGCCGGTACAGACCGACCTCCATGCCCCCGATGCCGCACATGTAGATCAGCGTGCGGGGGGACCTCAGGAACGGCTCGAAGTGGTCCCACTCGTCCCGAATGAGGTGGTCGACGTAGCGACCGCGCGACCCGTAGCCCGGGTACGCCTCGCGGCTGACGGCCGTGTGGTACTTGAAGTCCGGGACCGTGGACTCGAGCTCACGGAAGAGCCCGTCGAACTGCAGGTCGGTGGTGTACGGCACGCCCATCACCACCTCCACCCGCGACGACGCCTGCTTCGCCCCCTGGAACAGCTCCATGGCCATGCCCCGGAAGGGGGCGATCCCCGTGCCGGTCGCGAGGAACAGGTAGTCCCACGCGTCGGGCTCTTCGGGGAGCAGGAAGTGGCGGCCGCTCGGCCCGGTGATCTTCACCTCGGCGCCGAGGGGGAGGTCGCACAGATGGTTCGAGGCGACGCCCAGGAAGAGGTGGTGAGCCTCGGGGTCGTCGCCCTTCTTCTGGGGCTTGAACTCCTCGATCAGGCGCTTCACGGGCGTGGAGACCACCGCCCCGTCGCCGTCTTCGCCCCAGCTCGGCCCCGCGTGGGAGTACAGCCGCACGCCCTCGGGGCGACCGCGTGCGTTGATCCCCGGAGGGATCACGCCGAAGGACTGGCCCGGGAGGAACTGCCTCGCGAGGGGGGTCCCGCTCAGGTCCACCGAGACGTGGCGCACGATGTTGGGAGACCGACCCCGCGTGCAGATCTCCGACCCGACGATGCGGCCCGTGACGGGCTGCTTCGGCTTCGCGAGATTGGTGATGGGGGTCCGGAGGACGGGTTCGCCCGGCGCGTTGCTCACTGTCCCTCCCAGCGTCGTTTCGTCCCCAGTCTGCACCAGCGGACCCGCATCGCGCGCGGGGCCGAGGTCCGATCGTGACGCGAGACCCGGGATTGGCGCGCCCGCCGGCCCGGCGCGGTTCCTGCTTCCGGCGGATACACTCCGTTCCGCCTTCGAGGACCGCATGACCCGCTTCACTGCTCTCGCGATCGCCGCCTCCGCCCTCTTCCTCAGCGCGTGCCCGGGCCTCGGCCTGTTCGACGACGACGACTCCTCGGAGCCGATCGATCGTCCGGGCGCCACGCTCTCCGTGCAGGTACGGGACGTCGCGGGCGCCCCCGTGAGCGGAGCGATCGTGGCGGTGGAGTCCGAGGAGCTGGCCACGGACCCCGAGGGTCGCGCACGCCTGGCGGTGCCCGCGGATCGCTTCGATCTCTCCATCACCGCCGATGGGCGCCGGGCCTGGCGCGGGCGGGTGGAGCACTCGTCCCTCGAAGAGCTGCCCCTCGTCGTGCGGTTGGCCCTCGAGCACCGGAGCCTGCTGGACGACGCCCTCGCGGGCGGGCGGATCGAGGGGCGCGACGGGCTCGCCGTGACGTTCGGGCCTGCCGCGATCGTCGACGGCGGAGGCGAGGCGGTCGTCGGGCCCGTGGACGTGGTCTGGACGCTGCACGACGAGCTGTACTCCCCCGCGACCCTCTCGGGCGCGGTCGTCCGCATCCACGGAGACGAGGACCAGCCCGTGTGGGTCCCCGGCATCCACGGCGACGAAGACCAGCCCCTGGTCTCCTTCGGGGCCGCCTCCGTCGAGCTCTTCGCGGGGGCGGACCGGGCCTTCCTGGGCGAGGCGGGCGCCTTCCTCGAGGTGCCCCTGGCGCCGTCGGCCGCCCTCGGCGCGCCCGAGCTGAGGCACCACGACGCCGAGCTCGGGAGCTGGCTCGGCGGCAACGAGGCCTCGGACAACTACGTCTCCGACCTCGACGGCAACGCCGCCCTGTGGGCGACCGTCCCCCACTTCTCCACCTGGGGCGCCGTGCAGCGGGTCGACACCGGCTGCGTGCGCGGCCGCCTCGTCGACCGCGCGGGCGATCCCGTGGGCGGCGCCCCGATCCGAGCCGTGGGCGCCGATCCCGCCCTCCTGTTCGAGGGCCGCACCGCCGTCGACGGGACCTTCGCCCTGGGCGCGCCCGCGGGCGTCTCGGTGCGACTGGACACGGACGACCCCGAGTGCGGCTCCCTCGTGGACGCTCCGATCCCCATCCCCCCGGAGCCCACCACCTGCGACGAAGGCGGCGTGGAGGTCGGGGACGTGGTGGTGCAACCCGATCGCGACGGCGACGGGGTGACGGTGTGCGCGGGGGACTGCGACGACCTGAACCCCAACATCTCGCCCTTCGCCGACGAGGTGTGCTTCGACGGCATCGACCAGGACTGCGCCCGCGCCGAGCTGCCCCGACCGGTGGTCACCGCCTCCTCCGACCGCCTGCGCGCCGAGGCCTTCTGCGCCGGCGGCCCGGGGGCCTGGGAGTGCGGCGCGTGCTCCTTCGAGCCGGTCCTCATCGACGCGAGCGGGTCCGTGGACCCGGCGGGGGCGGGCTTGCGGTTCGAGTGGCACCTGCTCCAAGCGCCGGCGGGCTCGGCCGCGTCGGACAACGGCTCGACGGTCGAGCTGTTCGGCGTCACACTCACGCCCACGGAGCCGGGGACCACCGAGGACGTGGTCAAGATCCGGGCCGTCGCGGAGAGCTGCGACGGCGCCTCCGTCGGCGCCGTCGTGTACGTGACCCTGGAATGCAGCGCGGAGAGTGGATGAGCGACCCGACCCCGAGCCGAGGACGCACCGAGTACGTTCGGCTCCTGGCCCAGTCCTACCTGCGCGGATCCACCGGGACCGTCGAGACGCGATCGGCCCGCAACCACCGCGTGTTCCATCTGCAGGGCGGACGGCCCGTGGGGCTGGAGAGCGACCGGCCCCAGGACAGCATCGAGTCCGTCCTCATCAAGGGCGACTTCGTCTCGGACCTCAACCTCGGCCGGATCATCAAGTCGTCGACCGGCGGGGAGCCCCTGGACGATCTCCTCGTCCGCCACGCGCGGGTCGACGCCTCGCCGCTTCGCAAGCGGCTCGAGAAGTGGATGATGGGGGCGATCAGCACCCCCCTCGGGTGGGCGAAGTCCGACTCGCGGTTCACCCCCGTAGCGAAGCACTCCGCGCTCGTGGAGCGTCGGGCGATCGGGGTCGCCGTGCCCGTCCTGCGCGCGCTGTGGCGGGGCGTGGGCAAGCACCTCACCGACGCCGAGGCCAAGGCCGACCTCGCCTCCCACGCGGGGGAGCTGCTCTACGCCTCCCCCACGTTCGAGCGCGCCGTCGCCGAGCTGGACCTGGACGCGGCCTACCAGCGCCTCGGGCAGATGCTCGAGGGCGGGGCGACGATCGACATCCTCCTCCATCGCCTTACGGACCGCGCGGGCACGGGCGTCCGGCTGCTGTGGTTCCTGGAGGTCGCGGGGGCGATCCAGCGGGCTCCCCCCGAGACGGCCGGGCCCCGTCGCCTCTCCGCCGGGCGCGCCTCGGTGCCGTCCGCTCCCGCGGGCCTCGATCCGGCCATGGCGAAGCTCGTGGCGGCGGTGCAGGAGGGCTACGACCTCCGCATGCAGGGCGACTACTACAGCTTCCTGATGATCTCGCGGTCGTCCCCCGGGGATCGCATCAAGAAGACGTGCGGTCGACTGCAGCAGCGATGGTCGTCGACGGCGGGGCGGGGCGATCTGCCCCCCGAGACGCAGCGCCTGGTGGAAGAGCTCCTCGGCGCGCTCCCCCTGGTGTATCGCACCCTCGCGGATCCGGCCCGTCGCGAGGAGTACGACCGGCGCCTCGCCGCGGGACGGGCCCCTACCGTGGGCGGCCTCCGCGGGGCGGACCGATCGGCGCTCGAGAACACGCGTCGGGCGGGCGGCGCGCGCGACGGGGCCTCGCCGGGGGATCTCTCGGCCGCCCAGGAGTGCCTCGACGCGGGAGACCACGCCCGGGCGGCGGGGATCCTGGAGCAGCTGCGCATGCAGAACCCGTCGGACCCGGACGTCCTCGCCGCGCTGGGATGGGCCCGCTTCCACCTGGGCGAAGGGGGAGCCGAGGCCGCCGAGGACTACCTGCGCCTCGCGTTGACCTTCGAGCCGTCCCACGACAAGGCGCTGGAGTACGCGGCCAAGGTCGCGCTCGAGCAGGGCCAGACCGACGTCGCGGAGAGTCGACTGCGGCGCCTCCTCGCGAAGGATCCCTCCCAGCGGTGGGCGCGCAAGGAGCTCCGGGCGCTCCAGGAGGACTAGTACAGCTGATCAAGTTTCGGGGAGCGGGTCCGAGCGCACCAGCCGGAAGCCGTTGCGCGTGTTGGCGAGGCGAGGGTTGTTGCCCTGCCGTCGCGACAGGGCGCAGAAGACCGTCGACGTGAACCACGACCCGCCGCGCACCGGGCGCAGCTTGGGGTCGCCGTCGAAGTCGAGGTCGCCGCACAGGTCGCGCATCGAGCCCGCGGTGTCGCGGACGCCGTACACGGACACGTCGGTCGCGAACGCGCCCACGGGCTCGGGCGCGGCCTTGCCGGGGCGGCTCTCGCTGGTCTTGCACAGCGTCGGGTCGATGGCGTCGCCCCAGGGGTGGGCGCGACCGTCGACGCCCCGCGCCGCCTTCTCCCACTCGTGCTCGGTCGGCAGCCGGTACACGACGCCGTCCCGCTCGGAGCGCCACGCCACGTAGGCCTGCGCGTCCTCCCAGGAGATCGCACAGGCGGGGCCGTCCGGGAGCCAGGGATCGCCGTCCCGATCGGCCTCCGGCACGGCGTACGCGGCGCCGTCGGGGGGGCGGCTCCAGTACTGCCCGCCCCCTTGGAGGCCGGACTCCTGCCGAGGCACCCGCGCCCAGGCCTCCTCGGGCGACGTGTGCCGCAGGACCTCCAGGAACTCCGCCCACTCCGCCAACGTGACGTGCAGCGCGGAGATGAAGAACCCGTCCAGGTGGGGGCGGGCGCGAGCGTCGTCCCCCGAGGCCTCGCCCGCCAGGAACGGGCCCGGGGGGACGAAGACGAAGCCCTCTCCGATCGCCTCGGCCGAGTACAGCGGGACCACGCCGGAGTCCCACCGCCGACCGCGGTCGATGAACACGGGGTACGACGTGTCCGGCCGGCCCGGCGAGGAGAGCGTGATGAGGTAGGAGCCCATCTCGAGCGGCAGCCCCTCGATGGGGGTGGGGCCCAGCTCGCGGGCGTCGGTTCGCGTCCAGACCAGGCCGCGTCGGTCGAAGCGCTCGAGGGTGGCCGTCGCTCCGGCGGGCTCGGTGCGCAACGTCAGGCTGCCGGTGCCTCGCCGGGCCTCGGCCAGCGCGCCGTCGTCGTACTCGTCCACGCGCTCGGCGAAGTACCGCTGATCCGCCCGATCTCCCTCGTCCTCGGCGCGGCGGAACCGGGTCCAGTAGACCTCCGCCAGGAACCGACGCGCGGCGGGGTTGCCCGGATCCTGGGACAGCGCCCGCTCGGCGGCCCCGATCGCCTTGCCGAACACCGCGGCCCGCTCGGGCTCCAGCTCGGCGAGCTCGGCGACGACCTCCAACAGGCCCGCCTTCCGGTCGACGGGGGCCCAGCTCTCCACCTGCTCCAGGAGCTCCCGGCGACGGCGCTCGAGCGTGCTTCGATTCCGGGCGAGCTCCCCGTATCGCTCGTACCACGCCCGCGCGGCCTCCAAGTGCTCCGCTGCCGCCTCGCGACGTCGACTGCCCTCGAGGAACTGCTCCACGGCGGCCCCGAGCTCGTCGGCCGACGGGTACCGATCGGCGGCCTTGGGCTGGAGCGCCCGCACCGCGATCGCGGCGATCTCCTCGGGGATGCGTCGGCCCGGGGCGGCGTCCCGGGGGCTCGGCGGGGCGCCGCTCGCGGCTTGGAACACGAGGGCGTAGACGTTGTCTCCCGTGTACGCGGGCCGCAGCGCGAGCATCTCGTAGAGGATCGCGCCGAGGGACCAGACGTCGCTGCGGGCGTCCAGCTCGACGCCCCCCAGGGCCTGCTCGGGGCTCATGTACCCCGGCGTGCCCACCGAGGCGCCGTCGAGCGTGGCGGCGACGGTGACCCGATCGAGCGGCTTGCGGTGCACCTCCACGGGGGCTTCGTCGAGGATCCGCGCGACGCCCCAGTCCATGAGCAGCACCTCGCCGAAGCGGCCGAGCATGATGTTCGCGGGCTTCAGGTCGCGGTGCAGCACGCCCCGGTCGTGGGCGTAGGCGACCGCGTTGCACACCTGGATGAACGCGCTGAGCAGCCGGTGTCGGGTCCAGGTGCGGGCCGCCGCCGGGTCGCCGTGCCGGAGCGCGGACAGCTCCTCCTCGAGCGACTTGCCCTCGACCTTCTTCATCACGAAGTAGATCTCGCCGTCGTCGCTGGTGCCCATGTCGTGCACCGGCACGATGTTCGGGTGGGCGAGCTGCGCGGTGAGCTGGGCCTCGGCGGTGAACCGCGAGAGCTGCTCGTGCCCCACGCGGGAGGGGTCGATGAGGATCTTCACGGCCACGGAGCGGCGGAGCTTCGGGTCCTCGGCCTCCAGGACGCGGCCCATGCCCCCGCGCCCCAGCTCCCCGAGCAGCTGGAAGCGACCGAGGCTCACCGGCGGATCCCGGAGCGGCTCCATGTCGCCCCGGGTGGTGTCGTCCTCACTGTCGAGGGGGGCGGTCGGCGCGGCCGTCGGCCCCAGGGTCTCGTCCAGCTCGCTGCTCACCAGAGCTCGCGCCGCTTCGCGTCGGGATCGAGCTGCGGGGGACGCCCGACGGCCCCGGTCAGCTTCGCCAGGAGGGTGTGGGCCCGGCACTCCACCGGGGCGCCGTCCAGGTAGTAGACGGGGCAGCGGCCGATCTCCACCACCTCCATCCCCAGGGCGCGCGCCTTCGCGACGGCGTCCCGATGGCCGGTGTGGAAGCTGAACCAGATGCGCCGGCACCCCGCCTCGTGGGCGACGTCCACCGCGTCCACGGCCCGGCGGGGGTGCACCCACACCAGGGCCAGGTCGTCCCGGTCCTGGGGGAGCTCCGCGACCGACGAGTACACGGGCACGCCCGGCGTCTTGCCGCGCGACACCTTCAAGCCGCCGAGATCCAGGCAGTGGAAGCGCTTCCCCGCCCCCGTGAACGCGTGGAAGGAGAGCGCGGGGAAGCGCTCGGCCTCGGAGTCCCCGATGAGGAGGAACCCGTCGGCCTGGTCCATCACCGACTTGAGCGGATGGGTCATGACGCAAGGATGCCGGCGCGCGCGAACCACGTGGGGCCGCGTACCATTCGCGCGTGTTCGAGGTCTCCACCCGCTTCGGCGTCGTCCGCCCCCGCCCGCTGCCGACGGCGGCGACGATCGGGGCGGTGATCGTCCTGCTCAACCTCGCCTCCTGGCAGGTCGACCGGCACCATTTCAAGAACCGCCACAAGCCCGCGATGGAGGCCGCCGCCGCCTTGCCGGAGGTCGAGCTTGGTATCGACGACGACCCCGCCGGCCTGCTCTTCCGCGCGGTGAGCGTCCGCGGCTCCTACGTGCCCCCGATCATGCTCGAAGGCGGGCGAAGCCGAGACTTCACGGGCAGCTACGGCGTGCTCCAGCCGTTCGAGACGACGGACGGGCTGCGGGTCCTCGTGGACCGGGGCGAGGTGCACCGCGAGGGCATGGAGGCGGTGCTGGCGAGGCTGCGCGGGGAGACGGGGCTCGTGACCCTGACGGGCCAGCTGCGGCCGATCCCCGACGGCGAGGTGAAGGCCCCCATCCCGGGCACCGACGACCCGCCCATCTGGCCGCGGCGCGGCCTCTCGGGGATCCACGCCCACGTGTCCGGGATCGCCCCCGGCGCCTACGTGCGGCTGGGCGGCCCCATCACGTCGACGGACCGTCCGCGGCCGGATCCGAAGGTCGATCGCGACCTCGCGGTGGGGTACGTCGCCGTGGTGTCGGACAACTCGAGCGCCCACTACGCCAAGCAGTGGGCGGCCATCGCCGCGGTCGCCGTCCTCCTGTGGCTCTGGGCGTCGCTCGACCGGTCGGCGATCAGTAGTAGCCGTAGTGGTCCGCCACCCACGCCAAGGCCGCCGAGCTCGACAGGATGATGGCGATGAGCGCGGAGATGGGACCGAACTTGCCCGTCCGCTTGTGCTCGTCGAACACGGCCCGGCCGGTCAAGCCGAGCACCAGGAACAGCCCCGCGGCCGAGATCGGGTTCATGGAGCGCGCCGTCTCGAGCATCGCCATGGCGACCACGACGTCGATGTGGCCGACGATGGCGAACGCCACCGGCCAGAGCGCCGGCTCCTCGAGGTAGGGGAACACCCACTTGTCGAGGAACGTGCCCTCGGGGAGGACGTCGTCGGGATCGACGGTCATGGCAGACTGCGCCGCGTGAAGGCAGCCCTCGAAGCGATGCGCGCCCACCCCGTGATCACCGGCGTGATGGTGGTCTGCACCGTCGTGGGTGCGGTGGCGGGGGCGCTGTACCTGCCCGTGGAGTGGCACACCGCGCGACGGCTGGCGGCGGGCGTCTTCTCAGGGGCGGGCTGCGGGTTGATCATCGTGGCCACGCGCCTCGTGGGCCCGTAGGCCCGACGGTTACTCGACGTCCAGCGCGGCGAGCGCGTCCGCCCGCGTCTTGAGCCAGTAGACGACGCCCCCGATGAACGCGAGCGGCGTCAGGGTCAGGAACGCGGTCATGCCGATGAACTGGTTCTTGTTGTCCTGGGCGGCCCCGCAGACCGTGCACGCGTCCGCCACGTCCGGCAGGAGCAGGACGACGATCACCAGCAGGAGGGTGGCGGCTCTCACAGGTACACCAGCCAATACAGTAGCGGCCACATGCCCACGACGAAGTACCAGAACAAGGCGGCGGTCGTGAGCCAGTGCGGTCGGAACTCCGGGCGGGCGAACGCGCGGTGGACCCAGCCGAGGCCGATCAGAGCCGCCACGGCGTGGAGCGCGTGGGCGCCGATGATCAAGTAGAAGAAGGCGCCCAGTTGGCTCGACAGCATCGTCAACCCCTCGGCGATGAGTCCTGCCCACTCGAAGCCCTGGAACGCCACGAAGAAGGCCCCGAGCGCCATGGCGACGCCGAGTCGCTTGCGCGCCTCGTCGCGTCGACCTGCCTTCAGCGACCTCTGGGCCGCGACCATCACCACGCCGCTCACCAAGAGGGCCGCGGTGTTGAGGAGCGTCTCCTGCCAGGGCAGGCGAGGTTGATCGGGGGGAGGCCAGGTGCCGGGGAGGGCCGCGCCCTCGACGATGACGTAGGCGCTTATCATCCCCGCGAAGACCATGATCTCGACGAAGATGAACAGCAACATGCCGAGGACGCCGTCCTCGACGAGCTTGGGGCGTCCGCCCCGACCGTTACCCGACTCGACGAGCCGCAGCGACCGGTCCATGACGTTAGTGCGAGCCACCCTCAGCCTCTGCGGCCTTCTCGCCGCCGTGGTCGGCGCCGTGCGAGGCGTCCCCGTGCGACGCGTCCCCGTGGCCTCCGCCGTGCCCTCCCAGGGCGGCGATGCCCGGGTCGACCTTGTCGATGCGCGTCCAGTTGGAGCCCTCGTGCTTCATGACGTCCGGGGCGACGCCTGCGAAGAAGAGCACCATGAACACGCATGCCGTGGCGAGGAACCAGTGCACGACGGGCTTCTCCACGTTCAGGTGCATGAACTCCTTCATGACCAAGTAGGCCTTCACGAACGCGATCCCGAAGGCCGTGACCAGGGTCACGATCTGGACCTCGAGCTCGGGCCCCGCGACGGAGATGCAGAGGAGGACGAGGAGGATCGCCCAGATCTTGATGTAGTGCTTCGCGTGGTCTTCGTGACCGTGTTCGGCGTGATCGGCGTGGTCGGACACGGCGTCTCCTACTTCGCGATGTAGAGGAGGGGGAACAGGAAGATCCACACGAGATCGACGAAGTGCCAGTAGATCCCGATCAGCTCGACGCGCTGCAGCTCGACGCCTCTTCGGGCCTGGCCTGCGACCCACATCATGATGATGGCGCCCACGATCACGTGCGCGGCGTGGATGCCCGCGGCCGTGTAGTAGAAGGACCAGAAGCCGGCCGACATGATCGTGTAGCCGTGGCTGATCTCGGCGGTCCACTCGAACGTCTTGATGACGAGGAAGACACCCGCGCCGAAGACCGTGAGCCAGAGGAAGTTCGCGGCCTTCTTGCCCTGCCCCTGCTCGGCGTAGTTGTGCGCGAGCACGGCCGAGAGGCTCGACGTGAGCAGCACGAACGTGTTGACGGCGCCCGCGGTCGTGTTGGTGTACGCGGCGGCCTCGGCCCACTCGGGGTGGGCGAAGCGCTGCATCAGGTAGGAGGCGAGCACGCCGCCGAAGATCACGATCTCCGAGGCGATGAGCCACCACACCGCGAGGCGCCCCGTGGGCATCCCCGTGGCTTCACGGGTGGTTGCGATCGGCTTCTGCATCATGGCCGCGACTCCTAGGCGCCCGCCGCGGCTTCCGCCGGGGGCTCGTTCTGAGGCCAGAAGTCCTCTTCACGGTCGGGGTGGCTGTACTCGTAGGGGCCCCGGTAGCAGGTCGGCAGACCCTCGGGCCAGTTGCCGTGCGGCGGCGGGGACTCGGTGGTCCAGTCCAGCGTGTTGGCCTTCCAGGGGTTCTTCCCCGCGACGGGCCCGCTGAAGTAGCTCCACACGAAGTTGAAGATGAACACGACCTGGAAGGCCAGCATCGTCACCAGGGACAGCGTCGCGAAGACCCGCAGGTCCTGCATCCAGTCCACCGCCAGCTCCGGGAAGTGGTTGTAGTTGTAGATGCGCCGGTGCTGCCCCGCCGTGCCGAGCACGAAGAGCGGCAGGAAGATGCAGTTGAAGCCGACGATCGTGCCCCAGAAGTGAATCTTGCCCAGGGTCTCGTTCAGCATCCGGCCGAACATCTTCGGGAACCAGTAGGTGATGCCCGCGAACGTCCCGATGATGGCGATCGGGAAGAACGTGTAGTGGAAGTGGGCGAGCACGAAGTACGTGTCGTGGAAGTAGATGTCCGCGCCCGAAGCGCCCAGGAAGATGCCCGTGACGCCGCCGATGAGGAACTCACCGATGAACGCCAGGGCCCACAGCATGGGCGTGGTGAAGCGGATGGAGCCGCCGAACAGCGTGGCGATGTAGATGAAGCACATCTCGGCGATGGGGATGGAGATCAGCACCGTGGTGACGGTGAAGATGTTCGCCATGCGGGGGTCGATGCCCGAGATGAACTGGTGGTGCGCCCACACGAAGAAGCTGAGGACGCCGGTGCCGATGGCCGTGTAGATGACGGTGCGGTAGGCGAAGAGCTTCTTGCGCGAGAACACCGTGATGATGTCGGCGACGATGCCCATGGCGGGCAGGAGCACGACGTACACCTCGGGGTGGCCGAAGAACCAGAAGAGGTGCTGCCAGAGGACCGGGTCGCCGCCGGCGGCCGGGTTGAAGAAGCCCGTGCCGAGGTTCTGGTCGAAGAGCAGCATGATGGCGCCCGCGATGAGCGGCCCCACCGACGCGAGGAACAGGATGCTCGCGATGACGATGAACCAGACGACGATCGGGACGTCGAACGCCTTCATGCCGGGCGCGCGCGAGTTCATGGCCGTGGTGATGAAGTTGATGCCGCCCATCAGGAAGGCGGCGAACTCCAGCGCGACGGCCACCACCCATAGCGTGGAGCCCAGCGGGGTGTTGTTGTACTCGGGCACCGCGGAGAGCGGCGGGTACGCCGTCCAGGCCCCGCCGAAGCCCCCGCCCTGCACGAACAGCGACAGGAGGATGATCACCGCCGACAGCAGGAAGATCTGGTAGCTGAGGCGGTTCAGGCGCGGGAACACCATGTCGTCGCAGCCGACCATCAGCGGGATCAGGAAGTTGCCGAAGGCCGCGATGAGCACCGGCATCGCGACCCAGAAGATCATGATGGTGCCGTGGTTCGTGACCAGGGCGTTGTATTCCCCCGGGGACACGACGCCGAAGCCCGGCACGTGCGTGCCCGGGAACGCGAGCTGCATGCGGAACACGTAGGCCATGAAGGCCCCGATGAGGCCCATCGCCAGGCCCGTGAACATGTACTGCATGGCGATGACTTTGTGGTCGACGGAGAAGACGTACTTCTCCCAGAAGGACATCTCGTGGTGTCCGTGACCGTGGTCGTCTTGGCCGTGTCCGTGGTCGTGATCGTGCTTCTCGGCGGGGTGGCCGCCCGAGATGATGGTCTCAGCCATGTCCTACTCCGCGTCCAGGGCCGCGAGGCCGCTGTTCTGCATGTTCCAGGCCGCGTGGGTCGCGCCGTCCTCCACGAACACTCGCGCGCCCATGATCCCGTGACCGATGCCGCACATCTCGGCGCACTGGATGAGGAAGTCGCCGGCCTTGGTGGGCTTGAACCAACCCGTGATGGTGCGGCCGGGGATGGCGTCCTGCTTGAGGCGCCACACGGGGACCGAGAAGTCGTGCATCACGTCGCGCGACTCCAGGTGGTACTTGTAGGTCTTGCCCGCCTCGACGTGCAGCTCGTCCACGGTGCGGACGTCGTCCTCCGTGTCGAGCTTGCCGTCCGCGCCGGGGTGGTCGAACGTCCACGCCCACTGCTGGACCACGATGCGGACCTCGTGGTCGTACTCGGGCATGTCCTGCTTGACGTGGTACCAGGCCTGGACCGCGATGAAGATGATGAAGACGTCGCACACGAGGACGAGGCCGTGGGGGATCGAGACCCACCGCTTCTCTTCGGGCTTGTTGCCGGTGATGTACTGCGCCTTGACGCCGTCCTTCGCCTTGAACTTGAACATCAAGTAGAAGAAGACGCTGAAGCAGAGCACCGACCACACGCCGGTGATGATCCCCACCCAGAGGATCACGCCGTCGATCTGGGCGGCGTACGACGACGCCTGCTCGAGATATCGCTCGACCATCGGGAGCCCCTAGAGGATGAAGAGGAAGACGGAGCCGATGAACAGCACCGCCCCCACCATGGTCAGGATGAAGGTCTTGGTGGCGATCTGGTCGCCGGTCTTGGTGAGGTCGGCCATTTCGTCCTCCTAGTGTCCGTCGCCGGCAGGCTCGGCGGGGGCGGCCGCCGCGGCGTCCCCCCCCAGCGACTGGGCGTACGCGATGACGTCGATCATCGCCTGCTCGTCCTTGAGCGTGGCGGCCATGCCCAGCATCTGGGCACCCTCCACGTCCTTCGCGTGCGTGCCGCGAATCTTCGTCTTGAACTTGTCGAGCTGGTGCACGAGGTACCAGTCGTTCCGGCCGACGAGGGCCGGCGCCTTCAAGGCTTCGTTGCCGGCGCCGTCCGGGCCGTGGCAGGCCAGGCAGACCATGTAGCTCGCCTTGCCGGCCTCGAGATCGGGCTCGGCGTAGGTGGCCGCCGGGGTCACCGGCGGGAGGCCGGCGACGTGCTTCGACACGGACTCGAGGTCGCCCTCGAACAGGAGCGAACGCGCCATCGGCCGCATGCGCAGGCCGGTGATGTCGTCCGGGTGATCGGCGCGAATGCCCTCTTTGAACTTGGTCAGCTGCGAGCTGACGAACCACTCGGGCATGCCCGCGATCGCGGGGGCGTGGTAGGCGCGGATGCCCTCGCCGTTGTCGCCGTGACAGGCCGCACACGTATCCCAGAGGGCGGCGCCGCGGTCGGGTCCGGGGACGGGGGTCTGGTTGCACGCCGTCAAGGAGAGCGCGGCCAGAAGCGCCGTCGAGATCCCCAAAAAGTGTCGTCTCATCGTCGTCCCATCAACCGTCTGATCGATGTACTGCGCCCCAATCGGCCGACCTGCCCCGGGATGCGGCGCCCACAGTACAGGAGGGGTCGTGTTTTTTCTCCAGCGCCTTTCAGGGTGCAACGATCTGCGGCATTTCGAAGGCCTGCGCCCGGAAAAGGGTCACGACGACCGGAACATCCTCCGCCCCGCGAGGGTCTCACGATCACGGGCGAGCGGAGTCCGCCGCGCGTCCCGCCCTGCCTGGAGCGGAAGGAGGAACCGATGCTCGGGCACGAAGCAGCAGTCGTCGCCGGCGTTCCCCGCATCGGTTTGCATCCACGCGGGGGCGTCGCGGCGGCTCAGCCGTTCCGGTAGCGGGCGACCGCTCCGAAGTCACGGCCCGCGGCGACCTCGTGGGCGAAGAACGCCTCCACGCCCGGCTCGAGGAGCTTGGCGAAGGCCTGGTCGGCGCGAGGCCCCGGGAACAGCATCGCGGGGAGCACCGCGGCCCCCTCCCCCAACCACCGCAGCGCGTCGGCGGTCGCGAGCTCGACGCGCGCGAGCACGCGGTCCCACAGGTCCGACTGACGCTCCCCGGGGCGGCAGAGGTAGCCGTGCTGGACGTGCGGGCGCAGCACCTTGCTCGGCTTCGCGCGGCGCAGGTCGCAGAGCTGGAAGCCGTCGCTCCCCTCCCACACGCCCGACACGCCGACCACCCGACGCTTCTCGACCACCTGCACGGGGTGGATGTCCCGCTCGGAGCCGCAGTCCACGAGGTAGATGTAGGAGCGCTCGGACGTCGCGGGCCGGTGCTGCCACGTCCCATCGTCCGTCCGGACCTGCTCGTACGCCGCGAAGAACAGCGCGTGGAGGAGGTTGTCGACGAGGTCCAACCAGCGGGTCCGGATGCCGTAGTGCTGGAGGAAGGGCTCGGTGCTCGGCTCGTGTCGGGGGCGACGGTCGAGGCTGCTCGCGGCGCGGAACCCCTCGAGCATCGTCTCGAGGGCCGGGTCGACCTCGCGGGCGCCCGCGCCCCGGTACGCCGACGGCTTCATCACGCCGTAGCAGGCCGTCTGCCCGCGCATGAGCACGCGGTGCTCGGTGCGGTACTGGACGTAGCCGACCACGCGCACCAGCCCCACGTAGGTCTTCGCGTAGACGGTGGGGATCCCGTCGGGCTCGCCCCAGTCCACGTCGCTGCGAGGGGGATCCCCATGCACGACGTCGTCGCGGATCGCCTTGGTCCAGTCCCGGAGCCGGGTCGTCTTCGCCATGGGGCCGAGTGTAGACTTCCCCCATGGCGAAGTGGTTCGGCTGGGGCGGCAAGAAAGAGGCCCCCAAGAAAGAGGACTCCGGCGAGGCCCCGGTCCCCGCGTCTTCGGGCGTGCCCGCGGGCGGCGGCTCCACCACGGACTGGACCGACATGGTGGAGGAGGTCCCGGCGTCGTCGGGCGTGCCCGCGGGGGGCGGCAACACCACCGACTGGACCGACATGGCGCTCGACGGCCCCCCGTCCAGCTCGGGCATCCCGGCGGGTGGCGGCTCCACGACCGACTGGTCGAACATGGGCGGCGAGGCCCCTCCGGCAGCGTCGGGCGTCCCGTCGGGCGGCAGCGGGACCGTCGACTGGACCAACCTGGACGTCGACGACCTCCCCACCCCGCTCACCTCTCAGCCCACGCCCC
The DNA here is from genome assembly GCA_964620495.1 of uncultured Rickettsiales bacterium. GTDB lineage: Bacteria > Myxococcota_A > UBA796 > UBA9615 > UBA9615 > CAZEKB01. The sequence continues at coordinate 33,956 of CAZUHI010000016.1, read as the reverse complement.
GCCCGGTCGCGACGGTCCCCGAGCCCGCGGCTGCGGCCCCTGCGCCCGCTTCGACTCCGGCCCCACCTCCGCCTCCGCCGGGCCTCGCGGGCGCGGCTCCCCCTCCCCCGAAGTTCGGCACGGTGCCGGCCATGGACGTCCCGGTCCTCCCGGACGTCGCGCCCCCGCCGCCCCCCGCCGCCGCGCCCCCTGCGGCGCCGGAGCCCGAGAGCTCATCGTCCTTCGAGCCGCTCCCCCCGTCCTCGTCGGGCGCGTCCGAGAAGTCCACCGGCACGGTCGACTGGACGGGCATGGACGACGACGAGCCGCCCCCCACGCGCAGCGGCGGCACGGGCGCGACGGGCACGGTCGACTGGACCTCGATGGACGACGAGCCGCCCCCCAGCAGCAGCGGCGGGACCGGCTCTACGGGCACCGTCGACTGGACCGGGATGGACGACTGAGCACCCCTCTCGACAAATCGGAGATTTGTCGCCGGGGGCCCCGCAGTACCCTCCGAAGACTCCGCTTCACTGCGTTCCGCTGCGCGCGCTCGGGGCGCTTGCTGCCGGCTTGCCCTTCGATCTACCAGCGGTGGATCTTGCGCGTGCCCTCGCCGGACGTGACCGTCAGCTTGAAGACCTTCTCTTCGGGGGTCGGGCAGCCCTGACAGATGAACTTGACCGTGTACTGGCCGGGCGGCAGCTCGTGACGCTGCTTGGGCGTGATGCCCACGTCCTTGCCGTCGATCAGGACCTGCGAGAAGGGGTTGCTGTTGAGCTCCAGCCAGCCGGGCGGCCCCGCGGGCTTGGGCGCCGGCGTGGGCTCGGGCTTCGGGGTGGCCTCGGGCTTCTTCGGGGTGGGCGTGGGCTTGGGCGTGGACGCCGCCACGGCGGGGGTCGGCGCGGGCGTCTCCTCCGGGGTCGCTTCGGGCGTGGGCTCCGGAGTCGCCTCGGGGGTCGGGGCGGGCGCGGGGGTCGGGGCCACCGCCACCGGCCCCGTCCCGCGCGACATGAACCAGGCCGTGCCGCCGATGGCCAGGATGATGGCGAGGATCGCGGCGACCAGGCCCATGGGGCTCTTCTTGGGAGGAGGTGGCGCCTTGCGCGTCCGCTTGCGCTTCTTCGGCCCGGTCTTGGCCGGACCCGGGTCCTCGATCGCGGGCGCCTCGGCGAGCGACTGGTTGGCCTCGACGATCGACTTCGGGGGCCCGTCGTCGCCGAAGTCGCCGTTCTCCGGGGCGGCCGGGAGCTCCTCGGCGATCGACTCGAGCCACTCCCGCAGCGTGGGCGACTCGGGCAGCTGGAGGCGCAGCTTCTGGATCTCGCGTACGACCTCGCGCGCCGAGCTGTACCGATCGTCCGGGTCCTTGGCCATCAGGCGCTCGACGACGGGCACCAACGGCGGCAGGCGCTTGTTCACCCGCTCCTTGATCTCGGTGAGATCCGACTCGAGGACGCCCGCCACGACCGCCCCCACGTTGTCGCCTGGGAACGGGACCTGCAGCGTCACCAGCTCGTGGAGCACCCCGCCGATCGAGAAGAGGTCCGACCGATGATCGAGGCTCTTCTTGCCCCGGGCCTGCTCGGGCGACATGAAGGCGGGCGTGCCCTTCGTGCCGCTGGTGGCCATCGTCTTGTAGAGGTTGGTCTCGGCCTTCGCGATGCCGAAGTCCATGATCTTCGTGGCCCCGTCCCGGCCGATCATGATGTTGCCGGGCTTCAGGTCGCGGTGGACCAGGTTGAGCGGCTCGCCGTTCTCCGAGGCCAGCTCGTGGGCGTACGCGAGGCCCGCCAGCGCCTCCTGGAAGATCTCCAGGGCGACCGTCTGCGGCATCCAGTGGCGGTGCTCGCGACAGGCGTCGAGGACCACGTCCAACGGCCACCCGTCGACGTACTCCATCGCCATGTACCAGTGGCCGCCCACGTCCGAGAACTCGTACGTCTCCACGATGTTGGCGTGCTTGAGTTGGCCCCCGAGGCGCGCCTCGTTGACGAGCGCGCGGACGATGTTCGGCTTCGAGGTCAGGGACTGCGGGATCCGCTTGAGGGCGACCTTCTTCTTGAAGCCCATGGGGCCGTCCAGCACCGCCTTGTAGACGCGCGCCATCCCGCCCTCGCCGAGCATGCAGATGAGGCGATACCGACCGAAAAGGACGGGATCGGGCGCAGTGCCGTCGGCCATGGGGCGCATGGTACAACCCCGGCGGCCCGACGCGCGCGGGGGCGCCCACTCGCACGACGTCCACGGCGTCCCCGCCTCGGAGGATTCGGTGACCGCTGCCCCCCCGCTTCAGTACGACGATCAGCGGGGCGTGATCCTGCTGACCCTCGACCGCCCGCACGTGCGCAACGCCATCGACGCCTCGGCCATGGACGCCTTGGCGGAGGCCGCCGGCCGCCTCGAGGACCACGACTCTCTGGTCGCCGTCGTCCTCACGGGCGCAGGCGACCGCGCCTTCTGCTCCGGGGGAGACCTCGGCTGGATGCGCTCCCTCGGGTCGCCCGCCGACGGGGAGGAGATGTCCCGCCGCATGCAGACGACCCTCGCCCGCCTCGCCGGGCTGCCGGTGCCGGTCGTCGCCGCCCTCAACGGCGCGGCGGTGGGGGGCGGCGCCGAGATCGCGCTCGCCGCCGACCTCCGGTTCGCGGAGGAGCACGTCCGCCTCACGTTCAAGCAGGGCCGCATGGGGCTCGCTCCGGGCTGGGGCGGCGCGGCGCGCTTGCGACGCACGGTCGGCTACGGCCGGGCCCTGGACCTGTTGGCGACGGGGGCGACCGTGTCCGCGCAGGAGGCCGCGGCGATGGGGCTCGTGGACCGTGTGGTGCCGACGGGCGCGGCGGTGGACGAGGCGCTGGCCTGGGCCGAGCGCGTGCGCCCGCTGTCCGGGCGGTCCGTGGGGGTGATGAAGCGCATGCTCCGGGGGGCCGACGACGCCGCGGCGGCGATCGATCGGGAAGCCGGCTTGTTCCGCGAGGTGTGGGCGTCGCCCCAGCACCGGGAGGCGGTGTCCGCCTTCTTCGAGAAGCGCCCCGCGACGCTGCGCTCGTGATGCGGACGCACGACGTCGACCCCGAGGCCACGCGCCTGCACGGCCTCTTCTCGCCCGATCTGGAGCCGGTGCTCACGATTCGATCCGGCGACCGCGTCCGCACCCGCACCCCCGACGCGAGCTGGGCGCCGCTGGACATGGAGCCCCCCGTCGACCTGGACGCCTACCTGGCGACCCCGCGCATGCCCCGCCCGGGACCGGACCACGACGGCCACTGTCTCGTGGGTCCCATCGCCGTGGAGGGCGCCGAGCCGGGCATGACCCTCGAGGTGCGCCTGCTGCGGATCCGGCCGGGGGCATGGGGATGGACCGCCGTCGGGGGCTGGGACTCACCGCTGATGCGCGCCCTCCGCATGGCGCACGAGCCCCGCACCCGCTTCGTCTGGAACATGGACGACGCGCGCGAGACCGCCGTGAACCAGCTCGGGGATCGCGTGCGGCTGCGCCCGTTCCTCGGCGTGATCGGCCTCGCCCCCGCCGAGCCGGGCCCGCACTCCACCGTCCCGCCCCGGCGGGTCGGGGGGAACATCGACTGCCGCGAGCTGGTGGAGGGGGCGCGCCTCTTCCTCCCCGTGGAGACCCCGGGCGCGCTCTTGTCGCTGGGGGACGGGCACGCGGTGCAGGGCGACGGCGAGGTCGCAGGGACGGCCATCGAGTGCCCCATGGAGGACGTCGAGGTCGAGGTACACCTGCATCGAGACCTCACGCTCACGCGGCCTCGCGCCGAGACCCCCGCGGGGCGGGTCGTGATGGCCTTCGACGACGACCTCAACACCGCCGTCCTGGACGCCCTCGAGGGGATGATCGGGTGGATGCAGGAGCTCCACGGGTTGACCCGCGCGCGGGCCGTGGCCCTCGCGTCCCTGGCCGTGGACCTGCGGGTCACCCAGATCGCGAACGGGGTGTGCGGGGTCCACGCGGTGTGGCCCGACGGCCGCCTGGAGATCGGGTGACCCTCGACGACGTCCTCGTCGCGGCCGCGAAGGCCGCGCCCGAGGCGCCCCTGAAGATCGTGGTCAGCCCCTGCCTGCTCGGCGTCGACGTGGGCTGGGACGGGTCCAGCTGGCCCGAGGCGCTCGTCCAGCGGATCTGCGGCCTGCCGTCGGTGGACGCCGCGCGCCTGTGCCCCGAGGACCACGCGATGGGCACGCCCCGAGCCCCCATGGCCCTCCACCACGGCGACGGGCACGGGGTCCTGGACGGGACCGCCCGGGTCGTGACCTTGGGGGGCCGAGACGTGACTCCGGAGTTCCTCACCGGCGCGACCGCGATGCGGGAGCTGGCCGCCGAACACGGCGCCGTCCTGGCGATCCTCACCGACAGCAGCCCCTCGTGCGGGAGCAACGTCGTCCATCGAGGCGAGGTCCCCGAGCGCGCCTATCGCAAGGGCGACGGCATCACGGCGGCCATGCTGCGACGGGACGGGCTCTGCATCGTCGCCCAGCGCGACTTCGCGACCCTGCACCGCATCCTCGCTGCGCTCGATCCCGACCACGTCGTGGACCCCGAGGCCGCCGATTTCGTCGACCACCCCTGGTACCGCGCGTACTTCGGCTGATTCAGGGGATCGCGATCGGCAATGTGGGGATCAGGAACAGCGCCTGGGCGGTCTCGGGCGGCGTCTGGGAGTCCGCGACCTGGGCGAAGAAGAAGAAGCCGGTCAGCTCGATGCCCGTGAAGGGGATGCCGAGCGTGACGACCTGGCTGGTGTCGGTCACCGAGCCGGTGATCAGGCCGTCCGCGTCCATGACCAGGTTCGCCGGGATGCCGCCGGTGGGGATGAACGCGCCCAGCGCGCCCGGCAGCTGCTGCTCGGTCCACGTATAGGGACGCAGCCCGCCGTCGGCCTCGAGCTGGGTCGTGTACGGCAGCGGGATCCCCGGGACGATGGTCAGCAGCGGCAACGTCACGATGCTGAAGCCGAGGATCGTGAAGCTGTTGTCGCCCACGATCACCAGCGGGCGCAGCGACACGTCGAGGGTGAAGTCGCCGTCCGCGAACCCCGGGGGCTCCTCGGCGTCCACGACGCGCATCCCGAACTCGAAGCGACCCGGCTCGGTGGGTACGCCGCTGAGCCTGCCCGCGGCATTCACCGTCACGCCCTCGGGCAGATCCCCGTCGAGCTGGAACCAGCCGTAGGGCGGGATGCCTCCCTCGGCCTCGAACGCGACGTCCAACGCCACGCCCTCATCCACGGCGCCGAGGTTCGCGTCCGTCGTGATCGTGAGCGCTTCGGGGTGGATGGTGAGGGAGAAGTCCCGCCCGTCGGTGGCCCCGGCTGCGTCCTCGACGGCCACGCCGAAGACGTAGTCGCCGGGCAGCTCGGGCACCCCGGAGAGCACGCCGTCGTCTCCGAGATCGAGGCCCGCCGGGACCTCGCCCGAGAGCGCGCTCCAAGCCAACGGGTCCTCACCGCCGAGGGTCGTGAACACGGCCTCGTACGGCGACGCGACCTCGCCCGGAGCCAACGTCTCGGTGTCGATGACGAGGCCAGGACCGACGCACGCGCCGTCGCTGCAGGTCTCCCCGTCGCCGCAGGGCTCGACCTCCCAAGCGGAGCCGTCGAAGGAGCACACGAGGGCGGCGTCCGTCCGGCAGACCCGATCCCCGGGGGCGCAGACCGACGTGGAGATGAGGCTCGCGGAGCCGTCGGGGCAGCCCGCGAGGAGAAGGACGAAGAGGCAGGTGAGGCGTCGCATGTCAGGCTCCGGTGTCGTGCAGGGCGGCGAGGGCGGCGGCGACGAGCGGGACGGCCGCCGCGGCGCCGGTCCCCTCGGGGTGGGGGTCCGCGAGCAGGGCGTACTCGGCGCCGGGCACGAGGGTCGACGCGACCTCCGCGGCCGCGGCGGGCCCCTGGATCAAGACCGGGACCCGACGCACCGCGGCGCCGAGGAGGACCCCGGCCAGGGCGTGGTGGAGGGTCTCGTCGCCCTGCGCCCCGACCAGCGCGAGCAGGTCCACGCCCTCGTCGATCCAGCGATCCGCCGCCGAGAGACCGACGCACAACGCCTCGAGCGCTTCGAGGCCCGCGCGCGCGGCGAGGGCCGGGCTCGCGGCGTCCACGACCAGGGCCCTCGGCGGGTGAGGCGGCAGGGGCAGCCCGGTGATCCCGACGACGGACGCCGCCAGGTCCCGGAGTCGCAGGTCGGCGCGGCCGTCGAGCGCGCAGCGAGCCGCCTCCGCCGCCGTCGAGTCCCGGGTCGGCATCGCCGCGCGGAGCCGCGGGAGGAGGGCTTCGTCGGCCGACCATCGGCGCGCGGTCCGACGGGGGACCGAAGAGGTCGCGGGGGGGAGGTCGATCGCGCGGCCCGCCACGGTGAGGACGACGCGATCGCACACCGCGCCCACGCGCTGCGCGAGGCGACCGGCCTCGTCGCGGAACCGTCGTGCCAGGGGGTTGAGGGGCACGACGCCGAGCCCCACCTCGTTCGCCACCAAGACGAGCGGGCCGGGGGCGCGGGCGACGGCGTCCACCAGCGCCGCGACGTCCTCTTCGATGTCCTCGCGCGCCTCCATGACGTTGGAGAGCCACAGCGTCAGGCAGTCGACGAGCACGGCGCCGGAGCGGTCGAGGTGCCGCGCGATGTCCCGCGGTTCTTCGATCGTGGTCCAGCTCGCGTCGCGGTCGTCGCGGTGCCGCCGGATGCGGTCGGCCATCTCGTCGTCCCGAGCCTCGCCCGTGGCGAGGTAGGTGCGGACCGTCGCCGCGGCTTCGACCAGGGCCTGGGCGTGGCGCGACTTCCCGCTCCGAGCGCCGCCCACGACGAGGATCTTCGGCCCGCTCACAGCAGCCCCGCCAGGAGCCCGAGCACCACCACGTCCGAGACCTCGACCAACGCGCCGTAGGCGTCCCCGGTCAGGCCGCCCACCCGGTCCATCACGCGGGCCGCGAGCGTCCGCGCCGCCGCGACTCCGAGCAGCGCCGCGATCAGGGCCATGGGCCCCCCGATGGCGACGGCCGCGACCGTGGCGATCCCGAAGGCCCAGGCGAGGTCGTCGCCCCGCGCGAACTCCTTGAACGTCGTGCCGAGGCCGCGGGCCCGGGCGTACGGCCACCGGACGATGGCCCCCACCACGACCGCGCGTCCCACCACCGCGCCCAGCACGATCGCCGCCGCGTGCCCCGCCTCGAGGAGCGCCGCCACCGCCGCGAACCTAAGGAGGAGCCCGCAGACCAGGGCGACCACGCCGTGGGCCCCCACCCGGGAGTCGCGCATGACCTCGAGGGTCCGCTCGCGGTCGCCCCGGCAGCCGATCCCGTCGAACACGTCGGCGAGCCCGTCGAGGTGGAGCCCGCCGGTGAGGATGGCGTACGCCGCCACCACGCCCGCCGCCGCGACCGTCGAGGGCAAGGCCGACGCGAGGATCGTGCCGAGGGCGGCGAGGAGGGCGCCGAGCGCCAGGCCCACGACCGGGAACCACCCGAGGCAGCGCTCGAAGTCCTCTCGCTCGTAGTGGATGCCCAGCGGCACCGGCGTGAGGAAGGACCAGGCGGCCGCGAAGCGTCGGAGGGGGATCAAGACGTGCGTCCCGGGATGCGTTCGCCGGCGTGGATCGCCCGAACCGTGGCGATGGTATCCGCATCCGCGGCGGCCTTGTCGGGGCGATATCCCTTCACGCGGGCGAACCGAAGGGCCAACCCGCCGGGATAGCGGGGGCTGGTCTGGATCTCGTTGAACGCGATCTCCACTACCAGCTCGGGCCGCACGTGCACGGTCCACTCGGTCCGACGATCCTCGATCGCCTGGAGCGCCTCGGTCTGCCAGGCCAGCAGCTCGTCCGTCATCCCCTTGAACGTCTTGCCGAGCATGACGAACCCGCCGGCCGGGTCCCGCGCGCCGAGGTGCAGGTTCGACAACCATCCCTTCCGTCGCCCGGACCCCCAGTCCGCCGCGAGCACGACGAGGTCGAGTGTGTGCGCGGGCTTGAGCTTCAGCCACGACCAGCCCCGGCTCCCCGCGACGTAGGGCGCGTCCGGCGCCTTGGCCATCACCCCCTCGTGCCCGGCCTCCAGGGCGCCGTCGAGGAACGCGCCGGCCGCCTCCGGGTCGGCGGTCACGAGGCGCGGCACCCGGTGCTCCGGCGGGACCAGCCGCTCGAGGAACCCGTGACGCTCGGCGAGGGGCCGGTCGATGAGCTGCTCCCCGTCGGCGTGCAGGACGTCGAAGAAGAACGGCGTGAGGGGGACCTCCTCCCTGAGCTTCGCCACGCGGTGCTCGAGCTTGCGGCCGAACCGGCGCATGGTCGTCTGGAAGGGGTGGGGCCGGCCGTCGGGGCGCAGGGCGATGACCTCGCCGTCCAGCACGACGTCGCGCACCGGGAGCCGGAGGGCGAGCGCCGTGACCTCGGGCACCGCCCGGGTGACCTCCCGAAGCTTCCGGGTGTAGACGCGCACCACGTCGCCGTCGCGATGGACTTGGATCCGAGCCCCGTCCAGCTTGGTCTCGAAGACCCCCTCCTCCAGGCGACCGAGGGCCTCGACGGGCGTCGCCGCCGTCTGCGCGAGCATGGGCTGAACCGGGCGGAAGAGCGTGATGCGGAACGCCGCGAGGCCCGCCTCCCCGCCCTTGAACGCCGCCACGGCCACGGTGGGCAGGTCACCGGACAGCATGGCCGCCCGACGCACCGCCGCCGCCGGGACGCCCGCCGCCGACGCGATCCCCTCGGCCATCACGCCCGCGAGGGCCCCCTGCCGAAGCTCGCCGGTTACGAGCCCCCGCAGGAACCGCTGCTCGGCCTCCGTCGCCCGACCCAGCACGGCCTCGAACAGGCCCGTCCGCAGCGCCTTGCTGCCCTTGCCGGACGCGTCGCGGATCCCCACGAAGGCCGCGTCCACGTCCTCGATCAGGAGGGTCGGCGCGGGGGCGGGGGGCAGGTCCGGGGATGCGTACGCGGCGGCGTAGCCCAAGCCGATGCGACCCTGGAGCATCTCCCCCGACAGCCAGGCCGTCGCGGTGCGCAGGTCGTGCATGGTGCGGCCGCGCAGGAGACGAGCCAACGTCGCGACCTTGGCCTTGCGCGAGCGCGTGGCGCGCATCTCCTCCGACGCGGCGACGATGGCGTGGACGAGCAGGGGAGCCTCCGGCGGCGAGCGTACCAGCCCCCCGCCGAGCTTCTCGAAAGAGCCTTGCCTCCGCGCGGCTTGCCGGCATAGATTCCATATGGGCGCAGAAGTCCAACCGAGAGAGAAGCGGAGCAGAGCGGCACACATGAGCAAGACCACGGGCTTGAAGATCGCAGTCGCCGCCCTCCTCCTCGCGGGCGGCGCGCACCACATGCTTCAGGAACAGGCCCGCGCCGAGGCCGTCGAGGTCGCCGCCGAGGCGTTCTTCGCCGATCCCGGCTTCTCGCACGACTACGCGGCGCCCGAGCGGGCCGCGCAGTGGGAAGAGGTCGAGGAGAAGCGGGGCGCGGATCCTCTGCAGGTCATGCTCGCTCGCAAGGCCCGCCGATAGCGCTCAACGCAGCGGGGTCTCCCCCGTGATGAAGCTCACCAACACCTTCCGGGTGCCCCGGAGCACCGGCTTGGCGACGTGCATGAGGTAGCTCGGGAAGAGCACCATGTCTCCTTGCCCCTTGCTCGCCGTCGTGGACTCGTTCATCGACCACAGCCGCAGGGCCCCACCCCAGTAGTCCGACGGATCCGACAGCTGCACCGACACGCTGAGCTTGCGGTGCTTGGTCTGCTTGCTGCCGTTGTCGAAGTGCGCGCCGTAGAAGTTGCCGAAGCCGTAGGACGTGTACTGGATCGACTTCGTGGGGTTGATCTCGAACTGCCAGGTGGAGCCGTTGAGCTCCTCGATGGCCTCGTCCACGCGGTCGAAGACCCACTTCCAGTCGGGGGACTTGCGCCGCTGGACCCACACCAGCTCGCAGTTTCGACCCACCACGTCGACCTTCTTGCCCCCCTCGAGCTCCTCGATGGCCCCGGGCTTGAGGTCGAGCGACTCGCCCATCTCGACGATGCGGGCGCACTCGTCCGGGGTGAACAGCGCGGACTTGACGGCGTAGCTGCACAGGTGCTTGGTCACGGTTCCTCCGAGGGGCGCGGTTCACGCGGCGAGGGGCGCGGTTCACGCGGCGGCGCGGATGGTAGCGCCCGTATCGGCCCTGTCGACCCCGATGCGCGGGTCCGGCCCCGGGGGCACGGTCGCCGTCGATCCTCTAGGCTGACATCCTTGGATTCGATGTGAGACGGTCCCCTCCCCTCGCCCCCGGCGATCGACTCGGCCGCTTCCGGCTGGAGCGCTTCCTCGCCCGCGGCGACGCCGGCCAGGTGTGGCTGGCGCTGGATGAGGGCGCGCTCGGGGTCGTACGTCACGTGGCCCTGAAGCTGCTGACCCCCTCGTCGACGGCCCTGAACCGGCGGCTCATCTCTGCGGCGCGGGCCGCGAGCGCCCTCCACCACCCGAACATCGTGCACGTCATCGGGGTCGTGGAGGACGACGAGCGCCCGATGATCGTCCTCGCGTACGTCGAAGGCGAGACCCTCGCGGAGCTGCAGCGCAGCCTCCGGTTCCTCCGGCTCAAGTTCCCCACCTCCGTGGTCGCCGACGTGGGCGTGGCGGTGGCCGAGGCCCTGCACCACGCGTGGACGGCGCGCACCCACCGCGGCACTCGCGCGCGGGTGGTGCACGGAGACCTGTCTCCCTCGAACATCCTCGTGGCGGACCTGGGGCTCGTGCAGGTCACCGACTTCGGGTGCGACCCCGACGACGCCTCGGGCTCCGTGCTGCGAGGCACCCCCGCCTACCGCGCGCCGGAGATCTGGGCGGGGGGAGAGCCGTCGCCGGCCTCGGACCTGTTCAGCCTCGGCGTCCTGCTGTGGGAGCTGGTGCTCGGGACGCGCTTTCACGACTCCGCGACCCCCGAGGAGGCCGCCCGCCACTTGGAGGAGCGCACCGTCGCCGAGGAGGAGGCCGCCGTCGCCGAGCGTTCCCCGCGCCTCGCGCCCGTCATCGCTCGACTGCTCGCCCGGGACCCGAGCGACCGACCGGGCACCGCCCTGGACGCCGCCGAGGCGCTCCGGGAGGCCCGCCGGACCCTCGTGCGGCCCGCCGACCTCGTGCAGTTCATCCGCCTCGTCCGGGCGGGGCGCGTGGACCCCGAGCAGCGCACCGAGTCGCTGCAGTCGATGCCGGCCGTGCCGGACCTCGACGTCGAGTGGATGCCGCTCATCCAGGCCGCCGGGTTCGGGTCGGGGGAGTCCTGACCGCGCTGCCGGGCCCCCGCGAGGTCCGGACGACGTGCCGCATCTGCGAGTCCGCCTGCGGCCTCATCGCCACCGCCCGGGGCGACCGCCTCGAGGGCCTGCGCCCCGACCCCGACCACCCGATCTCCCGGGGGTTCGCGTGCGTCAAGGGGACCCGCTTCGCGGCCGTCCATCACCATCCGGATCGGGTGGTGCGACCCCGGCTCCGCGGCCCCGGCGGCACCACGGACGGCACTTGGGAGGAGGCCCTCGCCGAGGTGGGGGGGCGGCTCCGGGAGCTGCTCGACCGGCACGGTCCGCGGTCCGTGGGCTTGTACTCCGGCAACGCCGCCGGCCACTCCCTGGGGACCGTGCTCGGGGTCACCGCGCTGCAGCGAGCCCTCGAGACCCCGCGGCACTACTCCTGCCTCACGCTCGACAACGCCCCCATGTTCGTCGTCACCGAGGAGGTCTTCGGCAACCCGATGATCACCGCCACCGCGGACTACGCGGGATCCGACTGCGTGGTGCTCGTGGGCACCGACCCCCTGGCGAGCCAGCCCTCCCAGGCCCAGTCCCACCCCGACGGCGTGCGCGGGATCGTCGGGGCGGGCAAGCGCGGGGCGTTGGTGGTGGTGGACCCCCGCCGCTCCGTCACCGCCCGTCGCGCGGGCGTGCACCTCGCGCCTCGACCCGGCTCGGACGTGGACCTGCTGGCCTTCCTGGTGCGTCGCGCCGTGGACGACCGCCCGGCCGACGCGTGGCTCGATCCCGTCGACGTGGGGCGCCTGCGGGAGGCCGTGAGCGCGTTCGATCGGGCCGCCGCAGCGCAGGCGACCGGGATCGCCGAGGATGAGCTCGAGGATCTCGCGTCGCGCCTCACGACGGCCGCGCGGCCCCTGGTCTGGAGCGGTCTCGGGGTGCTCCTGGGCCCGGAGGGGACGGTCGGCTGGTGGCTCACCCTCGCGCTGCAGGCGGTCCTCGGCGGGCTGGATCGGCCGGGTGGCTGGCGCTACCACCCGGGCGCGGTGGACCTCGTGGGGCTCTCCAAGACCCTGGGCCTCCGGGGCCGGGACCCCGAGATCGTGGGCCGCAGCGGGCGCCCCGCGGTGCTGGGGACCGTGGCCGCCGCCGACCTCGCCGCCGACGCCCTGGATGACGGCCCCGACCGCCTGCGCGCCCTCGTGGTGGTGGGCGGGAACCCCCTGGCCGCCCTCCCCGACACGGCGACGGCGAAGCGCGCGCTCGAGCGCCTCGAGCTGCTGGTGAGCGTCGACCTGTTCGAGAACGCCACCGGGCGCCTCGCCCACGCGGTCCTCCCCGCGGCGTCGTGGGCGGCCCGACCGGACGTGGCCGTCCACATGGCCCAGCAGCGACCGGTGCCCCACCTCGAGCTCGCCCCCGCTGTCGTCGCGCGGCGAGGGGAGGCCCGCGAGGACTGGGACATCCTCGTCTCGCTCGCCCGGGCCGCGGGGAGGCCCGCGTTCGGCAGCGTGATCGCGGACCGGCTGCTGCGATGGACCGGCGTCCGCCCCACGACCCTGGCCCGCGGGCTGGTCTCCGTCCGCGGATCGCTGCGCTGGCGCGACGTCGTGCAGGGGGGGGCCGTGGGGAACGCGACGAGCCTGCGCGAGCGGGGCTGCGATCACCCCGACGGTCGACCACGCCTGGCGGTCCCCGAGTTCCTCGACGCCCTCGCGCGTCGCCCGAAGCAGGCCGAGGGGCTGCGGCTGGTGACCTCGGTGCGGCCGAGCCCGACGATGAACACCTGGTTGACGGGAGGCGTCGCGGGCGCCCGGGCGCGGGGCCCGGCGTCGGTGCACCCCGAGGACGCCGGCGGCGTGCCCGACGGGGGCGAGGCCCGCCTCACGGGAGACAACGGAGAGCAGCTGACCGTGACCCTGGGCCACGATCCGACGCTTCGGCGGGGGGTGGTGGTCCTGGGCTACGGCGCCGAGGACGGGCCGAACCGGATCGTCGGCACGGAGGAGCTGGAGCGGTTCACGGGGCAGCCCCGCTCGAACGGCGCGGGCGTGCGGATCGAACCCGTCGTGTAGGGCCCGGCCCGGTCAGCCCTCGAGGAGGCTGTCGATGCGCGCGGACGCGACCCGGAAGTCCTTCGCCAGCTGACGCGCGAGGACCCGCTGGAAGGGATATCCGATGTTCGCGCGCGTCCCCGCGAGGGTCCAGAACAGGTGGTTGGGCAGATAGCCCACGGTGGTCTCGCCCTCGGCGGTGCACGTGGCCGTGCGCGGGATGTCGTCCAGCAGCGCGAGGATGCCGAAGAGCTCCCGCTCCACCATGCGGTTGACCTCCATCGTGTGCCCCGACGACCGCGTGTGATCGACGGCCACCTGCCCGGAGAGGACGAGGTACACGCCGTCCGCCGCGTCGCCCTGCTCGAAGAAGACGTGCCCGTCCTCCACGGTGCGGATCTCCAGGGATCGCTCGAGCGCGACCAGGTCGCCGGAGCCCAGCTGGGTGAAGTGGGGGATGCTCAGGAGGAAGTGGCGCAGCTCGTCGGACTTCATGCCACCGTCTCCACGCCCCACAGGGTGCTGACCACCTGGCTGAACCACGCCTCGTCCAGCTCCGAGCTCTCCTGGACGACCGCGTCCAAGGTGGCGTGCGTGCCCCGGATGCGCTCCGCGAGCAGGCGGCTCAGCCCCCGGGTGAGGGCGGCCGCGACGGCCGGCTTGGCCGCCCAGAGCGCGGCGATGTCGTCCGCGTCCACGGCGAGGACCTCGCACGGGGTCATGGCCTCGACCGTCGCGGTCGCGGGGCCCGGGTCCAGGAGCGAGACCTCGCCGACGGCCGCGCCGGGGCCGACGGTGGCGACGACGCGGGGGCCGTGCGGGCCACCGACCCTCACCTGCAGCTCTCCCTGGGTCACGAAGATCAGGCTCGCGGCGCGCTCGCCCTCCGCGATCACCTGCTCCCCTTCATCCACCGCGCGCACACGGAGCACCTCATAAAGGGCTCGAGCGTCCACCTTCCCGAGGCGGGACAGGTAGTCGCCGAAGACCGACCGGAACGTTTCGAAGGACGCTGTCATGGTCCGGGAAGCTACCAGTTCATCGCCGCGCGCGCCCTCCCGCGTCGACGCCCCGCGCGGGAGCGCGAGGGGGCCTGATATGCGCCGGGTTCCGCGAACCAACCCCCAGCGTCGCGGGTCACCCACACACAGGCGAGCGGGCCGCCGTCCACCGACTCGGCCCAAGCGAAGACGCCCGACCGCGAAAGCGGCCGGGCGTCTCCAAGACCGGAGAGTCCGGATCAGATGCGGCGCACGCCCTGCTTGGAGACGTTGCTCTTCCACACCTTGTCGCCGAGCCAGCTCGGGCCGCCGGACGGGGCCGCGACCTGCTTGCGCTCGCCCGTGAAGACGTGCACTCGGTTGGTACCACGCTCGCGAAGGCGAATGTCCGTGTGACCGCGCGTGGCAGCCTTGAGGGCCGCGCCGCGGGGCTGGCGGGACTGGAACACGGTGGCCGTGTCGCCGTCGTTGGAGTCGAGCAGTACGAAGTTCTTCTTGTCAGCCATGTTTTCCTCCTGGAAGCAAGCGGCAGACTGTTGCCGCGGGAGCGATTGTAATACGCAATCGATGGACTGCGTGCTGTTCTTGGTCAGAAAAACGTGAGAGGCCCCTTCCCGAGGGGGATCGAACCCACCCGGAATCGGCCCATTTCGGCCAAAATCGGCCAAAACGACGACGGGAGCGGGATCCTGCGAGACCCCTGATTTTTTTCGGTTGGGGGCCCAAAACAGGCCCGAAACTCGCTGTTCGGGCCCCTCCTCTCTGGTCCAGCGACGGTCCAAGCGTCGGGCCGCCCCCCCCCTCGGCGGGGCCTCGGTCCGAAGCCGATCCCTACCCTTGGCTCTATACTCCCGGGCGCATGACATACGAGGTCCACATCACCCGCCGCGAGTCCTGGTCGGACGAGTCCGGCTCCAAGGTCACGCGCGAGGAATGGTTGCGCCTGGTGGAGGGTGACGACACCTTCGAGCTCGCCGCGGGGGGCGGGCCGTCCGCGGTGTGGAGCGGGCACCCCGCGTTCCGGGCGGGCACCGAGCAGGAGGGCGTCCTGTTCCTCTTCTCGGACTGGAGCGGGATGCTGTCCGTCGACCAGCCGGACGAGCCCACCCTGGGCAAGATGATCGAGCTGGCCTCCGCCCTCCAGGCGACGGTCCGGGGCGACGACGGGGAGAGCTACGTCGAAGAGGACGGCCGCGTGGTGACCCTCCACCTGGGCGCGCCCGTTCGGTTCGCGCCCGGGGAGTCGGCGCCGGCCGTCCAACAGGCGGACGGCCCCCTGCATCGCGAGGAGCGCCGCGCGGCGTCCGAGGGGCCGGCGAAGAAGCGGGGCCTGCTCCGGCGCGCGGCGGAGAAGGTCGCAGACAAGGTCACCCGAAAGATCCTGGGGTGACTCGCGCGCGAGAAGGCCGGCCGGCCGGCGACCTCTCGCCCTAGATCAAGGCTCGAAACGATCTATCCGGGCCAAACGCGCGTAAAGGGACTAGGGTTCCTGCCGCTTTCCAAGGAGACGCGCTCATGAACACGGCCCCTCGCCCCCTCGGCCCCCGCCCGGTGCCGATCGCGCCCGCGCCGAGCGTGGTCCCGGACCAACTCCCGAGCTTCTCCGACTACTGGCGCCCCGTCCGCCGACGCTGGTGGATCGTCGGGCTCTGCGTGCTGCTCGCGGGCGCGCTCGCGGGCGGCCTCACCGTCGTGCAGCCGAAGGAGTACGAGGCGCGCGCGTCCATCCTCCTGGGCATGGAGGCCCCGCGCTTCCTCGGGGATCTCGAGGAGGACTACCGGGTGAACCGCGCGCCGCGCGGCCGCTACCAGCACGAGCACTACCTCAAGACGCAGCTGCAGGTGATCCGGAGCCGCCCCGTGATGGAGCGGGTCGTCGACAAGATGGGCCTCGCCCGGGACGACGAGTTCCTCGCCGCGACCTTGGACGAGCTCGCGGAGATGACGGCGATCGACCGTCGGGAGCGGGCGATCAAGGTCCTCACCGCCCGCACGCGCGTCGTGCCCCTCGAGGGCAGCGAGATGGTCTCCGTGGTGGAGTGGGACTACAGCTCCGACAAGGCCGCCGAGCTCGCGAACACGGTCATCGACCGGTACATCGACTACAGCCTCGACCTGCAGGCCGAGGCCAGCCGCGGCGCGCTCACCTGGCTCGACGACCAGCACGCCGGGCTCCGCAAGAGCGTGGAGGAGGCCGAGAAGGCGCTCTACGACTTCCGCAGCGAGCACCAGCTGCTCACGACGCCGCTCGAGGACCGCCTCAACACGGTGACGCAGCGCGTCGAGGATCTGGGGGCGGAGCTCACGAAGGCGGAGGTCCGCCGCATCGGCCTGGAGGCCGAGTGGAAGGAGACGAACGCGCTGGCCACCTCGGGGGACATCGAGGCCTCGCCGCGGCTGTTCAACGACCTGACCATCCAGCGCCTCAAGTCCCAGGTCATCGAGCTGGAGCAGCGCAAGGCCGAGTTCGGCGCCACGCGCGGCGACAAGCTGCCCACGATGGTGAAGCTCAACGCGGAGGTGGACTACGCCCGCACGCGCCTCGCCGAGGAGGTCCAGCGCGTCCTCGACTCGCTGCGGACCCAGATGAAGTCCTCCCAGGAGGCCGAGGCCCGGCTGCGGGACCGCCTCGACGACCAGACCCGGCGCGCGGTGGAGGTGAGCAAGCTCGAGATCGAGTACACCACGCTCGCGCGAGAGCTCGAGAACAGCCGACGTCTCTACGAGCTGGTCCTCGAGCGCAGCAAGACGATCAAGCTCGCGAGCCTGCTCGAGACCACGAACATCCGACGCCACGAGGCCGCGGTGGTGCCGAAGCTCCCGACCCGCCCCCGGGTCCCGCTGAACGTCGCGTTCGGACTGCTGCTCGGCCTCTTCGCGGGCATCGGCGCGGCGATCGCGCTCGACCGCCTCAACCACACCGTGCGGGACGAGCGCGAGCTCGAGGAGACCCTGGGCCTGCGCGTCCTGGGCGAGGTGCCGGCCATCGCGGGCAAGGACCAGAACCCCGACCCGACCGTCGCGGGCGCCGACCGCATCGTCTCCCGGGCCCCCCGCGGGGCCGTCGCCGAGGCCTACCGCACGCTGCGCACCAACCTGCTCTTCGCCCGCCACTCCGCCGAGCTGAAGACGATGGTGGTCACCAGCGCGGGCGTCGCCGAGGGCAAGACGAGCGTGTCCACGAACCTCGCCCTGGTGCTCGCCGCCGCGGGCAAGCGGGTGTGCGTCATCGACACCGACATGCGCCGTCCCCGTGTGCACAAGGTCTTCGAGCTCGACAACAAGAACGGGCTCACGATGGTGCTCATCGGCGAGGCGACCCTCGACGAGGCGATCATCAACCTCGAGGAGCGGCTCGACATCCTGCGCTGCGGTCCCATCCCGCCGAACCCGTCGGAGCTGCTCGCGTCGTCCGCGTTCGCGAACATCGTGGCGGAGCTTCGTCGCCGCTACGACGCCCTGATCTTCGACTCCCCCCCCGCGGGCGTCGTGTCCGACGCCTCGATCCTCTCCCAGCGCACCGACGGCGTGCTCCTGGTGGTCCGCGCCGAGAAGACGCACCGGGCGCTGCTCGACAAGGCCGTGAGGAACCTGCGCGCGGTGGGCGCCGAGATGCTCGGGGCCGTCGTCAACGGCAAACATCGGGCCCGCGCCGGGTACGGGTACGGCTACGGCTACTACTCGAATTACTACACCTACGGCCCGCTCGATGAGGACGAAGAGGACGAAGAAGAGGCCCCGCTCGACGCCTGACCGCGGGCGTCAGCCCCCCAGGTCGTCGACTTCGTCGCGCGTCTGGCCGACCGCCACGCCGCTGCCCGTCAGCACCATGGGCACCGTCCGAAGCAGGATGTAGAGGTCGAAGAGCGGCCCGGCGCGGTCGACGTACTCCACGTCGAACTCGATGCGCTCGGACCACGGCAGGGTATTGCGCCCGTGCAGCTGGGCCCACCCCGCGACCCCCGGACGAACCTCCAGCCGTCGCGCCTGCTCGGGCGTGTAGCGGTCGGTCTGGTCGCGCAGCGTCGGGCGGGGCCCCACGAACGACATGTCGCCCGCGAGGATGTTCAGCAGCTGGGGGAGCTCGTCCAGGCTCGTCTTCCGCAGGAGCTTGCCCATGGGCGTGATCAGGTCGTCCGTGAAGTAGCCCTTCCCGCGCTCCATCGCGTCCGGGACCATCGTGCGGAACTTCCAGATGTGGAACGAGCGGCCGTCCTGGCCGACGCGCTCCTGCTTGAAGAAGATCTCGCCGCCGTCGTCGAGCTTGATGGCGAGGGCGATGCCGGCGAACAGCGGGCCGATCGCGCACAGCATCGCCCCCGCGCCGACGCGGTCGATCGCGTGCTTCACGCGCATCGAGAGGCGCCGACGCAGCCCCATCAGGCCGACGCCACCACGGACTGCAGGAGCGCCTCGAGCTCGGCCGCCAGGCGCCCGCGGTCGAACTCCCGCTCGCCGAGCTCACGCCCTCGACGCCCCCTCTCCGCGAGCGCCGCGCGGTCGTCCGCCCAGTCCCGCAGCAGGGCCGCCGCCGCCGCCGGATCCGTGGCGTCCACGCCCGCCCCGCAGCCGTTCTCCTCGACGATCGTCCCCAGGATTCCCCCGCCCTCGGGCGGCGCCGTCTTGATCAGCGCGAGCCCTGAGAAGAGGTAGTCGTACATCTTGTTGGGCATCGCCAGCCGGTTGGCCTCGGAGTCGCGCAGGCACACGATCCCGGCGTCCGCGGTGGGCAGGAGCTGCACCAGGTCCTTCTTCGGGATGGCCGGGCGCACGGACACGGTGCCCTCGAGGTCCTCGTCCCGCACCCGGGCCTGGATGCGGTCGAACTGGTTGCCGTGCCCGATGAGGACGAGCTTGATGTCCGGGCGGTCGCGCAGCAGCGCGGCGGCGTCCACCAGGTAGTCGATGTTGTTGGCGGGCCCGAACACGCCGCAGTAGACGGCCACGAAGTCGTCCGCGCCGATGCTCCCCTCCCGCAGCGTGACGCCCGAGGTCTTGTCGTCCGGTCGGGGGACGTAGAGGTCCTTGTCCGCGCCGAGGGGGAGGAAGGTGATGTCCTCTTCGCGCGCGCCGTAGTCGCTCGCCAGCAGGTCGCTGAAGGCGGGCGTGATCACGGTCAGCTTCTCCGCCCCGCGCACGCAGACCTTGTTCCACAGCTTCATGGGCGGGACGGCCGGCGACGTCTCGGACAGCCCGTTGGAGTAGAGGCACTCGGGCCACACGTCCCGCAGCTCGTAGACCCACGGGACCTTGCGCAGGCCCTGCATGGCGAGGGCGGGCACCCCGACGGTCGGGGGCGTGCACGACGCGAAGGTCACGTCCGGCCGGTCCAGCTTCATGGCCAGCGCCGACGCGAGCCCCGCGTACCGCAGCCAGCTCAGGACCCGCCCCTTCGCGCCCCACTCCTGCTTGTAGTCCGCGTTGAGGACGTACAGGTCGATCCCGTCCAGGTCGACGTGCTTCCAGGGACGACCGCGCTCGACGCTGTACTCGAGGTGCCGGTGCATGCCCGTGATCAGCGACACCTTGTGCCCACGCTCCACCAGGAACCGCGCCATGTCGTAGCTGCGGGTGCCCGACGTGCCGTTGTTGGTCACGAAGTACTGGTGGAGGTAGACGATGTGCATGCGCGCTCCGACGGCTCCCGGATCAGGCCCCGAAGGCGGTGCGGACGGCGACGACCACCCGGTCGATCTGGGCCGCGGAGATGTGCCCGAACAGGGGGACCGCGATGCACTCGGCGGCGGCGGCCTCCGCGTTCGGCAGGGACGGCCCGGGGTCGGCGCGGTACAGCGTCTGGCGGTGGACGGCGGGATAGAAGTACTTCTTGGTCTGGATGCGCTCGTCGGCGAGCCGGGCGTACAGGGCGTTGCGGTCGAGCGGCGCCCCCGCGCCCACGCGCATGACCATGTAGTTGCACGACGTCGTGGCCACGTCCGGGACGCCCGGGAAGCTCACGCCCGGGAGGTCTCCGAGGGCGGCCTGGTAGGTGGCGATCGCCGCGCGTCGGTGCTCGATGTAGGACGACAGGTTCGTGACGGTCGCGAGGCCCACCACGGCGTGCAGCTCCGAGAGCCGCGCCGACAGGCCGAGGAACTCCATGTCCTGTCCGTCCGTCGCCTTGCCGTAGTCCCGATAGCGCCGCAGCCGCGCCGCGAGCTCCCCGTCGGTGGTGGTGACGACCCCCGCCTCGGCGGCGGTGGCGACCTTCGTGGGGCTGAAGCTGAAGACCTCGCCCACGCCGAAGCGGCCCATGGGCGTGCCCCGCCAGGTGGAGCCGAGGGCCTGGGCCGAGTCGAGGAGCAAGGGGACGCCGGCCTCGTCCGCGAGCGCCTGGAGCGCGTCCAGGTCCGGGGGCGTGCCGAAGATCGTCGTGGCCATGACGGCGACTGTCCGGTCGCTGAGCTTCGCCCGCGCCGACGCCGGGTCCATCGTCAGGGTGGACGCGTCGCAGTCGGCGAACACGGGGACGAGCCCGTTCCACAGGACCGCGTGGGCGGTGGCTGCGAACGTGAACGCCGGGACGACGACCTCGCCCCCGCGGGGCAGGTTCTGGGCGGCGAGGAGGAGGATCAGGCCCGACGTGCAGTTGGCCATGGAGACGGCGTGTTCGACGCCGCAGACGTCGGCCACCGCGGCCTCGAACCGGCGCCCGCGATCCGACACCGTCAGCATTCCGGAGTCCCACACCCCGCGAAGCTCGGCCACCCAGTCGTCGAAATCGGGCAGAGTGGGTCGAATGATCGGCAGCAGTGCGGGCTCGGTCATGGTGATCCTCGGGGCCGACGGTCGGGGCCGGGGGCAGAGTAGGGCCGTTCCGCGGGCGTGACCGCCCCGGTTGCAGGCGCGACCGCACGGGAATATATCGTCCGGCATGGAAGAGCAACCCGCACGAGCGGCGAGAACCCGAGCGATCCTGGGCCCGATCGCCCGGAACATCGTCACCGGGGCGGTGGCTCTGGTGATCATGGGCGGCGCCTACTACCTGGCGTTCCTGCTGCGCTTCGACCTCGACATCCAGCACTTCCCCGACGCGCAGGCCGAGAACCTGATCGCGTCCCTGCCGCTCGCGATCCTGGCGAAGACCGCCGCGATCCGGGCGTTCAACCTCCACCGCGGCTCGTGGCGATACGCCGGACTCAAGGACGTCGAGTCCACCGTCTACGCGTGCGCCGCCGCCACCGCCACCGTCCTCGCCCTCAACACCCTCGTCCTCGACCTGCGGAACTTCCCGCGGTCGGTCTACGCCCTCGACCTGATGCTCTCCACCGGCCTGCTGGCGGGCGTCCGCCTCGGCCTGCGCGTGGCGTCCGAGCGCCGCGGGTTCACGATCCGAACCGGCAAGCGGCTCCTCATCGTCGGCGGCGGGGACACGGGCGAGCTGCTCCTGCGCCAGCTCGGGCGCAGCGCCGCCCTGCAGTTCCGCCCCGTGGGCATCCTCGACGACGACCCCCAGAAGAAGGGCCTGCTGCTCCACGGCGTCCCGATCCTGGGCGCCGTGGACGCCATCGTCGAGATCGCCGCGGTCACCGACGCCGAGGAGATCATCATCGCGGCGCCGTCGGCCACCGGCGACCAGATGCGGCGCATGGCCGCGGCCTGCCGGGAGACGGGCCTGCCCACGGCGATCATGCCGCCGACGGAGGAGGTGCTCGCCGGGGGCGTGAGCTGGAAGGCCCTGCGCGAGGTCCGCATCGAGGACCTCCTGCGGCGCGAGCCCGTACACCTGGACGTCGCGTCCATGGCCGACTTCCTGGACGACCGGGTGGTGCTCATCACCGGCGCGGGCGGCTCCATCGGCAGCGAGATCTGCCGCCAGGTCGCGCACTGGAAGCCCCGGGTGATGGTCTTGGTGGAGCAGGCCGAGAACCCGCTGTTCCACCTCATGCGCGACCTCCGGGGCCGCGCGCCCGACGTGCAGACCGTGGCCGTGGTGGCGGACATCAGCCACGAGCGGTCGATGCAGCGGGTGATGCGTACGTATCGGCCCGCAGTCGTGGTGCACACGGCCGCCCACAAGCACGTCCCCTTGATGGAGCGGAACGTGCCCGAGGCCATCAAGAACAACGTCTTCGGCACCCGCTGCCTGGCCACCGCCGCCGCCGAGGTGGGGGTGGAGACCTTCCTCCTCATCAGCACCGACAAGGCGGTGAACCCCACGTCCGTCATGGGCACGACGAAGCGGGTCGCCGAGCTGGTGCTGCAGGACCTGGGGCGTCGGGTGCCCACGCGGTTCGTGATGGTGCGGTTCGGCAACGTGCTCGGCAGCGCGGGGTCGGTGGTGCCCATCTTCAAGGAGCAGATCGCCAAGGGCGGGCCGGTCACGGTCACGCACAAGGACATGGTCCGCTACTTCATGACCATCCCCGAGGCCGCCCGCCTCGTGCTGCAGGCGGCGGCCCTCGAGGCGGACGGCAACCTGTTCGTCCTCGACATGGGCGACCCGGTGCGCATCGTCGACCTCGCCGAGGACCTGATCCGGCTGTCCGGCCTCGAGCCCCACGTGGACATCCAGATCCGGTTCAGCGGGATCCGGCCCGGCGAGAAGCTCTACGAGGAGCTGCTGCTGGGCGACGAGGGGCTGGCCACGCCCCACGACAAGATCCACCTGGGCGCGGTGAAGATGCCCCCGGAGGAGCGGATCCGGCGCGGATTGGAGAAGCTCGAAGAGGCCATGGCCGGCGGCGACGAGGTCGCGTGCCGTGCGGTCTTGGCGGACCTGGTCCCCGAGTCGAAGTTGAGGACTCGCGGGACCGACACCGGCCGGACGAAGATCGTCTCGGCGCAGAAGCGGTAAGCGAATGATTCAGGCACCCGAGATCGGCAGCGAGTTCGCGCTGCGCCCGCACAGCGAAGGAAACGTCGGGCGCGTGGTGCGCAACCTGGTGGGGAATCGCCCCTCGCACCTCGTGGGCTCCGGGCGAGAGGCCCTGCGCCTCCTCCTGCACGACGCGGCCTCCCGCGGGCGCACCCGGGTGGCGTTCCCCGCCTACCTCTGCCCCGCCCTGCTGGAGGCCCTTCACCCCGACCAGACGGCGACGTTCCTGCCCACCGGCGCCGAGCTCGCGCCCACGCGCGACGCCGTCGGCTCCTTCCTCCGATCGGGCTACCCGGACGACGCCGTGCTCGTCGCGGCGCCGTACTTCGGGGCGGCCTGGCCCGCCGAGATCTCCGACGCGATCGAAGGCGCCTGGGCGGCCGGGGTGGAGATCCTCGAGGACCGCAGCCACTCCTTGTTCTCCGAGGACGCGCACCTCGAGGCCCGCCGCGGGTGCGCGAGCCTGCGGAAGTGGGCCGCGCTGCCGGACGGCGGGATCGCCTTCGGCACGGCGGTCGACGGCCTGACGCCCGACGCGGAGCCCGGGGGCCCGTCCGCCGAGGCGCGCCGGGAGGGGATGGAGGCGAAGGCGCGCTTCCTGGACTCGGGCGAGGGCGACAAGGACGCCTTCCTCGCGAAGATCGCCGAGGGCGAGGCCGCGTTGGAGAAGGTCGCGGGGGTGCGAGCCATCACCGCGGAGTCGAAGGAGCGCCTCGGCGGGTGGGATCTCGCCGACCTGCGGGGCAAGCGGCAGGCGAACGCGCAGCGACTCATCCAAGGGCTGCGTCACCTGACCGGCGTGGACCCGCTCGTGCGGTTCGGACCCGACGACGTCCCCCTCGGCGTGCCCGTGCTGTGCGACGACCGGGACCGCGTGCGCAAGGGCCTCATCGCCCAGCGGATCTACTGCCCCGTGCACTGGGCGCTCCCCGCGGCCGTGGCGAAGGACCGGTTCGCCCACGAGCACGGGGTGCAGGACCGCGTCCTCACGCTCGTCTGCGACCAGCGCTACGGCGAGGCGGACATGGACCGCACCCTGGAGGCGTTGCGGCGGCTCGTTCAGTGAGTCTTCGCTTCTTCGACGCGCGGTCGGCGCCGGCGGCGTGCCTCCCCTGGCCGGACATCTACTTCACGGATCGCTACGGGGCCGCGCTCGAGATCTCCGACGACGCGGGCTGGGAGGTCGCGACCTGGCAGACACCGCAGGACGGCCCGATCCTCCTGCCGTACCTGAAGCGTCCCGTGGACCCCGAGCTGTGCGACGCCCTCGGCGAGGGGCCGCTGGTGGATCTCGTCGGTCCCTACGGCTACGCCGGGGCCTGGGCCGCCGAGTCCACCTCCGCGGACGCGTGGCGAGCCTTCCGTCAAGCGTTTCGGGCCGCGGCGAGGGAGCGGGGCTACGTCGCCGAGTTCCTCCGTCTCACGGCCCTCGTCCCCGGCGCAGAGGCCCTCGCGTCCGCCGATCCCGGGGTGGAGATCGAGCGGCTGAGCGAGACCTTCCGGGTCGATCTCGCGGGCGGGGAGGACGTCTACTGGACCCGCGCCGAGGGGCGCCACCGCACGTCGACCCGCAAGGCCCGCAAGGTCGGCCTCCGCGCGGAGGTGACCGACCTGGAGCCCGGAGACATGGCCCCGGGATCCCCGTTCCGCACCCTGTACGAGGACACGATGCGGCGGGTCGAGGCGAAGCCGTACTACCTCTTCGCCGACGCCTACTACGAGCGGCTGGAGGCGCTCGCCGACCGCACCTGGCTCGGGCGGGTGCTCGACGCGGACGACGACGTGGTCGCCGCGGCCTTGTTCTTCCGGTCCGGGAAGCTCCTTCACTACCACCTCGCGGGGTCTCGCCGGCAGGCCGCGCGCGACGGCGCCAACAACCTCCTGCTCGACGCCGTCGTGCGGCGCGGGATCGCGGAGGGCGCCGGGGGCTTCCACCTGGGCGGCGGCCTCCGGGAGGGGGACGCGCTGCACAAGTTCAAGCGCAGCCTGGGCGGCGAGGCGCTGCCGTTCCGCGTGGCCCGGAGCGTGCTCGACCCCGATCGCTACCACCGATTGACGGCGCTGCACGCCGAACGCACCGACCGAACCGTCGCCGACTTGGAGGCCACGGGTTGGTTCCCGGCCTATCGAGCGGGATGATGTCCCCATGATCCGCGGACGCGACGTACTCCTCCGGGCCCTCGAGCCCGCCGACCTCCCCTTCCTCGCCGACCTCGCCGACGACCCCGTGGTGCACTCCCACGTCGTCGGGTGGGGCTGGCCCGTCGCCCGACACGGGCAGGCCGGGTGGCTGGACCGGACGGCGGGCGACGCCTCCAACCGTCGACTCCTGGTGACGGACCTGCAGGGCAAGCGCCTGGGCATGACGGGCCTGTGGGACATCGACCTGAGCAACCGCTCCGCGCAGAGCGCCATCAAGCTGCACGGCCCCGCCGTCGAGGGCCGGAAGGGCACCGCCACCGACGCCCTCAAGACGACGATGGCCGTCGCGTTCTCCGAGCTCGGGCTGCACCGCGTGTGGGCCGTGATCCTCGACTACAACGCCGCCTCGCTGGCCCTCTACACGCGCAAGGTCGGGTTCACGATCGAGGGCACGGGGCGCGAGGAGATCTGGCGCGCGGGCTCGTTCCGCGACCTTCACAGGCTCGGCCTGCTGCGGTCCGAGTGGGAGGCCCAGGCCGACGCCGCGGAGTACGCCGGGCGCCTGCACGCCGCGGGCTGAGTCGGCAGGAGACCCGGAGCCGGCCTACTCGACCGCTTCGGCGGCCTTGCGCGCGACCGACGAGAGGTTCACCCAGTTGCGGCGCAGCAGCGGGTTGCGGAACGACAGGGACTGCAGGACGAGGTGACGCCACCCGGGCATGGCGAACCGCTGCTGGGCCTGGGGGTCGACGCCGTGGAAGACCCGGAAGTCCTCGAACCCGGCGCCGTTCAGCATCTCGCTCAGGTCCTCGGGGGCGAACCCGCCTTCGGTCCGCGCGTACTCGGCCAGGTCGTTGATGCGCTGCTGCTCCGTGTCCTTGTGCAGGTAGAAGCGGTCCGACCGAGTGGCCAGCACGCGGTACACCGGCTTGCGGAGGTCCCACACCATCTTCGCGACGGGCCCGAAGGTCATCGACGACTTGCTGGGATCGCAGCCGGTGACGAGCGCTCCGCCGGGCCGCAGGCAGTCGTGGCCGCTCCGTATGAAGCCCTCGGCGTTGGGGAAGTGATGCATCGCGGCGAAGCAGCCCACGACGTCGATCGAGTCGGTCTTGAAGGGCAGCTTCTCCGCGTCCCCGAGGACGGCGATGTACCCCTGCTCGGCCACGGCCAGGAGGTTCGCGAGGGAGATGTCCACGCCGACGACGTCGTCGAACAGGGTCGCTCCCGCCTCCAGGCCCACCCCGGGCCCGCAGCCGACGTCGATCATCACGCGCCGGCCGCTCTGCGCGCTGGCGTAGTCCGCGGCGATGGCCTTCAGGAACAGCAGCTGCTCTCGGTAGGAGATGAGGCCGTCCGCGTGCTCTTCGTAGGCGTTGCTGACGTCGTCGTAGATGTGGATGTTCGCGGCCTTCACCTGCAGCGACAGGTCCGCGTCCTCACCCACCGCATCGAACTGCACGGCCTTGGCCTCGTCGGACCACATCACCCACACGCCGCCCACGTGGGGGAAGGCGCGGTCGCAGCCGCCGCACCGCAGCCCGTCGGCCACGTCGAACGGGGCGCGCTCGGGGGTCAGGTCGGTCGCCCAGGTCAGGTCCGCGGAGCGGCACTCGGGGCAGGCGAGGAAGTCGGGATGCTCCACCGGGGTCACTCCACGTCGAACAGCGAGCTGCGGCCGAGGAACTTGAGCGCCACGAAGCGCTTGGCCATGCCCGCCATCTTGCGCGGGTCCTTCAGCCCCATCTGAACGCCCTTGCGGGCCACGATGGCGGCGAAGTACGCGCGGTGCAGCTTGTCCCGCAGCTCGTCGGGCGGGTACATGGCCCGCACGTCGTCGGTCATCTTGATGTCGACGATGAGGTGGACGCGCCACACGTCGGACTTGTTCGCGAGCTTGTGCTTGTACGTCGTGTCGAGGCTCCACACCTCGCCCTCGCCCATGCGGCAGCGGTCGCCGTCGACGTAGAACTCCACGTCTTCGTGAGTCACCACGGGGACGTGGAATCGAGCCACCCCCATGGCCACGCCGCCGGAGATGTCGCGGTGCTCCTTGACCCACCCGCCCGGTCCGAGGCGGGCCGCGACGGCGTCCATCAGCGGCCCGGGGAACGAGTCGAGCACCGCCCGGAAGGTCGCGCACTCCTGGAGCAGTGGGTGCTCCGCGTTGCCGTCCGCGGTGGGCCACACGAGCGGGATCTGCCCCCACTCGTCGCCGTAGTCGAGGGTCTTCCAGTCCGCCTCGCCGAAGCGCTCGAGATCGGCCTGCAGGGCCGACGGGTCCCAGCGACGGTCGTTGAAGCGGATCCCGCCCCGCGACGGTCGGGTCCAACGGCCTTCGTGGTTCGTCTGCATGCGGCTCCCACGCGCCCCCGCGGCGCGACCCCGGGAAGATGGGCGCAGACGGCCCGACGGTCAACCCTGTTCCCGGAGTGCTCGAGCCGGGGATGGGCGGGAGCGACGCGCTCGCTCGGACTATGATGGCGACATGCGCAAACTCGCTCCTGTCGCCGTCGCCCTGCTGATCACAGCTCTCGGGGCGTCGCCCGCGGGGGCGGAGAAGGTCGGGCTCCAGTCCGAACGGGGGACCGGCGAGCGCATCGGGGTGCAGAAGAGCATCGACACGAAGGAGCGCCTGGGCCTCCAGACCACGAAGGACACGGACGGCCGGATGGGGCTGCAGACGCCCGAGGAGGCGATCGACGCGGAGGTCGCGGACCAGCTCTGGGATCTGAACCTCGCCTTCGACCGCGACCGGCTCTTCGTGAGCACCGACACGTACAAGCGGCTCAAGGCGATCGCCGAGCTGCTCTCCGAACACGCGACCGTCTTCATCTACGTGCAGGGCCTCGCCGAGAAGGGCGAGAAGGACCCGGACGGGCTGGATCTGCGCGAGCGGCGCGCGGTGCTGGCGATGACCTACCTCGAGCTCTTCGGGGTCGACCGCATGGTGATGGAGCTGGTGGTGCCCGGGTCCGCCGCGGAGAAGCGCATGACCGAGCAGGCCGCGAGACACCGGGCGCGCCACGCGGCGGCGGCGAAGGAGGCGGGGACGGCACCGGTCGTCTTCGGCCTGCGCGGCGTCCGCTTCGGGGTGGTGGAGCAACACTGACTTGGCGCGGCTGTACTACAGCTTCTCGGTGGCGGACGGGGAGGTCTGCGCCGAGCTGAGGAGGAGGTTGGCGGCCTGGCGGCGCGCCGGGATCCTCGACGGCGAGCCGGGGCCGCGCCACGAACCCGACGAGCTCACCACGACCACCTCCACGCGCCTGGATCAGGCCGACATCGCCGTGCTCTTCGTGAGTCGGATGTATCTCCGCCTCGAGGGCGGCCTCGAGGAGGAGCTGCGCTGGATCCTCGACTCGGCCGAGCGCGAGCAGACGTGGTGCGTGCCCCTGATCATCGAGGAGTGCGAGTGGCTGGGGCGTCGCTTCGCGAAGTTCCCCGTGGTGCCGGTCGGGGGGCGGCCCCTGGAGGACTGGGAGAGCGCCGACGACGCGTGGACCGACGTCGTGGACGGCCTCCTGGACGTCACCCATCGGGTGCGTTTCGGGCGCCCCCCGGACGTCGCCCGGCCCACCCGGGGCGAGGAGATCACGGCCCCGCCGGCGCCCGGTCGGGTCCTCGCCGAGCTCACCCTGGACGAGCGCCTGCATCGCTTCGGCGAGCACGCCTGGTACGTGACGACGCGGAACCTGCGCCTCATCGCGGACGACCCCTACCTCCACATCCGCTGCGTGCGGGCGGGGAGCGTGGTGCTCGACCTGGACATCGACCGGGCGGGGCTGCATCGGCTCCGCGCGTGTCGCGCCGAGGGCGCGCTGGAGGAGCTGCTGGGGTTCCGGGTGCTCGGCCTTGCGTCGGCGGATCGGCTGGAGGAGGGCGCCGAGGGCGACCCGTTCGTGGGCATCCCGCCCGAAGCCGAGCCGGTGGCCGAGCCCGCCCAGCCGGACATCCAGCCCGTCACCGGGACGCTCGAGCTGCCGGCCCTCACGCCGGAGCAGCAGGCCGAGCCCGTCGAACACCCGACGGACGAGATCCCGGCGCTGCCCGTGCCCGAGGGGCGTCCCGCGCGCGTGTGGGCCTTCCTCCCCCTCGTCGCGGTCCTCGTGATCGCGGCGGTGCTGATCGGGCCCTGGAGCGAGTCGACGTCGGAGCCGACCCCGTTCGTCGCCGCGGCTCTCCCGCCGGCCCCCGACCTCACGCCCGAGCCGGCCCCCGAGCCCACCCCCGAACCGGGCCCCGAGCCGACGCCCGAGCCGACCCCCGACCCGACCCCCGACCCGACGCCGGAGCCCACCCCGGAGCCGACGCCCGAGCCCACCCCGGAGCCCGTCGTGGCGACGGCGGAGCCCTCCGAGTACACCTGTCGCCTGGCCACGGTGCGCAGGTCCGGCACCAACGCCTGGGGAGACGCTCTGGGCGACTGCCTCGAGCGGATCGGCGACCTGCCGGGCGGCGACCGACGGGCGGCCCACGACCTCGCCCTCGTCGCCGCCACGGAGGGCGCGGCCGCGTTCGGGTCCAAGCTGCAGAGCGAGGAGCTCGACGCCCCCGACCGCCTGCGGATCTACGGCGACCCGGCGCGCGCGCACCCGCTGACCGACGGCGCGGGGGCCGCGTACCCCGACGGCGCCCGCCTGCGCGTGGTCGTCCTGTCCACCCGGGGCGACTCCGCCCTCGTGCTCCTGCGCCAGCTCGGTGAGCAGCCCCGCCCGGCCGTGGGCTGGGTGCGTGCCGGCGACCTCGGCTTGTAGACTCCGCGGACCGTGACGGTCACCAAGAACGCGCGACGGATCGCCCAGCTCCTCCACGAGCGCGCCGTCGCGGAGCAGAAGGCCGCCTACGCGGACAAGCTCCGCCGCCTCCAGTCGGTCTTCTCCCCGCCCCTCTCCAACGCCGAGCTCTCGGCCGGCCTCGACCTCCGGGCGCCCACCGAGGGCACGGTCGGCATCTCCGACGTGGGGCGGTTCCTGAGCAGCTCGCGGCGCCTCCGCAGGGCCCGCCCCGACGGCGAGACGCGGGCGATGATCGACGGCCTGCTCGCCGGCGATCTGTTCTTCGCCGCGCGCGAGCCCTCGGAGCCCGGGGGGCGGAGGCCCGTCCTCGTGTGCGAGGAGAAGGACGTGCCCTGGCTCGAGCGGCCGTGGGACGTACGCAACCTCGCGAGCAAGCCGATCCCGCCCCGGCGCGCGCGCCCCGACGAGTGGGAGTCGGCGGACGTGTGGGACCTCTTCGATGAGGCGCCCGCGCCCGCGCCTCCGACGGCCCCGACCTCCACCGAGCGTCGCCCCCTGGCGGGCCGGTTCCTGCCCCCGATCGGCCTCGGCGCGATGCGATTGTCGACCGCCGGGCGGCCCGACGAGGCGGCCGCGATCGCCCTCCTCATCGAGGCCTTCGAGGCCGGGGTGCGGCTCGTCGACTCCGCCGACTCCTACTGCCTCGACCACGACGACGTGGGACACAACGAGCGCCTCATCCGCCGCGCCCTGAACGAGTGGGGCGGAGACGGCGTGCTCGTGGCCACCAAGGGCGGGCTCATTCGACCGGGCGGCAAGTGGATGCCGAACGGGCGGCCGAAGCACTTGAAGGCGGCCGCCGAGGCGAGCGCGAAGGCCCTCGGGGTGGACGCGATCGACCTCTATCAGCTCCACGCCCCGCACCGCGGCGTGCCCTTCGCGGACAGCGTCGGCGCCCTGGCCGAGCTGGCCGAGGCGGGCACCATCCGGCACGTGGGGCTGTGCAACGTGACCGTCGAGCAGATCGAGGAGGCGATGGCGATCGTCCCCGTCGCGTCGGTCCAGAACAAGGCGAACCCGTTCGACCAGTCGGCCTTCAAGAAGGGCGTGCTGGAGGCGTGCGCGCGGCACGGCATCCCCTTCGTCGCGCACAGCCCGGTGGGCGGCCACGCGGGGGTCAAGCGCACGACCCGGGACGCGGCCTTCGGGGCCGTCGCGAAGAAGCACGGGGTCTCGCCGCACCGCGTCGCCCTCGCCTGGCTGCTGGCCATGAGCCCGGGCGCGATCGCGATCCCCGGGTGCACCCGCTCGGCCACCCTGAGGGACGGCCTGGCGGCCCCGACGCTCGCGCTCGACGACGACGACCTCGCCGTCCTCGACAGGCGCCTGAAGTGGGCATCGGCGGTGCGCGAGTCCACGGCGGCGGCGTTCGCGGCCTCGCTTCCGGACGAGGTCGTGCTGCTCACGGGATCACCCGCCTCCGGCAAGACGAGCCGGACGACGGCCTACGTGCGCCGGGGGTACCTGAGGCTGAACCGAGACGACCGCGGCGGACGCCTGGACGACCTGCTGAAGCCGCTCGCCGAGGCCTTGACCGACGGCCCGCGGCGGGTGGTGATGGACAACACCTACCCGACCGTGAAGAGCCGGGCGGGGGTCGTCGCGCGGGCGCGGGCGGCGGGAGTGGAGGTGCGCGTGGAGCACATCGACATCCCCCGCGGCGAGGCGCTGCACAACGCGGCGGGCCGCATGATCGAGCGGCACGGGAGGTTGCTGACGCCCGAGGAGATGAAGGTCGAGAGCAAGACGGACCCGAACATGTTCCCGCCGTCGGCGATCACGCGGTTCTTCCAGATCGCGGAGCCGCCGACCGTGGGCGAGGGCTTCACGCGGGTCGAGACGGTGCCGTTCGTGCGTCGCCCCCACGCCGGCGCGACCCGCAGGGCGCTGATCCTCGACTACGACGGCACCCTGCGGCGCACCGACGGAGGCCCGCCCTACCCGGTCGTCCCCGACGACGTGGTGATCCTC
Source organism: uncultured Rickettsiales bacterium (assembly GCA_964620495.1). Lineage (GTDB taxonomy): Bacteria > Myxococcota_A > UBA796 > UBA9615 > UBA9615 > CAZEKB01. Next base: position 1,967 of record CAZUHI010000016.1, on the reverse strand, counting down.
CCGCGTCGGAGGAAGAAGCTGGCGGCGTATGCGGACGCGGGGTGGCTGCTCCTGGGCGTCTCGAACCAGTCGGGCGTGGCCACCGGGCCCCTCACTCAGGAGTCCGCCCGCGCGTGCTTCGACCGCACGAACGAGCTGCTGGCCCGGGACATCGACGTGCGGTGGTGCCCCCACCCGGCCGGGCCGATCCGCTGCTGGTGCCGCAAGCCCATGCCCGGCCTCGGCGTCGCCCTGCTGCGCGAGTACGGCCTCGATCGCGACGCCTGCCTGTACGTCGGCGACCGCACCTCGGACGCGACCTTCGCCGCGAACGTGGGGATGGCGTTCGCCGAGGCGGACGCGTTCTTCTCGACGACCGACGGACCTACTGCGGACTGAAGATCAGCGGGTAGCCGTCCACGAACGTCTCCTGATCCCCGGCCGGGAAGTCGATCCCGCGGACCACGCGCTTCACGCACGTCTCCAGGTCGCCGCTGCCGGTGGTGTTCAGCTCCGCCACGACCTCCTCGACGCCGCCCGTGACCGTCACGATCCACGACAGCGTGAGCTTCCCGGCGAGGTCCGGATACGTCTTGATCTCGCGCTCGTAGCAGGCCTTGATGCGGCCTCGGTAGGGCTTGAGGATCGCGGCCACGGTCGAGGCCACCTCGGGGGCCGCGTCCACGGGGCCGGGCATGACCTGCGGACGGGGGGCCGCCCGCTCCTTCACGACGTCGCCGCCCTGGCCGCCGCCCATGGACCGCGGATCCGCGTCGGAGGCGACGATGCCGTCGTCGTCCGTCCTGAACTTGGGGCCCAGGTCCTCGGGGGCCCGGCGCCCGATCGTGACGTTGCCGTCGAGCAGCGCCTGCCGCACGTCGGGGGCGAGACCCGACGGATCGTCGAGGTAGTCGGCCACCGGGTCGCCCTTCGCGTCCTCGTAGGTGCTCCCCACGATGGCCCACTCCCAGCCCGCGTCGGCGAGGCGCTGCTCGGCCGACTTCTCCACGGGGGGGACGTCGTCGGGCCCGGCCGCCGCGGCGTCCGGCTCGGGCGTCGGCTCGGGCTCCTCCGCGGGGGTCGCCTCGGGGTCGCTCGCCTCGATGGGGGTCGCGTCTTCTTCGGGCGGCACCTCCTGCGTCTCCGGCGCGAAGACCCACTGACGCACGGGCTCGGGCAGATCCGTCAGCTGCACCTTGCGGGGCGGGGGCTGGGCCTCGATCCAGATCAACCCGGCCACGTGCAGCAGCCCGGAGAACGCCAGGGTCGCCAAGAACAGCATGTCGGGGGGAGATCGACGGACGCCGAAGCCGCGACGAGGGTCGCGCGCGGGCAGCGGGGGCGGCGCCACGAGCTGAAAGAGGAAGGTGAAGTCGCCCACGTGCACCTTGCCGCGGGTGCCTTCGCCCAGCGGCAGCGTCCAGACCCCGCGCCGCCGGGTGGCGTCCCCGCGCTCGAGCAGGGCTCCGAGCGCGAACACCTCTCCGTCGACCGTCACCTTGCCCCGGAGCTCGGGGGTGAACCGCAGCTCCCAGCCCCCGTCGCGAGCCCCGAAGAGCGCGAAGCGGCGCTCCGGGAGCTCGGCCTTGGGTACGACGACCGTCGATCGGGGGTGCTCCCCCACGGTCACGGCTCGACCCGGCTTGACCAGCTTCTCTTCGACGATGCGGCCGCCCGCGACGATGCCGATGCGAAGCATCCGCGCGGTCCGCAGTTCAGGTTTGCGATTCCAAGGGGTCTTCGCGGTCCGTGAGGGACCTGCGAGGCGCCCCGACCCGGCCGTCCATGCGGCCATGGGCTTCCTCCGTCGACCCCGACCTCCCCTTCATGGGGAGACCTCGTGGGATCGCACTCGGCACGTATGGGGAGAGACCCCGCGGCGCGAAGGAAGTTCCCGGGGCGGTCGGGCGCCTCCGGAAAGACAAGAGCCGGCGCCCCCCGAAGGGAACACCGGCTCTCTACACATCGATGCTTTCCACAGCGAATCA
>CAZUHI010000015.1:86398-142319 GCA_964620495.1 uncultured Rickettsiales bacterium | reverse complement strand
CGTCGCGTCGTCGTCGTCCGTCGCGTCGTCGTCGTCCGTCGCGTCGTCGTCGTCGGCCGAGTCGTCGTCGTCCGTGCCGCCGCCGCCACCACCCCCGCCGCCGGAGCGGACCGGGCAGCCGATGAGGGCCAGAACGAGCACGACGAGCCAGAAACGTGAGTACGCCATGGCGCGAAGATACCGGAGCCGGAGCGCGTCGAGTCGGGCCGAAGCACCACCTCGGTCGGTCGGCTACCGAAAACGGCGACGCGCGCGCTGCTCGAGCGTCGGGAACGGGATCACGTTGCTCGGCAGCGGCTCCACCGCCCAGCGCGGGAGCTGGTCCTTCGACGAGTCGTGAACGAAGGCGAACTGCCCCACCTGGAGGTCGTAGCCCGACCACCCGTGGGGGTCGCACAGGCGCTCGATCCAGAGCCCGGCGTCGGGCCCCGTCGCCCGGAAGCTGAAGGTGTCCACGAGACCCCGCGTGCGGACCCGGAACTCGAGCGTGCACTCGTCCACCCGCGCGCGCCCCCGTCGCCCCGACCACACGACCTCGGGGATCACGTCCGCGATCATCTCGCGCACCCCGTCCGCGTCCCCGATGGGGAAGCGACGGTAGAGCAGGTCCTCGTCCACCCGGGGGGGCCCGTCGAGGTCGTAGACGAGGATCTCGCGACGCGTCGCGCTCTCGGCCCGACGGTCGGAGTAGGAGCGCACCTGCTCCCACGTCTCGGCGCTGGGGCGGTCGAGGTCCACGAACTCCCCGCTGCCGTCGTCGAAGAGCAGCCAGCCCTGCTGCTTGCAGAGGTGGATGAGGGGCGCGATGGGGTCCCCGCCACCCTCCACGTCCACCAGCACGCTGTCGACCGTCCCCTGCCGCACCGGCGCGAGGTGCCGCCACAGGGTCATCTCCATCACCCACCCCTGGCCCACGAGCCGACCCGCGCGGCCCGCCCACCACAGCCCGGGGAGGCCGCCCGTCAGCCGACGCCGCACTTCCTCGGTGCCTCCGATGACTCGGGGCGAGAAGGGCGCGGCCGCGACCTCGGGCGTTTCGTCCAGTTTGTAGATGGTGACGTTCCAGCCCATGCGCGTTCTGACCGATGGGCCCGCGGTGGGTTCCCGATTCTTCGGGATCGGGCGTGCCCGCGCACGTTGCGCGCGAAGCCGGCATCTTGAAGGTGCGCGAAACAGGAGGTGTATTGAGGACGACGGTCGCCCTGGGAATTCTCACGCTCGTCGGCTGCATCGCCGCCGACGCGCCCATTCCCGACGGGGACGCCGGAGCCTACGACGCGGTCACCTCCCCCACCGCTCCACGCTTCCGGCACGGCCCCGCCGACGACCCCGCCACCGAGACCACCGACCCGCCCGACGACCTCGGGGACGCCGACGGCGCGACCCTCACGTCGTCCCCCCACCCGCGGTGCCTGGAGCCCGCGCCGAACCGCGGCGCCTTCCGCGACGGGACCGCCGACTCCGGCGTCGACTTCGTGCACGCCCCCTTCCCCGAGCCGCAGTCCGGACGCATCGAGGACATCCTCACCGCGCGCTTCCAGATCGGCGGCCTCGCGGGAGGAGGCGTCGCCGCCGCCGACCTCGACGACGACGGCCGCCCGGACCTGATCTTCGCCCAGATCATCGGCCCCAACGCCGTCTACTGGGGCGTCGAGGACGGCTTCGTCCCCGCGACGAACACCGGCCTCGAGCTCCCCTCGGCCCTCTCCGTGGGCGTCTCCACCGCCGATTACAACGGCGACGGGCTCCCCGACGTCGCGATCTTCGGCCTCGACCTGCTGCGACTGTTCCGCAACGACGGCGACGGCACCTTCACCGACGTCACCTCCGAGGAGGGGCTCGCCGCCGCCGCCGGCTGGACCACCGGCGTGTCCTGGGCGGACGTCGACCTGGACGGCGACCTCGACCTCCTGGCCGCGGGCTACGCCGTCACCCTGCTGAGCGACGGCATCCCCCTTCAGCCCACCGAGACGCGGCTGTGGCGCAACGACCACACCCGGTTCGTCGACGTCTCCCAATCGCTGCCCCCCGAGGCCGTGCACGGCGCCGCCCTCCTCGCCACGTTCCGCGACTTCGACGCCGACGGAGACCCGGACCTCCTCCTCAGCCACGACTTCGGGGAGGTCGCCGAGAACACCGTCCTGCTGGACAACGCGGGCCTCCTGGACGACGGCACGCCCCACTGGATCGACCGCTTCGACACGAGCGGCGCAGGGACCGTGCGCGCCCCCATGGGCGGCGCCGTCCGGGACCTCGACGGCGACGGCCGCATCGACCTGTGGTTCAGCGACCTGGGCGGTCTGCGTCCCCTGCGCGCGGTGGGCGAGTTCGACTTCCTCGACGCGTCGCTGTCGTGGGGAGTCGAGCTCTCGGCCGCGCCCGGCGACACCTCGTGGAGCGTGGTCGCCCTCGACCTCGGCGGGTGGGGCCGGCCCGGCCTCTTCCACGCCTACGGCCCCCTCCCGACGGGCTACCGGGACGCCGCCTCCGAGATCCTCGAGCAACCCGACCGCTGGCTGCACGCTCGCGCCGGGGGCGGCGAGACCGTCTTCGAGGAGACGGACGACGTGCTGCCGCCCGGGCCCGCGGGCAACAGCCGAGGCGTGGCCGTGAGCGACCTGGACCGCAACGGGGTCCCGGATCTCGTCGTCGGTCGCATCGGCGAGGGCCCCCGCGTCCTCCTGGGGCGATGCACCGACGCCAACCGCCTGGTCGTCGAGCTGGACGACGCGCGGCGGGCCGACCCGCGCTCGGTGGGCGCCGTGGTGACCGTCTCCGCGGGCGGGACCACCCTCTCGCGCACGATGGACGCGGGCGGGCTGGGGACCTTCTCCGGCTCCGAGCCGATCCTCTTCTTCGGCCTGGGCGCCCGCGATGAGGTCGACGCGCTCGTGATCACCTGGCCCGACGGCCTGGAGGATCGGTTCGAGGACGTCTGCTCGCATTGCCGCGTCCGCGTGAGCCGCGACTGATCCGCGCCCTGCTCGGCTGATAACCTCGGAGGGTTCGCCGAAGGAGACCCGTGGGCAACGTCCGCATCTTCTGGTTCACCCTGATCCTGATGGGGGCCGGTACGACCATCGTGGGGGCCTCCCTCCAGGGGCGCGCCGACCGCGAAGCCGTGGCCGCGGACTCCCTGCGCGACGACGCGTCCGCCCTGCTCGGGTTCGCCCAGTCCACCGGCCTCGACATGACCGGCGCGGGCGTCACCGCCCTCGGCGGCCTCATCGCGTTCATGGGCTTGATCGGGTTCGCGCGCACGTTCCGCGAGGACAAGACCGACGAGGAGCCGGGCATCCCCCCCGAGCTCGTGACCATGCCCGCGGTGGGCGGAGGGACCGCCCCCCTGGGGGTGCCCGCGAAGCTGGACGAGCCGACCGACGCCGAGCTGCTCCGGAGGCTCGCCTGGCCGACGGTCCGGGCCGACACGAAGCCCCCCGCGACCGACGGATCGACCGGCGCCCGCCACCCCCTCGCGGTGCCTCCCGAGCCGCGCCCCCAGCCCCCACCGCCGCGCCCGTCGGTCCCCGAAGACCCCACCACCTGGCAGCACCCGGACGGCTTCCTCTTCCTGTTCGACGACCGGGACCCCAAGCCGTTCTTCGACCTCGTCCGGGACCTCGGCGGGCGGCACCTCCCGGGCAGCCGGCTCCTCGTCGCGCGGCTGGAGGCGGTCACCAACTCGAGGCGGGCGCTCGTGGCGGTCCTCGGCGGACCGGGGTCGGTGGAGCGGTTCGACAGCATCTACCGCCAGTTCGCGGGGCTGGAGTTCGGGGCCCGGGATCTGAACCCCTCGCGCACCAAACCCCACGCGATCCTGCAGGCGCGCTCCTACGACCCCGCGTGGGTGGTGCCGAACCCCGAGCCGTACCGGCGGGAGCGCGAGGCCATGCGCCGCGGCGCCTACCTCGTCCGCGAATCGACGACACTCTAAATAGAGTCACCAACTCGGAAATCTCGTGATTTCAGCCCCTTCCGCAGGGGCCGAAAAAGAGTGCGCCGAGGACCCCGAATCGGGCGGCGGAGCCCCGACTCCGTGTGTATCGTGCCGGCCCATGCCGCACCCTCGCCCGTTCTCGGTCCGCTACCTCGACAACCCGAGCCAGGAGGCGCTCCGCGCGCTGGCGCTCGAACACGAACGGGCCATCCTGAAGACCGGCGTCGGCTCCCTCGACAAGCTGACCCGCAACAAGGCGCGGCAGGCGAAGTACACGTACATCGTGTCGCCCCCGGGCACCGAGGGGCAGTGGTCGCACCAGATCATCGACCGCGCCCGGGCCGAGGAGCTGATCGCGCGGCAGACCGCGTACATCCAGGAGCGCGGCGCCCTCATCGCCATCGACGGGTACTGCGGCCTGGGCGAGCACGCCCAGGGCGTCACCTGGCTGTACACCGAAGAGGGCGCGAACATCGCGGGCATGCAGCAGGTGCTGGCCTTCCCTCGGTCGGCCGTCGAGGCGGACCCCACGGCGGAGTTCACCCCTACGTTCCGGGTGATCTACACCCCGGACCTCTTCCTCGAGGACATGCCCGGCCGCCAGGCCATCCTCGTGGACGTAGACAACTGGACGACGCACATCATCGGCCCCGACTACTTCGGCGAGTCGAAGAAGGCCGTCCTGCGCATGTGGAATCACCTCGCCTTCCAGCAGGGAGGCCTGGTGCTGCACGCCGGCGCCAAGGCCGTCACGCGGCGCGACGGGCACCGCCTGACCGTCACCGTGATGGGGCTGTCCGGCACCGGCAAGACCACCACCACCTTCTCGAAGCAGGGCGACCTCACCGAGCCCGTGCAGGACGACATGGTGGCGCTGTGGCCCGGCGGCGAGCTGTCCGTCACCGAGAACGGCTGCTTCGCGAAGATCGAGAAGCTGAGCGTGGACGCCGAGCCGGTCATCCACGCGGGCACCACCAGCGCCGACGCCTGGCTCGAGAACGCCTACCTGACCGAGGACGGCGGGTTCGACTTCTTCAAGGGCGTGCTCAGCCCGGAGGAGGTGGCGCGGTACCGGACCGAGCTCATCGACACCGGCGCGGACGCGGCGAACGTCGACCGCTACATCGCGGGCGAGGTCACCGCGGCGGGCGTGGTGACCGCGGGCGTCCCCAAGGACGGCTGGGACTTCGTCATGTGGACCGGCAACGGCCGCTCGATCATCCCCATGGCGCGCATCCCCGGCGCGGCGGACCTGCACGCGCTCCCGCCCGTCGAGTCCATGGGCATCCTCAACCGGGACGAGGGTCGCGACGCCGCGGTCCCCGGCGTCCTGCGGTTCACGTCGCCCGAGCAGGCCGCCGGCTACTTCATGCTCGGCGAGACCAGCAAGACGAGCGCGGCGGGCAAGGACCGCGGCAAGACGCGGTCGCCGTTCACGCAGCCCTTCTTCCCCGGCCGCTTCGGCCTGCAGGCAAAGCGCTTCCGCGAGCTCGCGGCCACGATGCCGCACGTGGGGATGTGGCTCATGAACACCGGCTACGTGGGCGGCGGCGCCGAGGACATCGCGGCCGGGACCGCCCTCAAGGTGAAGATCCGCCACAGCTCGGCGATGCTCGAGGCCCTGCTCGACGAGCGCATCGTGTGGTGCACGGACCCGAACTTCGGGTACGACGTGGTGGACATCGACGCGCCCGAGAACGCCGCCCTGCTCGAGCTGGTCCCGATGGAGATCCTCCGCCCCGAGCGACTCTTCGAGGCCCAGGGCCGGTCCGCCGAGTACACCGAATGGGTCGGGCGCATGAAGACGGAGCGCACGGCGTTCCTCCGCCGCCACGACGTGGACGCGGACATCGTCGCCGCCGTGGAGTGCCGGGCGATCTCGCCGCTGCCCGCGGACGCGGCCCCGCGCCTCGCCTTCTGAGTCGGTCGCCGTCGCCGACTCAGGGGCTCAGTCCTCGATCTTGAACTGCTTCTTGTCGCCGGAGCTGCCCCAGCCGGCCTTGGTGCCGTCGGCCCCCACGACCTCGATGTACCAGTAGGTCTTGCCTACGTTCTTCTTACGGAACGTCACGCGCTCCGTGAACGTCACGTCGTCCCGGGTGCGCATCGACTTCTCGACCCAGCTGGCGCCGGGGGGGTTGAAGCGCACGGTCGCGCGGGCGTCGCGGCCGCCTCGCACCTTGGCCGTGAACCGCACGGACCAGGTCTCGTCGCCCTTGTCCTGCACCCGCACCCGCGCGTACTCGACCACGAGGTTCGGGTCGTCGGGATCGAAGGCAGGCGCGCGATTCCCGGCGCCCGTCGCGCTCGCGGCCTTGACCTCCGCCTTGGTGCCCGTGGGCTTCGCCTTCGTCGCGCCGTCCTTCGCCCCCTGCTTGGTCCGCGGGTCCTTCGGCTTCTTTACGGCGCTGCCCCCGGTGGGCTTCGCCGCCGACGGCTTCGGGGTCGGCTCCTTGGCGGCGGGCTCCGCCTCGGGGGCGGGCTTCGCCTTCGGCGTCGCGGCCTTGGGCGCGGCTTGGGGGGCCGGCTTCCGCGCGGGGACGGGCGTGGGCGCGGCCTCGACCGGATCGGAGAGCGCGTCCGCGGGCGCCACGGCCACCGCCGCGGGGCTCGGCTGAGGGGCCGGGGCCTCGACGTCTCCGGACGAACCGAGCAGGTAGCCTCCGCCCGCCACCCCGAGCAGGAGCAGCAGACCCAGCGCCGCGACCACGGCCTTCGAACGAGGGGGGCGCTGGGTCTCGGCGCCCTCCCACAGCGTCCCCTGGGGGGGAGCCTCCATCGCGGCCACGGCGGCGGGCGTCGCGGGGGCCTGGACCAGCGTCGGGGGGACCTCGGCCGCGGGCACGGCCACGGGCGTGGCGGGCAGCTGCGCGCGGGTGGGGCCCACGGCGCCGGGACCCGCGGAGACCGACGCAGGACCCGAGCTCGCCTTCGCGGCGAGGGGCGCGCCCCCCGAGATGTTGCTCGGCGTACGCCCCGCCCCCGCCACGCGGACGCTGGAAGAGCTGTCGCCGCCCCCGAGCCCGTGCTCCTTCATGAGCTCCCGGACGGTCGTCTTCAGGGGGCGCGGAGGCGCCATGTCGCGGGCCAGCGCCTTGAGCGCGGCCTCCACCTCGAGGCAGTCGTCGTATCGATCGGCGCGGTCCTTCCGGAGGCAGGTCGTGACCACATCCCGCAGGCCGGGGACGGTGGCGTCGAGCCACTCCCACCGCTGCTCCTCGGCGAGGATCTGCTCCACGCGGAGGACGGACATGAGCACCTGCACCATGTTCTCGCCCCGGAAGAGGCGCTCGCCAACGACCATCTCGTAGAGCAGGGCGCCGAGCGCGAAGATGTCCGAGCGGCCGTCCAGGGGGATGCCCTCGGCCTGCTCGGGCGACATGTACGCCGGGGTGCCCTTGGTCATCCCCGTCTCGGTGGTGTTGTAGGTGTTGGTCGCCGCCTTCGCGATGCCGAAGTCCATCACCTTCACGAGCCCGTCGCGGCTGAGCAGGACGTTGCTGGGCTTGAGGTCGCGGTGGACGATGAGGACGGGCTCTCCGTCGTCGTCCTCGAGGCTGTGGGCGTGGTCCAGCCCGGCGCAGATCTGGATCGCGATCTCGAGCGCCTGGGCCGGGGGCAGCGGCCGCATGAGCTCGAGCATGACGTCGAGGCCCACGCCGCGCACGAGCTCCATGGCGATGAAGGGCAGCCCCTGCTCTTCGCCGAACTCGTAGGTGTCCACGATGTTCGGGTGGTGCAGCAGCCCGCCGAGGCGCGCCTCGTTGATGAGCGCCCGACGCAGCTTCTCGCTCTTCTTCGCGACCGTCGCGTGGATGATCTTGACGGCGGCGCGCTTGCGGAAGCCCGACGGGCCCTGCAGCTCCGCCTTGAACACGCGCGCCATGCCGCCCTCGCCTAGGAGACCCAGGAGCGTGTATCGGCCGAAGGGCGCCGGGAGGTCGGCGTCCTCGAGCAGGTCGGGACGTACGGTGGTCACGTGCGGGTTACTTGAACTCGACCAAGCCCTTGCCGAGGGCGTCCCGGAAGATCTGGAGGAACGTGTCGTCGGGGACGTGGGGGAGGAGGGCCTTGATGCCCTTGAGCGCGGACACCCCGTCGATCATGCTCAGGACGAGGCCGGCCGCGGGGTCGAGGCCTGCGGTCATGAGCGCTTCGGGGCCGCCCTTGAGGACGGGGACCTTGACCCAGTGGCCGGTGGTCTTGTCGATGGGCGCGGCTCGGGCGGGCGTCGGCTCCGGCTCGGGCTCCGGCGCGACCGCGGGCTCCGGCTCCACCGGCTCCGGCTCGACCGGCGCGGCGGCGACCGGCTCGGGGGCGGGGGCCGCGGGCATCTCGCCCGAGATGGCGGTCGCGAACGGGTCGTCCGCGTCGGCCGCGGGCATCGGCATGCGCCGGGGGGTGGTGGGGGCGTCCCGAGAGGCGCTCGGACGCGGACGCGACGGGCGCGACGAGGGCGCGGGGGAGCCGGGCCGGGGCGTGTCGTGCCCGCTGCCCGCCGCTCGGGTCACGGGGGGGATCGGACCGGGCGCCGGGGCCGCGCGGGTGGAGGGCGCCGGGGTGGGCGGCACCGGAGGCGGCTCCCGGCGCGCGCGCGGGGGCGCCGAGGCCATGGGGCGGGTGTCCGGCTCGGCGCGGCGGGGGGGCGGGCGCTCGGCCGCCAGGCGCTCGGCCACGAGGCGCTCCACGAGGGCCTCCAGCGCGGCCGGATCGACGGTCGGTGCGTCGCCCTCCTGCTCCGTCGGAGCCTCGCTGATCTCGGCCACCAGATCGGCTGCGTCGAAGGCCACGCGCCCCGATTCGGCCTCCGGCCCCATGCTAGACTCCGAAGGGGCCTCGTAGAGGGATCGCCAGAAGGCGGGGGAGTCTTGCTGAGGGTTCACGACCTGTCCTCGGGTGGGTACGAGACCTGAAATTTCGACGGCGGAAGCCGTCGCGAGTCTAGCAGGCCAGGTGGATCGCTCGGCTCGAGCTTCCCCCGGTCTGGATGTTTCGGGAGAAGCCGTTGGCGCTGTTCAAGACGGTCGGAAGAGGCGGCAAGGGCGATCTCGTTCGCCGGGTGGTCCAGAAGGACTGGAAGAACCCCAGCGAGCGCACCGAGCTGCTCCAGGACCTCGGCAAGCAGAAGAGCTTCAAGCCCGACGAGCTGATCGACCTGGCCACCCACTCGGACTCCGCCGTGCGGACGTTCGGGGAGCGCCGGCTCGGCGCCCAGCTCGACCCCAAGCTCGTCCTCGCGCTCTTCCAGACGCTCGAAGGCAAGACGTCCCGCACCCAGTCGCTGATGTTCCACTCGATGGTCCGGGCGCGGCCGCAGCTGACGCTGCCCCACCTGCAGCGGATGGTCTCCAGCAGCAGCAAGGCCACGGCCATGCGCGCCATGGAGGCCCTGTCCGCCCTCCCCGCCTCGGAGGTGGGGCGCGAGTTCGTGGGGTTCCTGTCCCACGAGAAGAAGGAGATCCGCTACCTCTCGCTGGTGAAGGTCCAGGAGTCCCAGGGGCTGCTGTCGGACCTCGCCATCCGCCGGCGCGTCGCGGAGATGAGCGAGGACGAGGACGAGCGCATCCGCGGCCGCGTGCTCGACATCCTGGGCTCGACCGCGCCCCAAGAGGCCGCCCGGGTCGCCCTCACGCTGCTCAAGGACCCGGCCCCGGCGGTGCAGCAGCAGGCCGTACGCGTCCTGAGCACCTCCCTCGAGGCCCTCGGCTCCTCGGCCGAGGCGGAGGACGAGCTCCTGGGCCTGCTCACCGACGGCAGCGAGGCGATCCGGAACGGCGTCCTCGAGATCATCATGAAGCGGCCGGACAAGGATCGGATCCTCCGGAAGCTGCTGCTCTTCTGCAAGGACCTCATGGGCTGGATGCGGGACCGCACGCTGGTCTCGCTGCGGACCTTCGCGCCCCGGATCACGGACGCGGTCATCCGCCTCATGAGCGACTCGGACGAGGACGTCCGCTCCATGGCCCTGATGCTCGGCTCCACGCTGCAGTCCAAGGAAGCCGTCCCCCACATCGTCCGGCTCCTCGACGACGAGGACTGGTGGCTCGCCATGATCGCCGCCGAGACGCTCGGAAAGATCGGCGACGCCCGCGCGCTGCCCCACCTCGTGAAGCACCTGGGCAACGCCGACGCCGCGATGGCCTGCATCGAGGCCCTCGCCCGCATCGGCGACACCACCGCCACCGCCGACATCGCGCGCACGCTCTCGATGCCGCAGCCCGAGATTCGACTCGAGGCCCTGAACGCCCTCGCGCGGCTCAAGGACCGGCGGGTCATCCCCACCCTGGAGCAGTGCGCGGTCCGCGATCCGTCGCCCGCCGTCCAGCACCGCGCCCGGGAGACGATCGAGCGCCTCGAGGGGCGCTTCAAGGGCGACGAGGAGAGCAACAGCATCGCCGCCCTGGACGCGATGGACGTGGAGGCGCGGCTCAAGCGCACCGAGCTCGAGGAGATGCTCGCGAAGGTGCGGGCGATGGACGGCTCGGACCTGCACGTCGTGGTGGACTCGCCGCCCATGGTGCGGCTGCACGGCAAGCTCCAGGCGATGGGGGACGAGATGCTCACCCCCGAGCGCACGGAGTCGCTCATCCTCGGCCCCATGGGCAAGCTCGAGAAGAGCAAGCTGGCACGGGATCAGCAGGTCGACTTCTGCCTCACCATCCGCGGCTCCGGCCGCTACCGCTCGAACGTGTACGTCGAACGCAAGGGCCTCAGCGGGTCCTTCCGCGTCATCCCCAACGAGGTCCCCACCCTGAACGACATCGGCCTCCCCACCCACCTGGCCGACCTCGTGAACTACCACCAGGGGATGATCGTGGTGGCGGGCCCGTCGGGCTCGGGCAAGTCCACGACGCTCGCCGCCCTCGTCAACCTGTTCAACGAGCGCCGTCGCAGCCACGTGCTGCTGCTGGAAGACCCGATCGAGTTCATCCACCCGGCCAAGGGCTGCCTCATCAACCAGCGGCAGGTCGGCAAGCACAGCAAGGGCTTCGCCGAGGCGCTCCGGGGCGCGCTGCGGCAGGACCCCGACGTCATCGTCGTGGGCGAGATGCGGGACCCGGAGACGGTCATGCTCGCGATCGAGGCGTCCGAGACGGGCCACCTCGTCATCGGGACCATGAACACCACGTCGGCCCCGAAGACGGTCGACCGCATCATCGACAGCTTCCCCGTGGGCGAGCAGGCGCAGGTCCGCATCATGCTGAGCGAGACCCTCAAGGCCGTCGTCTGCCAGAACCTGCTGCCCCGCGCGGACGGCAAGGGTCGCGCGGCCCTGTTCGAGGTGATGATGGGCAACCTCGGGGTGCGGAACCTCATCCGCGACAACAAGACGTATCAGATCATCGGTCAGATGCAGATCGGCGAGACGACCGGCCACCAGACGGTCGACACGGCGCTGAGCCGGCTCCTGGACGAGGGCATCATCGCGCCGGAACAGGCGTGGCTGCGGGCGGACAACAAGGAGAGGTTCGAGCACCGGGTCAGCCCCGAGTTCCTCGCCGGACAGGCGGCACGCTGATGGCCTTCTCCAACAAGATCGACCGCTTCCTCAAGCTGATGAACGACCGCGGGGCGTCGGACCTGCACCTGTCCGTGGGGCGTCCGCCGATGTTTCGGCTCGGCGGCGACATGGACCCGATCCGGTACCGCGTCCTCACGAACAACGACTTCGTGGAGTTCATGAAGCCCATCGCCGCCCCCAAGGACTGGCGGGGGTTCAAGCGCCGCGGGGACATGGACTTCAGCTACGAAGTGCCCGGCGTGGCCCGATTCCGGGTCAACATGTTCATGCAGGAGCGCGGCTACGGCGCGGTGTTCCGAATCATCCCCACGAAGCTCATGAGCTTCGCCCAGCTCGGGCTCCCCCGGCAGGTCGAGAAGTTCTGCTACATGCGCGGCGGGCTCATCCTCGTCACGGGGCCCACCGGCTCGGGCAAGTCCACGACGCTCTCCGCGATCATCAACAAGATGAACGACGAGCAGGAGCTGCACATCATCACGGTCGAGGACCCGATCGAGTTCGTGCACCCGAACAAGAAGTCGATCATGTCCCAGCGCGAGGTCCACACCCACGTGTCTTCGTTCGCCGTCGCGGTGAAGGCCGCGGTGCGCGAGGACCCGGACGTCATCCTCGTGGGCGAGATGCGCGACCTCGAGACGATCCGCACGGCCCTGAGCGCCGCCGAGTCGGGCTTCACGGTCTTCGGGACGCTGCACACCAACAACGCCGCCAAGGCCGTCGACCGCATCATCAACGTGTTCCCCCAGGAGGAGCAGGAAGGCGTGCGCGGGGCCCTCGCGGAGTCGCTCAAGGGCGTGGTCGCGCAGCAGCTGCTCAAGCGCAACGGCGGCGGCCGCGTGGCGGCGCTGGAGATCCTGTTCTCGACGTCCGGGCTGTCGTCGATGATCCGCGACGGCAAGACGGGGCAGATCACGTCGTCGATCCAGATGGGCAAGTCCATGGGCATGCAGTCGATGGACGACGCCCTCTTCAAGCTCATCGAGGCGGAGACCGTGACCGCGGAGGCGGCCTACGAGAAGGCCGTCGACAAGACCAACTTCCGCGACCGCCTCGAGGCCTTCGGCATCAACCTCGAGGTCTGAGGGGACGCGTCCCCGTCAGAACACGGTGGGGCCCAGGTGGCCGGTGCGCACCGACGCCAGCAGGACGCGGGGGTCGCGGGGGTCCTGGACGAGGTGATGCACGACCCGGCCGAAGAACCAGGGTTCGCTGCGAGTCCACCCGCGACGATCGGCCGACGTGAAAGTCCAAGCACCCTTGCGGGTAGTCACGAGGAGGACGGTCATGGCGCGATGCCACTCCGCCGAGACCGCGGTCAAGGGCGCTCGAGGACCGCGAAGAGGCGACGGCGGGAGCGGCCGCGGTCGTCGGTGACCACGATGCGGTGCTCGCCCGGCGCCGGGGTCCACCAGACGCGGCCGTCGGCGGGGGACGTGGCCACGAACCGACCGTCGACGAACCAGGCGAGGGCCCCCTCGGCGTCGGACTCGGCCTGGAGCGGGATCTGCTGGCGCTCGGGGGCGAGCCCCGCGATGAGGACGGCGGACTGACCCTCGGGCGGGGACACGATCACGGGGGCCGTCGCCGCCGTGGCGGGCGCGCACCCCGGCGCCCAGCCGGGCAGCTCGGGCAGCAGGCGCGCCGACGAACGCAGGTAGCGACGGACCGACGACGGCCAGGCGAGGACGGTGATCGCCTTCGTCGCTCGGTCCTCTCGGCACGCGGGGCCGACGGCCAGCCCCGTGGCGACGTCGACGTGCACGCGGCGGTGATGGGGGCACTCCTCCGTGGGCACCCGCGCGACCACGGCGCGCGCGTCCGTGCGGTGGGGGCAGGCCTCCGTCGCGCGCCGCCCGGAGTACGAGCAGACCTCCACCCAGCCGAGGTCGTCCGGGACGGGGTCGGGGGCGGCCCCGCCGGCGGGCGCGAGGCCTCCCAGGACGTCGAACAGCAGGGGCCCGGCCGCCTCCGCCCCGACGAGGGACGAGGAGCCCCGGTTGTCGAGGTTGCCGAGCCACACGGCGACGGTGTGCTGCGGGCCGGAGCCCACCGCCCAGGCGTCGCGCCGACCGGTGCTCGTCCCCGTCTTCCAGTGGATGCCGGTAGGCGGCGCGCTGAGGTCCGCGCGCCCCGGGAAGTCCGGCCGATCGCGACGCTCCAGGGCCCGGCGGGTGAGCCAGGTCGCGCCCTCCGACAGGGGGTGGGCGCCGCGGCCGGCGACGGTCGACTGCAGCCACGTCGGCGCCTTGGCCTCTCCTCCGCGGGCCAGCGCGGCGTACACCCCGGCGAGCTCCAGGGGCGTGAGCTCGAGGCCACCGACCGCCACCGACAGGCCGTAGAAGTCGGGGTCGTCGCGCAGGGAGCGGACGCCGAGGTCCCGCAGGATGCCGAGGAAGGGCTCCACGCCGACGTCGCGCAGCAGGTGGATGAAGGGGACGTTCAAGGAGCGGGAGAGGGCGTCGTCGAGCCGGACGAGGCCGTCGAAGCCGCCGTCGTAGTTGCTCGGGGTGTAGCTGCCGAACGCGGTGGGGATGTCGGCGACCAGGAACTCGGGGAGGGCCTCCCCGCGGTCGATGGCGGCGGCGTGGATCAGGGGCTTGAGGGTCGAGCCGGGGCTCCGCGGCACGTCGAACGCCGGGATCCTCCGGGCGGGCCCGTCGTCCCAGAAGGAGAGGTTCCCGCCGAGGGCGAGGACCCGGCTCGTGGCGGTGTCGAGGACGACGACCGCGCCGTTGTCGATCCCCTTGCGCTCCAGGCCCGGGCGCGCGGCGGCGAGCACGTCGTCCACGATCCTCTGCGCGCCGCGATCGAGGGTCGTCCGCCACTCGGACGCCTCGGGACCGGCCGCGCGGAGCCAGTAGGCCGCGTGGGGGACCTCGCGCGGGACGGGGCGCAGCGTCGTGGGGACCGGCCGCTCGACCAGGTCCTCGAGCCCCAACCGCCGCGCGACGTCGTCGCGGGCCGCCGTGAGCCGGTCGGCGTTGCGGGGCGACGGGTAGCGCAGGTTCGGGTTCTGGGGGACCGCCAGGAGCGTCGCGATCTCTCCCGGGGACAGGTCCGCCGCGCCGTGGCCGAAGTACGCCAGCGAGGCCGCCTCGACCCCCTCGAGGTTCCTCCCGAACGGGGTCAGCTGGAGGTAGTGGGCGAGGATCTCGTCCTTCGACAGGCGCAGCTCGAGCTGCACCGCCCGCGCCGCCTCCACGATCTTCGAACGTAGGGTGCGCGGCCGAGGCTCGCAGAGGCGCACGACCTGCATCGTGATCGTCGACGCGCCGGACACCACGCGGCCGCGACGCGCGTTGGTCAGCGCGGCCCTCACGATCGCGAGCGGGTCCACCCCCAGGTGGGTCCGGAACCGCTGGTCCTCGAGCCGGATCAAGGCGTCGATGTAGTCCGAGTCGACCTCGGACGGCGCCACCTCGATGCGGCGACGTCCGTCGTCTGCGAGGAAGACGTGGGCGGGTGTCCCGTCGTGGTAGCGCACGACCGGCGACGGGTCGGCCCGCAGCCGCTCGGGCAGCGGCGCCGAGCGCGCGAACAGCGCCACGACGCCCCCGAGGAGGACCGCGACGAGGACGCCCGAGAGCGCCGCCTCTCTCCGGGCGCGGGTCACGACGTCAGTCGCCCTCCTCCTCGTCGAGGGCCGCCGGCTCGGCGTCCCAGGGGCCGCGCACCCGGACGGTGCCGCCGACGTCCGTCGAGAGCACCTCGGGGTCGTACATCGCCTCGGCCTGGGCGGGCGGCGCCGTGAAGGTGCCCGAGGTGACGGCCCGCACGGCGTAGCTGAAGACGCGCGTCGCGCCTCCGGGCAGGTCGCCGAACAGCTCCACGCGGTCGTCTCGGAGGTTCATCGAGGCGACGTCGAGGGCCTGCCCGGGCAGGTCGTCGAGCACGTCGCGGCCCAGGCGCGGGTTCTCGACCTCGAAGCCCGCGGGCAGCCGGTCCACGACGGCCAGGTTCGTGATGGGCGACGAGTACCGGTTCTTCACCACCAGCACGACGTGCATGAGGTCGCCCAGCTCCGGCTCCACGTCCGCGGGCAGCTTGTCCCCGGTCGGGCTCGCCCAGTACCGGCCGACCGCCACGCCGCGGTCCTCGTCCGCCCACTGCGCGTCCTCGCGGACGCCCTCGGACGACACGAACAGGTAGAGCGCTCCGTCCCCCTTTTCGGGCAGCGAGAGGGTGAGGTCGCGGTACTCGGACGCCCGCGCGAGCGTCCAGGAGCGGGAGTGATCGTCGGCCTCGCGACGCGCCGGGGTCGGATCGAGGACCCGCCCGTTCGCCTTCAGGACCGGCACCCCGAACTCCGCGGGGCGCGCCGTCTGCCGCTTCGCGAGCCCCGAGAGCGCCCACGCCATCTCCTGCGTCGTCAGGCGGCTGGATCGGCGCCCGGCGACGCCCGCGGCCACGAGCTTCTCCAGCGCCGGGGCCTCGTCCGTCCCGAACAGGTCCGTGATGACCGACAGCTGCACGCCGCGGTACCGCAGGTCCGAGTAGAAGCGATGGCGGCCGCGCTCCTCGTACCGGACGGCGGACAGGTCGGGGCTGCGCAGCTCGGTCTCGTGTCGACGGTCCCCCGCCAGCCACAGCGCGGCCTTGAGGAGGTAGGCGCGCTCGGCCTGGGCGGCGCGGACCTCGGTCGGAAGCTCGGAGAGCAGCGTCCGGACCCGGCCGACGCGCCCTCGGTCGGCGAGGGCGAGCACGTAGTGGGCGTAGGCGTCGCCGTGGTGGACGCGGTCGCGTTCGGTCCGCTGAGGCAGGCTGCGTTCGAGCCACTCGAGGCCTCGATCGATGGAGATTCGGGGGACGTCGTGCCCCTTGCGGCTCGCTTCGAGGAGGGTGTGCAGCGCGTAGGCCGTCCCCCAGAGGTGACCGGAGCTCGCCCGCGGCCAGTAGCCGAACCCGCCGTCGGGCAGCTGCATCGAGAGCATGCGCGACACGCCGTGCTCGACCATCGACGCGATCGTCGCGCCCTCGCGGAGGGAAGCGTCCACGTCGTCCAGGAAGGGCCCCGCGTGTACGAGGGCGCGGGTCTGCGAAGTCGTCTGCTCCAGGCAGCCGTACGGGTACCGCACGAGCGCGGCGAGGTGATCGAACGCCTGGCCGTAGGGGTTGGTGGTGACCCACAGGGTGCTCTGCTCGGTGGTCGGGACCCAGCCCGCGAGGTGGTCGCCGAGGGTGGTGTCGCCCGCCGCGTCGAGGGGGATCCGCACCACCCGTCGCTCCCTCGGACCGCGAGACAGGAAGGGCACGTCGACCTCGTCCCACGACGTGTCCAGCCCCTCCGCCGCCGCTTCGACGCGGAACCGCCCCGCGCCCACGGACGCGAGCGCCTCGACGTCGAAGACCGCCGTCCCGCTCCGCCCCGGGGCGAGCGTCAGCACCTGGCCGGCGGGGCCGTACAGCCGCACGGGGCCGTCGTCACTCGCGATCATCGCGAGCCCCGGGACCTCGGTCTCGGTCGCGCTCAGGGTGACGGTCACGGTGTGGTCGTCGGGCGTCGTGTTGGTGACGAACACGGGGACGTGGACCCGATCGCCGCGGCTGAGGAACCGCGGGAGGGTCGGCTGGAGGACCAACGGATCGCGGACCAGGACGTCGGTCGAAGCACCCGCCATGCGCGCGGCGTCGGCGGCCACGGCCATCACCCGGAGCTTGCCGCGGAAGGACGGGACGTCGAGAGGCACGACCAGCTTGCCGCTCGATGGGACCTCCACGACGCCCGACCACAACGCCACGGGCTTCGTCATCTGCACCCGGCCCAGCTCGCTGCCGTCGAGGCCGCCGCCTTCGGTGCTCGACGTGCCCGACGGGGGCAGCAGGAGCGACCAGCCCACGGTCTCGAAGGTCTCGACGCCGAGCCGACGGGCGGCGAACACCTGGGCGAGGGGGTCGGGGCTCTCGAAGCGGGTGAGCTGGAGGATGCCCTCGTCCACGGCGGCGACCGTCACGAACGTCGGGCCCCTGACGCCGTCCACCTCGACGGTGACGGGCAGGGTCGTGTTCGGGCGGATCTCCGGCGGCGTGGAGACCGCCAGCGGGAGCGTCTGCGCGGCGGGGTTCACGCGCACGGACTGCGCCCCGAAGGCGCGGTCGGGGACGTACGCCAGCGACGACTCGAGGTGCGGGTCCTTCAGCAGGAGCACGCTCACGTAGACGTTGGGGGCGAAGGCCTTCGCCGAGAACCGATGGGTCACGGGGCCGGGCTCCACGTCCAGCCAGGTCGAGTCCAGGACGTCGTGGGTCTCCACGGTCACGAGGGCGCGTCCGCGGTAGGGCGCGGTGAACGTCACGTCCGCCTTCTCCCCGACGGCGACGCGGTCGGGGGCCTCCAGGACGAGCGTCCCGGGCCGCTTCGGTCGAGGCGTCTGATCGACGTCGGTCTCGCCCGCCATCCACCAGTAGCGACGCGCCGTCCCCTCCACGCGGAGCTCCGTGGTGGCGTCGCCGGCGGTCACCCGCACGAGGTAGGCGGACGCATCGCCCGCGGGGGTCACCGTGGCCTTGAAGGTGCCGCCCGCCACGGCGACCGTCTCCTTCGCCCCCCCGATCTCCCGGAGGTAGCGACGATAGGACTCGGTGTCCTCGTCCTCGTCGTAGAGCCAGCCGTACTCCTCGTGCAGGCTCACGAGCTCGACGGTCACCTCGGCGACGGCGTCCGCCGACGTCGCGCCCGCCCAATCGACGATCCGGCCGTCGACGGCGATGGCCGTGCCTGCGCCCGCCCGCTCGGTGCCGCTCTGCAGCCCGACGTAGTGGGTCGCGGGGTGGATCAGCGTCGAGCCGACGGCCTGGGTCGAGCGCCCCGAGCCCGCCTCGAAGACGGCCCCGCGGGCGGTGAGCCGGCCGGTGCCCTCGAACGTGCCCTCGGCGCCCGGGCAGACGAGGCGCGCCGCGCCGCCCTCCCCGAGCTCGCCGACGGCGGTGCCCAGGGCGACGGAGCGCTCGGTGTCGTCGGGGCGCACCCAGCGTCCGAAGGTCCACTCGGCCGCCGCCTCGGGCGCGAACACCGCGCTCGCGATCTCGCAGCTGAGCTCCACCGGGCTCTCCTCGGCGCTGCCGCCGAACAGGTAGCGGGCGGACACGTCCACCTCCACCGGGGCCCCGCGCGCCACCCCCGCGGCGACCGGGGTCACCGTGGCGGTCATGCGCTCGGGCACGAACTCCTCGACCATCACGGACTCGCGCCCGAGCTCCTCGTCGCCCGCGGACAGGGTCAGCGCCCACGCCCCGGTGGACGCGAAGTCCGACAGCGGCAGGTCCCAGGACAGCATCCCCGCGGGGTTGGCCTTCACCGTCCGCGACCGCACGACGTTGCCCCGCGGGTCGCGCGCCTCGAGCGTGATCGGCATGTCCGCAGGAGGGGCGGCGTGGGCCGCGTCGCGCACCAAGGCGGCGAAGTGCATCGTGTCGCCGGGGCGGTACACGCCGCGATCGGTCCACGTGGCCGCGCGGTACGGCGTCTGCGCGAGGTAGGGCTCGCCCGCGACCTGGGACTCCGTGGGCTCGATGCGCAGGTCGTCGAACTTGAGGTAGGTCAGATCGGTCGACGTCGACGCGATCAGGGCCACGGGCGCCGACTCGTCGGGCCCGCCCGTCTCCATGGCGATCACGCACCCGCCGTCGCTGCCAGTGGTGCAGGTGCCGAGGATGGTTCCGGAGCGTCGGACCGCCTCCACCACCACTCCGGACTTCGGGGACGTGGTGTGGGCGTCCAGGGCCCACACGGGGATCGACCGGCCGAAGGGCTCGTCGGGGTGCGTCGCGGCCATCTTCGCGACGAGCTGGAGGTCCGTGACGAGCAGGCGAGAGGCGTCGGCCTCGCCCTCCGCGGCGACGACGAGCTGGTAGACGCCCGCCCCCGCGTCGGGCACGAGCCCGCGGATGTCGATGGCGCTGGTGGTCTCCTCGTCCACGGTCCCGCGCACGGAGAGGGTCTTCTTCACGAGCACGTCGGAGGTCCGCTCGTCCGCCCGCTCGGCGTCGCCGCCCAGCCAGAAGACGAGGTTGCGCCGCGGGACGTGCCGCACCGTGAGCTCGACCTCGTCGACGTTCAGGTGCCGTATGGCGAGGCTCTTCCACGCGGACTTCGGGAGGTAGCGGCCCTTCGTCGAGAACGAGACGCGGGGGGACCGCACGGGCACCGACACGGCCGCGCGGACCGCTCCGGGGAGAGTGCCGCCGTCGCGGGTCTCGAGGCCGTCGATGTGCACGGTGTGGGCGCCGCGCGCGAAGTCGCCGAGGATGCGGAAGCCGTGGCGCGCGGGCACGACGGTGAACGGCACGGCGGGCTCGAGGCGGATGGCCGCCGCGGCCGCGTCCTGGGTGGGCATGCAGCGCGACGACACCTCGAACCAGTCGTAGCTGCTCTCGTCGTGCCACCAGCTCCGGCCGCCGACGCTGCGGTCGTCGCACACCACGTCCAGGTGGAACCCGGCCGTCCCCTCGCCCACGCGCACCGCGACCACGTTCACGATCGGCTCGGCGGGGACGACGACGTCGTCGCGGAAGCCGGCGAGGCGCTCGTCGCCCATGCGGATGCCGGGCGCGAGCTCGACCTGCACCCGCGATCCGGGCTTCGCCTCGGGCACCGCGAGCTCGAGGCGCACCTGGTGGGCGCGGCTGCCGGGCTGCACGCGGGGCTGGACCCGGCGGCCGTCGAACCGCACCTCGGCGGCCGAGACGACCTGGGCGACCGTCACCGGGCCCGAGAAGTCGACGGCCAGGCTCACCTGCTGGTAGGGCTCCTTGCGCCACGGGGTCTGGCGCTCGTTCTCGATCAGGCGCACGCCCAGGACGTCGGCGCGGGGGGCCTCGAACGTCGTGGCCCAGCGGGTGCCCTCGGGGGGCGTGATCGCGCCGTCGCGGGTGCCGACGGACTCCAGGACGGCCTCGAAGCGCGTGCCCGGGGGGAGCACCTCGGTGGGGGTGAACACCAGCGTGCGCGGCGTCCGCCAGACGAGGTCTCCGCCGATCGGGGGCGCGATCGTGAGGACCGTCTCCTCGTTCGCCTCGCCCAGGGCGTCGTCGTCCACGGCCCGCCGCGCGAACTGCACGACGATCTCGCGGGGCTGAACGCCCGGGGCGGCCACGGCCGCGACCACGGGATCCAGGTCCTCCGCGCGCAAGGGCACGCGGTCGTCGTTCGCCTTCGGGGCGGCGACGCCGGAGATCTCGAGCGTCGGGATCGTCGCGGGGGTGGGGATGTCGGTGGCGGCCGGGTCGGTGCTCGGCGAGGAGCACGCGAAGAACAGGAGGGCCGCCGGCCCGAGGAAGAGGCCGAAGCGTCGATTCATCTCACGATCCGTGTGGGGCGCGGAGGGTGAGGACGTCGGTGTCCTCCAACTCGACCCGCGAGGACGCACCCGAATTCCTCACGCTCGGCACTCGATGGGCTCAAGGCGTGGCGCGGCCCGCGCGGGCGGCCGACCAGGCCTTCATCCACTCGGCGTGGCGGAGCTTCGCCGACTCGTTCAGGTCGGCCGTGAGCGCCTCGTCGGCTCCGGCGGGCAGCTCGTACATCCACACCGCGGTGGTCCCGTCGGGGGTGGCCGTCACCATCGTCATCGCGGGGCGCACGCTGCGGAGGCGGGTCAGCTCCTCGGCGAACCCGTTCTGGAAGCCCGCCTTTGCGGTGTGGTCGTCGCCGAAGGAGGTGCCGTCGAAGGCCATGCCCACCACGCACGGGGGCGCGCTGCAGTCGATCCCCAGCAGCTGCGCGTCGTACTCGGGGTCGAGCTCGGCGACCCAGTCGGAGAGGGTCTCGAGGGACGCCTCGAAGGCCTCGTCCCGAGCGCCCTCGGGCAGGTCCTCCCAGGGGATCTCGGGCAGCTCCAGGGGCTCGTCGTCGATCGTGTTGCCCATGGGGATGGGGACCGCGGGGGTCGCGTCTCCGCCCAGGGTGGTCCCCTCGGGCAGCACGACGGCCTCGGGCTCGAGCGCGGGCTCGGGCGGGGCGTTCGGGTCCGGGGACATGACGACGTCGGAGGGCGGGGCGGCCGCGGGCGCGGCGACCGGGGCGTCGGGGGCGGCGGTCGGGGCCGCGTCGTCCGCTCCGCGCAGCGCGAAGAAGGCCACCGCGACCGCCACGATCGCGAGGACGACGACGACGAGGCGGCCGGGGCCGGAGGACGGGGACTCGGACATCGGGGGCAGCTCCGGAGCGGTTCAGGGACGGGCGAGCCTAGCAGCGGGAGAGGCTCTTGCGACCCCGAGCGGCCGGACCGGGGGGAGGGCGTGCATCCAGGTACCGGGGCGACGACTCTCACGGTTGGTTAGATTCTCTGTGTGATCCGCGCCCTGCCCGTCCTCGCCTCCCTCGTCGTCGCCCTCGCAGCGTGCCCGACCGGCGATGAGGAGCCGACCCCCGACACGCGCCCGCGGGACGCCCAGGGCTGCCTGATCGTCGACAGCGGCGGCAGCGGCGGAGTGGCGGGCCGCCAGTGGCACCCGGATCCCGTCCTCGCCACGCCCGAGGACGACGCCCCGGACTACACGATCCTCGCCTGGGGTCCCCCGGGCATCGAGGAGGCGACCGAGCCCGTCCCCCTCACCGTGTTCGTATCCCGCACGCTGCCCGACGACGAGCCCGGCATGCTCGCCATCCTCGAGGACGAGCTGCAGCTCCACCAGCTGGCGCTCGACACCGGGTGGGTGGTGGCCGTCGCGGTGCCGGGGGCGTACGAGGGGAACCTGCCCACCGCGGACGACCTCGGCCTCAACATCGGCACCCAGCGGGACGACGAGTACTTCATCCGGTCGCTCGACCGCCTCGAGGAGCTGTTCCCCATCAACCGCTCGCGCGTGCACATCTTCGGGAGCCACGGGTCGGGCGGCTGGGCGACTCACTACGCCCACTTCTACGGCGACCGCATCACGACCACCGCCAACCAGGCCGGCTACAACCCCTTCGATCCGTGGCCCCCCGCCTGGCTCCGCCCGGTGCCGTTCATGGCCATCCGCGATCCCCAGGACCCCTTCTTCCCGCTCGACGCGATGGAGGACAGCGCCCGCATGTTCGAGGCCGCCGGGGCCGCGGTGGAGCGCTTCTACGACTACGACGGATCCGCGGGCCGCTCCCCCCACGAGTGGGTGTCCGACGCGATCTTCCCCCGGCTGACGGCCTTCCAGGCCCGCCACTGCATCGAAGACGACTGGCTCCAATGAGATCGATCGCCCTCATCTGCCTCCTCCTCGCGGGCTGCGCCCCCACCTCCGAGGGCCGCAACGCGGGCGAGTGCTCCGACGGCGACGACAACGACGGGGACGCCGCCATCGACTGCGCGGACTCGGACTGCGCGGGCGCCCCGGCGTGCGAGGAGCCCGAGCCGGACGAGGACGGCTGCCTGGTGGTCGGCACCTTCGGCGCCGGCGGCGTGAGCGGTCGGCAGAGCCTCGAGGTCGAGGGGTACGACTCCAACGGGCTGACGTGGTCGGTCATCGCCTGGGGGCCCTCGGACATCGACCCGGACGAGCCCCTGCCCCTCGGAATCTTCGTCACCCGGAACCTGCCACAGGACGACGCGGACCTCTTCGACTGGATCCTCGAGGACTTCATCGACATGCCCGGCATGGTCGCCGACTCGGGCCACGTGGGGGCGGTGATCGTCCCCGGGCCCATCGTCCAGATGGGCGAGGACTGGATCGGCTGGCGGCCCAACGACGGCACGGACGAAGCCTTCTTCGTGGACGCGCTCGCGGTGCTGGAGTCCTCGTTCAACATCAACCGCGCCCGCGTCCACCTCTTCGGCAGCCACGCCTCGGGCGGGTACGCCACGCAGTTCGCCTTCAACCACGCCGACCGCATCGCGTCGACGGCCAACCAGGCCGGGTTCAACCCGTTCGCCGGCAACTGGCCCGCCGCCTGGCTCCGGCCCGTCTCCGGGATGTTCATCCACGACCCCCTGGACGAGTTCCAGCCCGAGTCGGACATAGAGGAGTCGGCGCTGATGTTCGAGGCCGCCGGGGCCTACGTCGAGCGGTTCTACGACCTGGACTCGCCCGCCGAGGACGGCCATCACGACTGGGACTCCGAGGAGATCTGGCCGCGACTCCTCGACTTCCAGGGGTCCCGGTGCCTCGAGGATCAGTGGCTCTGAGTCAAGGGTCGGCGGCGCAGCGGAACCCGGTGGAGCTCCCCCCGATCCAGGGCTCGCGCGACCAGCGCGTGTAGGTGTACAGGGCGAGGCGGTTGCTCTCGAACCCACCGCCGCGGACGCTCTTGGTGGAGCCGGTGAAGGGGCCCCTGGGGTTCGAGTCCGGCTGATTCTCGTGGTAGTCGGCCTCGTACCAGTCGGCCGTCCACTCCCAGACGTTGCCCGCCATGTCGAAGGCGCCGGCCTCGGAGACGCCCGCCGGGAGCACCCCCACGTCGTACGGGCCGCCGCAGCCCATGTACACGGCCCGGTTGCAGCCGAGCTCGTCCTCGCCCCAGGGCCACGACCGACCGTCGGTGCTCCGCGCCGCGCGCTCCCACTCGGCCTCGGTGGGCAGGCGCTTGTCGTGAGCGAGGCAGAACTCGTGCGCGCCGTACCAGGTCACCTCCGCCGCGGGCCACTGCTCGTACTGCTCCTCGGTGCGCCAGACGCCGCCCTCGAACACGATCTCGGGCTCCGAGAAGCCGCCCACGCAGTCGGCGTCGCCGCAGTCGTTGCCGTGCTCGTTGAGGAAGTCGACGAACTCGAGGACGGTGACCTCCCGGACGTCGATCCGGAAGGCGTCGACGGTGAGCGTCCGCTGGGGGGACTCGTCCCGGTCGCAGTCGCCGTCGCAGCCGAACAGGAAGGGGTCGCCGGAGATCGCGACCATGCCTTCTCCGTCGGGGCCCTCGTCGTCGTCGTCGCCGGCGTCGTCGTCGTCGGTCGCGTCGTCGTCGTCCGCTTCATCGACGGCCGGACAGGTGCTGATCGCGCCGCCGCGGGGCCAGCAGAGACCGCAGCCCGACGCGAGCAGGGCGCTGAGGAGCAGCAGGAGGGTCGCAGGGCGGAGCGACCCACGGGCCTCGTACGCGCTCACTCGAGCTCCGCGGTCGTCGCCACCACGAGGCGGCTCACGAGGACCGGCTCGCTGACGCCCTTCACCTCGATCGGCCCGACCTCCTCGAAGGGCGCGTCGGGGGCGGCCAGGCGCACGGACTCGTTGACCAGGATCTCCCCCGCCTCCGCCTTGCTGCACAGCCGACTGGCGAGGTTCACGGCATCCCCGATCGCGGTGTACTCGAGCCGCCGCTGGGAGCCGATGTTGCCGACGATGACCCCGCCCGACGCGATCCCGACGCCGGTGGCGACCGGCTTGAGGCCCTTGCGCAGGCGGTCGCGGTTCCAGCGCGCGGCCTCGTCCATCATCTCCCGCGCCGCCTTCACGGCCTTGGCGCCGTGGTCGGGCTGCGGGAGCGGGGCGCCGAACCAGCAGAGCATCGCGTCGCCCATGAACTTGTCGACCACGCCGTCGTTGGCGATGACGGCGTCCACGAGGATGGAGAAGTACTGGTTCAGCAGCAGGACGACCTCCGCCGCTCCGAGCTCCTCGGTGAGCGCGGTGTAGCCGCGGATGTCGGTGAGGACGACGGTGATGTCCCGGGCCTCGCCCTCGAGGGTGAGCTCGCCGCCGCCGAGCAGCTCCTGGGCGACCTGCCCGGCCATGTACTTGCCGAACATGTCGCGCAGGCGCTCGCGCTCCTTGAGGCCGCGCGCCATGAGCGCGACGGACCGGGCCAGCTCGCCGACCTCGTCCTCGCGATCGTCGGGGACCTCCACCTCGTACTCACCCTCGCCCACCTGCGCGGCGGCCCCGGCAACCCGACGCACGGGACCCGCGATGCTGCGCCCGACGATGCCCGCGGCGAGGAAGGCGACGGCGACCCCGAACAGGGCGAAGAGGAGGCGACGCAGGACGGCGTTGTTGAGGATGGCGAGCAGCGCGCCCATCTCCTGGTCGGCCTGCAGGACGGCCACGACCCGACCGTCGGCGGCGGCGATGGGGGCCCAAGCCGACATCCAGGTGCCGTGGGCGTCTGCGTACGGGCCCTCGGTGCCGGGCGCGCCCGTCTCGAAGGTGCGGCGGTGGCCGTCGCGAAGCTCGTACGGATCGCCGATGAACGGGACCTCGTTGGTCATGACGACGAAGCGGAGGAGCTCCCCGTCGCGTCGCATCGTGTAGACGGGGGTGGGCAGGCGCGCGGCGGAGCGAAGATCGCGGAGCTCGTCGCGGAGGCGGACGAAGGCCTCGGACTTTGCGGTGCCCAGGCGGGCGGCCTCCTCGTGCAGGTCGGGATCGATGCGCACGGCGCCGATCTCCACGGCGGTCAGCAGCCGGTCCGACACCGACTCCAGGAGGCGCGCGCGGTCCTCGCGGTGATCGAGGACGCCCACGACCGAGACGGCGACGAGCACGGCGACGGCGCCGCCGAGGCCGATCCGGGTGGCGAGACGGCCGAGCAGGAGGTGGCGCAGGAAGCGGCGCGGACCGTCGGTGAACTTGAGCCGCCCCGGGACCACGGCCGCGAGCCCCGCGCCGATGAGGCCGAGGATCAGGCCCAGGAGCAGGCCGCGGACCCGGCGCTGGAGGAAGTCGTCCGCGGAGCGGTCCACCTCGACGAGGGCGACGACGTCGCCGTCGGCGCCGAGCAGGGGGGCGAAGCCGGAGACCCACACGCCGTTCGGGCTGCGGTACAGGCCCGTCTTTCCCTTTCCGCCGGTGTTCCAGACGGTGTCCATGGCGGGGATGCAGGTGTACGGGGCGCCGACGAACGGCCGGGGGTTCGTCATGACGACGAAGGCGCAGGCGCGATCGTCGCCGACCCGGCGGAGGGTGTAGACCTCGGCGCCGAGGAGGAGGTGGTGGTGGGCGTCCTGCACGCGCCGGAGGGTGTCCCGCAGGGCGACGAATTCGGGTCCGGTCGCGTCGGCGTCGGAGCGGATGGTCTCGTGGGCGGCGGCGTCCAGCTGGCCCGCGGCCTCGGACGCGATGCCTACGAGGCGGGCCCCGAGCTCATCGACGTCGGCTCGGAGCCGAACCTCGGCGACCCCCGCGCCCAGGGCCGCGAAGACGAGAAACCCGACGATGGCGCGGCGACCGGGACCCACGGATGGAGGGTAGCCGTTCGCGGAACGCGGGGCGGGCGGTCACAGGTCCACCCGAACGACGCGTTCACCCCGTGTGGTGACCGGCAGACGGTCACAACCCGGGGGGGATCGCCGATCCTGGGCGAGTTCTGACCGACCGGCGCCCGCCTAGAACACACCCGCGAAGGTGAGCATCGCCTGGGGCGCCACCTCGCCCTTGGTCGGCTTGATGACGATGTCGACGTCGAACATCACGCGCAGCCCGAAGTTTCGGTCGTAGGGGCGCAGGATGAACCCGGCCTGGGGACCGACGCTCACGTGCGGTCCCGCGCCCTGGTGGTCCATGTGCCCGCCGGCCCCGACCTTCACGCCCACCAGCGGGTGCACCACCGGGATGGGGACGGCCATGCCCGCGTAGCCGACGGCCGAGGCCGAGATGGGCGTCGCGGAGCTGCCCGCGATCTCGATCCCTCCGCCGCCGTAGAGACCGACGGTGTAGCCGCCCGCGCCCAGCTCGAACCGACCCATGGGCGTCGCCGCGTCGAACGACGGGACCCACGCCGTGCCGAAGCCGCCGCCGATGTGGCGCCAGCCGGACGTCAGGTCCTTGCGCCGAGGCCGCGGCGCCGCGACCTGCACCTCGACGGGCTCGGGCTCGGGCTCGCGGTGCACCACGACGACCCGGGGACGCCGCTCGTGGCGGTGCCGCACCACGTGGCGGTGACGATGACGACTGCGCCGCTTCTTCGCTTTCTTGGACCGACGGCGCTCGTGCTCGTTCTTCACTTCGTCGAGGTCGGCGCCGGGGAGGTCTTCCCCCACCGTGGGCGCACCGGTCGGCTGCGCCATCGCCGGCCCGGTGGCCATCAGCATCAGCAGCAGCATCGTCGCAGGCGCCGAGATCATCAGGGTGAGTCGCATCGTCTTCCCTCCGCGAGCCCGTTCGGGCCGTTGCAGAGAGGGACGGGGGTGGTTTCGCGGTTATTCAGATCCCGACGAGAGCAGATCCGCCAGCGCACCCTCCAGCGTCGGGAATGCGAACGTGAAACCCGCCGACAGCGTGCGATTCGGCACGACCCGCCGGCTCCCGAGCACCTCCACCGAGAACTCGCCGAGCGCGACCTTCAGGGCGAACCGGGGGGCGGGCAGGAACGCCGGCCGGTTCACCGCCGCCCCCAACGTCTTCGCGAACTCGGCCTGCCGGACGGGGTACGGAGACGTCGCGTTGAGCGTGCCCGCCACGTCCGACTCCAGCGCGAAGCGGATCAAGTCCGTGAGGTCGTCCCGGTGGATCCACGCCACCCACTGCCGGCCCCCGCCCATCGGCCCCCCGAGGCCCGCCTTCCACAGGGGCAGCATCTTGCCCAGCGCGCCCCCGTGTGGGTCCAGCACGAGCCCGATCCGCAAGGCCACGACCCGCACCCCGAGGGCCTCCGCACCCTTCGCCGCCGCCTCCCACGCCGCGCAGACCTCGCTCAGGAACTCGTCCGCAGGCGACGCGTCTTCGCCCTTGGCGTCGTCCCCCGTGTCGCCGTAGTACCCGATGGCCGACGCCGTCACGAGCACCCGCGGGCGCGCCTCCTCCGGCAAGCGCTGGATCGCCGTCACCAGGTTCGCCGTCCCCGCCACGCGGCTCTCGCGGATCCGGCCCTTCTTCACCGCCGTCCAGCGCCCGTCCACCGGCTCCCCGGCCAGGTTCACGACCCCGTCCACCCCGGCGAAGGCCTCCGCCGGAGGGGGCCCCTCTTCGGGAGCCCACGCGTGCGCGTCCGCGCCGGGCACCTTCGCCCGCGCCGCGTCGGCGTCCCGAGAGAGCAAGACGACCTCGGTCCCCGAAGCCAGGAGGGAGGCCGCGAGGCGTCGCCCCACGAGGCCCGTCCCCCCGGTGATCAAGACGCGCGTACATGTCGACATGGCCGGACCCTACCGGTCCGCGGGAATTTCTCCTTGACGACCTCCGGTCCATGCTGTTTTATAACGAGCGTTCGAAATAAATCCCTGGCACGCTCTCCGGAGACGACCGATGCATCCCGCGACCTACCTGACCATCTATATCTTCCCCGTCCTCGCGTTCGTGGCGCTGCACCTCGGCGGGTTGTGGCTCCTGGCGCTCCCCGGCGTCGCCTTCGGGCTCATTCCGTTCACCGAGCTCTTCGTGACCGGCACCGAGGACAACACCCGCGCGGCGTCGACGCCCTCGGTCCTGCACAAGCGGATCCTCGACGCCATCGTCTACGGGCTCATTCCCCTGCAGATCGGCCTGGTCGTGTACCTGCCGATGCAGATGGCCGCGGGCGCGTTCGCGGGCTGGGAGATCGCCGCCGCGATCCTCACCACCGGCATCTGCTGCGCCACCTTCGGCATCAACCTCGGCCACGAGCTGGGGCACCGGAACGACAAGCTCGCGCAGACGGCGGCCAAGGTGCTGCTGGCGACCACGCTGTACATGCACTTCTTCATCGAGCACAACCGCGGCCACCACGCGCGCGTCGCCACGGACGACGATCCGGCCACGTCCCGGCGCGGCGAGTGGGTCTACGCCTTCTGGTTCCGCAGCACCATCGGCGGCTGGCTGCACGCCTGGGAGCTCGAGGCGAAGCGCCTCGGCCGCGCGTCCGCCAACCCCTACCTGTCCCCCAAGAACCAGATGCTCCGCTTCCAGGTGATCCAGATCGCCGTCGTGGCCGCCGTGGCCGTCGCCTTCGGCCCGGTGGGCGCCGCCGCCTTCGTGGCCGCCGCCGTCCTCGGCTTCCTCTTCCTCGAGACCATCAACTACATCGAGCACTACGGCCTGCGCCGCGGCCGCCGCGCCGACGGTCGGTTCGAGCGCGTGCGCCCGCAGCACAGCTGGAACAGCAACCACCCCCTGGGCCGCGCCCTGCTCTTCGAGCTCACCCGGCACGCCGACCACCACGCCAACGCGCGCCGCCACTTCGCCCAGCTTCGGCACCACGAAGAGGGCCCGCAGCTGCCGACGGGCTACCCGGGCATGATCCTCCTGTCGCTGATCCCGCCCGTGTTCCACAAGGTCATGGAGCGGCGCATCGTCCACGAACAGACGCGCCTCGCGGCCTGAACCGGAGTCCCCGTGCCCCGCATCGTCGACCACGAGGCCCGTCGCGCCGAGCTCCTGGACGGCGCCTTCGAGCTGTTCGCCGAGCGCGGCTGGAGCGCGCTGACCATGCGCGGCATCGCCCGCGAGCTGCAGGTCTCGACGGGCACGCTGTACCACTACTTCGACGGCAAGGTCGCCATGGCGAGGGCCATGTACGCGCGGCGCGTCGGTCGAGACGTGGAGCTGGCCGAGACGATCATCCCCGCGAACGCGCACCCCCTCGTGGCGGCCGCGGCCACGGCCGAGTTCATCGTCGGCCGGGCGGACGATCTGCAGCGCAGCCTGCTGGTGGCGCTCGACTTCAGCCGTCAGGAGGGGGACGACATCCGCGAGATCATCGTGGAGAACGTCGCCCGGTATCGCGGCGTGCTCTGCGACCGCCTGGGCCTCACGCCCGCGCGGGCCTCCACTGTCCTGAGCTTCTTCTTCGGGATCTTCGTCCAGCGACACCTCGACCCGGACTCGGTCGACATGCCCGCGCAGCTGCAGGCGCTCGCCACGCTCCTGCCCGACGTCGCCTCGTAACCTCCGCGCGGCGCCGAGACTCTGAGGTTCGTGAAGCACCTCCTCGAGCAGCGGTCGCGTAGTCGGCACCCAGCCGGTGCGATGGCCCTCGCGTTGCTGGTCGGCTGCACCCCCGCCGACGTCGAGCCCACGCCCACGACCGTCCCCGAAACGGAGTACGTCTCGCCCCACGGCGACCCCGTGGAGGTGCTGGACACCTACGGCGGCCCGACATTCTCGGAGCTGAACGAGGTCGCCTACGTGGACGGCCTCGTCTTCTTCTGCAGCGGCGTGCTCGGCATGAACGTGTACGACGCGTCGGACCCCGAGGACCTCACCTACCGCAGCCGGATCGGCTTCTCCCAGGGCAGCCTCACCTACCCGCGGTGCCAGCACGTGGTCGTCGATCCCGCGGATCGACGCACCTACGTCTCCAACCGCGCCAACTCGATCCAGCCGCAGTCGTGGATCGGCACGGCGGATCTCTCGAACGTCGAGCGCCCCGACGAGATCGGGATGCTGCTGCTCGACGAGAGCCCCGAGGGCATGGCCGTGCACGGCGATCTGCTCCTGGTGGCCGCCCACGAGGCCGGGTTGATCGTCTTCCGACGCGACGGCGGCGACCTCATCGAGCGCGGTCGCGTCGCCACGGAGAACGCCTGGGGCGTCGCGGCCCTCGGCGACACCGCCTGGGTGGCCGACGGCGCGGGCGGGCTGGTGACCGTGGACATCTCCGATCCCGACGACCCCCGCGTCGCGCACACCCTCCCCCTCGACGGGGCCGCCAAGCATGTCGCGCTGCCGCCCCCGGACGTGGCCGCCGCCCTCGACGCCCGGGGTCTCCCTCCCTTGCTCGCGGTCGCCGCCGGGACCGCCGGGGTCGCCGTCGTGGACCGCTCGGGGCCCGCCGTCCTGCTCGCCGCCGACACCCCCGGCGCCGGGACCGCCGTGGCCTGGACCGTCGCGACGGATCCCGGAGGCACCCCGAGACCCGCCGTGGTGCTCGCCGACTGGGCCGACGTGCGCGTGTTCGAGGTGGGCGACGACCTCGTACAGGTGGCCCGGGAGCCCCTCCCCATCGGCCCCGCGAACCGGCGCGAGAGCCGGACCATGGGCATCGCCGCGGCGGGGGACGTCTTCTTCTCGGGCAACTGGACCGAGCTGGTGTCCTACCGCTGGTTCCCGGATCGCCTCGCGCCCGACCTCGAGGTGTCGCACAACCCCGTCCTGTTGCCGCAGACGCCGGCGGGGACGTCGTCGAGCTTCCCCCTGCGACTGACCAACAGCGGGACGACGGACCTCACCTTCCGGGGGACCACCGCCGCGCTCGACGAGCTGTCCGTGGACGCGCCCGCGACGCTGGGGCCCGGAGAGACGGCCGTGGCGACCGTCGGCTTCGAGTCCCTCACGGACGCGGGCGTGAGCACCACCCTGTCGCTGCTCACCGACGACCCCGACCAGCCGGAGCTCATCGTGCAGGTGGAGGCGAACCGCCCCGGCATCGGCATCGGCGAACCGGCCGACGCGTCCGTGTTCGACGACATCGACGGAGCGTCGATCGTCCTCGCCGATCTGCGCGGCAGCGTGGTGCTGCTCGCCTACTTCGCGACCTTCTGACCGGTGTGCAGTCTGGAGTTTCCGGACCTGGAGACGGGCTTCCACCGGGCCTACGAGGACGACGGCTTGATCGTGCTCGGCGTCGCCTCCGGGCAGGCCCGCGAGACCGACGCGCTGCTGCGGGAGTTCCGCGATCAGACGGGCGTCACCTTCCCCATCGCCTGGGACGACGGATCCCGCGGCGCGTACGCGTTCCCCGCGTCGATCTCGCCGTACCCGCGCCAGGTCTTGGTGGACCGCGACGGCGTCGTCGTCCACCTCGCGTCGTCGCACCGACCCGACGTGCTCACCGAAGCGATCGAAGCGGCCCTGGGCTTGCAGCGACGCGCCCCCGACTCCAAGCTCCGCTGAGTCCGTTCCGGAGAGACCCTTGTCCAGCGCCCTCCACGTCGTCCCCGCCTTCGACCCCGAGCCCTTCGAGCGCGTGCTGCGCCAGCACGGGCGCGGCCCCCTCACGGCCGCCCCGGTCACGTGGCTTCAGGTGAACCTCGGGAAGCTGTGCAATCAGGCCTGCCGGCACTGCCACGTGGACGCCGGGCCGAAGCGCACCGAGATCATGGACGCCCGCACCGTCGACCGACTGATCGAGCTGCTCGAGGGCGCTCCGGAGATCGAGCTGGTGGACCTCACCGGCGGCGCGCCCGAGCTGAACCCGCACTTCCGACGGCTGGTGGTCGCCGCCCGTCGCCTCGGCAAGCGCGTGATCGACCGCTGCAACCTGACCGTCCTCTTCGAGCCGGGGCAGGAGGATCTCGTGGCGTTCCTGGCGGACCAGGGCGTAGAGATCACGGCCAGCCTGCCCTGCTACTCCCAGAAGAACGTCGACAAGCAGCGCGGCGGCGGCGTGTTCACCAAGAGCATCGAGGCCCTGCGCGCGCTCAACGACGCCGGGTACGGCTCGCCGGGCGGGCCCGCGCTCGACCTCGTGTACAACCCCGGCGGCCCCTTCCTGCCCCCGGCTCAGGCCGGCCTCGAGGCCGACTACAAGCGTCGCCTCCTGGACGACTTCGGGATCCGGTTCAGCAACCTGATCACGATCACCAACATGCCGATCAGCCGCTTCTTGCGCGACCTCGAGCGATCGGGCCGCCGCGAGGAGTACGAGCAGGTCCTGCTGCAGGCGTTCAACCCGGGCACCGTGGACGGGCTCATGTGCCGCCACCTCATCTCCATCGACTGGGAAGGCCGGCTCTACGACTGCGACTTCAACCAGATGCTGGAGCTCCCGCTGCGTGACGACGTGGGGGCGAAGACGGTGTGGGACGTGGCGAGCCTCCGGGCGCTCGGGGCGCGGCCCATCGCGGTCGCCGCCCACTGCTTCGGCTGCACGGCGGGCGCCGGATCCAGCTGCGGCGGCGCCCTGGCGTAGTCAGGAAGGCTCGGAGTCCGGGGGGCCGTCCGGGTCGATCGCCGGGGTCCTGAGCGACCGGAACGACGTCATCAGCTCGTCGCGCACGTGCTCGGCCAACCCCGGACCCTCCGCGGCGGGCATCGCCTGAAGGGCGGCGATCGTGGCGGCCAGCTGATCCATGTACCGGCGGCAGTGGCTGCACATCCACAGGTGCAGACGGACCTGGGCACGACCGAACCAGCCCAGCTCCCCTTGCAGGTAGGCGTCGGCGTTCTCCGTCAGGTCTTTGCAGGTGGAAATCACGTCGTGGCCGGTCCCGTTCACTCTCCCAGGTGGGCTTCCAGGGCGGACCGCAGGCGGCTGCGGGCCCGATGGAGCAACACCCTCTGGTTGGATTCGCTGATCTCCAGAAGGTTGCACGCATCTTGCGCTCCGACGCCTTCGACGTCACGCAGGAGCACGACGGCCCGCTGGCGGGGGGGCAGCTCGTCGATGGCCGCCTCCAGCGCCGCCGCGGTCTCCCTCGAGAGCGTGACGGCCTCGGCGGAGAAGTCCCGCCAGTTCTGCGGCGGCTTGAGCCAGGTGCCCCGCTTGGTGAAGCGGTCGGCGAGCAACTGGGCGTCGCCCGCCTGCTGCACCGCGGACTCCGGGACCGTCCGCGAGTCCTTGGCGCCGCGGGTGCGGGCGCGGTTGGCGAGGATGGTGAACACCCAGGTCTTGAGCGAGCTGCGGCCCTCGAACCGGGCGAGGCCCGTGACCACCGCGGCCCAGGTCTCCTGCACGACGTCTTCGACCGACGGCTCCTCGCGGACGAACGAGCGCGCCAGGCGACGCAGGCTGGGCGTCCACGCGTCGAGCATGGCGCCGAACATGCGCTCGTCGCCCGCGCGCAGGGCGGCCAGGAGTTCAGCGTCGGGGGGCAGGGCCGGCGGCATGGACGGGGTCAGCCTATCCACCACGATCGGCGACGGTGTCAGGTCCCGGTCGACAGTTGTCTCGCCCTTGTCATGGATTTGTGTCCGCGGCCCCGGGCGGACATGCTTCGCCCCGGAGGGCTCATGCGCGGACTGCAGATCGGGGACGACATCGACCTCGACGACATCCTCCGGCTCTGCGAGAAGGACGCGACCAAGTCCACGTGGCGCTGCCGGTACGTCGAGGTGGAGGGCGCCGCCCAGCAGGCGCTCGAGCACGCCGCCGAGGAGGGGCTCGAGATCCCGGGGGCCGAGTTCCTCGACCTGGTGGCGAGCATCGACCGCACGATCGAGGGCGACTTCGAGGCACGCAGGGACGGTGCCGGGGCGCCGTGGCTGCTCATCCGGGCCATCGACGGCGAGAGCTTCGAGGTCTTCAGCTCGGACCGCGGCGTCCTCACCCACGCCGAGGCGACGTTCCGGGACGTGCGGCGCGCGGGCTTCGGCGAAGAGTAGGACGCTCAGGGAGCGCAGGCGGAAAGGTCGGCCTCGCCGATGCGGCAGCCGGCGTCGCCGGTGAGGGTGCAGTGCACGCTCGTCCCCGCGCCTTCGCCGACGGTCACCGCCTGCTCGACGCTCGGCGTGCTGACCATCCCCATCTGGATGCGGTGCTCGCCCGGGGCCAGCTTCATGCCGAAGGGCGACCCGGCGGAGCGGTCCTGGAGGGTCCCGTCGATCCACACCTTGGCGCCGCGGGGCGAGGCGCTGAGCACCACGCAGCCGTCGGCGGTCGCGGGGGCTTCGGCGACCTCGGCCCGGGGCAGGTCCGCGGGGTCGTCGGCCGGCTCCTCCGCCGGCTCCGCGGGCGCGGGCGTGGCCTCCTCGGCGGGGGCGACCTCGGCCGGCTCGTCCGCCGGAGCCTGCTCGGGGGTCTCCTCCGTCGCCTCGGCGGGGGTCGGGTCCGACGCCTCATCGCCGCGCGCGGCCGGGGTCTCGGCCTCCGCCTCGGCCGCGGCCTCGTCCGTCCCCGCCTCGGGAGACGCCTCGGCCTCTTCGCCGTCGCCCTTCGGGAGCATCAGGTCCGGGACCACGGGAGCGACCTCGTCGGGCGCGTCCCCGCCGTCGGCGTCGCCTCCCCCGTCCCCCCGACCGACGATGATCCCGACGATCACCGCGAGCACGCCCGCGAGCACAAGCACGACCATCTGCAGCGTCCGCCGGGACTTCTCGGCCCGCTTCTTCTTCTTGCGCGTCTCGATCCGCGCCGACCGCTCGGCCTTGAGCGCGAGCTCGACGTTCATGGAGGTGCGCTCGCCCACACCGAGCGACGACCGCGGCGGCAGCAGCTGCGTCTTCAACACCTGGCCGCTCGGCGGCGGCGGCTCGGGGGGCACCTCGGGCGCGGGCCCGGGCACCGGATCGGCCGACGGCGCCGTCAGCTGCGCGGGCTTGTTGTCGGGGACCCTCGCGGGCTCGGGCAGCTCGACCCCGCCGCCCGAGCTGGCGAGGGGCAGCACGCCCACCTTCTGACCGAGCGCCCGCTCGATGGCGACGGCCCAACCGGCCTCCGTCTCCGCGGGGATCTTGAAGGGCGCGGCCCCGTGCGTCTCGTCCTCGGCGTCGACGTCCGACTCGTAGGCTTCGATGCGGTCCAGCAACCACAGGAAGTCCCGGGTCTCGCCCGCCGCCGGGGTGCGCCGCATCAGGTCGAGGAGGTCGTCGGCCACGTCGTGGGCGCGCTGGTACCGGTCCGCCGGATCGCGCTGAAGGAGCTTCTCCGCGATCGGCGCCAGCCCGGGGTACTTGTCGCCGATCGGCGCCGCCTCCTGCTCGGGGCTCCGCTTGCAGATCTGCCCGTAGATCGAGGCGACGTTCTCGCCGTCGAACAGCCGCTTGCGGGTCACCAGCGAGTAGGCGATGCACCCCACGGCGAAGAGGTCGACGGCGGGCGTGAACGAGCGCGCGCCCTCCCACACCTCGGGCGCGACGTACGCGGGCGTGCCCTTCACGAAGCCGGTGGCGGTGGCGGTCATGTCGCCCGCCGCCTTGGCCATCCCGAAGTCGGCGACCTTCGCCACGCCGAGCTTGTCGAGCAGCACGTTGCCGAGCTTGAGGTCGCGGTGGATGACCCGGAGGGGGTCGCCGTCGACGTCCTCGGCCTCGTGCGCGGCGGCGAGGCCCCGGCAGGTGTCGTGCAGCAGCGAGCAGACGACCGAGTTCGGCAACGCGAGGCCGTAGCGGAGGCACTTGTTCACGAGGTCGTGCAGCGTGCCGCCGTCCACGAACTCCATGGCGATGTGCAGCGTCCCGCCCTCTTCGGAGACGCTCAGCGTGTCGACGATGTTGGGGTGCCGGAGGTTGGCGACCAGGCTCGCCTCGCGGAGGAACGCCTGGGTCTCGTCGTCGTCGTCCTGCTTGCCCGGTCGGACCAGCTTCAGCGCGACCTTCTTGCGGAACCCGAGCGACCCGCCCTCCTGGACCGCCAGCCACACCTCCGCATACGCCCCCTGGCCCAGCTTTCGCCGGAGGGTGTACGTCCCGATCTGTAGTCCAGGCTCGAAACGAGCGATGCCGACCTCCGAGAAGGGCGGATACTAACCGGAGCCGAGGGGGGTGCCTAGAAGCCGTGGGGGCGCCAGGCGGACCAGGCCTGCTGGGGAGGGCTCGCCACCCCCACCCCGATCGCGATGCCGAAGGCCACTCCGGAGGCGATCCCCGTGGCCGCGGAGCCCGCGAAGACGCCCTCGTCGTACGTCTCCACGCCGAGCCCGAGGAGCACGCTCGCGGCGAGGACCGAGCCCACGCCCACCACCGCCGCGGGCACCCACGCCGGGGCCCTCATCGCGCGGCGGCCCTCCTGCGTGTTCTTCCAGGCGATGAACTCGTCGCGGACGCCCGAGACGCCCTGGAGGCCCCGCCACACGAACGTCGTCGCGTTGGCGCGCCCGGGCTGCAGCGAGACGTCGGCGGCCGCCACGCCGAGGCGGGGGTGCTCCAGGAAGATGCCGCCGCTCCCGCCCATGAGCGGGCCCATCCTCAGCGGGGGCGCGATGAGGACGCCGGTCTCCTCGTCGGGCACCGCGCCGTCCCTCGGGACCCGCAGCTCGCGCTCGGCGTACGTCCCCTCGCGGGCCCCGTCCACGTACGCCCGCACCGTCGAGCCCACGGGCAGGCCCACCACCGTCAGCGTCGACGGCACCAGGGGCAGGGGGTCGACGTCGACCTGCTCGCCCGCCGGGACCTGGACGTGGTGTTCGAGGCTCCCGTACTCGTTCTGGACGTAGACCCGCACCCTCCCCGCGGTGACCTCGACCACGCCCCCCGGGCCGATCTCCGGGCCGTCGAGGTCGCGCACGCGCACGCGGCAGTCCGAGGGCTCGTGGGCCCCGATGCGCAGCGACCCGACCCCCACGTACGTCGTCTCCACCTCGACCCGCCGGCGCTCCCCGGGGTCGAGGGGATCGAGGGCCCGCACCTGCTCGCGCAGCCCGAGGCCGCTCACCACCAGGCTCATGGGCTCGGGGGAGTCGAGGTCCCGAAACACGCTCTCGCCGCCCCGTCGGAAGTCGGGCTTCCGCGCCGCGTCGCCGATCCGCAGGACGACGCGCGGGACCTCCAAGGGTCGGTCGAGCACGACGCGCACCCGGAGCTCGCCGAAGCCGGCCTCGAGGCTGCGCAGGACCACCAGGACGCCGGGGTCGTCGCTGCCCAGGGCCCGGGCGCGGCGGTAGGCGTCGACGGCGCCGAGGGTGTCCCCCGCGCAGCGTCGGGCGTCTCCGAGCAGCGCCCACCCCGTGGGGTCCTCGAAGGCCGCGTCCACGATCGACTTCGCGTCGGCGATCGCGGCCCGACAGCGCCCGGCGTCGATCGCGTCGCGCACCGAGGACACGAGCGCCGCCGCCTCGCCGGCGCCCAGGATGGAGCGCACCCGCAGATCGACGGTCACCTCCTCGTCGGGACCCACCGAGGCCTCGGTCCGGGCCGCTTCGGCCTCGCCCTTGCGCGCGGCGCGGACCCGATCGAGGGCGTCGTTCGCCTCCTTGGGGATGATCCGCCCCACGGCGAACTCCCGGAACGCCACGAGCAGCGACTCGGCCCGCTCGAGGTCGCCCCGGCCCTCGTAGGCGAGCGCCTTGATCAGGAAGGCGTCCCAGTTGCCCGGGTCCGCCCGCAGCGCGGCCTCGGCGGCGGCCAGCGCGTCGTCCCACCGCTCCTCGTCGAGGGCGGCGCGCGCGTCGGTCGGAGCCTCCTGCGCCTGGGCGGGCGCGGCGAGCACGAGCAGGGCGGCGATCAAGAAGAGGCGGGCCACGGCCGCGGAGTCTAACCCCCCGGAGGGCCCGGAGGGCCCGCCGCGAACGGGGAGCGACGGGCCAACATCGCCATCGCGTGCTCCGTCTCGCGCCGCTCCTGCTCCACGAACCCGGACACCGCCCGGCCCAGCCCCGGGTGCGCGAGCCAGTGAGCGCTGTACGTCGGGGCGGGCAGGAACCCGCGCGGGATCTTGTGTCCGCCCTGCGCGCCCGCCTCGTAGCGCGCGAGCCCGCGGGCGATGCTGTGCTCGATCGCGGCGTAGTAACAGGTCTCGAAGTGCAGCGCGGCGTGGCCTTCGTCGCAGCCCCAGTAGCGGCCGAACATCGCGTCGTCGCGCTCGAAGTTCAGGGCCCCGGCGATGAGGACGCCGTCCTTCTCGGCCGCCGCGAACCGGACGCGATCCGGCATCGTCTCGCCGAGCGTGCGGAAGAAGTCCGGCTGGAGGTACGCGCTCCCCCACTTCCGGCCCGTCGTGTCGCGATAGAAGCGCTGCATGGCCGACCAGTGCTCGGGCGTCATCTCGGATCCCGACAGCATCCGCACGACGATCCCGGCGTCCGCCACCTGCCGACGCTCCCGCCGCAGCTCGCGCCGCCGCTTGCCCCGCAGGGCGCCCAGGAACTCGTCGAACGTCGCCCAGCCGCGGTTGAACCAGTGGTACTGCATCGTCAGGCGGGAGAGCCAGCCGTCGGACGCCAGCAGCGCCTGCTCCTCGCGGGTGCAGAACAGCCAGTGCACGGAGCTCAGCCCCGCGTCCCCGGCGAGCTCCCGCACGGCCCGCGCGAGCGCCAACGCCGTCTCTCTGCCCTGGCCCGGGGCGAGCAGGATCCGACGGCCCGTGGCGGGCGTGAAGGGCACCGCGACGACCAGCTTCGGGTAGTACGGCAGGCCCGACCGCTGGGACCCGTTCGCCCACGCCCAGTCGAAGATGTACTCGCCGTAGGAGTGCGCCTTGATGTAGGCGGGCACCGCGCCCAGCAGCTCCCCGTCGTGCTGCAGCACCACGAACAGCGGCTTCCAGCCCGTCCCCTCGCCCACGGATCCGGACGTCTCCAGCGCGTGCAGGAAGGCGTGCTCCAGGAACGGCGAGGGGCTGTGGTCTAGGCGGTCCCACTGCTGGGGATCGATGCCCGCGACGCCCTCTTGGATGGTGATCTCCATCGGGGGATCTATTATGGCGCCCCGCCCCGCGGATCCAGGGGCGGCCGCCGGTTTCGGGCCTGGGAACACATGAGCAACGACGAGACGGGCACCCGCAGAGAAGGCGGCGTGGCCACCAAAGAGAAGCCGAAGACGAAGCGCCCCAAGCGCTACAAGGTCCTGCTGCACAACGACGACTACACCCCCATGGAGTTCGTGGTCGCGATCCTCCAGCAGCTCTTCCGGCTCAACGAGGTCGACG
This sequence comes from uncultured Rickettsiales bacterium, assembly GCA_964620495.1. Lineage (GTDB taxonomy): Bacteria > Myxococcota_A > UBA796 > UBA9615 > UBA9615 > CAZEKB01. Next base: position 102,584 of record CAZUHI010000015.1, on the reverse strand, counting down.
CGACGCGCGTGATGCTGCACGTGCACCACAAGGGCGTCGGCGTGGCGGGCGTCTTCACCCACGAGATCGCCGAGACGAAGGTCCAGCAGACGCTCGCCGCGGCCCAGCGACACGAGTTCCCCCTCCAATGCTCGATGGAGCCCGAATAGGAGCCCCCATGTCCCGCCTCCTCGCCCTCGCCGCGACCCTCCTCACCGCGTTCGTCTCCGGGTGCGCGGGCGACGTCTGCTCCTGCGACCTCATCGAGGACGAGTCGCGCTGCGTGGAGTTCTCGGCGCCCGACAACCCGCTCTACGCCACCCAGCTCTCCGCCAGCTGCGCGAGCACGCTGTCTTCGCTCTGCACGTCGCTCGGGGGGACGTACTCGTTCGGGACCGCGTGCCCGGACGCCGACCTCGAGGCGGACTGCGTCGCGGGCCTCGCTTCGTACAACGAGACGGTCCACTGGTACCGCACCGGCGGCGATCCCGTGGACGCCACGAGCACCGACCCCGAGGACGACTGCTCGGACACCGGCGTGGTCACTCGATACTGACGGCCGGTCCCGCGATCCGCTGCTAGCCTGACCGACGCTCCATGCGCTCGCTCCGTCCCCTCGTCGTCGTCGCCCTCGCCCTGCTGGGCTGCGACGGCGCGCCGGACCTGCCCGGCCCGGGGGCGCCCGAAGACGACTTCCTCGACCTCCGCGTCGAGCTCCCCGACGCCCCGGACCCCGAGGACGGCGCGCTGTTCGAGGTGCCCTGGATGGAGGTCGGCCCCGGCGAGGAGAAGCTGTTCTGCCTCTACGGCACGTACGAGGGCCCCACCACCGGGGTGAACAGCCTGCGCCCGGCCTACCCCAGCCGGTTCCATCACCACGGCCTGCTCAAGCGAGGGACGGCGGACGACCCGCCGGACGGCACGATCATCGACTGCACCGACGTCGAGGAGCAGTGGCCTCCCCGCCCCACGCTGTTCGAGCGCGTGGGCGGCGGGCCCGACCCGGACGAGTGGATCAACCTCCCCGACGGCATCGCCTTCCGCCTCGAGCAGGGCCAGCGCTGGATGGCGGACGTGCACTACGTGAACACCGGTCGCGAGCCGATCGTCCTCAACTACGGCTTCCTGCTCGGCTTCGTGCCGCTGGACGACGTGAGGGCCATCGCGGGCACGTTCAACATGGACGCGGGCGGGTTCTCCATTCCGCCCGGCGAGGCGGGCTCGGAGGAGTTCGGCTGCGCTTGGCACGACGACCTCACGGTGCTCTCCCTCGGCGGCCACATGCACGGCTTCGGCACGTCGTACGAGGTCACGCACGAGGCGGGCGACGAACGGGCGACCGTCTACGACGTGCCCCAGTGGCGCGAGATCTATCGGTTCGAGCCGCCCATGACCAACTTCGACGACGGCGCGCTCACGGTGGCCGAGGGCGACCTGTTCCACACGTCGTGCAACTGGCTGAACCGGACGAGCGCGCCCCTGGAGTATCCGGAGGAGATGTGCACGACCTTCGGCGTCGCGTACCCCCTCGAGGAGAACTACTACTGCGACGGCGGGAACGTGACGATCGGCGGGGGTGGGGCGAGCATCCGGGGCGTCCTGCAACGCGACGTCGAGATCCCCGGCGACGGCGTGGGCGACGTGAACATCTTCCTGTCGGACACGGAGCCCGTGCCCGGCATCCCCCCGAGCGAGGGACAGACGTTCATCCTGGACGACGTCGATCTGAGCGACCCCGACGGCAGCGTCCCGTTCCTCCTCACGAAGGTGTTCCAGAACGAGGCCCCGCTCTTCCTCGTCGCGTACCTGGACGACGACGCCAGCGGCGTGGAGGGCGGCCCCACCCCGGGCGACCCGGTGGTCCTGATGCAGGGCCTCGCCATCGACGCCGCCGAGGAGTTCGAGATCGACATCGTGTTCGATCTGGTCGTCCCCGAAGGCGACCCGTGACGCCGGAGTCTCGCGCGGAACCGGCGATCCGACCTCCCGTGACCTTTCCCTGGCGCTCCTCGCGGGTGATGATTACCTCTACAGGCCCATGCTGACCCGAGAACTCCAAGAGACCCTCCGCCGCGCCGTCGAGACCGCGATGGAGATGCGCCACGAGTACCTGCTGCTCGAGCATCTCCTCCTGGCCATGCTGGACGACGACACCGCCAAGGACATCCTCGGCGCGTGCCAGGCGGACATCGACGCCCTGCGCGCGGAGCTGACGGCGTTCCTCGCGGACGACGTGGAGCCCCTGCCCGAGGGTTCGGACGCCGAGCCCCAGCAGACGCTCTCGTTCCGGCGCGTCCTCCAGCGCGCGGCGATGCACACCCGCAGCTCGGGTCGCGACGAGATCAACGCCGGGAACCTCCTCGTGGCGATGTACCGCGAAGAGGAGAGCAGCGCCGTCTACTTCCTGGAGAAGCAGGAGGTCACCCGCTTCGACGTCGTGAACTTCATCTCCCACGGCATCACCAAGGACGGCACCGGCGGCGTGACGTCGAAGATGCCCGCGGGCACGAGCGAAGACGGCGAGCGCGAGGGCGTCCTCGCGGATCCCCTGGGGAGCTTCTGCATCGACCTGGTCGACCGGGCCGCCCAGGGGAAGATCGACCCCCTCATCGGCCGCGACGCGGAGATCGAGCGCACCGTTCAGGTCCTGTGTCGTCGCCGCAAGAACAACCCGGTGCTGGTGGGAGACCCCGGCGTGGGCAAGACGGCCATCGCCGAGGGCCTCGCCCTGGCGATCCACGAGGGCAAGGTCCCCGAGGTCCTGCTGAACGCCAAGCTGTACTCGCTGAACATGGCGTCGCTGCTCGCGGGGACGCGGTTCCGGGGCGACTTCGAGGAGCGGCTCAAGGCCCTCATCGAGACCATCACGGCGGATGAGGAGAACATCCTCTTCATCGACGAGATCCACACGGTCGTGGGCGCCGGGGCCACGTCGGGCGGGACCATGGACGCGAGCAACATGCTCAAGCCCGCGCTGTCCTCGGGGGAGCTCCGCTGCATCGGCAGCACCACGTTCGCCGAGTACAAGTCGGCCTTCGGCAAGGACCGGGCCCTCGCGCGTCGCTTCCAGAAGATCGACATCGTGGAGCCGACCGTCGAGGAGACGGTGAAGATCCTCCAGGGCCTCAAGGACCGGTACGAGGACCACCACGGCATCCGCTACACCACCGCCGCCCTGCGCGCCGCCGCGGAGCTGGCCGCCCGGCACATCAACGACAGCAAGCTCCCGGACAAGGCGATCGACGTGCTGGACGAGGCGGGCGCGTACGTGATGCTCCAACCCGCGAGCAAGCGGCGGAAGACGATCCGGCCGAAGGACATCGAGAAGGTCGTGGCGAAGATCGCGCGCATCCCCCCGCGCACGGTGAGCAAGGACGACAAGGTCAAGCTCAAGGACCTGGCGCGGGATCTCCAGCTCCTGATCTTCGGGCAGGACGCGGCCATCTCGACCGTCACCGCCGCCATCAAGATGAACCGGAGCGGGCTCGGCGCCCCGGACAAGCCCATCGGGAGCTTCCTCTTCTCCGGCCCCACCGGCGTGGGCAAGACCGAGCTCGCGAAGCAGCTCGCCTCGGTGATGGGCGTGCACTTCCTCCGCTTCGACATGTCCGAGTACATGGAGAAGCACACGGTGAGTCGCCTGATCGGGGCGCCGCCGGGGTACGTCGGGTTCGACCAGGGCGGGCTGCTCACCGACGCGATCGTCAAGAACCCGCACTCGGTGTTGGTGCTGGATGAGATCGAGAAGGCCCACCCGGACCTCTTCAACATCCTGCTGCAGGTCATGGACCACGCCACGCTGACGGACAACAACGGGCGCAAGGCCGACTTCCGCTCCGTGGTCATCATCATGACGACCAACGCCGGGGCGCGAGACGCCGACCGCAACAAGGTCGGCTTCGGCGGCTCCGCGCCGGGCGCCAAGCAGGGCAAGAACAAGGCCTTGGAGCGGGTGTTCAGCCCGGAGTTCCGCAACCGGCTGGACGCCATCGTGCAGTTCAAGGGCCTTCCCCCGGACATCGTGCGCCTGGTCGTCGACAAGTTCCTGCTGGAGCTCGACGGGCAGCTGGCCGAGAAGAAGGTCGCGCTCGACGTGTCCGAGGCGGCCAAGGAGTGGCTCGCGAAGAAGGGGTACGACCCGAAGTTCGGCGCGCGGCCCATGTCCCGGGTGATCCACGAGCACATCCGCAAGGCCCTGGCCGACGAGCTGCTGTTCGGGGCGCTGGTCGACGGCGGGAGCGTGCACGTGGACCGCAGGACGAGGCCCGACCCGGTGCCCGACGACTGGGAAGACGGCTTGGAGCTCTCCTACCCGGAGTAGCCGCTAGGCCTCGCCGATGGGGTGCTGCTCGAGCCCCTCGAGGATGCGCCCGAGGTCCGCCACGGACACGTCGTAGACGCTCGCGCAGAACTCGCAGCGGACCGACGTGCCCTCGTGCTGCGCGATCATGTCCTCCAGGTCCGACGCCCCGAGGAGGCGGATGCTCATCTCCACCCGGGACCGGCTGCAGGCGCACGCGAAGCGCAGGCGCGTCTCCGCCACCATGTCGATCTCCATGCCCGGGAGGGCCGCCGCCGCGAGCTCCTCCAGGGGGCCGGGGCCGCGCCGACGCTCGCCGAACTCCGCCGGAAGGATCGCCCGCCCCGGGTCTCCGCCCGGGAGGGTCTGCACCAGCACGCCGACGACGTCCCGAGGCCCCCCCGCGGCATCCTCGGCGGCGAGCACCCGCAGCCCCGACGCCACCTGCTCGGACCGGCGCAGGTAGGTCTCCACGTCCACGTCGACCTCCCCGGGGTCGATCGCGATCTGCCCCTGGCTGTACCGCCCGCTCGCCTCCTGCCGCAGCGCCACGAGCACGCCCGGACGGACCCAGTCCACCAGCGGCCGGCCCACCGACTCGGCGGCGTCCTCGGCGAGGTTCACGTACCCCCGGAGCGCCCCCGGCGCCCGCACGTCCACGTGCATGGTCCCGAGCGCGCCGCGCGTGACCCACTGGAACGAGACGCGATGCCACTCGGGATCCGTGGCGGCGGCCATGAGGGCGGCGGTCATGCCGCGGGCGAGGGCCATGGCGGGGACGCCCGCCAGCTGATGCCGGGTGACGGCCTCCTGGACGGCGTCCGTGGTGCGCGCGACGAACACCCGATGCAGCTTGTCGCGGGAGATGCCGCGCAGCAGACGGTCGGTCACTCTTCGCCCTCGCCCTCGTCCTCCGCTTCGTCGGCGAAGGCCCAGGTGCGGTCGAGGACCACGTTCAGGGCGTCCCCGAGCGTCTTGGGGTCGGGGGCGGAGAGCGCCGCGGTGGTGAGGTCCCCGACGGACGCCTGGGCGTCGCCGTTCATGTCCACCACCACGAAGAACACGCCCTCGCGGGGGACTCGCGCTTCGACCGTCATCGGCCACGGGAACTCGGGCTCGAGCACGCGCCACTGGAAGGCGGCGTGAGCGTCCGGCATGGGCTTGCCGCCCTCGACGTCCACGTCCTCGTACCCCAGGAACAGGATGCTGGACTGCTTCACGGTGACGCGCGGGTCGGCGTCCACCATCACCCGCACGGAGCGGCCTGCCCCGGGGAGGTCGGACTCCTGGCCGGCGGGCCCCCGCTGATCGGCGCGCGCGGGCTTGAAGAGCCGGTCGACCTCGACGCGCCAGGGGGTCCCCTCGGCGGGCGCCGTGAAGTCCTCCACCACGGGGCTGAGCGGCTCCTCGGGGCTCGGCAGCCCGTCGCCGTCCGTGTCGAGCATGAGGATGACGTCCAGGCCCGGCGTGCCCGGGAGCGGCGCGCGGAAGGCGAGCGTCTCGGCGAACTTCGTGGGCTCCCCGGCCCACAAGAAGGCGGGGACGACGCCCGCGCGGGGCATCCCGTTGCGCAGGCCGTCGGCCTCGTAGCCGAGGATCAACGGAGCGACCTCGCCCTTCACCGCGTCGCCCACGCGCGAGACGTCCACGACCACGTCCCGCTCGGGCCCGCCGCGGGCCGGACCGCCGAGATCCCCGAAGGCGCGATCGATGGACAGCGCCAGCGTCTCCCCCTCGAGCCCCGACAGGAACGCGGTGCTGCGCTCGTCCGGAGCGGGGCGCCCGTCGCCGTCGCCGTCGAGGACGACGAGCAGGTGGATGTCGTCCGGCAGGGGGGCGTCGAACGTCATGGACGGCTCGATGCTGCGGCTCTCGGTCGCCCAGTAGAAGGCGGGGGGCTTGCCCTTCTTGGGGTGGTTCCCCTCCACCTGGTCCTCGACGAAGCCCAGGAATACGAGCGCGGCCTGCTCGGGGACGTCTTCGTGCGGGGCGACCGTGACGGTGATGGAGCGCTGCGTCACGGGCAGCTTGTTCTCTTCGCGGCGCTCGCGGTCGACGCCGTCCTGCGCCGGACCCGGCCGCTCCGCGGGGCAGCCGACGGCCATCAGCGAGAGCAGCGAGAAGCAGAGCAGGGGCCGTCGCACGAGAGGGGGTCTATCACGGGGAGACGGGAGGCTGTCTACACTGCCCCCGTGCATTGGCGGGCTCTCCTCGCGGCGGTCCTCACGACCGCGGCCCTGCTCGCGTCCCCGGCGCCCGCCGCGTCCGCGCCGCTGCACCTCTCGGGGCGCATCCTCGAGGCCTCCTCGGACGCGAATCACACCGTGTGGATCGTCACCGATCTGGACCTCACGGCCGACGGCCAGCCCGCCGCCGTGGCCGACGTCGACCCCGAGACCGGCGCCTGGGCGGTGGACTGGGACCCTCGAGGGGCCCCCTACTGGATCTTCCTGCACGAGCGCTACCGCCCCGCGGCCGGCCCTCCCATCGACCACTTCCTGCCCCACTCCCTGCTGCCCCACCCGCCGGACGTCGCCCCGGGGCCCGTGGACATGTACGCGATCGATCCCGCGCTCCTGATGACGCGGTCGCGGGTCTCCTTCGCCCCCGCGGTCCTGGCCAAGCTCGGCCTGCTCGCGCTCGGCCTGTTCGGCCTCGGGTTCGGGGTGCGTCGCGCCCTCGCTCGATTCGACGGTCGAGGCAAGGACGCCGCCCCGCTGCGCGACCGCGGGCTCCCCGAGCCCCCGACGGCCGCAGAGAAGCGGGCGCTGCTCGCCATCCTCGCGGCGGCCCTGGCGCTCCGGTTCTGGGGGATGTTCTCCGACAGCCTCGAGCTGCTCGAGGTCTCGTACCTGCCGGGGATCGGACGCCCCAGCCCCTTCGGCGGCGGGGCTTCGGGGCTCGCGGCCGTGGGCGGGATGCTGTGGGAGATGTCGCAGCTCTACTGCCTCGACCTCGTGCATCCACCGCTGTACCACGGCCTCATGGGGGTGATGGGGCTGCTCGGTCGCGCGGCGTGGTTCCTCCGCCTCCCCGGCCTCGCGGCGTCGATCGCGACCCTGCTCCTCCTCCACGCGATCCTGCGGCGCCGGTCCCCCGCCACCGGCCTCGCCGCCGCCGCCGTCTTCGCCCTCGCGTCGCCCGCCATCTACTTCGGGCAGGACGCCACCCCCTACGCCGCGGTGGGCTTGGCGGCCATGGCGATGATCCACACCATGCTCGCCGCCCTCGAGCGGGGCACTGCGCGGGCCTGGCGCAACTTCTTCGGGGTGCTGATCCTCGGTTTCCTCGCGCATTACAACGTCGCCTTCGTGGGCCTGGCCGGTCTCGCAGCCCTCCTCGCGGCGGCGTGGGCGGGGCGCGCGGATCCGCGGTGGCCCAGCGCCGTGCGCCTCGCCACCGGTCCCGCGCTCGCCCTCGCGATCGTCCCCCTGGCTTGGACATGGCTGCACCTGTCCACGTTCCCGACGGTCGCGCAGGACACCCGCCTGGTGGCCGACACCTACGCCCCCGACCCGGGCCCGCTCTCCTTCTTGGGCGACTTCGTGGCGGTCACCGCGGGCGTCCGCGCGGACGGGCCCCGGTGGGCGCTGGCGGCCGTCGTGGTGCTGCTCCTGCTCGGGCTGCACCGCGCCTGGGCGCCCCGAGACCGCGACGCGCCCGGCCCCACCCGCGTCCTCGGGATGCTCGGCGTCGCCTGCACGGTCGTGTTCCTGCTCAGCGTCTTCTTCTTCTACGACAACGTGCGCGAGCACCTCGGCGGCCGCGTCTTCTACGGCTTCCGGTGGGTCTCCTGGTACCACCCGGTGCTGCTCGGGCTGTGCGTGCTGGGGGCCGTGCGGGGGGCCGGTCCGGGCCTCCTGCGAGCGATCCTGGCGGGCGTGTGGTTCCTGGGCATCGGCCACGGCACGGTGATCCAGCTCACCGAGCCGCGACGGCCCGACTACCGCGCGGCCGCCGACTACATCCTCGAGCACGTCGAGGACCGCGACGCCGTGGCCTCGCTGCCCACGTGGTTCCAGCGCGGCGTGCTGGGTCACTACTTCTTCCAGAGCGCGCAGCTCACCCGGGCCCCGTCCGAGGGCGAGGCCGTGTGGCGCGTGGACGGCAAGCGGCTCACGATCGAGGCGGTGCACCCGTCGCTCACGTTCGAGTCGACGGCCCTCAACCCCCACTACCGCAGGCTGTGGGTCGCGGTGATCGAGGAGACGATGTTCGGCCGGGACAAGTTCTCCGCGCCGGTCGCGGAGCAGGCGCTGCGGTGGGCCGACAGCCGCATGCGCCGGGTCGAAGAGACCTCCGTCGACGGCATCCGCCTCATCCTCTACGAGGTCCCCCGGGAGGGCCGCATCCTCGGCAAGGGGGAAGCGCAGCGCTTCTCCGCCGACCGGGTCGTCCTCAACTCCCGGACCTATCCTCGGGACGCCGCGCGACCGCCGTTCGCGGCCACCGAGCCCGTGGCCCCCGCGGACGTCCTGGACGCCACGATGGGGCTGCAGGCCCCCATGAGCCCGGGGTGCGTGGACTGGGAGGAGGTCGCCCTGGATCCGCTGCTGCAGCCGGACGCGCCGACGCACTGGTACCTGGACCTGCGGGTGCCCCTGCCGCTCGCCGCGCCCATCCCGGAGGTGGTGCGCCATGCCGACGCGCAGGTGACGGCGACGCGCGTGGAGCAGGCCCTGCGGCTGCAGGTCGTCGGGGGGCCGTGCACGGGCCCGGCGCCCGTGGTCGAGCTGCGCGGCCGGTGAGGCGTCGGGTGCTCCGGATCAGTCGGGAGGGGTGGCCTGGCCGACCTCCACGCCCTCCTCGGTCTCGTTGCTGCCCCAGCAGCCCAGCTCCCCGCCCGTCGTGACGCCGCAGGTGTGACCCGAGCCCGCGTCGATCGTCTGCCAGGTCGATCCCGCGGGCACCGCCGTCTCGCCGTTGCGGTCGCCGCCCCAGCACGTGACGCTGCCCGTCGGGTTGAGGCCGCACGCGTGCGCCTTGCCGACCGTGATGAGGGTGAACTCCTCCTGCGGCGGCTGGAGCAGATCCGCCACGTCGAGCCCCCAACAGACGACCCCGCCCGCGCTCAGCACGCCGCAGGCCGCGAACTCGCCCACCCCGAAGTGGTCGTAGGGGCCGGGAGGGGCGGCCAGCTGCCCTTCGCTGTCGTCGCCCCAGCACACGATCTCGTCGTCTGTGGTGAGCCCGCAGGTGTGGAACTTGCCGCCCTGGATCTCGCGGTAGGAGCCCGCGGGCACGTCCGTCTGGCCGTCCTTGTTGCGGCCCCAGCACGTCGCCGCGCCGTCCTTGCCCACGCCGCAGGTGTGGTGGGAGCCCACGCCCATGGAGGCGAAGGAGTCCTTCGGCGCCACGGCCTGCTCCCAGTCGAGCTCCGCGTCCACGCCCCAGCAGTGGACGACGCCGCCCTCGTCCTGCCCGCACGTGTGGGACCAGCCCGAGCCCAGGTTCACGAGGTCGACGTTCGCCGGGGGCGTGCCCTGGCCGGCGTGATTCCAGCCCCAGCAGACGACGCCCCCGAGGTCGCCCAGCGCGCACGAGTGGAAGTCGCCCGCCGTGACGGCGATCCAGTCGCCGGGGGCCGCGTCGTCGTCGTCCGTCGCGTCGTCGTCGTCCACCGCGTCGTCGTCGTCCACCGCGTCGTCGTCGTCCACCGCGTCGTCGTCGTCGCCCGCACACGCGGGTGCCCGCAGGCACTGCTCGTCGGCGCAGTCGATGAGGCCGTCGCCGTTGTTGTCGATCCGGTCGTCGCACTCGCCCGCCTCGTCGCCCTCGCGGGGCGGATCGCAGGCGAGCAGGCCCAGCGGCAGCAGCAGCAGGAGGAGCCGCCTCACAGCGCCGACCGGATGCGGCGGAGCTCGGCGGCCACCTCGATCACGCTCGGCGGTCGCAGGGCGGGCTCGGAGGCGATCATGGAGCGCAGCAGGGCGTCCAGCGAGTGCGGGACGCGCGAGTCGGTCCTCGGGAGGGGCATGGGCTTCTCCTCGGTCATGGCGCGAAGCAGGTCGGCCGGGTTGCGGCCCGTGAAGGGGCGGCGACGAGCGAAGAGCTCGTACCCGACGACGCCGAGGCTGAAGATGTCCGACGCCGGCGCATGGGGACCTCCCACCACCAGCCGCTCCGGCGCCACGTAGCCCGGGGTGCCGACGACGATGCCGAGCGTGGTCATGGCGGAGCTGGGGTTGTCGTCCCGCGCGATGCCGAAGTCCGTGAGCTTCACGAGCGGGCCGTCGCCGATGACGAACAGGTTCGACGGCTTGATGTCGCGGTGGATGACCCCCATGCGATGCGTCGCGGCGAGGCCCCGGCACACGTGCAGCAGGAGCTCGATGGCGGAGCGGAGGGGGAGCTCCGGACCGGGCACGTCCCGCATGAACTGCCGCAGGGTCCGGCCGTCCAGCGCCTCCATGGTGAAGTAGGGGCGACCGTCCAGCCGACCGTTGTCGTAGGTCTGGACGACGCTCTTGTTCCGGATCGAGGCGAGGATCCGCAGCTCCCGCTCGAAGCGCCTCTCGGCGTGGGGGTCGAGGGCGTTGGCTTTGAGGAGCTTGAGCGCCAGCTCCTCCCCGCGGACCTTGTCCAGCACGCGATAGACGTGGGCGGCGCCGCCCTTGCCGAGCAGCCCGCGCACCACGTAGCGGCCGTCGATCACCTCGCCGGGGGGGCGGATCTCCGACGACGGCAGCACCGTGAGGCGGCTGGTGGGCTCGGGCTCGTCCACCACGGACACGCCCTCGGTCTCGCCTACCGTCGCCGCCCCCAGGGGAGCCAGCTCGCGCAGCCGCACCTGACCCACCGCGCCCGCCACGCCGCCCGCCGTGAGGGGCGGCGAGACGAGCGCCTCGACGCCCGCGTCCTGGAGCAGCCCCCGTCGGAAGCCGTCGTCGTCGGCGGGCACGAGGGCGATCACGGACGACCCCAGGTCCGGGTGCATGCGCTGCGCGACCGTCAGGAAGGTCATCGGGTCCATCTCGCTGCGCCAGCAGTCGAGGAACACGACCTCGGGCGCCTCGGAGTCCAGCGCGAACACGGCGTCCGGCCCCGCCTGCACCACCTGGGTGCGGTAGCCGAGGGCCCGGAACGCGGTCTCCGGGGCGGTCGCGCCCGGGCGGCCGTCCACCACCACGAGCACCAGCGGGGCGGGCTCGTCCGCCTTCTCGAAGGTGTCCCGCGTCACCAGATCGGGCGCCGGCTCGTGCTCCCCGGACGCAGACACGTCCGCGCCGGGGAAGGGCCTGGTCGCCTTTTCGTCGCTCCGGCCGGAGCGCTTCTTCCACACCATCAGGGGAGGCTCTCGTGGTAGGTCACTCGGCGGTTGGGGGGACCGACGCGCCATCCGTAGCGCAGGGCCTCCCACAGCGGCACGCCGCTCCACCGCATCTCGACACTCGCATCGTACAAGACCAGGGGGAGCAACCAGCGGGCGTCGGGGATCCGCGTCATGAGGCGGCGCAGGACGGACTCGGACAGGCCCCGCCTCACGGCGAGCCGGAAGAGCCGGGCGAGGACCTCGTAGGGGACCGGGTCGCCCTCCGCGCACCAGGCGCGCCAGTCCGACCGCTCGTGAGCGTCCGGGGCGATCGGCGCCATGCCCCGCGCCGCCATCAGGTCCTCGAGGTGGGAGCCCGGCGCGGGGTAGGCGAGGTTGACGCGGGGGAAGTCGGTGCCGAGCTCCTGGTTGAGGCGCACGGTGGCGATCGCGTCTTCCACGGTCTCCCCGGGGTTCGCGATCATGTTGAAGGTGAGGAGCCGCACCCCTTGCGCCTTGAGCCGCGACGCCGCCTTCCGGATCGCTTCGTCCTTCGTGGGGCGTCCGAGCAGCTCGTTCCGGTTGCGCTCGGTGCCGGTCTCCACGCCGATCCCCACGACCCTCGCCCCGGCGATGCCGAGCAGCACCGCGTTCTTCTCGGTGATCGTCTCCGGGGAGGTGTTGCAAGAGAACGGCACGCCGACCTCGCGGGGGAACCGCTCCGCGAGCTCCTCCAGCCAGGCGCGACGGGGGGCGAAGAGGTCGTCGGCGAAGTGGATGTGGGTGAGGGGCCAGCGGGCGCGCACGGCCTGGACTTCGGCGATGACGCGACCCACGGACTTGCGCCGCACGGCCGCCGACGCGCCACCGTAGTTCTCCCGGAGGCCGGGGAGGTAGCAGAAGCCGCAGGAGTGGACGCAGCCCCGGCCGGTGTTGAACCGCTTCCAGGGGAACCGCCCGAGGACGGGGTAGCGATCGAAGTACAGCGCGCGGTCGGGCAGAGGGCGCGCGTCGAAGTCTCCGGGCGGGTCGCCCCACGGGACGGTCGTGGTCCCTCCGCGGCCGTCGGGGCGCACGAGGCCGGGGACCGCGTCCAGGGATCCGCCGTCCAGGGCGGCGAGCAGGGCGGGACCGGAGTCGTCGAGCTCGCCCTGCAGCGCGCCCCAGGCGCCCACCCGCAGCACGAGGTCGGGGTCGAACGTCGCCGCGGTCCCCACGAGGACGGTGGGCGCGCCGTCCGGGAGCCTCGGGAGCACCCGCCGCAGCCAGCGCTCGCCCATGAACGCGGCCTGCACGAACACCACGTCCGGCCGCAGTCGAGCCACGGCCCCGTCGAAGTCGCGCTCCTGGGCTTCCAGGACGAGCCCCACGTCGTGGCCCGCGGCCCCCAGCTCGCCCGCGAGATCGCAGAGAGCCAGCGACTCGTCGACGGCCCCCGCTTGGACGATGGCGACTCGCACGGGCGCATCATGCCCCCGGGCCCGCGCCCCCCGCTCACCCGATATAGATTGAGCGGCGATGGCGGGACGCGGCTCGGAACAGGAACGGCGGTCGAACCGGCGCCGACGGTGGACGCGGGGGCTGCTCATCGCCGCGATCGGGGCGCTGCTCTTCGAGGCGGGCCTGCACGCGATCCTCGGCAACTTCGCCCAGTCCCACCTGCTCCAGCGGGCGGACGACCCGGACGTGTGCCTCGAGCTGCGCCCGGGCGCGGACATCGAGTACACGGGCTGGCTGCTGCGCGTGCCCCCCACCCGCATGCGCGTGAACTCCCTCGGGGGGCGGGGGGCGGAGGTGCCCGACAAGACCCCGGGCCGGCTGCGGATCGCGACCTTCGGGGACTCGTTCACGTTCGGCCAGGGCGTGGAGGAGGACGAGTCCTGGCCCGCGGCGATGGGGGCCGCCCTGGGGGAGCGGGGCGTCGACGTCGAGGTCCTCAACTTCGGCGTGCCGGGCCACGGCACCCCCCAGTCCGTCGCCCACGCCCTTCGCGTCGCTCCGCGGGTCGATCCCGACGTGGTGCTGGTGGGGGTCTTCACCAACGACCTGAGCCCCCAGGACTCCTACTGCGGATACGGAGGCGGGGACTCCACGCTCGGGCGCTTCCTCCTGCAGCGCGTCTATACGACCCGCTTGCTCTGGGTCCTGACCGGGCCGCTGCGCGGCGGCCCGCCCGTCCCCGAGGGAGCCGCTCCTCCCGCCGAGCGATTCCTCGACGCCCTGGAGCGGCTGCACGCGCGAGGCACGACCGACGGGTATCGAACCGCGGCGGTGCTGCTGTCGGATCGGTCGGCGTACGCGGCCCAGCCGTGGTGCGACGGGTGTACGCCGCCGCATGATCTGCTCGCGGATCACGACGTCGCGGTGGTGGACGTGAGCTCGGCTTGGCCGGTCCTCGTGGACCACGAAGACCGCTACTTCATCCGCGGCGAAGAGCACCTCACGGCGGCAGGCAACCGCATCCTCGGCCGCGCCGTGGCGGAGGCGATGGTCGAGGTCCTCGCCCTTGGGCCGGCGCCCCCGCCCTGAGTCCCGCGGGCGGAGTGGACGGGGCGTGCCCGCGCGTGGTGGAGTCGACCGGAGAGGTCCCCGGCTCCATGCGCACCGCGTTCTTCGTCCTCCTCGTCCTCGCCTCGGCCCCCGCCGGGGCGGAGCCCCTCGTCGACTGCGCCGACCCTTCGGTCCAGTCCCCGAACTCCGTCGGCAGCCTCCTGTCCTGGGCGAAGACCCACGCGGACGAGATCCTGGGCGGCAACCCGTCGGAGTTCGCCTGCGGGAAGGCGCGCTCGTACCTGGGCGCGGCGTGGTGCAAGGACCCCGACAAGGACGGGCTGGGCGACCGGCTCACGGACGTCCTCGCCGCGTGCGCCGCGTCCGCCTCCGCCCCCTCCACGCCGCAGCCCGCCCCCGCCGGGTCGGCGCCTGCGCCCGCGGGGTCGGCGCCCGCGTCGGGCCCGGACCTCGTCGACTGCGCTTCGGAGGCGATGCAGTCGGTCAACTCGGTAGGCAGCCTCGTCGCCTGGGCGGGGCCGCACGTGGACGAGGTGCTCTCGGGCAACGCGAGCGCGCAGCGGTGCTCGAGTGCCCTGGAGAATCTCGGCCCGGCCTGGTGCAAGGCCCCGACCGATCCGGGCATCACGGAGCGCCTGAGCGCCGTCCTCGGGGCGTGCGGTGACTCCGCGGAGGCGCGCTCCCGGACGGCCGTCCCCCAGGACACCGGGCTGCGGTTCCTCGCCGGGGGGGTCGAGCTCGACGCGCGCCCCGAGCGCGGAGAGACGGGCCGCGACGACGAGTCTCCCGGCACCGCCCTGTATTACGGCGCCTACCTGGCGGCCCCGGCGGTGGGGGCGATCACGGGCGATCTGAGCGTCCAGGTCCTACGCGAGGGGGAGGTGATCGCCGAGAAGAGCGAGGGGCGGTTCTTCATGCAGGGCGGCGACGTCGGCCGCGTGGGCAACGCGGGGGCCGCCGGCCACCGGCTGCGGGGGGAGCGGGCGGACCTGCTCCTGGACACCGAGCCCGGGGAGCACGTCCTCCGGATCGTCGTGTCGCCCGACGGCGGAGCCGAGCTGGAGACTCGCGTCCCGTTCCGCCTCTCGCGCATCGCCACCACCGGGGGCTTCGGGCTCGGGATCGAGGCGCGGGTCCCCACCCAGGCCGCGCTGCGCACGAACACCCGGCCCTTCGGTGTCGACGGGAGCCGCGAGCAGCCCTTCTGGATCACGCTCCCCGTCGACCTGCGCCAGGAGAAGACCCGCGTGGACATGCTCTGGGACCTGGAGGGCGCCCGGGCGGGGACGTTCTCGTGGGAGATCGACATCCACTTCTTCGAGAGCCACACGCCCGTCGTCCTGCCGCTGCGGGTGTGGGGCGGCCCCGACGGAGTCACCACGGAGCAGCTCCGGGCCCGGGTCGGCAACTGGGCGGTGCACGTCGTGCGCGACGGGGAGTACCTCACCACGTGCACCTTCGCCGTGGACGCGAGCGGCTTCGTCGGCCTCTCGGGCGACATGGTCCCCGTCCCCTGCGCGACGTGGTCGGGCCCGACGATCGAGGCCGCGGTCGCGTACGCCGAGGAGCACCCAGGGCACCGACCCGAGGGCTTCCGCGCGCTGGAGATCCCCGCCCTGCACGGGTCCGCGGAGATCCGCGCCCTCCGGCTGCAGAAGCTCAACGCGAACCGCGCCGCCGCGAAGTCCACCGGCATCGCGGTGGCGGCCGAGAAGCGCAAGCGCCGGGCGCGCACCGACGAGGCCGCGGCCGAGGCGGCTCGGGAGCAGCAGGCCGCCGAGGAGGCGGCGCGCTCCGCCGCGGAGACGGCCCGAGCCCTGGACGAGGAGTACCGAGCCCTCGTGAAGGCGTGGGGGGGGTGAGGAGGGTCGGCCCGCTACTCGGGCGGAGCAGAGTCGTCGTCGGGAACCCTTCGGGTTCCTTGGGCGAATCCCTGGCGCTCGCCCCTCCGGGGCTCTCGGGATTCGAGCGCTACTCGCCGGGCGCCGAGTCGTCGTCGGGAACCCTTCGGGTTCCTTGGGCGAATCCCTGGCGCTCGCCCCTCCGGGGCTCTCGGGATTCGAGCGCTACTCGCCGGGCGCCGAGTCGTCGTCGCCGGGGGCGGAGTCGTCGTCGTCGCCGGGGGCGGAGTCGTCGTCGTCGCC
>CAZUHI010000015.1:37595-86298 GCA_964620495.1 uncultured Rickettsiales bacterium | reverse complement strand
CGTCGCCGGGGGCGGAGTCGTCGTCGTCGCCGGGGGCGGAGTCGTCGTCGTCGCCGGGGGCGGAGTCGTCGTCGTCGCCCTTGACGAGGGCGGCGCAGTTGAAGCTCACGAAGGTCATCGTGTCCGACACGACCCGCACCTCGTTGCGGCCGGTGCACTGCCCGCCGTCGAACTCGACCTCGACCTCCACATCGGCGGGGTCGATGCCCATGAAGCCGACGAAGTTCGTATCGGTCCCGAACACGGCGTCGGCGACCACCGGGGGGCCCTGACCCAGGAGGATCGGGCCCAGGTGGTCCACGGAGATCGAGACGGTCGCGCCCGCGGGCACCGCGCTGTTGTCTCCGCTGGCCGCCACCCAGAGCATCCCCTGGGTGTCGTCGTACGTGTCCTCGAGGATCCCGCTGTAGAGCTGCTCGACCATGTCGGTGGGCATCAGCGGGTGCAGCAGGCCCGTCTGGATGTTGGTCTGCCACGCCGTGTCGATGTACGCGGTCGCGGTCAGCCGCCCGAAGAACTCGGCCTGGATCTCCGTCACGGAGCCCGGCGCGGCCTCGATCTCGTAGGTCCCCTCGTTGTTCGTGGTCGTCGACTCCCCGGTGCCGAGGTTGGTGATCGTGGCTCCGGGGACGCCCTGCTGTGTGGCCGGATCGACCGCGAGGCCCATCACCGTGATGGACGCAGCGTCGTCGTCGTCGGTCGCGTCGTCGTCGTCCACCGCGTCGTCGTCGTCCACGGTGTCGTCGTCCCCGCCGTCGTCGGGGTTCCCGGGAGGGCAGCCCACCACCCCGAAGGACACGGCGAGGAGGGTGAGAGAGGGCAGCAGCAGTCGACGCATGGCGGTCTCCGAGCGAGTGGGCGCGATGCTAGCCCACCCCTCGGAGCGACGTCGCGGGCACCGAACGCCCCCGGCGCCCCGGTCGTCTACTCTTGGGACCGATGAGCCGATGGGAGGACCCCAGGACGCAGCTCGCCGTCGCCGGGGTCGCCCTCCTCGCGCTCCTGTCCCCCCTTCTCACCGCCGACGGCGTGGACGTGCCCGACGACGCGCTGTACTACGCCCTGCCGTCGTGGGAGTGGCTCCGTCACGCGTTCGGCGCGGGCGTCTCGCCCTGGTGGATCCCCGGCAAGCTCGGCGGCGTCTCGCTGTTCGCCGACGTCGTCCCCATGGGGCCCTTCTATCCCGGGGTGGTCCTCGCGTACCTCCTCCCCGCCCTGCCCGCCCTGCTGATCGCGACGGCGTTGCACGCCGTGGGGGCGTTCTTCGCCACCCGGTGGGCCGCCCGCGTGCACGGTGCGAGCACCCCCGCCGCCACCGCCGCGGCGCTCGCGGTCGTGGTGGGCCCCGTGGGCGCGTCCGCCGTGATCGACGCCCAGTTCGACGCCTGGCCCACGTTCGTCTGGTTCCCCGTCGCGCTGGGGTGCCTCCACCTCGCCGCGGACGCGGAAGGCCGACGACGGCGGCGACTGCTCGCGTTCGCCGGAGGCGCCGTCGCCCTCCTGCTGCTCGGGACCCACCTCCGCGTCGCCGCCGCCGCCGGGGCGGCCCTCGCGCTGTGGGCCGTCGTGCGCGGCCGGGACCTCCGAGGCGCCGCGATCGTGGGGGCGCTCGGGCTCCTCGCGGGCGCGCCGGGTTACGCGCCGATGCTGCTCGAGCTCGCGGAGGCGGGCGCCCGGAGCGGCGGGCTGCCCGTCGATCAGGCCCTCGGCCTCGGCAACCTGGCGGGCTGGCTCGCGCCGACTCCGCGCGTGCTGATCCGGGACCTCTCCCCCGGCCCGATCCTCGCCCTGGGCTTCGTGTTCGCGGGGCTGCGGGTCGTCGCGGTGCGGGAGCGACGCATGCTGGTCTGGGCCCTCCTGCTGCTCGGGGCGGGCGCCTCCGCGGTGCCCGGGTTCCGCTGGATCTTCGCGCCCCTGCGCGTCCTCTCGGCGCCCGTGGACATCGTCTACGCGGCCCTCGCGATGTACCCCGTCGCCATCGTCGGGGCCGTCGCCCTGGACCGCGCCGCCGAGCTGCCCGCGGGGGCCTGGGCGCGACGACTGCGCTCGCCGGCGGTGGTGGTGGTGCTCGGGGTGCTCGGTGCGACGACCGTCGGCCGCCCCCTCGCCCGCGCCCTGCTCGGCAGCGAGGCGCCGGTGGGCACGGCGTTGGTCGGGGCGGTGCAGGCGGCGGCGACGATCGGCGCGGCCGCCTGGATCCTGCTGCGGATCGGCGCCCCGAGCCGTCGCCGCGCGCTCCTGCTCGTCGTCGTGGCGGCGGACCTGACCGCGTTCGCCGTGCGGGCCCACGTGGTGGTGCCGTCGACCCCCCTGCGCGCGACCACGGACATCGCCGTCGACGCCTCGCTCCTCCAGGACGGCTACCTCGACATCCAAGACCTGGCGCAGGGGTTCGACTCGGCCCTCACGGCCGCGGGCGACGCGGCGGAGCGATCGGGAGTGGAGTGGGACGTGCGCGTGCCCGAGGTCGACGCGCCCGCGATGCAGGCCGACCTGCTGGGGCGCGCGATCCCCCCCCACTACGGCGTCGCGACCGGGCTGCGGGGCCTCGCGGGCCGCAGCAAGCTGCCCCCCGCACGACAGACGGCGGCGCTCGCGCCCCTGGCGGACCAGCTCCAGACGGTGACGGGCGACCCCGACGTGCTGCGCGCCCTGTTCGCCGCGCCCGACGCCCTCGGGAGCCGCACGATGGCCCTGCACGGGGTCCCGGTGGCCGTGTGGGGCGGGGAGCTCGCGTTCCGGGCGGCAGCCCCGCCGCCGCCCTGCTGGTTCCCGACGACCTGGGAGATCATCGAGGACCCGGCCGCCCGGGTGACGGCGAGCCTCTCCGCGGGCACGACCCGCGGGGTGCTCGAAGGAGGAGAGGTCCCCGGCCTGCCCGGAGACGCCCGCTGCTCCGTCGACGGCGACCGGATCACGGTACGAGCGGACCGCGACGCCGTCGTCGTGCTCCCCCGTCGGACCCACGCCGGACGCACCGCCGAGACCGCGACGACCACCCTGCGCAGCTTCCCCGTCAACCAGGTCCAGACGGGGGTGGCGGTGCCCGCGGGCCGCACGACGTTCCGGCTGGTCTTCCGGCCCCCCGGCCTGCTCCCGTCGCTCGCCGCGGCGGCCGTGGGCTGGGTGCTCCTCCTGGGGCTCGGGCTCGCGCTGCCCCCCCGGCGAGACGTCCTCCTCGCGGCCGTCTTCGGGACCGTGCTCCTGAGCGTCCCCGCGGGGGCCGCGGAGCTGCGGGGCTCGGTCCAGCCCATCGAGCCGGACACGACGTACGAGGTGCTCGTCCTCGAGTCCCTGGACCTCGGCGTCCCCCCCCTCGGCACCGCCGACGTGCGAGGCGACGGCACCTGGGTCGCGACGTTCCCCGACCACGACGACGACGTGTGGGTGTTCCTGCGCCAGACGATCCACCGCGCCGGCGCCGCGCCCCTGACGTTCCACGTGCCCCACGACCTCGCCCCGATCGCCGCCGACCACCGCGGCTTCGTGCGGTTCCGCCCCCTCCCGAGGGCGGCGGCGTCGGCCCGGGCTGCGGGCGAG
Organism: uncultured Rickettsiales bacterium; assembly: GCA_964620495.1. Classification (GTDB taxonomy): domain Bacteria; phylum Myxococcota_A; class UBA796; order UBA9615; family UBA9615; genus CAZEKB01. The sequence goes on along the minus strand of CAZUHI010000015.1, from coordinate 82,758 downwards.
CCCCTGGCGGGCTGGTGGCTCGCTCCGGTGCTGCTCGTGCTCCTGCTGTACGGCGGCGGGGCGCTGGGGCTGCGGCTGCTTCGCCCGCAGGAGGGCGCGACCTCGACGGGCGCGGGCAGGCGCACCGGAGCCCCCCGCGCCGGGGGCGAGGCGCCGCCGATGCTGCCCGGCGAGCGCCTTGGCCTGGTGTCGATCGTGATCGCGGCCGCGATCGCCCGGGCCCCGCGGCTGTTCGGGGGGGCCCTGGAGCTCATCGAGCACACCTACGGCCCCGGCTCCCGTCGGATCGTGCCGGTGGACGTCGACGGCACGGTGGCGACGCCCCTCGCCGAGCGGCTCCTGGAGGCGGTGCTGGAGCCCGCCAGCCTGGAGGTGACTCACCCCCCGCTCTGGCACGCGCTGCTCTCGGCGGTGGGGCTGGTCACGGACGCGGCCTGGGCGCTGCGGCTGCCGTCGTTCCTCGCGTCGATCGCCACCGTGGTCCTGATCCATCGGCTGCTCCGTCGGGTGGATCCGGCTGGAGGCCTCGTCGCCGCCGGGCTCTACGCCCTCACCGCCACCGGCGTGCATCCCGGGGCCGACGCGACGCCCTACGCCTTCGTCGCGCTGGTGTCGGTGGCCTCCCTCGAGCTCATGATCGTCGCGCTCGAGGAGGGCACGGCCCGCGCCTGGCGACGGTGGGCGGCGGCCCTCGTCCTGGGCTTCCTCTCGCACTACACCGTGGCGATCCTGGGGGCGGCGCAGGTCGTGGCGCTCGCCGTGTTCGTGGCCCGTCGTCGCGCCGACCCGCGGTGGTCCGAGGCGGGGCGGCGGGCGCTGAAGGCCGTCCTCCTGCTCGCTCCACTGCCCCTCGCGTGGTCGTTCCTGCACTTCGCCTCGTTCGCCACGGTGGCGCTCGACACCCGCCTCTTCGCGTCGGTGTATCCGCTCGATCCGGGCCGCTGGGCGTTCCTCGGCGAGTTCGCGACGGTCACGGCCGGCGGACACCCTGCCGACGGCGCCGCGGGCGCGGTCCTGGGCTTCGGGCTGGCGGCCGTCGGCCTCGTCTCGATCCTGCGCCGGGACGCCCAGATCGGCCTGCTCCTGCTGTCGGCCTGCGCTGCTTGGGCGGGGGGCACCTTCTTCTTCCACGCCAACCTGGTCGACCACCTCGACGGCCGCGTGTTCTACGGCTTCCGCTGGGTCTCCTGGTTCGCCCCGCTGCTGCTGGGGTGCGGGGCCGTGGGCGTCGTGGCCGGGTTCCGCGCGGGCGGATTCGAGCGCGTGCTCGTGGTGGCGGGCGGCCTGCTGTGGGCGCTCACGGCGTTCCGGCTGGCCGTGTCCCCGGAGGCGGGCCCGCGCCCCGCCTACGACGACGCAGCCGAGCTGATCCTCGCCGAGCTCGCCGACCGCGACGCCGTCGCCGTGCTCCCGCTCTGGGGACAGCGGGGGCCGCTGAGCCACTACCTGACCCGGGGAGACGCGCGGCTCGTGGACCGCGACGACGGCCTCGCGTGGGAGATCGACGGCAAGCGTGTGTTTCTGGAGGCGATCGACGAGTCGCTCCCGTTCGAGACCAGCGCGGCGAACGGGCACTTCGCGCGGCTGTGGGTCGCGGTGGTGGACGAGCGGATGTTCGGCCGCCCGAAGTTCTCCGCGGACGCCGCCGCCCGGGGCCTGGCCTGGGCCGACGAGCACCTCACTCCCGACGGCGCGTGGTCGTTCGACCACCTCGAGCTGCGCCGCTACCGCATCCCGCCCACGACCGCGACCTCGGTGAGGGTCACCGACCCGTCCGTCCACGTCGGCTCGGTCCGGTGGCTCGAGCCCAACACCCCCACGTGCACCGACCAGGGCCTCGAAGAGGGCCGCCCCCCCCGCTGGCGCCTCAACATCCGCGTCGTCGGCCCGAGCGGCCCCACCGCCCGAACGATCGAAGGCGGCCCCTGCACGGAGCCGCCGCCCGAAGTCACCATCAACCCCTGAGGCCCCCCGGACGGCCGTCCGCGCCTCGAATGACGCACGAGCCGCGAGGCGAGAGCGGGGTTCGCCCAAGGAACCCGAAGGGTTCCCCCAAGTAGAAACGCCGTCGCAAAAGCGACGGCGTACTACACGAAGTTTGTCGACTACTTCACGAACGGTGAACCGATGCGCGAAGAACCCCGGCGAGGGGCGAGGCGCCGCCCTAGGACTTGGGGCGGGGCTTCGGGGTCGGCTTCGGAATCGGAGCGGGACGCCAGTTCATGCCATGCCTCCTCGAAATGCGGGGTGGGTTGTCTGCCAGCGCCATCATGTTGACCGGCCCGGGGGGCGAGTGTCAACTGGAACCTTTGGACGCTACCTCCCTGCGGGGGTTGACGGGATGACTCCAGCGAAGACCGTTAGGGCTCCGAAAAAGCCGGGCTTTGACCTCTGTAGGTCAGTTTAGCCTCGGATTCTCGAACGTCCACTCGATCCCGCAGGCGCCGCTGCGCCCGCTCGCCGCTCGGTCCACCGCGAACCCGTGTCTCGTCACAGCGGCAGCGGCCACGGGCAGCTAATCTCGGGGAGAGCCCATGGCCCCGACCCGCTCCAACGTCACCCCCCTCGAACCCCATCGCTCGGTCCGTCGCGTCTCGAGCTCGCGGTACACGGACCCGGAGTTCCTCGAGCGGGAGCGCGAGCGCATCTTCCAGCGCGCCTGGCTCTGCCTCGGCCCCACTTGGCGCGCGCCCCGGCCCGGCGACTACTGGACGGTGGACGAGGTCGGCGAGTCCATCGTCGTGATCCGGGACGACCGGGGCAAGCTCGGCGCGTTCCACAACTCCTGCCGCCACCGCGGCTCCCGCATCGTCGAGGGGCGAGGCACCACCGACTGCCTGCGCTGTCCGTACCACGGCTGGGGCTACGGGCTGGACGGCAGCCTCGCCCACATCCCGCGACCCGAGGGCATGGAGCGCGTCCACAAGGAGCGCATGGGGCTGCACCCGGTGCGCACCGCGGAGTTCATGGGCTTCCTCTGGGGCACGCTCGCGACCGACGCCCCGCCCCTGCTCGACACGCTCGGGGGGATCCCGGAGGAGCTCGAGCCCTACGCGCTGGGCGAGATGCGGGCCATCAAGGAGAAGATGCTCACCGTCCCCGTGAACTGGAAGGCGATGCTGGAGAACGTCGTCGACTTCTATCACGTGCCCGTGGTGCACTCGAAGACCATCAATCGGCACGTCTCCGACGCCCCGGACCTGCGCTCCTACGGCGACCACACGCGGCAGCGGCTCGACATCGCCCCCTACTCCTGGCGCCGCGCGTTCGACCGACGGTGCACCCGCGGCGGCCCGTACACGGACAAGCAGCTCTCCGCGCTGCACAAGTACCTGATCTTCCCCAACTTCCTCATCAACGTGCTGCCGTACCACCTCACGGTGATGCAGGTCTTCCCCATCGACGCGACGTCCTGCCGCCTGCACTACCTCTTCTGCAAGCGACGGGGCGCCCGCGGGCTCGAGCTGCTGCGCGCCCACGCGACCGCCGCGGCGTCCCGGTACATCCTCGCCGAGGATCTGGAGATGCTCGACCGGTTCCAGGCGGGCGTCGCCACCGGGCGGCTCAAGACGCAGGTCCTCCACGAGGAAGAGGCCGCCATCTCCCACTTCCACACGGTCCTGAACCGCTGGGTCGACGGCCCTTGATCGAGGCCTACGAAGGCATCCTCCCGGACGTCGACCCCACCGCCTGGATCCACCGCACGGCGGTGGTGATCGGGGAGGTGAGGCTCGGCCCGCGCGCGTCGGTGTGGCCCACGGTCGTGCTGCGCGGGGACGACGGCCTCCTCGACATCCAGGAGGACTCGAACATCCAGGACGGGTCGGTGCTGCACAACACCGGCGGCAAGTCCGTGACCGTCGTGGGCCCCCGGGTCACCGTCGGCCATCGGGCGATCCTCCACGGCTGCCGCGTCGAGTCCGACTGCATCGTCGGCATGGGCGCGATCGTCATGGACAACGCCGTCGTCGGCGCGGGCAGCATCGTCGGCGCGGGGGCGCTCGTGACGATGGGGACGGTCATCCCGCCGAACTCCCTGGTGCTGGGGAGCCCCGGTCGTCGCGTCCGCGCCACGACCGCGGAGGAGCACACCTGGATCCACCACTCCTGGAGCCACTATGTGGACGGCGCCGCCCGCTATCGCGCCCGCGACCGAGGGGCCTCCTAGCGGCTATTCTGGGGCCATGTCTTCCCGTCTTCGGCTCCTCCTCCTCGCGGCCTTCGCCGCCCTCCTCGTCACCGCCGGCTGCGAGGACTTCACCGGAGTCGGCCTCCGCGTCGCGATCGAGCCCGTCGAGCCGGGGGACGACGACGCCCTCGTGGTCTCGATCGTCACCTCCCCCGTCGCCGACGAAGGCGAGACCTGGACCTACGCGTACGCCTGGGTCGTCAACGGCGAGGCCCAGGACGATCTGACGTCGGACACGGTCCCTGCCGCGCGCACCGAGCTGGGCGACACCTGGGAGGTCACGGTCACCCCCAGCCTCGAGGACGGCACCGTGGGCGGACAGGCGAGCGCGAGCGTGACGCTGCCCGATCCCCTGCGGGACGCGGACCAGGACGGCTTCCCCGAGGACGAGGACTGCGACGACAACGACCCGAACGTCAACCCGGGCGCCACCGAGATCTGCAACGGCGTGGACGACGACTGCAGCGGCACCGAGGACGACGGGACCACCGGCGACTTCAACGACCGGGACGAGGACGGCTTCGACAGCTGCGGCGACGACGGCGTGCCCGGCGGCGTGAACGCGGACTGCAACGACGACAACGCCAACGTGCACCCCGACGCCGTCGAGGCCTGCGACGGCAACCGCGACGACGACTGCGACGGCGTGGACTTCGACCAGGAGGTCGACGACGACGGCGACCAGGTGAGCGAGTGCGGCGGCGACTGCGACGACACCGATCCCGCGCTCAACCCCAACGACGTCGACCAGGACGGCGCGTCCACCTGCGACGCGACCCCGGACTGCGACGACACCGACGCCACCCTCAACGTCGACGACGTGGACAACGACGGGGACACGACCTGCGACGGCGACTGCGACGACGACGAGGTGGCCGCGAACGTCGCCGATCTCGACAACGACGGGGTCACGACGTGCGGCCCCGACGGCGTCTTCGACACGGCCGACGACGACTGCGACGACGACGACATCGACAACTTCCCCGGCAACAGCGAGGCCTGCGACAACGCCGACAACGACTGCGACGGCCTGCCCGAGGTGGGCAACGCGGACACCGACAACGACACCTTCACGATCTGCGCGGGGGACTGCGACGACAACAACGCCCACGCGTTCCCCGGCAACCCCGAGGTGTGCGACGCGGCCGACAACGACTGCGCGAACGGCGTGGACGACGGCTTCGACGTGGACGGCGACGGCGTGACCACCTGCGGCCCCGACGGGGTCACCGGCAACGCCGACGACGACTGCGACGACACCCTCGCCACAGGCGTGAACGTGAACCCGGGCGAGACCGAGGTCTGCAACGCCATCGACGACGACTGCGATGGCGGCGTGGACGACGGCTTCGACGTGGACAACGACACCTACACGACGTGCGGGGCGGACGGGATCGCGGGCAACGCGGACGACGACTGCGACGACAGCGCGGCGACCGGCGCCAACGTGAACCCCGGCGTGACCGAGGTCTGCGACGCGGTGGACGACGACTGCGACGGCACGGTCGACAACGGCTTCGACACGGACAACGACGGCGTGACCACCTGCGGGCCCGACGGCACGGTGGGCAACGCCGACGACGACTGCGACGACACCGACAACGACCTGTTCCCGGGCAACGCCGAGGCCATCGACGGGGTGGACCAGGACTGCGACGCCTTCATCGACGAGTACACCTGGACGTTCACGAACACGCTCCTGGGCGCGAGCTGCAGCTGCCACACGGGGTCCTCCCACAGCGCCACCGGCGGCACCACCGGCCTCCACTCGCTGGGCGGCACCGGCGGCTACAACCAGCTCGTGAGCGCCGCGGCGTTCGAGTCCGCGCTCCTCCGCGTGACCCCGTCCGACTCGGTGCTCAGCTACTTCATGCACAAGCTCGACGGCACGCAGCTGGCGGCGCCGGCCAACGGTTCGGGGAGCCAGATGCCGCTCGGGGGTACGCCGCTGAGCTCGGACCACCGCACCGGCATCCGCAACTGGATCGACGCGGGCGCGCCCAACGACTAGAGAGGTGATCCGCTTAGCGAAGCGGAGTCCCGGTGAGAGTGTGGATTCGTGGGCGAGGCGGGACGAGGGAGCGGGCCGGGGCCCGTGACCGAGGAGCAACGACGCTCCACGGAGTCGCAATCCGCCGGGGCGACCTGAGGTAAGCGGTTCACCTCTCTAGTCCTCCTCAGGCGACCGGACGCCCCCCGACGATCACCTCGGCCACCGCGTCGTCCCAGCGGTCCGCGAACTCGTCCAGGATCCGTCGCAGGACGGAGTCTCCGTCGTCGCTCGGACGCAGGCCGCCGGGGATGCGCAGGGCCACGACGTCCGCGTGTCGGCCCACCTCCAACGTGCCGCGCCCCGGCTCGCCCATGGCGCGGGCGCCCTCCCGGGTGGCCAGGGCGAGCGCCTCGGTGGGCGCGACGTCGCAGACGCCTCGGTGTACGTCGATGCAGGCCGACATCACGTGCAGCATCGACAGCTCCGGGCCCGCCCCCACGTCCGTCGCCAACGCCACGGGGATGCCCGCCGCACGGATCCGCTCCAGGGGCATCCGCCCGCTGCCCAAGGCGATGTTCGACGTCGGACAGTGCGCGATCCACGACCCGGACGCCGCCAGCGTCCCCAGCTCGGCGTCCGACAGGTGGATGCAGTGCCCGAAGACCGACCGCGGGCCCAGCAGCCCGTGGCGGGCGTAGACGTCCGTATAGGAGTCGCACTCGGGGTGCAGGTCCCGCACCCAGGCGACCTCGTCCAGGTTCTCGGACAGGTGCGTCTGCATGCGCGCCTCGGAGGAGGCGAGGAGCTCACCGCACGCGGTCATCAGCTCCGATGAGCACGTGGGCACGAAGCGCGGCGTGATCGCGTACCGCTCCCCGAAGGTCGCCACGTGGGCCGCCGCCTCGTCCACGGCCGACGCCGCCTCGCGCAGGGTGGCGTCGGGGCCGTTGCGGTCCATGAGGACGTCGCCGCCCTTGACGCAGAGGGGCGCGAGGTCCTCGAGCACCGCGTACGCCGAGTCGCCCAGGGGCGAGCCGTAGACCATCGCGGACGTCGTGCCCGCGGCGATGAGGCCGGCCCGGAACTCCCGCGTGCAGCCCTCGCGGTAGTCGCGCTCGGCGAACCGCATCTCCTCGGGCCAGATGCTCTCGCGCAGCCAGGGCAGCAGCGCGTCCTGGAAGCGGCCCCGGACGCGGTGCTGGGGGAGGTGGACGTGGACGTCGATGAGCCCGGGGACCAGCAGGTGCTCGCCGGTCCCGGACGCGAGCCCCGCGACGCGACCGTCCGTCCAGGTCACCCTCGCGTCGCGCAGGAACGCGGTCGTCCCGTCCGAGCGGGGGGTGAGGACGTGTCCGGTGATGGATCCGGCCGCGACGCCGGTGACTTCGGTCAAGCGGCAGCGTCGCCCTTGAAGGCGAACCGGACCGAGAGGGTCAGGTCGGTGCCGTTGATGCCGACGTAGAGGTCGTCGATCGACGCCGAGAGCTTCAGCGGGCCGCCCGCGGGGAGGACCATGCCCTCCAGGGTCGAGCTCGGGATCAGCGGCAGCGGGTTCATCTTGCCTACCTGCTGCTCGATGAGCCGGTCGGCGACGGTCTTGAGCAGGCGCAGGGGCAGGCTCTCACCCAGGGACAGCGACACGGCGCCCAGGCTGCCCTCGAGCTGCATGCGGTCGCGGTTGAAGCCCACCTCGTCGAGGGACGCGGTGCCGTTGACGTCGTGCGTCAGCGTGAAGGGGATCTCGAACTGGTCGCCCAGCAGCATCGCCTTGCCCTCGACCTGCAGGCCCACGCGCGCGTCGAGCGTCACGCCGTCCTGGTGGTAGTCGAAGTTGCTGCCGTCCTTGGCCACGTCGACCTTCCACTTGCCGGTGACCTTGATGCTCTCTTCGACCTTGCGGGAGACGAAGCGGCGGCCCCGCTTGGCCACGCCCTTGAGCTTGCCGCGCACGCCCTTGCCCATGGACCCGCCGATGACGGGGGCGGAGTCCATCGCCTCGGTCGCCCCCGTGATGAGGCCCTTCACCTGGTCTTCGGCCATGTGCAGGAGCTTGCGGCCCTGCTCGACGAGCTCGAAGTCGCCGGTGCCGACCTGGATGGGCAGCGCCTGACCGAGCAGGTCCGCCCACAGCGTCTGGGAGATGGAGAGCGACAGGTGGTAGCCGGGGAGCGCCTTCTGGGTCATTCCTACTCCTATACCCGGCGCGGGACCGGGGCCACTACCAGTTTATCGGAATGTAGGCGCTCTCGTTGCAGCTGGCGGCGCCGCCCCCGAAGGACACGGCGGAGGCCGGGTAGGTGTCGCAGTAGTTGATCTCGCTGCAGTACCCGACGCCGAACGCGACCTGGGCGTTGTTGCCGATCTCGCCGTTGGTGCCGAGGTCGTCCAGGTGGAGCCGCACGGTGGCGGAGAGCCCGTCGCTGACGACCGTGGGCATCATGGTGGGGCCCACGATGTCGTCGCCCGCGACGCAGCCCTCCTCGAAGTCGAGGCCGGGGGGCACGTACTCGATGCTGTAGAGCAGCGGGACCTCGTACAGGAAGAACCAGACCGCGGTGCTCGCGGGGTTGAACGGCGTCCAGGAGTCGAGGCGGATCTGCAGGAGCGTGTCGTCGCTGCGGGTGGCGCACCCCTTGATGTCGAAGTCGAAGTCTCCGACGCTGTCGCCCATCGGGTCGTCGGGCTCGGCGCAGTCGACCCACGGCAGGCCCGTGACCTCGACCGTCACCTGCTCGGTCCACGTGTCGCCCCCCGACGAGTACTCGGCGTCGAAGACCATGGTGTCGCCCATGAGCGCCGAGGCGTCCACGGACAGCGCGAAGCTCTCGGTCGATTCGACCGACGTCCCGGGATCGAACGCGCCCGCGCCGAAGCTGAGGGCGGCGCTGGCCGGGCCCGTGAAGACGGCCGTCGAGTCGCCGATGTTGGGCGTGAGGACCGCGGTCACGGGGCCCGTCGTCGGGAGCGCGCCGTCGTTCGTGAGGGTGACGTACACGTCCACGGTCTCGCCCGGGTCGGCGTACCCGTCGTCGTTCTCGGCGTCGTCGTCCACGCGCACGGACACGACCGTCATGTTGGGGTAAGGGACCGGCACGAACAGGCTCGGCGTCAGCGTGTCCGCGCCGTCCGAGCAGACGAGCGTGATCTCGATGTCGGTGTTGTCCGTGTGCTGGGGCGCGATGTCGAAGGACAGGTCCGTGTCCGACGTGCCCGTGCCGCCGGCCGCGATCACGGCCCCGCCGAAGCCGCTGGGCGTGGTCGAGAAGTTCACGGCGTGCTCGTGGCTGCTGCCCGCGATGCAGTTCACGGGCCCGGACGTGTCCGCGCCGTCGTTCCGCAGGACGATGTTCTGCAGGGTCACCGTGGTGCCCGGCGCCGCGGGATCGGGGTCCGTCTCGAAGCTCTCCACCGCGAGCACCGGCGGCGGCGGGAACAGCAGGAACCCGGTCTCGGCGTTGTTCACGAGGACGGGCAGGTCGTCCGGCGCGTACTCCACGCCGCCGACCTCGAAGACCATCGAGTCGACCGTGGCGCCCGGGAAGACCGTGTCGTTCTCCCACTCGAGGTACCAGCGGGCCGCGCCGGGGCCGGGGGGCAGCAGGGCCGCGTGCTCGGTGATGTCGAGCCGCCACACGCGCGAGTCCGGGAGGGTGTCCTCGGGCTCCTGTTCGCTGTCGGTGGCCACCGAGAAGCTCGGCGACGAGATGGAGCCGACGCCCAGCTCCAGCGCGAGCCCGGAGCCCTGGGGCGTGGTGGCCCGCACCGTCACGTAGCTCTCCTGGCCCATGAGCATGCGGATCGGGATCGTCCAGGTGTGGCCGCCGTCGCCGTCGTCGAGCACGAGCCCGAAGTCGAGGTAGGCGTTGTCCGGATGGGACGCCAGCACGTCGAAGAAGAAGCTCGCGTCCAGGGGGGCGCTCTGGCCCACGTCCAGGGCGGGCAGCGTCGTGTGCGCGGCGGTGATGGTGATGTCGTCGTCGCCCGTCTCGAGCGTCGCGTTCAGCTGCGGCGCGGCGTACAGCTCGGAGATGTTCGCCACGGTGAGCGCGAGCTCGATGCCCGTCGATCCGGGCTCCACGCTCGCGTCCAGGGACGGCTCCTCGGCGAGGACCAGATCCGCCAGCGGCTCCCCGACGTAGAAGTCGTCGATCTGCCAGCGTCCGGCGGAGCCGCCGAGGTAGCGGAGGCCGAGGTAGACGCGCTCGGTGCCCGCGTACTCGGTCAGGTCGTACCAGGCCGACGACTGCCAGGAAGAGCCCGGCAGGGGCAGGTCCGTGGCCAGCAGCTGCCAGTCGGAGGCCGACGGGTCCGGCGATCCGGTGCTGATGTACAGCTCGTGCAGCTCGTCGCAGATCCCGGACTCCCGGTGCCGCTCGAACCAGCGCACGGCGACCGACTCCTTGGTCGTGAAGTCGAGGGCGGGCGAGATCAGCCAGTTGTCGCGCTCGATGCCTCCGCCGTCCGCCGGGCAGGGCCACAGGCCGCCGGGGATGCCCTCGTCGTGGTACGCGGAGCACTCGCCTGAGAGCGGGCCGCGCGAGTCGGTCTTCCAGGCGTGCCGCTCCTGGGGGAAGGAGCCTATCCACGACGTCCAGCCGAGGGAGTCGAGGTCTTCGGCGCAGTCCGGCGAGTCGAAGTCCTCGGACACCGGGATGGGGTGCACCGAGACCTCGGTCTTGAAGTTCAGCCAGGACTCCGGGGCGTCCTGGGGCAACCGCGCGGTGGCCACGCACTCGGCGGTGTCCGCGGCCACGATGTACCAGTCCACCCCCGGCTCCCTGACCACGCTCGCGGGGATCTGACCGCCGTAGAGGTCGACTTGATCGGGGATCGCGGTGAGGAAGATGAAGGAGGAGAAGTCCGCCACGCCCTCCGTGCGGTAATAGAGGAGGACGTTGTTGATGCCGTCGGGGTCCACGGCCTGGACCACCACGTCCACCGCGAACTCGGTGGGCTGCCCGTCCTCGATGGGGACGATCGCCAGCTCGGGCGGGGTGAAGACGCCGTCGCAGTCGTTGGGGGTGGGCTCGGGGGTCGGGTCTTCGCCGTCCGTGGGGCAGCCCACGAGGACGAGGCCGAGGACGGCGAGGAGCGCAGAGGCGGCGCGCGTCATGATCTCAGAGCTCCCAGCAGGCGGCCACGCACTGGAAGCCGACCGTCACGTCGCCGAGGCTCCTCACGCGCGCGCACTCGTACCCGCGCGGGCACTCCTGACCGCCGGAGCAGTCGACGCCGCAGTAGGTCTGGGACGAGCCGCCCATGCGCAGGCACACGTTGTTGGCGGAGCCGCAGTCCTCGGTGCTCTCGCACGTCGAGCAGTAGAAGCCGCCCGCGTCGTAGCACTCGCCGGTGAGGTTGTTGCAGAACTCGCCGAACTCGCAGTCGAGCTGGGTGTTGCGGCAGCCCGGCCGGATGCAGGTGCGGCTCTCGGCGTCGCACGTGTGCGTGGGCAGGCAGTCGCGGTCGTTGAGGCAGCCCGAGGTGCAGTTGCCGCTCTCGAAGTCGCAGAACTCCTCGATGTCGCAGTCGAGCGAGCTCGAGCAGGTCTGGATGTCGCAGCGCCCGTCCTCCTTGCAGACCTGGCCCTCGGGGCAGTTGGCCGACGTCTCGCACTCGGGCTGGTCGCAGGCGCCCGCGCCGAAGAGGAGCAGGGCGACCGACGCGACGGCCGCGAGCAGGACGGGGAGTCGACTCATCACTCGCCGTCCCCGGGCTCGGGGGTGGGCTCCGGCTGCTCGGACGGCGGCAGCGTCGCGCGCGGGTAGTTGATGTAGATGATCGTGCCCTCGGGCGGGATCGCCTCCTCCTCGAAGACGATGCGGTTCTGGTCGACGTCGTGGAACCACCCCTCGGTGATCAGGTCCTCCGACTGGGCGTCGTTGTACCGCATCTCGATCCGGCCGCGCTGGGGCCAGGACGACAGGTAGAAGATGCTGCGGAGGCCCGAGATGTTGAGCCCCAGCTCCCTCACGAGGCCCGAGAACTCGTCCGCGCAGATCGACGTGACGATGCCGCCGCTGCGCTGCGCGACGTCGATGTACCGGCTGCCCGGGTCGATCGGGTAGGGGTTGTCGCAGAACTCCGACTCGAGGCAGTCGAGGTCTTCGCAGTCCTCGGCGCCGTCGCCGTCGTTGTCGATGCAGTCGCCGCACTCCGCCGTGCCCTCGACGTTGATGTCCGGGACCTGGCACAGCCAGTACGTGGCGCAGTCCGGGTCCGCGCAGCCCGCGAGCTCGTTGTTCAAGCCCGAGATGTCGTCGATGTCGAGGCCGTCGGACTGGTCGAGGCTGCCGCTCGCGGCGTCGTACTCGACGGTCGTCTCGCAGCGGTCCTTGTAGCCGCCGCCCCACACCGGGTCGTCGACGCCGATGTCGAAGCGCCCGCCCTGGCACGTCTCGAGCGTGTCCTCGGCGGTGAAGCAGGAGGGGTCGCCGCAGTCGAGCCAGAAGTTGGGGACGCGGTCCTGGGGGTCGGGGCCGTGGTGGAAGAGCGCCTCGGGGGTGCCCGCGTCCTCGCAGGACAGCTCGCCGCACACGTCCGGCTGGTCCACCAGGCAGTCCATGTCGCGGCAGTCGGCCACGCCGTCGCCGTCGTCGTCCTCGCCGTCGTCGCACTCGCTCTCGCGGCAGTGGTTCTGCGTCCCGCAGTCGGCGTCCGCGCAGTCCACGGCGCCGTCGTTGTCGTCGTCCGTGCCGTCGGAGCAGTCCAGCTCGCCGAAGTTGTCGAAGAGGCACCAGCGCGACGTGGCGCAGTCCGAGTCCGCGCAGTCGATCGCGCCGTCGGCCTCGTCCTCTTCGTTGTCGACGCCGTCGGTGCAGTTCGGGATCACCGGGGCGGGCTGCTCGCAGCCGGCGGGGGGGTCGCCCACGACCGCGGAGATGTTCACGAGGGTGTCGTCCCGGTAGCCGGCCGCGCCCTTCACGCCCTTGATGGTGGTCAGGTACTCGCCCACCGGCTTGGCGCTCAAGTCGTCCTCGTCGGACACGATCACCACGGAGAGGGCCGCGTCGTCCCGCAGGAAGCCGACGTTCGCGCCGCCCTCGTCCATGTGGGTGGTGAGGGCCGCCTCGGCCGCCGCGAGCCCGCGCTCGAACCCGCTGCCCTGGGAGCAGACCTTGACGTTGTCCTGGAAGAGGATCCGGGCCTCGTCGATGGGGATCTCGGCGGTGATGATCTTCGTGTCGCCGACCAGCCGACCGCTCTGGGTCGGGTCGCTCATGTCCGTCGTCGTGACGCCGATCTGGTAGTTCACCTCGGCGTTGAGGAACTGGGCGATGAAGTTGTCGAAGTTGGCGGCGAGCTTCTGCTGCTCGTCGATCATCGAGCACGAGTTGTCGACCACGAGGAGCACGTCGACCTTGCGGCGGAGCTCCTGAACGAACACGTCGTTCTGCGTCTTGATGAAGAGCTCGATCTCGTTCTCGCACGACGCGCCGAGGGCGAGCACGAGCAGGACGACCGCGGCGAGGCCGCGGCGGAAGAGGCGTGGGTTCATGGCGTCAGTTCCCTGCGAGCCGGCCGAGCTGGAACCGGAGGACGTCTCGCGCGTCGTCCGTCAGCTGCGCCTCGTTGTGGAACGCGGTGTACACGATGCGTCCCGACCCCGTGGGCGAGTCGAACGCCACCACCAGCGGCACGTTCGAGAGCGCCCGGGGCTGCCCGGAATCGACGTCGTCCACGAGGACGTCGCCTTCGACGAGCACCTCCACGTCGTCCCCGACCTCTTCGATGACGGCCCAGCCGCCCTGGTTGAACTCGATCTCGATCTGGGTGCCGACGGGCACCTCCATCTGCTCGGCCAGCGCCTCGTTCACCACCCGCGCCGCGATCGGGCCCGCGATGCCCTTCTGGGCCGCGTCGAGGTCGTTGCCGCCGAGCCAGGAGATCTGGTCGGGCCAGGCCGCCTTCACGAAGTCGTACGTCCAGTCCGAGAAGTACAGGTTCGCGCCGCGCGCCGCCGTGGTCTGGAGGTTGTCGATGACGGTGCCGTCGATGACGAGGTGGTCGTCCTCCGCCACGCCGTTGTATCGGAACTCGCCGACGCCCCGCATGCCGCAGGAGAAGAAGACCGTGGAGAAGGTCGACAGCGTGTTGATGTTGCCGCGCAGGAGGTCCTCGACCTGCAGGCTGGGGGCGGCGGAGACCTCGGTCTCGAAGTGCGGTCCGTCGACGTACCCGTGGTAGCGGTGGATCTCCGCCTGCACGTCCGACACGTTCGCGACCTCCTGGATGAGCTGCTCCACGGTGTCGAAGTCGCCGGTGACGATGGCGGTCTTGCCGAAGTTCAGCTGGCGGAGTCCGTTGTCCTGACACCCCGTGGTGCCCAGCAGGGCGCCGCAGGTCAGGAGGGTCGCGATGGTGGTCGGGAGTCGCGTCATGCGGTTGCCTGTCCTATTCCTCGCCCTCTTCGTCCGCGCCCTGCAGCAGCATGAAGCCGCGGTAGGAGAGGCCGGATCGGGCTTGGTTCTCGAGCCCCACGGGGCCCTCGCCGAAGTCGAGGAACCACTTCGGCTCGTTCACGCCCGCCCCGAAGATGAAGTAGCCCCCGCCCTCGGGCAGGGAGCCGAGCCAGTCCGCGGGGAACTCGTACTCGCCGTCGTCCCAGGGGAACGCGAGCAGCTGGTACGCCTGCCCCTCGGCGTCCGACGTGGCGTAGACCGACGACAGGCCGGCGACGTCGTACGTCTGGGCCGGAGTCCAGGCGATGGGCAGCTCGTTCGCCGGATCGTGCGTGAAGTTCTCGCACACGATCGGCTCGAGGAGCTGGAAGTCCGCGGGGAGCGTGAAGAGCACGTCCGTCATCGTGAACGCGGGGATCTGCGTCTCGTCCTCGCTGCCCTCGGCGCGCAGGTCGTAGTCGACGTACCCGAACTTGTAGTCGTCGAGCGTGAGCGGCGCGATGGGCGAGTAGCCGATCTCCCCGGTGAAGGGGTTCTCGTTCTTCGCCATGGTGATGACGTTCAGGTCCGACTCGAAGTACACGAAGTCGCCCGCGTCGCAGGTGCGGGGGCCGGGGCAGTCGGCGGGCGCCGGCGGGGTGAGGATCCCGTTCACGTCCCACGGCGGGGGCGGCATCTGGCCGGGGTTGCCGCAGGGCGGATCGAGCGGCGTGTAGAAGACCACGCCCGCCGAGACGCGCTCCTCGATGGCGCACGTGTCGTTGTTGATGTTCCGCGAGATGTTGAACGAGAGGCTGACGCCCGGGTTGTCCTTGCAGTTGATCGGGACGGGCCGCACCTCGAAGCAGTCGTGGCAGATCACCTCTTCGACGATCGTGTACTCCTCGGGGGGCGCGCCGATCAGCTCCTCGAGCACGTACATGCGCACGTCGTAGAAGTCCGGCTGGGCGCCGTTGCTGATGTGCATCTGGCCCAGGGCGAGCTCGCCGTTGACGACCTGCACCTGGCCGCCGGGGCGCACGCGGTCCTGGCAGTTGGGCCAGAACTCGTTGACGCAGATGCTCGATCCGATGTCCACCAGCGTGGTGCGACGGACGCTCAGGCCCGCCTCGTTCACCAGCGTGGTGTCCTGGAAGTGCGTGTTGCGACCCTGGAGCGTGAAGGAGAGCTGCTCGCCCTGGTTGCCGAAGGCGGGGTCGATCTCGATGGCGATCGCGGTGCGATCCACGAAGAGCCCGTCCTGCAGCGACCAGCCCGTGGGGCCGTTGAAGACGACGATGTCGTGCTTGCCGGGGAACGCGCGCTGGTCGACGGACACGGAGGCGATCGCGTGGGTCTCGTCGAGGACCGTCACGTAGTTGACGTAGACGCCTTCGCCGAAGTCGACCCAGGTGGAGCCGTCCTGGAAGTTGGTGTTGGTGCCCTCGATGTCGATCGTCAACGTCTCGCCCAGGCGCGCGGTGGACGGGGTCACCGTGAAGCCGCCGGTCTCCACCAGGAAGCCCTCGTCGCCCTCGAGGGTGAAGCTCGTGGCCTCGCCGTCCCGCAGGAAGCCGATCGTGATCGGCCGGAAGCCGAGCTCGGCGTTCTCGCCCACCAGCACCGCCGCGGTGGCGTGGTTGGGGCCGGTCACCTCGACGGACGCGATCGTGATGTCGGGCCCGAGATCGAGCGTGACGTCGCCGGGCTGCCACTGGGTGTTGAGGCCCCGGAGGGCCAGCTCGTAGCTCATGCCCTGGCCGCCCGCGGAGGGGCTGACGCGCACGAGCGGCTCGGCCTCGACGATCTCGACGGTGTTCGGATCGGCCTCGATGGCGCACCCCGCGAAGGCGAGGGCCGTGGAGAGGGCGAGGAGGGTGGCGGGGGATCTGTTCGTCATCGGGCGATGCTCCTCCCCGTAGGAATCCCCTTCATGGGGATCGGTCTCAACCGTTCGCTGATGGAGGGCGTACGGGCACCCTCCGCGGCCGGGACCTCGGGAGCGTCAATATAAGGACGCGCGGAAAGCACTGTCAATGAACGAGATTGGCGGTCCGCGTGTCGATTTTCGCCCGACGTCATGGGGAACAAGCGAAGCACTCCGCGGACCGTGGGGTCGGGCGAGTTTCCGCCCGCAAGGGACTAGGATGCGGGTGGGAGGAGCAGGCACCCGGGAACCCGATGGGGCGCCGGCTGTCGGACCTCCCGTCTCTCGGGAGCCTCCATGTCCGTGCCTGCTCGCCTCCTGGTCGTCCTCGCGACCCTCCTTTTTCTCCCCCCTGCCGCCCTCGGCGCCGAGCGCGACGCCGTCCCGGAGCTGCTCCAGGAGTGGATCCCCTGGGCCCTGCGCGGCCAGGAGACCGCCGCGTGCGCGCGCCTCGAGCAGAGCCCGCTCTGCGTCTGGCCGGGCCGCCTCGCGCTGGATCTCGACGATCGGGGAGGCCGCTTCGCGCTCGATCTGGTGGTCGACGCGCCCGCCGTCGTGGCGCTGCCGGGCGATCCGATCCGCTGGCCCCGCGACGTGCGATCGGGCGGAGGTCCCCGGGCCCTGAACGCGGGCGGCGTCCCCGCGGTCTCCCTCCCGGCCGGGACCCACCGGGTCGAGGGCGCGTTCGTGTGGTCGCGGCTGCCCGAGTCCCTGGCCGTCCCGCCGACGATCGCCCTGGTGGATCTCACCGTGCAGGGCGAGGCGGTCGCGGCCCCCCGTCGCGACGCCGACGGGCTCCTCTGGCTCCAGGGGGGCGCGTCCGAGGAGGCGGAGGAGGATCGCCTCGCGATCGAGGTGCATCGCCGCGTCGACGACGGCGTCCCCGTGCGCATCGCCACGAAGCTGCGGCTGCGCGTCTCGGGACGATCGCGGGAGGTCCGGCTCGGCTCCCCGACGCTCGCCGCCACGACCGCGACCGCCTTGGCCAGCAGCCTGCCCGCCCGCCTCGACGGCGACGGCGCCCTCCAGGTGCAGCTGCGCCCCGGCGACTGGGAGATCACGATCCAGGCCCGCTCGGACGGCCCCGTGCCGTCGCTGGTGGCGCCGTCGGCGGGCGCCCCGTGGCCCGACGAGGAGGTCTGGGTGTTCCAGGCGGCCCCGGCGATCCGGTCCGTGCGCGTGGACGGCGCCCCGGGCGTCGATCCGTCGCGGACGTCCCTGCCGGACGAGTGGCGATCCCTGCCCGCGTGGCGCGTGGCGGCGGGCGGCTCCCTCGACTTCGTGGAGCTCCGCCGGGGCGAGGCCGACCCGCCCCCGGATCGTCTGAACGTGCACCGGAAGCTGTGGCTGTCTCTGGACGGGACCGAGTTCGCGGTCCAGGACCGGCTCGACGGGAAGATCTCCCAGGGCGGGCGGCTCGAGCTCGCCGCTCCCGGGGCGCTGGGGTCGGCGAAGGTCTCGGGGCGCGATCAGCTCGTCACCGTCGGCGACGGCGGGGGCGGCGGCGTGGAGGTCCGCGACGGCAGCCTGAACCTCGAGGGCGTGAGCCTCTGGAAGCGCTCGGCGACCCTCCCGGCCGTGGGCTGGAACCGCGACGCTCGGAGCCTCGGGGCGGACCTGCACCTCCCCCCCGGCTGGCGCCTCATCACGGCGACGGGCGTCGATCACGCGGGTCGCTCCTGGCTCGAGCGCTGGACCCTCATGGACCTCTTCCTCGTGCTGCTGATCGCCCTCGCGGTCGGCCGGCTGACGTCCAAGCCGTGGGGTCTCCTGACGCTCGTGATCCTCGCGCTGTCCTGGCAGGAGCCCGATGCCCCCACGGCGGGCTGGATCACGCTCCTGGTGCTGCTCGGGCTGCTTCGAGTGCTGCCCGGCGGGCGCTTCGCGGGGCTCGTGCACTGGGTCCGGTGGGCGGTCGTGGTGGGGATGGCCGCGCACGTCGTCGGCTTCTCGTGGCAGGCGAGCCGGGCGGCGCTGTTCCCGCAGCTCGACAACCACGGGCAGGGGGCCATGTCGGGGTCCGAGTACGACCCCGGCGTCGTGATGCTGCAAGCGGAAGCGGACGAGGCGTTCGAGCAGGAGAACGCCCCCATGGAGACGAAGGCCGTGCCCCAGGCGGCGGCCCCGATGCCCCAGAAGAAGGTGAAGCGAGGCCGCGGGGGGACGCTCTACGGCAACTACGAGAGCAGCAGCAAGGTCGGCTGGGGCAAGCGCGCGTCGCGATTGGATCCCCAGGCGGTCGTGCAGACCGGGCCCGGGCTCCCGAGGTGGAGCTGGGAGACCCACCGCCTCACCTGGAACGGCCCCGTGGCGGCGGATCACACGATCCGCCTCACGCTGCTCGGGCCGATGGCGAACGGCGCGCTGGGCCTCGCCCAGGTGGCCGGGGCGATCCTCCTCCTGTTGCTCCTCGGCGACCCCCGTCGGACGGGCACGGAGCCCAAGGACCCCGAGCCCGACGACGAGGTGCCCGAGCCCGACGACGAGGCGCCCGAGCCCGAGCTCCCCGAGCCGGAGGAGGAACCGGAGCCCGTCGACGACGAGGACCACACGCAGGTCGACGAGGACGACCAGCAGACGATCTCCCACGGCAGCCTCCCGAAGATGGGCCCCCTCGCGCTGCTGCTCGCGCTGCTGATCCCGGCCGTCCCGGCCACGTCCGCGGCCCAGGCGCCGTCGCCCGAGCTGCTGAACGATCTGCGCAGCCACCTCCTCAAGCGGCCGCCGTGCGAGCCGGACTGCGTGCAGGTCGCGGACCTGGTGCTCGCGCCGCGAGGCGACCGCCTGCGGATCACGGCGTCGGTACACGCCGGCGCGCTCGCCCCCTGGCGGCTGCCCGGACCCGACTCCGCGTGGGCCCCCACTCGCGTCCTGCTGGACGGCCGGGAGGTGGTCGCCCTGCACCGCGATGCGTCGGGGTTCCTGGTCATGCGCGTCCCCGAGGGGGTGCACGAGGTCGTGCTCGAGGGCCCGGCGAGGGACGAGATCGCCCTGCAGTTCTCGGAGCCGCCGCGGGTCCTGCGGTGGCAGGGAGCGGGCTGGACGTTGGCGGGCCACCGCGCGGACGCGGCCCCTCCGAGCGCCGTGCAGCTCTCCCGCAGTCGACCGCTGGACGAAGGGGCGCCGGGCTCGTCCGCCGAGGAGAACGCCGAGCTGCCGCCGTGGCTCCAGGTGCACCGGGAGCTCGATCTGGGCGTCCCGTGGCTGGTGCACAACCAGGTCGTCCGTCTCGGCGGCGGCAACGGGGCCGTCCTCATGCGGGTGCCGCTGCTCCCCGGCGAGTCGGTGACGACGCCCGGGATCGTCCAGGAGGGGGACGTCGCCATCGTGGCGCTGGAGCCGGGCGAGGCCTCCCGGGGGTGGGACTCGACCCTGGCGGAGACCGAGCGGCTGGAGCTGAGGGCGCCGCCGGACCGCCCCTGGACCGAGGTCTGGAGCCTCGACTGCTCCCCGATCTTCTCGTGCGCGGCCGAGGGCCTGGCGCCCACGCGGCACCTCGCCGAGGGTCGGTGGCTTCCCCAGTGGCAGCCGTGGCCGGGCGAGACGCTGGCGATCGCGCTCAAGCGACCCACTCCGGCCGAAGGCGCGACCACGACCGTCGACTCCGTGGTGCTCAAGCTGACGTCGGGGCGTCGCCTCCTCGAGGCGTCCCTGACCGTGTCCCTGCGGTCGAGCCAGGGGGGCGAGCAGACGCTCACGCTGCCGCCCGGGGCGAGCCTGCGGACCTTCCGGCTCAACGGCAAGGACCACCCCGCCCAGACCGACGGCGACCGGCTCGTGTTCGCCACGGAGCCCGGGGCCACCGGCGTCTACGTGGAGTTCGGGCTGCCCGCGGAGACGGGGTTCTTGCCCAAGGCGCCCCCGGTCGACGTGGGGCGGGACGTCTCGAACGTGCAGATCGAGTGGACGCTGCCCGATCACCGCTGGGTGCTGTGGACCTGGGGCCCCCGCTGGGGACCCGTCGTGACGGTGTGGCAGTACATCCTGCTGCTCTTCCTCGTCGCGTTCCTGCTCGCTCGATTCGCGCCCACCCCGCTCACCGGCGTCGACTGGTTCCTGCTCGGGCTGGGGCTCACGCAGGTGCCCCCGCAGGCGTCGGCCGTGCTGGTGCTGTGGCTCGTCGCGCTGTCGTTCCGAGGGCGCGCGCGACCCGATGAGTGGTGGAAACACGCGCTCGCGCAGATGTCGCTCGTGGGCCTCACCCTGGGCGCCTTCGGCGTGCTCTACGCCGGCGTCTACCAGGGGCTCGTGATGCGGCCCGACCTCGGGGTGAGCGGGGCCGGCAGCTGGGGCAACACGCTCAGCTGGTTCGTCGACACGAGCGGCGGCGAGCTCCCCCGACCCGGCGTCCTCTGGCTGCCGATCTGGGTGTGGCGCGTCGCGATGCTCCTGTGGGCCCTGTGGCTCGCCTCACGCCTCCTGCGGTGGGTGAAGTGGGGCTGGGAGCAGGCCCGCGTGGGCGGGCTCTGGAGCTGGCCGCCGCTGCCGAATCAGGGCGCGCAGGAGGGCAGCGCGGGCCAGTCGTAGGACATCTGGTGCAGGGTCTGGACGTTGCCGGTCAGCCCGGTGAGGACCGTGCCGTCTGCGATCGCGCCGAGGCAGCGCACGCCGTCCAGGAAGTCCATGAGGTCCCGGCCGACCACTCCGCGATCGGCGAAGTTCCCCCCGGGGAGGTAGATCCCGAACGAGGCCCAGATCCCGGCGATCTGACCCTGCAGCGTGTCGAAGGTCTCGTTCGTCGTGTCGGAGAGGTCCCACAGGATCATGGTCACCACGGCCTCGCAGACCTGACCGCTCAGGTTCGCCGGTGAGTTGCCCAGGGGCATCCCGCCCCCCGACTCCGCGTTGTAGCGGACGGACCACATGTTGCCCGCGCGGTCGAGGTACCAGGGGCTGCCCAGGGCGGCCTGGCCGAACCAGGTGGCGAAGCCTTCGCTCCACGCCAGGCGGGGGTCGGAGTACCCGTTGATGAAGTGCTGGCCGCCGGGGCTGTCGCCGATCGAGTAGTCGTCTTCGACGAAGTGGCCGTACTCGTGCCCCATCACCGTGTCGTCCCACTGATCCGTGTTGTTGGGCATGCCGTTGGCGATCTCGGTCGCCGTCGACGCGCCCCGGATCCACAGGTTGCTGTCCCGAGAGTAGTGGGAGACGCCGCCCCCGAAGCCGTTGAGATGGTTCGCCAGCTGCCCCGAGGTCCAGTGCCAGGTCGCGTCGGAGGGGCGCCGTCCGGACAGGGTGCGGGCGTAGGCGGCGAGGGTCACGCCCTGGTCGAAGATGTTGAGCACGGCCGAGCCGTCGACGCCCAGGATCTCGAAGTCCACGTCGGCCTCGACGGGGTTGACGCTGCTGTCGAACGTCTCCACCGAGTTCCACACCCAGAGGCTCCCGGCGTTCGTCTGGACCCGCTGCGAGACGGTCGGCCCCACGTGCTCGGCCACCACCCGGACGTTGTACTCGGGGTCGCCGCCGTTGAAGAAGTCGATGCGGTAGTCGCCCGCGGCGTCGGTCGTCGTCCGACCCAGGACCGCGCCGTCCATCACCCGAACGGCCTCCACGTCCACGTTGCGCGCGGGGAGCATGTTGGACGCTCCCCACCCGCCGGTCGTCACGGGGAAGTCCTGGTAGCGGACCTTCCCGCTCACGGTGGCGCCGCAATCGCTGGTGAAGGTCGTGCGGTGCGCGCCCCCCGTGACCCCGAGCTCGAGCTGCTCGGCGGCGGGAGAGGCCGTGCCGCAGAAGACAGTCGAGAGCGTCGCGGGGGTGAAGAAGTAGCCGCAGTCGTCGACCACGTGCACCTCGATCTCGTATACGCCGGGCTGCGACGTCCCGGGGGCCCAGGAGATGGTCTCGGAGTAGGGCGCGCTCCCGGTGCACCCCTGGTCGCCGCTGTGCGTCCCCGGGCCCGCGCTCCCGGCGATGGTGACGCGCTCGCCGTCGGGAGCGATGACCACGAGGTCGAGGTCCGCGTTGGTCCCCCACTCGACCACGATCCCGACCTCGCCCGGGACGCCGCCGACCGACAGCGCCCGCGACAGGGGCGCGGAGACGAGGCTGCCGGTGCCCACCAGGATCGCGACCTGGATCTGGACGTTGAGCCGCTCGCCGAGGCGGCCGAGGAGGGCGGGATCGAGGGTCAACTCGACCTCGCCGTTCCACAGGGTCGGATCCTCGATGGGGAGGTACCACCAGGCGTCGTACCCGTCGACGCCGACGAGGACGGCGCGAGCTTCGGCGACCTCGGTGCGGTCGAGCGTCACGTGCACGGACTCGCGGACGTCGATCTCGGCGGGGACGTCGGCGACGGTGAGGGGCGGCGGGTCCTCCGAGGGGGCAGGGAAGGCGTCGAAGCGCAGGATGCCCCCGACCACGCCCACGTCGGGCACGTCCGGCTCGAGGGCCTGGACGACGAAGCGGGCCTCCTCCACCACCGTCTCCCCGTCGCCCGTGATGATCTCGGCGCGGAAGAAACACTCACCTTGGTCCCCCGCCAGGCCGTTCTGGGCGATGGGCAGCTCCCCGCCGGTGGAGGCGAAGCTGCCGCAGCCTGCGCCCGAGACGTCGAGGGTGGCCGAGACGGCCCCCTCGAAGTCCAACGCCACCGCGACCTCCATCTCGGAGTGGGGGCGCGCGGGGAAGACGGAGAGGGTGGGCTCCTCTCCGAGGAAGGGCACGGCCATGCCCCGGTCGTCGGGGTACCCGAGCTCCTCGTACATGTCGTCGTCGTCGAGGGCGGCGTCGTCGTCGTCCATGGCGGGCTCTGCGGGGCAGGCCGCGACGAGGGTCGCGAGGAGGAAGAGGAGCAGGCGGGGCGCGCCGAAGCGGACGGACATGACGAAACCTCCCGAGGGCCGCCCCGGTTCTACCCCGGGTGGGTAGATTCCGCTCATGGCGACGAGGTTGGGGATCGACGAGGCCGGGCGCGGCTGCGTGCTGGGGCCGATGGTGTTCGGGGCGTGCCTCGTGGACTCGCGACGCGAGAAGAAGCTGCGCAAGGCGGGGTTCCGGGACAGCAAGAAGGTGCCCGCGGAGAAGCGGGAGAAGCTGCGCGACGAGGCGCTGACGATGTCGAAGACGATCCTCGCGCACCGGGTGGTGGAGCTGTCGCCCGCCACGCTGGACAGCAAGTCGCTGAACGTGCTGGGCAAGGAGGTCATCGTGGACCTCGCGGTGGAGCTGCGGCCGGACGTGCTCGTGCTCGACGCGCCGGTGCCGCCGAAGCAGATCCCGGGCTACGTCAAGGACATCACCGAGCGGCTCGAGGCGCGCGGGGTGACGGGCATGAAGATCGTGGCCGAGAACGGGGCGGACGACACGCACCCGTGCTGCTCGGCGGCGTCGATCTTCGCGAAGGTGCACCGGGACGCCGAGCTGCGGAAGATCGAGGCCGACGTGGGCGTCCCGCTGGGGTCGGGGTACCCCGGGGATCCCCACACCGTCGCGTTCCTCAAGGACCGGTGGACCCGCGACCGCGCGTGGCCCGACTGCGTGCGGACGAAGTGGGAGACCGCGCGGCGGATCGTCGCGGAGTCGGCGCAGCAGTCGATGTTCTGAGCGGTCCCGGGGATTCGAGGGGTCGCAGCTCGGGGGGAATGAGCCGTTCAGGCGAGCTGCGAGCCGCCGCGTCGTCGCGCGGCGGCGAGGGGCACGACGAGCATCAGAGCCCCGGTCGAACCGCCGCGCATCGAACAGGTCGTGGGCTCGACCTCGTCGTCGCTCCCGGCGTCGTCGTCGTCCGCCGCGTCGTCGTCGTCGGACGGGGTGGGGTCCTCGGGATCGTCGGGCTCCACGATCTCGAACGTCGCCCGGGCCCACTCGGACACCTCGCCGCGCACGTCCTCGGCCCGCGCCCGCAGGTGCCAGTCTCCGGGCTCCGGCGGGACGATGCCGTCCTCGTCCGGGGCCCACGTCGGCTGCTCGTCCGCCGCCACCGCGGGCAGCTCCACGTCGACGGCCGGGTCCGAGAAGTCGTCGCTGCGTGCGAGCTGGACCCGATAGGAGACCGCCCTCGCCTCCGGGTCGACCGAGCGCGACAGCACCACCGTCGCGGGCGGCTCCTCGGTCTCGATCCCGTCCTCCGGCGCCAGGATCGACACCTCTCCCGGCGGCTCCTCGACCTGGTTCACCAGGAACGGCGGAGCGCCCGACCAGAACCCGGCCGCGCCGTGGGGGTCCACCGCGCGCACCCGCCACGTGTACTGCCCGTTCTCCTCCAGGACCGGCTCCACGTCCCACACCGGCGCGTCGTCCGGCGTCTCTGCGAACCCCAGGTGGAGGGTCTCATCGCCGCTCCGCACCGCGATCTCGTACTCGACGTCCTCGCGGTCCGGGTCCTCGACGCCGTCGAAGACGAACGTCGGCGAGAGCTCCACGACCTCCGTCCCGCTCGCGGGGCTGATCGCCCGGGGCGCGGGGGGCGGCTCGTTGACCGCGTTCACGAAGAAGTCCTCGAACCCCGACCAGGGGCTCGCGACGTACGGATCGGCGGCCCGGACCCGCCAGGAGTAGTCCCCGCCCTCGGCCAGGCCCGCCTCGGGGATCCAGTAGTTGGGGCCGACGAGCTCCGGCAGCCCGGTCGTCGACGCCACGACGGTGCCGGCGAGGGTCACCTCCACGTCGTACGTCACCAAGTCGCCGTTGGGATCGACCACGTCCGTCCACTCGAGCGCAGGCTCCGAGGTCGACACGGTCTCGCCCCCCACCGGGAACAGCGGGGTCGGCGTGCCGGGCCCGTCGTAGACGTTCGGATCGGTCCCCGCGTAGTACTCGTCGAGGTTGGTGAGGCCGTCCCCGTCGCCGTCGAGGGCCGCGTCGGAAGGATCCGCCGGGTCGAACCCGTGGGCGGTCTCCCAGTCGTCCGGCATGCCGTCGCCGTCGCCGTCGGGCAGGTTGCCGCCGGGGGTGAACTCGAGGTCGTCCCACCCCCAGGTGCCGCCCTGGAAGACGATGTCGACGTACTGCACCCCTTGGAAGCTCCCCGGGAAGGTGAACGGCCCGGGCGTCGTGATCGTGACGGTGGCGCCGGTGTCCGCGGTCCACGTCGCCCCCAGCGAGCCCGCGACGATCACCTCCATCGAAACGAGCGTGAAGGGCACGCCCGAGGCGAGCTCCAAGCGCCCCATGTTGCTGCAGCAGTTGGCGTGACCGTAGATGTAGGGGTCGCCGCCGACAGACGCGACGTGCCAGTGCCCCGCCTGCCCGATCACGCCGTAGTAGCCGATGTGGTCGAGCCCCTGCTCGGTGTAGGTCTGCGGAGACCCCGAGAGGTTGGCGTAGGTGACGACGGCGGCGACCGCGGGCGCCGGGGCCGCGAGCAGGCCCGCGATCCCCAGGGCGACGACGAAGCCGACTCGCGTGTGCATCACCCGATCACCTTCCCACAGCGCGGCGCGCGGCGACGCCCCGATCCTCGTCATGCACGGCGGGCTCCGTCGAGCTACCTTCCCGCGCTGACCCGCGCAGGAGCCCCTCGTGAACTACTACCGCCCGCCCCTCGACGACATCCGCTTCCTCCTCGAGACCTTCGACTACGACGGCGTCGTGCACCCGCTGGCGGGCTTCGAGGACTTCGACCTCGACACCTGCATGGGGCTGCTCGATGCGTTCTCGACCTTCTGCGTCGAGGAGCTGATGCCCCTCAACGGCACGGGCGACCAGCAGGGCGTGAGGTACGACCCCGCGACGCACGACGTGACCCTGCCGGACGGCTTCATCGAGGCCTACAAGGCCTTCTGCGACAACGGCTTCGCCACGCTCCCCCACCCGCCCGAGTTCGGCGGCATGGGCGGGCCGCTGATCCTCTCGGTGCTGGCGCAGGAGATCCTTTCGGCGTCGAACAAGAGCTTCGGCATGGCCCCGGGCCTCACCAACGGCCTGATCGAGGCCGTGGACGCGCACGCGAGCGACGAGCTCAAGGCGCGGTTCCTCCCGAAGCTGGTCAGCGGCGAGTGGGCGGGCACGATGTGCCTCACCGAGCCCCAGTGCGGAACCGACCTCGGCCTCCTCACGACGAAGGCCGAGCCGTACGGCGATCACTGGAAGCTGACGGGCACCAAGACGTGGATCACGTTCGGTGAGCACGGCCTCACGGACAACATCATCCACCTGGTGCTCGCGCGCCTCCCCGAGGCCCCGAACGGCATCAAGGGCATCAGCACGTTCCTGGTCCCGAAGGTGCTCGAGGACGGCACCCGCAACCCGATCTTCTGCGGCGGCACCGACCACAAGATGGGCATCCACGCGTCGCCGACGTGCGTGATGAACCTCGAGGACTGCGAGGCCTGGCTCGTGGGCGTCCCGCACAAGGGGATGCGGGCGATGTTCACGATGATGAACGCGGCGCGCCTGATGGTGGGCAGCGAGGGCGTCGCGCTGGGCGAGGCGGCCTACCAGAACGCCCTGGCCTTCGCGAAGGACCGTCGCCAGAGCCGGTCGCTGGACCCGGCGAAGCGCGACACGGCCGCGAGCGCGGACAACATCCTCGTGCACCCGGACGTGCGTCGGATGCTGCTCAACGTGAAGTCCACGACCGAGGGCCTGCGCGCCCTCGTGGCCTGGATCGGCATCAACTACGACATCATGCACAGCAGCAGCGACGAGGCGGCGAAGGACAAGGCGGGCGCGCTGGTCGCGCTGCTGACGCCGATCATCAAGAGCTACGGCAGCGAGCGCGGCTTCTGGAACATCAGCGAGGCCATGCAGGCCATGGGCGGCGCCGGGTTCACGTCGGACTGGCCGGTCGAGCAGTACCTGCGCGACGAGCGCATCGCGATGATCTACGAGGGTACGAACCACATCCAGGCGCTCGATCTGGTCGGCCGCAAGCTGCCCATGAACGGCGGCGCCCTGGTGCGGCTGTTCGCGGGGGAGGTCACCGAGCTGATCCGCGACTGCGCGGGCCACGACGAGCTCACCCCGTACGTCGACGCGCTCAAGACCGAGAGCAAGCGCCTCAACGAGACGACGATGACGATGGGCGCGGCGGCGATGACGGACAACGAGGTCGTGGGCGCGGTGGCCAGCAACTACCTCAACCAGTTCGCGCTCGTGACGCTTGGGTACGTGTGGCTCAAGAAGCTGCGCGCGCTGGTCGACCGGCCCGAGGACGACAAGATGCGGCGGGCCAAGTTCCAGACGGGGCGGTTCTTCTTCGAGTTGGTGCTGCCCGAGGCCGCGATGTACGCGCAGAAGGTGTCGGTGGGCAAGGCCCCGATGACGGACATCGACATCGACCTGCTGTAGCCGCGGATCCGAGCCGAAAGTCTCGGAATCAGGCGGGCGGGCGCCTTGCCCTCCCCGGATTGAGACTTCCGGCTCATTCGGCGCTCAGGTGAAGTCGCGGTGTCCGCCCAAGGCTCGCAGCTCCCCCGAATGAGCCGTTCGCCCCCGCTGCGAGCCTCGCCCCCTCTCCGTCGCCCCCTCAGGGCAGCTTCGACGGCGGACGGCTATCATCGCCGCCGTGACCGCCGACGACATTCACGCCAACCCCGCGCTCACGCTCGTCGTCCCCCTGCTGGACGAGGAGGGCAACGTGGAGGCGGTCGCCGAGGATCTGCTCTACGCCTTCCGCACCGCGGACATCCCCCTCACGCTCCTGCTCGTCGACAACGGCAGCAAGGACGGGACCCGCGCCAAGGTCCAGGCCCTCGAGGCGAAGCACGACGACGTCCGCGGCCTCTACCTGGACAAGAACGCGGGCTACGGCGGCGGGATCCAGGCGGGCATGGCCGAGGCCGACACCCCCCTGCTCGGCTGGATGTGGGGAGACGCCCAGATCGAGGCCGGCGACGTGGTTCGCGTCTACCGTCGGCTCCTCACCGACAAGGCCGACCTGAGCAAGGCCCGCCGCGTCCAGCGCGTGGACGGCTGGCAGCGCAGCGTCGTCACCCGCGTCTACAACCTCGCCACCCTCTGGCTGTTCCACGTCCCCAGCGTGGACACCAACGGCTGCCCCAAGATCTTCACCCGCGCCGCCTGGGAGGAGCTCGCCCCGAAGTCCACCGACTGGTTCCTCGATCCCGAGGTCATGATCGGATACGGCCGCAAGGGGATGAAGCTCGCCGAGGTCGACGTCCTCGCCAAGCCGCGCACCAAGGGCGTGAGCAAGGTCGGCACCGGCACCGTCGCGGAGTTCGTCGTGAACCTGCTCCGGGCCCGGGCGAAGGTGAACAAGGGCGAGGCGGACCTGCGGTGAGCACCCCGCGCGTCGTCATCCTCTGCGGCGGCCAAGGGACCCGCCTCCGGGAGGAGACGGAGTACCGACCGAAGCCCATGGTCACCGTCGGCGGCCGCCCCCTCCTGCTGCACATCATGCGGATCTTCGCCCACCAGGGCCTGAACAGCTTCGTGCTGTGCCTCGGCTACAAGGGCGAGATGATTCGGGATTACTTCCTGAACTACCGCGAGCAGACCGCCGACGTCACCGTCCGCTTCGGCCGCGACGGCGGCAACAATCGGTACGAGTTCCACGCCCCCCACGACATCGAGGGCTGGGAGGTCACGCTCGCCGACACCGGCGCCCTCACCCAGACGGGCGGACGCATCCATCGCGTGCGCGACTACTTGGGCGACGGCCCCTTCCTCATGACCTACGGCGACGGCGTCGCGGACATCGACATCCATGCCCTGCTCGCCCACCACGAGGCGTCGGGCAAGCTCGCGACCGTCACCGGCTTCCGCCCCCTCTCCCGCTTCGGCGTCATGGAGCGCGACGGCGAAGGACACGCTGTCGGCTTCCGCGAGAAGCCCCGCATGAAGGACTGGATCTCGGGCGGCTTCTTCGTCCTGGAGCGAGAGGTCCTCGACTACCTGGACGACGAGTGCGTCTTCGAGCGCGAGCCCCTGAGCCGCCTCGCCGACGACGGCCAGCTCGCCGTGTACACCCACGAGGGGTACTGGCAGTCCATCGACACCTACCGCGAGTACCTCGACATGAACCGCCGCTGGGACGCCGGCGACCGTCCATGGGCCGTGTGGGAGCGCGAGTGACCGACTGGTCGGGACGCGCGGTCCTCGTCACCGGCGCGAGCGGCCTGCTCGGCGGCGCGTTGGTGCCTTCCCTCCTCGAGCGCGGCGCCCGGGTCCACGTCCTCCTGCGCGACGACGTGCCCGACTGCCGCCTCGTGCGATCGGGGGACGTCGACCGCGTCGTGCGCGTCCGGGGCGACATCACGAACGTCGCCGAGGTGGAGCGCGCCCTCGCCGAACGCGAGATCCAGGTGCTCTTCCACCTCGCCGCCCAGGCCATCGTCGGCACCGCCCGTCGGTCCCCGTGGCAGACCTTCGAGTCCAACGTGCGCGGCACCTGGAACGTGCTCGAGGCGGCCCGACGCCTGGACACGCTGAACAGCATCGTCGTGGCCAGCTCCGACAAGGCGTACGGCCCCAGCGACGACCTCCCCTACCGCGAGACGCACCCGCTCGCCGCGGTCGGCCCCTACGACGCGAGCAAGGCGATGACGGACATCGTCGCCCAGTCCTACGCCGCGACCTACGACCTCCCGCTGACCATCGTGCGCGCGGGCAACCTCTACGGCCCCGGCGACCTGCACTGGAACCGCCTCATCCCCGAGATGATCCGCGCCCGGCTGCAGGGGGAGACCCCGGTGCTGCGGTCCACCGGGCGGGCCACGCGGGACTGGCTCTACGTGGACGACGCCGTGGACGCCTACCTCCGCCTCGCCGAGCGCTCGGGCGACCCGGGGATCCGCGGCCAGGCCTTCAACATCGCCCCCGGCGAGCCCGCCTCGGTGCTCGACGTGTGTCGCCTCATCGACGACGCCGTCGGCGTGCACGAGCCGCCCCACGACATCCGCGGGACCGCCGAGGCCGAGGGCGAGATCCCGGACCAGTCCCTCGACTCGTCCAAGGCCGCCGACCTCCTCGGGTGGACCGCCCGCACCGCCCTCCCCGCCGGAATCGCGGCCACCGTGGGGTGGTACCGCAGCCTGCTCGCGTAGAGTCCCCGCCGATGGACGCAGTCGAACAGGAGCGCATGGCGCGCATGGAAGAGAAGTACTGGTGGCACGTCGGCCGCCGGTACCTCATTCGTCGCACCCTCGAGCGCTACGTGGGCCCCGAGGCGTCCATGGACATCGTGGACGTGGGCTGCGGCTCCGGCCGCAACCTCGAGCTCCTCGATCAGTTCGGCCGCGCCGTCGGCGTGGAGCCCCCCGGCCCCGGACTCGACAACTGCCGCGAGCGAGGCCTCGGTCCCGAGCGGGTCGCCGAGGGCACCGCGCTCGCCCTCCCGTTCGAGGAGAACTCTTTCGACCTCGCGTGCGCGTTCGACGTCATCGAGCACCTGGACGACGACGCGGCGGGCCTCGCCGAGATGCGGCGCGTGCTCCGCCCGAGCGGCCTGGTGCTGCTCACCGTCCCCGCCTACCGGTTCCTTTGGTCGGTGCACGACGAGGCCCTCGGCCACCGGCGTCGCTACGTCGCCTCGGAGCTGCACAGCCTCCTCAACCGCGGGGGCTTCTCGATCATCCGCCGCAGCTACGCGATCTCGCTGCCGCTCCTGGGGATCATCGGCTTCCGCGTGGCCCAGGGCCTGGATCCGACGTCCCACGAGAAGGGCGCCTCGTACGTCGAGGTCCCCGAGTGGATCAACAACCTGCTCATCAACATGCTCAAGATCGAGTCGAAGCTGATGAAGGCCGTGGACCTGCCGGCCGGCGCCTCGATCATCGCCCTCGCGCGGAGGACCGACTGAGGTCCAAGGCGCTCGGCGCGAGCGTCGCGGTCGTCGCCCTGATGTGGGTGTGGAGGCCGCTGTGGGACATCGACGTCTTCTGGCACGTCGCCGTCGGCCGGGCCATCCGAGACGGGGGCATCCCCACCACCGACGTCTTCTCGGCGGCCCACCCCGAGGCCGCTTGGTCCACCTTCCAGTGGTTCTACGAGCTGATCCTGTCCTGGGTGGACGACGCGGCCGGGCTCGCGGGGCTGCGGGCGATGCACGCCGTCGTGATCGCGGGCGCGGTGGGGCTTTGGGCCGGGATCGTGCGCCGCGCGGCGGGGTCCACGGCCGCCGCCGTCCTCGCCGCGGGCCTCCTCCTCCTCCTCTTCGAGGATCGCGTGCGCGCCCGCCCACACGTGTTCGAGCTCCTCTTCGTGGTCGCGCTCGTGGGGTTGCTGCGCAGGCAGAAGCTCGGCGTCCCGGAGCTCGCCGCCCTCGGTCTGGCGCCCCTGTGGGCGAACCTGCACGCCGTCTCATCGCTGTGGTGGCTCGCCCTCGTGGGGGCGTGGGCCGTGGCGATGCGCACCCGCGAGGCGTTCGCGCTGCTCGCCGTGGGTGCCGTGGCGATCCTCACCGCACCCGGCGCCTGGGACGGGCTCGTGGGCGCCGCCGCTTCGCACGCGGAGTGGCCGGCCGAGTTCGTCCCCGAGCTGCGACGCACGACGGTCTACCTCCAGGAGGGCTGGTGGGGCGCCGTCATGCTCGCGGGGGTCGCCGGGGGCCTCGGGGCGGCCGTGTTCGTGGTCCGAGACGACGACGCGACGGCCGCCGAGAAGCTCATCGCCGTCGGCTGCGCGCTCGCCGCCTGCGGACCCGCGCGCTGGGCCTGGTTCGCCGCCATCCCCGTCGGTCTCCTGCTCGTCCGTCGACGCCCCGAGCCGCGGTGGGCCGTCGCCGGCCTCGCCTTGTGCGTCGCCCTCGCGGGCGCTCGGGCGGGGACGCGGTGGAGCCTGGACGAGCGCCTGGAGGTGCTCCAGCGCGGGCGGTTCCCCGTGGCGGCGTGCGACTTCCTCGAGCGGACAGGCGTGCCCGCGGGGGTCGACACGACCGGCGCCTGGTCGGGCTACGCGCTCTATCGCCTGTGGCCGACGTCCACCGTGCTCGCCGACGGCCGCCTCGTCTTCGGCCCCGACGTCGCCGACCTCCTGCGCCGCCGCGCCACGGACCCGTCCACCTTCGACGAGGCCGCGGGGCGCTTCCGCACGGGCGTCCTCCTGTGGCCCACCGGCGCCCTGCCCCCCCTCGATCCGACCCGCTGGCGACGCGTGCACGCGGACCCCGTGGCCGAGGTCTGGTGGCCGTCGCCCATGTGGACGCCCGCCAACCTCGCCGCGGCCGGCCTCGACGACCTCCCTCCCGCGCCGACGCCCGGGACCCCTCCCACACCCGCGACCCCGCCCTAGGGATTTCGGGCATGATCTCGCGCATGTCTGCACGTCTCGCGCTCGGCGCCGCCGGTCTCGCCGCCCTCCTGCTCCAAGCCTCCGGGTGCGCCAAGGAAGGGTGCCTCGATCCGGTCGACGGCTGCGTCGTCCCCTCTCCCTGCCCCGATCTCGGCTTCGAAGACTGCCCCGAGGCCACCGAGAGCCTCGTCGTGAAGCTCGTGGAGTCGGTCGACGAGGTCCCGGGCGGCATCGCGGCGCTGGGGGCCGTGGGCGACGTCCTCCTCACCAACGGGCGCGTCACCGCGATCGTCGACGCCATCGACCACCCCCACTACATCGCCCCCACGGGCGGCGGACTCCTGGACCTCACCACGGGCACCGCCGACAACGACTCCCTGCGGCACGTCGAGCAGGCCGTCGGCGTCCTCCCCGACGAGGCCTTCGCCTACACCGACATGGAGCTCATTCAGGAGCCCGGACTGGTCGCGGTCCAGTTCCGCGGCACCCTCCAGGGCCGGCCGGGCGTCCCGGTCGCCACCCGCTACGAGGTCCGCTCCTGCGATCCGGGCGTGCGCGTGCGCACCGAAGTCGTCAACCTCGAGGCGGATACGTGGTCCTGGACCGCCGGCGACGGCTTCTACTGGGGCGGACGCGAGAACGTGGCCTTCAGCCCCATCGCAGGCCGCGGCTTCGAGCACCCCTCGTTCGGCCTCTCCACGCTGCCCGACGCCATCCACGAGATGCCCTTCATGGTCTCCGGGCGCCACACCGAGCCCGCCGCGAGCTACTTCGCCGTCTCCTGCAACGCGGACGAGCCCACCCTCAGCGGCCTGCAGAGCGAGGACCTGACCCTGGTCGGGCGCGCGAACCGGGTGGTGCCTCCGCGCGACTTCGTGGTGCACGAGCGCTTCCTCGGCGTGGCCCCGGGCGCCGACCTGGCCCCGGCCGTGGACCTCGCCATGGTGACGCGCAGCGATCCCGTCGCCACCCTCACGGGCACCGTCACCATCGACGGCGCGGACGGCACCGAGCTGCCCGACGGGCTGCGCGCGATCGTGCTGGTCAGCCAGGGGGCCGCGGGGACGCCCGTCGAAGAGCGCGTCCCGTGGACCCAGACGCGGCCCGCCGCGGACGGCACCTTCTCCGTGTCCGTGCCCCCGGACGCCGACTACCTCGTCGAGGTCGAGGTGTTCGGGC
Organism: uncultured Rickettsiales bacterium; assembly: GCA_964620495.1. Taxonomy (GTDB): domain Bacteria; phylum Myxococcota_A; class UBA796; order UBA9615; family UBA9615; genus CAZEKB01. Next base: position 48,952 of record CAZUHI010000015.1, on the reverse strand, counting down.
GGCGCACCGAGCCCGTCGCCACCACGGTCGACGGCGCGGGCGGCACCGTCGCCATCAGCCTCCCCACGGTGGGGCTGCTCACCATCGACGGCACGGTCGACGGCGCGGCGGACCACCTGCTCGCGTTCGTCCACCCCGCCGACGACGCCACCCAAGAGGCCGTCGCGGCCGCGATGCACGGCGTCTTCCACGAGTGCGCGCCCCTCCTCGGCCCGCCCCACGGCGAGTCCCCGGCCTGCAACCGCGTCCTCATCGACCCGGACGGGCCCACGACCGTCGGGATCCTCCCCGGCAACTACGACGTGTTCACGTCCGCCGGCCCCTTCTCCACGCTCGCGGCGGCGAGGGGCGTGACCGTCACCGCGGGCGAAGAGGCGACCGCGGACCTGACCGTCACCACGCTCGACCTCGTGCCCGACGGCGCGCTGTCCGCCGACTTCCACGTGCACGGCAGCAAGTCCTTCGACTCGTCGCTGCCCGACCACCCCCGCGTCGCGTCGTTCCTGGCCTCGCGCATCGACGTCATCGCCGCCACGGATCACGACGCCGTCGGCGACTACGCCCAGGCCATGGCGGATCTGAACGCCTACGACCGCATGGAGCTGATGGTCGGTATGGAGACGACCGGGCACATCCTCTTCGACCTCATCGACGACCCGGAGGTCCCGCAGGTCATCGGCCACTGGAACTTCTGGCCCTTCCAGTTCGACGACTCGCTGCCGTACGACGGGGGGCCCTGGGACGAGCTGGCCCTGCCCGGGGAGCTGTTCACGCGCGCCCAGGAGGTCGGCTGGCCCGCGGACACCGGCATCATCCAGCTCAACCACCCGCTCAGCGGCTTCGACTTCGGGCGCGACACCGGGTGGGCCGCCGCGATGGACATCGACGCGAACACGGACCTCGCGGACGCCGAGGCAGGCTCGCTCCCGGGGCTCTTCGACGACACCCCCGACGGCGCGGCCTTCTCCAACGCCGACTACCACGCCCAGGAGGTCATGAACGGCACGGACAACGAGTACCTGCTCCGCTACCGCGCCTACTGGCACTACCTGCTGGACCAGGGCGCGGTGCGCGCGGGGACGGCCAACAGCGACTCCCACAGCCTCGGCGGCAACATCCTGGGCACGCCCCGCACGTTGGTGTGGAGCGAGGACGAGGTCGGCGCGTTCGACGAGGCGCGCTTCAACCGAGCGGTCCGCGAGGGCCGGATGATGGGGACGAACGGGCCCGTGATCGAGGTGTCGACGACGGAGGACGGGGGCGCCGAGCGGACCCCCTCCATCGAGGGCTTCGTGCCCGCGGCCGACGCCGAGCTCACCATCACGGTCACGGCGGCCCCCTGGGTCCCGGTGACCGAGGTCCGCGTGGTCGTGAACAGCGAGGTCGTGCGGACGTTCACGACGGAGCTGACGCAGCCCGCCGACCCGTTCGGCGAGGACGGCCTGCTGCGCCTCGACACCACGGTGCCGCTCGCCGAGCTGCTGCCCGCGTCGGGCGACGCCTGGATCAGCGTCGAGGCCGGCGTGCCCCTGGAGCCCAACCTCGATCTCAAGTGCGACGGCTTCCCCGACACCGGCGACAACAACCGCGACGGGACCATCGACTGGCGCGACGTCGAGGGCCTCGAGGAGGACCCGGGCACCGACTGCCTCGAGGACGTCGGGCCGATCACGAATCCGCCGACGCCCACCGATCGCAGCTCCCCCGGCTACCTCTTTCAGACCGTCGTGAAGCACGGCTTCCCGATGTCGTTCACCAACCCGCTGCTGATCGACCGCGACGCGGACGGCTTCGACGGGGCCGACCGGTGAGCACCCCTCTCGACAAACGTCCTCCCTTCGGTCGACCGTTTCTCGCCGGGGGCCCCGCAGTACCTCCAGGGAACTCCGCTGCGCTGCGCTCCGCTGCGCGCGCTCGGGGCGCTTGCCGCGCGGCGCTGGCCGCGGGCATCAGCCTCTCGCTCCTCGCCCTCACCCCGGCCACGGCCGAGGCGGGGCCCTGCGACGACTTCTCCTACGGCCTCGGCCAGGGCGCCGCGCAGTCCGGGGTGCTCGACGGCGACCTCGGCACCGCCCGACGGCTCTGCGGGCGGACCGAGTTCGGCGTGGTGGGCGGCCTGTCGCTCATCGCCGACGCCGCCAACTTCTACGGGCGGCTCAAGGGCGGCCTGACCCTCGACGGCAGCTACGCCGTCCACGAGCGCATCGAGATCTTCGCGAGCTGGGAGGCCTTCCGGTACGAGCAGGTCCTGGCGCCCCTCGGGGCGAGCTTCATCGGCCTCGGCCACTTCTCGCTGGGCGGCACGGGGCGGTTCGTGGACGCCGAGAAGGCGACGGCCGGCGTGACCGGGCGCGTCGTCCTGCCCACCACGTGGCTCTACAAGAACGCCCGCCCCATCGCCTGGGACGTGGGCGTCGGCGTGCTGGGCCGCGTGCACCCGACGGTGCACCTGCACGCCCAGGTGGGCCTCATGGCGTCGGCCGCCATCAGCGCGGGGGCGGCCGATCCGCGGGCGGGTTTCGCGGGCAACTTCGGCGTCGAGCTGCGGCCTCTGCCGGCGCTCGCCCTGGTCGTCGACCTGCAGGGCAACTTCGGCTACCAGGCCCCCGTGGAGATGGTCGCCGCCGCCATCGCGCTGCGCCTCTCGGACCGCCACCGCTTCGGCTTCGAGCTCGGCGCCACGATCCCGATCGCGGGCCGCGAGCGGAACGCCGTCGCCCTGGACTTCCGCTTCACCGGGCGCTTCGGGACGTTCCCGCCGGTGCCCCCGGCCACCCCGCCCGGAGGCGGCTCTTGAGGCCGATCGCGGGGGTGGTCTTCGTCGCGACGGCGGCGCTCGCAGGGGGCTGCGGGAACGTCATGAACAACGGCCCGCCCGAGTGCGCGATCACCAGCCCCGCCGACGCCGGCAGCACCGTCTACGTGGACGAAGCCGTCGCCTTCTCCGTCGAGGCGAGCGACGGCGGCACCACCCCCTCGCTCCTGGGGTTCGCGTGGACGTCCGACCTGGGGGACACGCTCCCCGAGGGCAACCTGAACGACGACGGCGAGCACGCCTTCGCCACCGACGACCTGAGCCCGGGGGCGCACACGATCACGGCGACCGTCACCGATCCCGACGGCGAGAGCTGCGTCGACACCGTGCCCGTGACCGTCCTCGCGGGCGACCCTCCGACCATCGAGATCGACACCCCCCGGAGCGACGGCTTCTACTACGTCGACCGGCCGCTCACCCTGCGCTCCACCGTGGCGGACACCGAGGACGATCCGACCGACCTCCGCGTGTTCTGGGCCGTCGAGGATGGGGAGGGCCTGGCCGAAGGGCTCGAGCCCGACGTCGAAGGCGTGACCACCATCGAGCGCGAGTTCGAGGTGGGGACGCACGTGCTCGAGGCGCGGGTCGTGGACACCCACGGCAACAGCGGCGCGGCCGGGGTGGTCGTCACGGTCGGCGGCCCGAACCAGCCGCCCGAGTGCGGGATCCTGGCGCCGCTCGACTTCGAGGTCCTCGCCCACGGGCCGGACCTGGAGCTGCGCGGCGACGCCACGGACCCGAACGTGCCCAGCACGGCCCTCGGGGTGAGCTTCACCAGCGACGTCGACGGCCCCCTGGGCGACACCACGCCCAACGACAGCGGCGACGTGAGCTTGATCGTCCCGACCCTCTCCGTCGGCGAGCACGAGCTCACGATGCTCGTGGTGGACGACCTGGGCGTCGAGTGCGACGACTCCGTGACCGTCGTCGTGGACGAGCCCCCCGTCGCCGAGATCACCGCGCCCACCGCCGCCACGCCCGCGAGCGACAACCTCGTGCTCCTCCTCCAGGGCCTCGCCATCGACCGCGAAGACGCCAACGAGACGCTGCTGGTCGAGTGGTTCAGCGACGTGGACGGGCTCATCGCCGACAAGGAGCCGCAGCCCGACGGCACGCTCGACGACGAGGCCCCGCCGGAGACGCTCACCCCGGGGGCCCACACGATCACCCTGGAGGTGACGGACTCGCTCGGGAGCACGGCGACGGACAGCGTGTCGATCGTCGTCAACGGCGCGCCCGGCCGGCCCACCGCCCAGATCACGCCCGGCGGACCCACCACCGTCGACTCGCTGATCGCCTCGGTCGCCACGCCCCCGACGGACCCCGAGAACGACCCGCTGACCTACGTGTACGGCTGGCTGATCGACAACGTGGCGGCGCCCGCCTACGACGGCCTGACGACGATCCCGGACACGGCCACGAGCAAGAACGAGAACTGGCAGGTCGAGATCCGCGCCTTCGACGGGCAGACGTACGGGCTCCCGGGCGTCGCCGACGTGACGGTGGCCAACACCCCCCCCGTCGGCGGCGCGGCCACGGTCACCCCGACGCTCGGGACCACGGCCACGTCGTTCAGCCTCGTGACGACGGGCTGGCAGGACGTCGACGGCGACGCCGAGGGCTACCTGTATCAGTGGGTGGTGAACAACGTCGCCGTGGCCGGCGCCACGGGCGCGACCTTCGTGCCCGGGGCCGCCGCGAACCCGGGCGACCCGCTGCACTGCGAGCTCACCCCCTGGGACGGGGAGGACGCTGCGCCCATGTTCGTCTCGGGGCCGGCGTTCATCAACGTGCCCGCGGTGCCCACGACCGTCACGATCTCGCCGACGCCGGCGTACGAGACGACGACCCTGGTGTCGACCTGGACGGGCGGCGTCGACCCCGAGGGCGCCACCACGACCCCCGTGTACCAGTGGTACGAGAACTGCTACGCGGCGGTGCCCACCCCCATCGCGGGGGCGACCTCGAGCACCCTCACGGGCGCGGACTTCGACCACTTCGACGAGGTCTGCCTGGGGCTGTCGCTGGACGACGGGACCGAGATCGGCCCGGTGACCTTCTCGAACATCGTCGACATCCAGAACACGCCGCCGAGCACCACGACGCCGTCGATCTCGCCGACGCTGCTGTACACGAACACACAGGCGATCTGCGTCCCCGGGCCCCTGACGGACCCCGATCCCGACACGGTCACCGCGCAATACGCCTGGATGGTGGGCCCGAACCTCGTGGCGGGGCAGACCACGTCGGTGCTCGACGGCAGCGTCCACTTCGACAAGGGCCAGACGGTGCGCTGCATCGTGACGCCCCACGACGGGTACGTGGCGGGCGCTCCCCAGGAGAGCATCCAGCACCTCGTGCAGAACTCGGCGCCCACCGCCCCGGGGGTGGACGTGACCCCCGACACGCCCGGCGACGACAACCCCCTGAGCTGCGTCGATTCGACCCCGTCCTTCGACGCGGACAACGACGCGGTCAGCTACTCGCGCTCCTGGACCGTGAACGGAAACGCCACCGTCTACACGGCCCAGAACCTGCTCGCGTCGACCACGAACGTGGGCGAGACCTGGGAGTGCACCATGACCCCCTGGGACGGGTCCGTCACCGGCCCCGCAGGCTCCGACTCGGTCCTGGTCCAGGGCTCGGTGATCCTCGGCCCCGGGCCCGCGGGCAGCACCTACTCGCAGCAGGGCCAGACGCGCGGGATGTGGTTCGAGGCGACCACGAACATGACCATCACGGGCCTGTGGATCCCCGCCGAGACGAACGCGGCGGACGTCCAGAACGTGCAGGTCGTCCTCCTGCCGCCGAGCTGGGGGACGGGGAGCAGCACGTCGACGGCGACCACGCTCTTCTATGCGAATCAGATGCCCGCGGGCGACTTCATGGTCACGAACATCCCGGTGCTCGCGGGCGACAAGATCGGCCTCCTGGGGGCCCGCGGGACGTCGACGATGCACTCGATGTACAGCCCCGGGAACGCGCCGGTGGTGGTGCCCTACGGCAGCGCGTCGCTCTCGCTGCACCGCCTCGAGTACGACGACAACCTCTGGAACGTCTCGGCCGGCCTGATCCACGACGCCACGGGCCCCATCGGCCGCGTCGAGATCGAGTACATCCCCTAGAGGCCGGGGACGCCCGCCGAGGACACCCATGACCGACGCCTACCGGCGGCTGACCGCCCTCGTCGCCGACGAGCCCATGCCGTGCGCGGTCGTCGATCTCGACGCCTTCGAGGCGAACGTCGACCGGCACCTGGCGGTGACGAGGGCCGCCGGCAAGAAGCTGCGCCCGGCGAGCAAGTCTCTGCGCTGCCTCGACCTGATCCGCCGCGTCCTGGCGCGAGGCGGCGAGGGCGTCATGTGCTACTCGGTCGACGAGGCCGCGTACCTGGTGGGCGAGGGGCTCGACGACCTCTTCGTGGCCTACCCGACCGGGCTCCCCCGCGACGCCCGCACGCTCGCCGAGCTGGCCCGCAGCGCCACGGTGGGGATCGTCGTCGACGCCCCCGAGCACCTCGACCTCCTCGAGGCGGCGGCGCGGGAGGCGGGCACTCGAGTCCCGGTCGTGGTGGAGGTCGACCTCGGCTGGCGGCCGGGGGGCGTCCACCTCGGCGCGCGACGGAGCCCCCTGCGCACCCCGAAGGACGTCGTCGCCCTCGCCCGGTCCGCGCACGACCGCGACCACCTGCGCTTCCACGGGGTGATGGGCTACGAGTCCCAGGTCGCCGGACTGCAGGACCGGAACCCCTTCGCGCCGCTGCTGAATCCGGCCAAGCAGCTGATCCGCGCGCGCTCCCGACCCCTCGTGCGACGGACCCGGGCCGCCATCGCCGCGGGCCTGGCGGCGGCCGGGATCCCGTGTCCCGTCTTCAACGGCGGGGGCACGGGCAGCCTGCGCTGGACGGCCGACGAGGCGGCCGTCACCGAGGTCACGGCGGGCTCGGGCTTCCTGGCGCCGCACCTGTTCGACTACTTCTCCGGCGGCTCCGTGACGCTCGAGCCCGCGCTCTGTTTCGCCGCGCAGGTGGTGCGGCGCCCCGGGCCGGGCCTCGTCACCTGCCACGGCGGCGGCTTCGTCGCGTCGGGCGAGGCGGGCCCCGACAAGCTGCCCCTGCCGTGGTTGCCGAGGGGCGTCGAGCTCCTGTCGGCCGAGGGGGCGGGGGAGGTCCAGACCCCCCTGAAGGTCCCGACGCACGTCGATCTTCCCCTCGGCGCCCCGGTCTTCTTCCGCCCCGCCAAGGCGGGCGAGCCGGCCGAGCACTTCACCGAGTACCTGCTCGTGCGCGGGGACGTGGTGGAGGCCCGCGTCCCCACCTACCGAGGCCGCGGCGGGCGGTTTCTCTAGGGCACCGATCAGGTAGTCGCGACCGAGCATCGCGAAGAGCGGCGCCGCGGGGGCGAGGCGCGACGATGACGCGTGTCTGGACACGCGAAGAGGAGCAACGACGGCCCAGTGGTGCCGAGCGAGCGAGGCGACCGAGGGACCATCTGATTGGTGCTCTAGCGGTCGCGGGGTCGGAAGCGCGCGTCCACCGCACGGACCCGGTCTTCGGCCTCGATCAGCTTGAGCAGCAGGTCGGGATCGAAGGGCCCGCCCGCGCCGTCCGCAAGCTCCCGCAGGGCGTCGCCGAGCTTCTTCGGGCCGCGGTGGGGACGCTCGGACAGCATCGCGTCGAGCGTGTCGGCGATCGCCACGATGCGGCCCTCCAGAGGGATCTGCTTGCCCGCGAGCCCCTCGGGGTAGCCGCGGCCGTCCCAGCGCTCGTGGTGCGACCGCGCGATCGACCCCGCCAGGGCGAGCACCGGGAGGCTGGACTCGCCCAGGATCCACGCCCCCGCGTCCGCGTGTCGCTCCATCACGGACCGCTCGGTGTCGTCCAGCGGTCCCGGCTTGCCCAGCACGTCGTCCGGCACCGCCAGCATCCCCACGTCCCGCAGCGCCGAGGCGCGACGCACCCGCTCGCAGGTCTCTTCGTCCAGGCCCGCCAGCTCCGCCAGGAGCTCCGCGAACGCGCTCGTGCGGTCGATGGTCCCCCCGCGCCGACGGAGGCTGAGGCTGGCGGCGGCGCGCCCGAGGATGAGCTCCAGCTCCGCCTCGACGCGCTCCTCGCGGGCCTGCACCGCGCCCAGCCGCTCCCGGAGCTCGCCGTCCGTGACGTCCGGACGCTCCTTCAGACGACGCTCCAGCTCGGCGTTCGTCTTCTGCAGCCGTCGATGCAGGCGACGCATGCGGAGCAGGTTCCCGACCCGGATCAGCAGCTCGGCTTCGTCCACGGGCTTGCCCAGGAACTCGTCGCCGCCCACGGCCTTGCACCACAGCCGGGTGTTCCGGTCGTCGCTGCCGGTCAGGAAGATGATCGGGAGCTCCAGGGAGTCCTTCGTGCGGCGGATCTCGGTGCACACCTCGATGCCGTCGACGTCGGGCATGGAGACGTCCAGGAGGATGAGGTCCACGGCCTCCTGCTCGAGCGTCTCGATGGCCTCGCGGCCCCCCGCCGCCTCGAGGACCTGGTGGCCCGCGCGGTCCAGGGACGTGCGCACGAGGCGACGCAGCGCATCGTCGTCGTCGACGATAAGGACGATCCCCCCCCGCTCCCGCGTGCCCTCCCCGAACGAGGAGCGGCCCGGCGGGCCCTCGCGCGTGCCTCCCATGCGGTCATCATCGCACGAACCGCGGCGCCGCCTTGCACCCTCCCCCGGGGGCCGGGAAACTCCCCGGCATGTCCCTCACCGACGACTTCAAGGCCGCGCTGGCCTCCTGGGCGTCGGGCGTGTCCGTCGTCACGACGAACTCCGGCGGCGAGCTCTACGGCCTCACGGTGTCGAGCTTCTCCTCGCTCTCGCTCGACCCCCCGCTGATCCTCGTCTGCCTCAAGAACGAGAACAAGCTGCCCAGCATGATCGCGGAGGCCGAAGGCTTCGCGGTGAGCATCCTGTCGCGCGAACAGGAGGAGGCGTCCAACTACTTCGCCCGCGCGAACCGGCCCGCCACCACCGGCTTCACCGAGATCGAGGGGCGCTGGACCCCGTCGGGCCAGCCGGTGATCGAGGGCGCGCTCGCCACCATCGTGTGCGAGCTGCAGGACTCGCTCCCCCAAGGCGACCACACGATCGTGGTCGGCCGCGTCATCCAGGCGGAGACGTCCGAGGGTGAGCCGCTGCTGTACTACCGCCGCAAGTACCGGGGCGTCACCGGCTGACGTAGGCCGTGAGCGTCGCCTCGCCGATCGTCTGCCAGTCGGGCACCGCCGCCGCAGTCGCCGCGCCGCCCGCCGCGAGCCCGGCGCGCAGCCCGGCGTCGGTCATCGCCGTCAGGGCTCGCGCCAGGGCCTCGGGATCCTCCGGGGGCACGAGGAGCGCGTCGACGTCGTGGGTGAGCAGCTCTGCGGGTCCCCCCACCGCCGACGCGACCACCGCCGCGCCGCGCCCCAGGACGGTGCGCAGCGCCCCCGAGGCGTCGACCGCGCGGTAGGGAAACACGTGTACGTCGGCCCAGCCGAGCACGTCGGGGACCGCCGCGTCCGGGACCCGTCGGAGGTCGAACTCCACCCGCCCGTCGGGCTCTCGCCCGCGGCGCAGGGCACTCACGTCCATGCGCGGCGCGCCGACGACTCGGAGCCGCACGTCCACGTCGTCCGCGATCTCGTCCATGGCCGCCAGGGCGACGTCGACGCCCTTGTAGGGCTTGAGAGCCCCGAACAGGAGGACGCGCAGGGGGCCCGAGGACGGGGTCGAGCGGACCGGCCCCGGATCCAGCAAGCCGTGGTCGATGCGCACGATCCGGGTCGGGTCGAAGCCCCGCTCGAGGAGGACCCCGCGGCTGGACTCGGTGTGGACGATCAGTCGGTCCACCGCCCGGAGCGCCGCGTCCCAGCCGAGCTCCTGGAGCTTCGAGCTGGGGCTGCCGCGGAACGGCGTCGTGTCGTGCACCGTGGCCACCACCGGCGCGACGGTCCTCAGCGCCGCGACGAAGGCGCGATCCAGCAGCGGGACCGGCATCCACTGGAGGTGCACGACGTCCGGGGCGGCCTCGGCGAGTCTGGCGACCATCCGGGCCGCGTCGAGGCCGTACTCGAGGCCCTTGACCGCCAGCCGGACCGGGTCCGGGAGCCGACGACCGAGGGCCGACTCGCCGGCGCGGTGGAAGTGCGCGACGTCGAAGGGCCCCGCGCGCTCGCCCGGCCGCAGGGGGCGGGTGTGCAGCGCGATGTCCGCCCCCGCGGCCGCCAAGCCCGCGCAGAGGGCGCGGTCGTAGGGGAGCGTGAACCCGGACGGGTCGAGCATCGCCACGCGGAGTCCGGTCGCCACGCGCCGAACCTACGTCCGGGCCTGAGGTCGCGTCCACCGAACCGCGCCTCCCGCGCCGGCACGCGGCCTGCTTGAATGGGGACCATGCGCCCACCGCTCGTGTCCGTCGTCGCGCTCCTCGCCCTGCTGCTCGTCCCCGTCGCCTCGGCCGCCGCCGAGGAGGCCCGGGAGATCCACCTCAAGTCGGGTGAAGTGGTGGAGGTCGTGGTGGTGGAGGAGACGGACACGGGGCTGCTGGTGCGGACGGACGACGGGGCCGTGGTGGAGCTCCTGTACTCCGACATCAAGTACGTGCGCGCCATCCCGGGCGAGCCGGAAGACGCGGTGGTGCCCGCCCCGGCGAGCGAGCCTCCGCCGCCCCCGGCGAAGACTCGGGAGGAGCTGGAGCACGAGCGGGCGGAGGCGGAGGAGCTGCGGCGCTGGGAGCGGGAGCAGCAGCGGCGTCGAAGCAGGCGCTACAGCGAAGAGGTCGAGGTGTGGCGCAAACCCGGCCGCGCCGTCGGCCTCGGCACCGGCGTCCCCTTCTTCACGGCGGGGGTGGCGATCGCGTCCCTGGCCACGCCCTACTCGCTGATCCTCGGGGACACCGAGGGCTTCTACATCGCGCGGAACACCGGCGTGCTGCTCATGGGGGCGTTCATCCCGTCCGGCGTGCTGGGTTCGCTGATGGCGCACGAGGCGGTGGAGAAGGCGGGGGGCGACTTCGACGCGGGCCTCGAGCTCGGCGTCGCGGGCGGCGTCGTCTACTCGATCGGCCTCGGCCTCTACATGACCGCGCTGGACTGGCCGACGTTCGAGGACCAGGACATGGCCGCGCCCTTCGGGATCGCGTCGATCCCGACCCTGATCACGGGGTTCGTCCTCCTGTGCGCCGACATCGACGAGACCACGCGGGCCGCCCGCAAGCTCGACAAGCTGCGCCGCCCCAAGGTGCGCACGGACACGGCTCCGGTCCGCGTGATCCCCTGGGCGACGTCCACCGGCAGCGGGGCGGTCTTCGGCCTGGGTGGGCGCTTCTGAGGAGGAGAGGTCGCAGCAGCGAGGGGGGCGCCGGACTGTCGCCCGGCGGCAAGGATTGCCCGCTACGCGCCCGCCCGCAGGCCCGGCGGGCAAGAATTCCCACTACGTGCCCGCCCGCTCCCCCGGCGCGTACACAGTGGGAACCACTGCCCACTTCACCGCGCACCCGAAACCCGGGGGGAACGGCGCGTTCACCCCGACTTGTGGGGCGA
>CAZUHI010000015.1:0-37495 GCA_964620495.1 uncultured Rickettsiales bacterium | reverse complement strand
GAGAGACACCCGAAACCCGGGGGGAACGGCGCGTTCACCCCGACTTGTGGGGCGAGAGACACCCGAAACCCGGGGGGAACGGCGCGTTCACCCCGACTTGTGGGGGTCCCCGGAGCGTACCGGGAGCACCCCGAGCCGCACGAGGTCGGCGCGCAGCCCGTCGGCGCCCTCGAACTTCACGGCCTGCATGCCGACGGCGACGGCCCCCTTGCAGTTGTGGCCGCGGTCGTCGACGAACAGGCACTCCCCGGGGTCGACGGCGAGCGCGCGCGCGGCGCCGAGGAACGCCTCGGGGTGGGGCTTGCGCACGCCGGTGTGGTGCGAGACGAAGGTCCACGGCAGATACCGACTGAGGCCGAGCACGTCCTCGATCATCCGGTACCAGACCGGGTAGTTCGACAGCGTGTGCATCGCCACGTCCGCGGCCCGCAGATCGGTGAGCAGGGCCTCGATCCCGTCGATCCAGCGGTACTCCCGTCGGAACATGGCCTTGAGGTCGTCCAGGTCCTTGTCCACCCGCCCCGCGAAGCAGCGATCGAAGAAGGTCGCTTCGTCGATCTCGGCGCGCTCGAACCGCGGCCAGTCCTCGGGATCGCGGTCCGCCAGCAGGGCGCGCAGGTCCGCGCCGAAGAACGAAGGCAGATCCCAGAACGGGTCCCGCACCAGGGTGTCCATGACGTCGAGCAGCAGCACCGTGGGCGTCACGGGCCCTCCGCGTAGGGACCCGCCGCGTCGAAGGCCCAGGGGCCCTGCCGGGTGGGGGTCCGCAGCCCGGCCCGGAGCCGCGCGAGGTAGGCCTTGCGGGGGATCTCGGTCGCGCCGAACCGCTCGACGTGCTCCGTGTAGACCTGCGAATCGAGCAGGTCGAACCCCCAGCGGATCAGCTGCCGCACCAACGCCACGAACGCGATCTTCGAGGCGTCCGGCGACAGCGCGAACATCGACTCCCCGAAGAAGACCCCGCCGAGGGACACGCCGTAGAGCCCTCCCACGAGCTTGCCGTCGTCCCACGCCTCCACCGAGTGGGCGTACCCGCGCTCGTACAGCCCCACGTAGCCGTCGACCATCTCCCGGGTGATCCACGTGCCCTCCTGACCGGGGCGGGGGACCTTCGAGCAAGCCGCGATCACCGCCTCGAACGCCGTGTCCAGCGTGAGCCGATAGGGCCGCCGGTTCATGCGGTTCCGGAGCGTCCGACCGACGTGCAGATCGCCGGGCTCGAGGATGAACCTCGGATCCGGCGAGTGCCACAGGATCGGCTGGCCCTCGGAGTACCAGGGGAAGATGCCCGCCGCGTAGCCGCGGAGGAGACGATGGGGCGCGAGGTCGCCCCCGACCGCGATCACGCCCGACGGGTGGGCGAGCTCCGGGTCCGGAAAGAGGGGGCGATCGTCGAGGCGGAACACCGGCACCGCCGACGATTATCGGACGATGCGCAGCCGATCGCGACCGGAGCGGTCCGGGAGTTCGTCCGGACCGAGGTCCAGCTCACGCCAGAGGTCGCGGTCCAGCAGGTGCGACGGGCGCACGTGCGTGAGCGCCGCGAACATCGACTCCTTGGCCTGAGGACGCTCGGATTCGATGTCGGTGAGCAGCTTCTTGACCCACTGCCGCTGCATGCCCGTCTGCGACCCGCAGAGGTTGCAGGGGAGGATCGGGAAGGCCTGCTCCGCGGCGAACGCCTCGAGATCCTTCTCCCAGCAGTACACCAGCGGCCGGATGACGGTGTTGCGGCCGTCGTCGGAGCGCAACCACGGCGGCATCGCCTTGATCTGCCCCGTGAACAGCTGGTTGAGCATCGACGTCTCGATCACGTCGTCCGCGTGGTGCCCGAGGGCGATCTTCGTGCAGCCCAGATCGACGGCCGCCCGGTAGAGGATCCCCCGACGCAGGCGGCTGCACAGGGAGCAGTAGGTCTTCCCCTCGGGGATCTTGTCCACGACGATCGAGTACGTGTCCTGCTGCGCGATCACGTAGTCACCGCCGCGATCGTCGAGCCACCGCCGCAGCGGCGCGCCGTCGTACCCGGGCTGGACCTGGTCGAGGTGCCAAGGCAGCAGCTCGAAGTTCACGGGGGCGCGCTTCCGGATGCGGTCGAGCAGGACCAGCATCGCGTAGCTGTCCTTGCCCCCGGACATGGCCACCAGGATCCGGTCGCCGTCCTCGATCAGGTTGAAGTCGACGATCGCCTTGCCCACGCGGCTCTGCAGCCTGCGCTCGACCTTCGTGCTGTCTCCGCGGCGACCCATGGCGGCGGAAGATACCCGCCCGGATCAGTCTTTGGGGATCGGTCTCGGCGTGCCCAGGGAGGCCACGTCGGCGACCAGATCGAGGCGGTGGAGGATCTCGAGCACCATCTGGTGCGTGAGGCCCCACAGGGGGATCGCCTCGCCGTCCACGTCGATGGCCGGGAACCGGAACGGCACCCCCACCCGCTGGGCGTCGTACCAGACGCGGTTTCGGGGGTCCGCGAGGCGCGAGAGCGGCACCCAGAACGCGCGGTGGACCTCCCCCGGGTTGGGGACCAGGGGGCGATCCGTGCGGTCCTCCAGCAGGAACGCGTGGGGGTGGATCGACATCGGGTGGATCTTCGCGCGGGCCCGGGCCTGGAGCGCGTCCAAGGGGCCCAGGAGGCGTCCGCCGTCGAGGACGTCGATCCCGACCTCCTCCTGCGTCTCTCGTCGGGCCGTCTGCACGAGGGTCGCGTCCTCCTCCTCTTCGTGGCCCCCCGGGAAGCCGACCTGGCGCGACCACGGATCCTGCGACTGCGCCGCCCGACGCACGAAGAGCAGCTCGGTGTCGTCCCCCGCGGGCCGGAACACGGCCGACACCGCGGCCCGGCGGAACCCCTCGCCGTCGAGGGCGCGGGGCGGGGCTTGGACCAGGCGGTCGGCGACGAGGTCGAAGGGGACGGACATGCGGGGCAGAGTAGGTCGGAGTTGGTGCACCCGCGCGTGTAGCAGCAGCGAGGACCTGGGCCGGATCGCGACGACGGGACCGAGGGTCCGGGTGACGGCGTATTGAAATACGCCGAAGTCGGCCCGAGGTGCCGGAGGAAGCGAGGCGGTTCAGGGACCGCTGCTAGATGCCCACGGCGGAGATTCTGCACCGGCTCGACTTGTCCCGAACGCCGATGGCGTCGTTCCTCGTCGGTCACGGGCCCCGGCCCGCTCCACTCCTCGGGCCTCGCCCTCGTCGCCCGGTCCGTCGCCGAGACCGGTGCGCCACTTCCGCCGCGGACATCTAGTCGATTGCGAGGGTGAGGCAGGCGAGGTAGCGGCCTCGGGGGAAGCCGGGGAGGACGGGGTGATCGGCCCCCGCGCCCCCGCGTCGCAGCTCCCGGGTGACCCGGCGGCCGCCCTCCTCCAGGCCCGCCCGGGCGTCGTCGAGCAGGTCGGCGGCCGTGAGGCGAGCCGTACACGAGGCCGTCACGAGCAGCGCCTCCTTGGCGAGCAGCGGGGCGATCTCGCGGTGGAGGCGGCGGTAGGCGGCGCGGGCCTTGGGCAGGTCCGCCTTGCGTCGGGAGAGGGCCGGCGGGTCGCACACGATGAGGTCGAACGGCGCGTGCTCGGTGAGCTCGGGGCCGAAGCCGCGGAAGAGGTCGGTGGAGACGAACGCGTGCGGCTCGGGGTCGACGTCGTTGAGCTTGAACTGATCGCGACAGTCCGCCAGGATCGACGGGCTGCGGTCCACCGAGACCACCCGCGAGGCCCCGCCCAGCGCCGCCGCCACCGAGAACCCGCCGGTGAAGCTGAAGAGGTTGAGCACGCGGTCGCCGTCGCGCACGAGGCGCTGGACCTCCGACCGATTGGGCCTCTGGTCGAGGAAGAAGCCCGTCTTCTGGCCGTGGCCCGGGCGCACCCAGTACCGGCGCGACGCCTCGCGGATCACGAGCGACTCGGGCACGTCGGGCGACCCGAACAGGGAGACGGGCTCGTCCTCGCGGCGGCGCAGCAGGCCGAACTCGATGCCCCGCCCCCCCTCGGATCGCAGCGCCTCCACGACCACCTTGCGGTGCCGACGCCAGAGATCGCCGTCGGGTCGCACCACCACGACCGGGCCGTACCGATCGACGACCAGCCCGGGCAGCCCGTCGGCCTCGCCGTGCACGAGCCGGAACCCGGTGGTGTCGGGGGGGAGCACCCGCTCGCGCAGCCGCCGAGCCGCGGCGACGCGACGGAAGATCAGCTTGCGGAGGTCGGGGTCCCGCGGGTCCCGGGAGATCATGCGGACGGCCGGGCCCCCCGCCTTCACGACGTCCGGGCCGTCGGCGAGGCCCCGGCCGAGGGGCGCCCCCACGCTGTCCACGACGTCCACCTCGTCCCCCGCCGCCAGACGCAGGCCCGCGGCCACCACGACGTCGCCGTAGATCCAGGGGTGACCGGCGGCCACCGCTCGGGCCGTCCGCTTGTCGAGGGTCAACGTCGGCCGACGTCGGCCGCGGCCTCGGTCAGCCATCGTCGCCGGGCTCGGTGGTCTTCGTCTCTTCGCCCCAGTCGTCCGGCGCCTTCATGTGGGGCCCGCCGCCCGCCAGCCGGGTCACGATCCGCTGATAGAAGATCTCCACCGGGGGGAGGGCCACGAGGCAGGCGAACGCAAGTCGAAACCCGCCTCCGGGGGCGGCGTCGTAGGCCGTGCCGGGGCGGACGCCCTCCAGGCCCGCGAGGATCAGGTCTCCCGCGGACAAGGTCAGGGCCAGGGGGATGAGCCAGAGCAGCGCGGCGGCCCCCGCGACCCGCTTGCGGAGGAGGAGTCCGGCGACGGGGATCGCGAGGAGCCCCGCGCCGAGGAGGACGGCGTGCACGGTCGGGGAGAGCAGCATCAGCGGGTCAGGGGGGCGGCGAGGGTCAGGGCGGCGCGCCCGCCGTCGTAGGCCGGGGACGCCACGGGCGAGACGCGAAACCCGCGCGACGCGAACAGGGCACGAGCCGCGGTGTTGTCGGCCGCGACTTCGAGCTGGAGATGCTCGGCGCCCCAGGGCAGGGCCTCCCGACGGGCGAGGTCCAGCGCCGCGTCGAGCAGCCGACCTCCGATCCCCCGGCCCCGCTGGTCCTCGGCCACGCCGACGGCGAGGAGGTGGGCGCGCGTGCCCCCCGGGGCCTGCACCAGGGCGACCACCGCGAACCCGAGGCAGCCCCCCGCGGGGCCCACCGCCACGAGCGTCTGCATGGCGGGGTTCGACGTCCAGGACGTCAGCGAGCTCCGGTAGTCGCCGAATGGAGCGAACGCGGCGGTCCCCAGCGCCACGACGGACCGACGCTCGGAGACGCGGGCGGGACGGACGGTGATCATCGGCTACTTCGAGTTCGCGATCGCCTGGCGGGCGCGCTGCTCGGCGGCGCGGGCCTGGGCCTCGAAGCCTTCGCCGAGGGACACGTACACCCGCTGCGCTTCCGCGAAGGCCTCGAGGGCCTCGGACGCGCGGTCCATGTTCTCGAGGGCCTCGCCCCGGAGCAGCTGGGCCTGCGCCGCCTGCTCCTTGAGCCGCCGCTTGGACGCCAAGGTGAGGGCCGCGACGCCCGCCTTGAACGCGGTCTCCCAGTCCTCCCGACGGCCCGCGAGGCGGCCCCGCCGGATCGCGACGTCCACCTCCTTGGCGGGACGACGCGCGCGCTCCCACAGGACGGCCTGCCGATCGAGGGAGGCGGCGGCGCCGTCCCAGTCCTCCGAGCGCCAGGCGAGCTCCCCGAGGACGGCCTCGGCCTCGGCCTCGACGGCGCCCAAGCCGGCGCCTCGGGCGAGCAGGATCGCGGCCTCGGCGGCCTCACGACCGTCGCGCATGGCCTCTCCGCGCTCGGCCCCGCGGACCGGCATGGCCTCGAGGTGGAAGCGGGCGGCCAGCAGCCGCGCCTCGGCCTCACGATCCGGCGCCGCGTGCAGTCGGGCCTTCTCCGCCGCCATGCCCAGCGCCTGCCGGGCCTTGTCTCGTGACCCCGCCTCGCGGAACACGACCCCCACCAGGATCCGGACGTCGAGCGCGGCGGGCCGCGGGTCGTCCAGATCGGGGGCCCGCTCCATGGCCAAGCGCAGCTCGCGCACGGCCCGATCGGGCGCCCCGGCCTTGGCCATCGCGACGGCGCGGCGGGCGAAGGCGCGGGCGGCCTGGATGTCGTCGCCCGCGGCGTCGAAGGCCTTGGCGGCGTCCCCGTGGGTCTTCGCGGCGGCGACCCAGTCGCCCTCCTCTTCGAGGATGCACCCCTGCGCGAACCGCGCGGTGCCGAGCACGTCCTGGGCGCCGCGCGCCTCGGCCTCGCCCGCCAGCACCTCGAACCTCGCCTGCGCGGGCCCGGTGCGGCCGCTCCGCCAGGCGGCGGTGGCGACCTCGAACAGCGCCGGGAGTCCCTCGCCGGCGTCCACCGCGGCCTCGGCGTGGCGCTGGGCCGAGGCGGGATCGTCGCGCAGCCGGGCGGCGCGCGCCCGCAGGAGGGCCGCGCCTGCGCCGGGCCCCGCGGACAGGAGCAGCCGCTCGGCCGCCTCCGCCTCGCCGCGGTTCAGGGCGTCCTCGGCGGCCTCCACGGCGTAGCGAGCGGCGTCGGGACCCCCGCCGGCCGCCGCCAGCCGGGCCAGGAGCCGACCGCGGGTGGGATCGTCCTCGCCCAGCACCTCGGCGACGGCGTCCCGCAGCGCCCGCGCGTCCGCCCGACGCACGACGCCGGCGGACGGCCTGCGCTTGCGGAGCCGCACCGCGCCCCCGGGGAGGTTCGCCTCCTTCGCGGCGATCAGGCCCTGGAGGTCTTCCCAGGCCCCCCGCGGCGGGCGACCTCGGTAGGCAGCCAGCGCAGCGGAGCCCACGGCGTCGGCGGGCACCGGCACGGGGGCCGCGCTGAGGATCGCCAGCAGCTCACCGGCGGAGCCCTCGGGGGCTGGGGAGGCGCCGTCTTCGGGGGCGTCGGCCCCGTCTCCCGCCCCGTCGGCTTCGGGGGTCGGATCGGCCTTCTTGGGCTTGCCGGCGGGCACGTCCATGAGCGCGGCGACCGGCAGCCGGGGGTCGTCGCAGACCTCCGCAAGGGCGACGACGAGGGCCGTCGCCGGGCCCTCATCCGCGCCCGCGAGGGCGACGGCCCAGCCGATCGCCGGCCCGCCCAGGAGCAGGCTGCGGAGCGCCCGCGCCGACGCATCGTCCAGGGACTCGGCCCGACGCAGGATCACCAGCCGGGGCCCGAGCTCCCCCGCGGCCTCGAGCACGCGGGCGAGCGCCTCGGCGTCCGAGCGGAGGGTCGCCTCGAAGTCCGGATCGTCGACGGCGCCGCTGCTCCCCGAGCGCACCCGATCCCACGCGTCGCGGGCCCCTTCGCCGGCGCCCACCGCGTCCCGGCAGAAGGCTTCGTCGCCCCCGTCTCCCAAGAACTCGGGCGCGAGCGCGCGGGCCGTCCCGCCAGGCACCAACCCGGCCGTCGCGCCGTCGATCTCCAGGATCTCGATCCCCCGCTCCCCGGCCGCCGACTTCAGCGCCGAGAGGGCCGCGCGCCCCTTCCCGAGGGCCGCGTAGAGGACCCCCCGTTCGGACAACGCGTCGAGGGGGGCGAGGAGTGCAGCGGGGGTGGTCGGTGAGCTCGGCATGGGCGCGCATCATGAACCAATCCGCGTCCTGCCGGGAGAGCCGGCTCGTCCGGAGGGCCCGCCGGCTTGATCCCCCCGCTCGCTTTCGGCAGCATGCACGGGTTCACGGCCCCGCCGTGGGCCGTCGCGTGCTCGAAAACGACGACGCGCGCGCCGACGTCGCCGACCACCACCCGGGCGACGCACTCAGGATTCGACGAGCGCCTGGAGATGATGGGATGAGCATGACCTGCGATGGAAAGCGTCTCGTGAGCGTGGCCGCCTTGGCCGGCGCTCTCATCGGCTTCGGCTGCGGCGGGGGCGACTCGACGGCTCCAGCGGGCGACGCCCCCGTGGCCGACGCAGGCGACGGCGGCGGCGAGGCGGCCCCGGAAGCGGCCACCAAGATCGACTTCGAGGCGGCGAAGTCGCGCGGCAAGACGGCGATGTTCGTCCCCGCGCCGACCGAGTTCCAGGCGGCCCTCAAGGCCACCGGCGCGAACATCGACCTCACGGCCTTGGCCGCGGGGCACACGCGGCCCATCGACGGCAAGTCGAAGCAGATCGTCGCGCTCGAGACGGGCGTGCGGGTGGCGGACCTGCTCCTCACGGCCCAGACGGGCGACAAGGAGGCCATCTCCGCACGGATCGCCGCCGCTCGAGAGGGCCTCGCGGGCCTCGGTGGCGACGCCGCCGTCCTCGCCCGCGTCGACCAGGTCAAGGCCGACTTCGAGGCGGGCATCCTCGTCGCCGACAAGCTCGGCGCCCAGCTCGACATCCTCGCGCGCGACATCCAGGCCGACCTCGACGAGAACGTCGGCAAGGACATCGCCACCCTGGTCCAGGCGGGCGGCTGGGTGCAGGGCGTGAACCTGCTCAGCGGCGCGCTCGCGGGCAAGGAGAACGCGGACGCCGCGGCGCTCCTCCACCAGCCCTCGGTGCTCGAGCACTTCCTGTCCTTCCTCAAGGACAGCGCGCCCGCGAAGGCGGGCG
The DNA here is from genome assembly GCA_964620495.1 of uncultured Rickettsiales bacterium. Taxonomy (GTDB): domain Bacteria; phylum Myxococcota_A; class UBA796; order UBA9615; family UBA9615; genus CAZEKB01. The sequence continues at coordinate 28,963 of CAZUHI010000015.1, read as the reverse complement.
ACGAGAGCGTCGGCGCCGTCATCGCCGAGATGGAGAAGATGGGCGCGCTCGCGGGCAAGGACGCCCTCACGGCCGAGGACATCTCGGCGCTCAACGGTCACACCCAGGCCATCCTGGCGAAGTTCTAAGGGGCTGCTGTCATGAAGACTCCGATCCTCTCCGCTCTCTTCGCCGGCACCGCCGCGATGCTCTCCTTCGGCCTCCAGTCGCCCGCCCCCGCGCAGGCGGACGCGGCCGGCGTCACCAAGTGCCTCGACGAGATGGTCGCGGGCGCCGCCGCCCAGGGCCGACGCCTCCGCGCCACCGACTCCGACTCCACGCCCGCCAAGGAGGCGGTCGACTACCGCCTCACGCTCTACAAGGGCATGACGTACGTGCTGCTCGGCTGCGCGGACGAAGGCGTGGACCTCGACCTGCGCCTCTACGACAGCGCGGGCAACCTCGTCGACAAGGACGGGGCGGAGGACAACAAGCCCTTCGTCTTCGTCGAGCCCGCCGCCACCGGCGAGTACGTCATGCAGGTCCTGGTCTACAAGACCGACAAGGCCACCAACGACTTCGCGGTCGGCATCACGTACCAGTACTGACCCTTGGGGTGGGGCGACTCGCAGGAGTGCCCGTCCTGCGGGGCCCAGTACGGACTGGGCCTCCAACGGTGCCCCTCGTGCGACGCGCTGGCACCCCCGCCTGACGACGACTTCTCCTTCGAAGACGGCGGCGACGACGTCCTCGCCACGGGCGCTTGGCGCACCTTCGGCAGCGGGCTCGACGCGGACATCGTCGTCGCGTCCGGCAAGCTCGCGGCCCGCGGCGTGCGCATCCGCCGCAGCGGCGCCCAGGTCGAGCTCGAACGACTGAACGCGGGCGTCGTCGTCACGGTGGACGGCGAGAAGGTCGACGGCAACGTCACCGTGTCCCTGGACTCGGTGGTCGTGACCATCGACGGCGTGCTCCTGACGGACGAGATGGTCCCCCAGGACACGCTCGCCGCGGACCAGCTCCCGGACGCGTTCGCCCCCATCCTCATCGGCCGCGCCCCCGACTGCGGGCTCGTGATCGACAACCCCGCCGTGTCCGCGCACCACGCCCGCCTCACTCGGGAGCAGGGCGGCGTCCTCATCGAGGACCTGGACTCCGCCAACGGCACGTTCGTGGACGACCGACGCATCAAGCGCATGCGCCTCGGGTGGCGACAGGTCTTCGAGCTCAGCACCGTGCGCCTCACGCCGCTGGAGGTGGTGCGCCGCGTCCACGCCGAGGCGGGGCCGATGGCGGGCCAGAAGACGGCGGTGGTGGGGCTGCTGAAGGAGTCGACCGTCCGCGAGGGGCGCAGGAACCTCTCGGGCACCTCCGAGAGCCCGCAGCAGCTCGGACTGGACGACGTCTCGGGGCGGCCCGTCCTGGATCTGAAGCAGGGCCAGGCCCTGTTGATCGGGCGCGATCCGTCCGCGGACATCGTGCTCGACACGCCGAACATCTCCCGACTCCACGCCCGCCTGGAGCGCGTGCGTCGCGGCATTCGGGTGGAGGATCTGGGCTCCACGAACGGCACCTGGGTCAACGGAGAGCGGCTCGCTCGCCCCACCGTCCTCAAGCCCGGCGACGACCTGCGCCTGGGCCCCCACCGCATCGAGCTCACGAAGGACCTGAAGGTCATCGGCGCCCCCGTGGGGCAGGGCGGCGTCCGCGGGGTGCGGGTGGACGCGGCCGGGGTCGTGCGCGAGGTCGGCAAGGGCAAGACGCGCAAGGTCGTCGTGGACGACGTGTCCTTCTCGGTCCTGCCGGGCGAGATGGTCGCGATCATGGGGCCGTCGGGCGCGGGCAAGACGTCCGTGCTGACCAGCCTGGCGGGCTACACGCAGCCCACGTCCGGCGCGGTGTTCCTCGACGGCCTGAGCCTCTACGGGCAGTACGACATCTTCCGGTCGGCCATCGGCTACGTCCCTCAGGAGGACGTGATGCACCGCACGCTGACGGTCCAGGAGGTCCTCTACTACCACGCCAAGGTCAACTACCCGGACGAGCTGCGGGACGAGGAGATCGAGCGACGCATCGACACCGTGCTGCGCCGCCTCGACCTCGACGGCGTGCGCAACTCGATCGTGGGCGACGACGTGACGCGCGGCCTCTCGGGGGGCCAGCGCAAGCGCCTCAACGTGGCGATGGAGCTGCTGTCCGAGCCGTCGCTCCTGCTGCTCGACGAGCCGACCTCCGGCCTCGACGCCCGCTCCGCCATGCAGCTGATCCGGCAGTGCCGCGGACTCGCCAACTCCGGCCGGACCGTCGTCATGACGATCCACCAGCCGCGACGCGAGGCCTTCCACCTGTTCGACAAGCTGCTCCTGCTCAGCAAGGGGGGAAAGGTCGCGTACTTCGGCCCCGGGCGGCAGGCGAAGCGCTACTTCCAGGCGCGCTCGGAGGTCCCCCCCTCCACCGCCCAGAACCCGGCCGACTACGTCATCGACGTGCTGGACCCGATCGAGCCCACCCAGGCGAAGCCGCCCGACGCGTGGCGCGACGCGTACAAGAACTCCCCGGAGTACCGCCGGTTCGTGAGCCGGCGCCTCAAGAAGGAGGAGAAGAAGTACGCGAAGAAGGCGGCCAAGAAGCGACGCACGCGGCGCGCCCCGGCGGCGGGGCAGTTCCTCCACCTCACCCGGCGCTACGCCCTGCTCAAGTGGCGGGACCGCACCGCGCTGGCCGTGCAGCTCCTCCAGGCCCCGGTCATCGGCATCCTCGCGCTGCTCATCTTCCGCAAGGCGCCCTTCGAACCGATGACCTTCCAGGACAAGGTCTCCCCCGCCCTGTTCGTGGTGGTGTCGTCGGCGATCTGGTTCGGGTGCAGCAACGTCGCCCGAGAGATCGTGGGCGAGCGCGCCATCTTCCGGCGCGAGAGCATGGGGGCGCTGCGGCCGGGCCCCTACCTCGCGAGCAAGATGGTCGTGCAGGGCACGCTGATCGCGATCCAGATGGGGATCCTGCTCGCCCTGCTCGCGCCCTTCGTGCCCTTCGAGGGCCCCCGCGCCCAGCTGATCGTGGTCCCGATGATCGCGGGCTGGTCGGCGATGGCGATCGGGCTGTTCATCTCCACCGCCGCCCGCACCGAGCTGGCCGCGATCCAGTACGTGCCCCTGGTGGTGCTGCCGCAGATCATCTTGTCCGGAATCCTGGTGCCCGTGGCGGGCCCGAACGCGACGGATCTGGCCACCTGGCTGAGCAAGCCGATGCTGCTCCGCTGGGCCTACGGGGCCTACCTGCAGGTCGAGATCTTCACCACGCGCGGCCCGGAGAAGGGGCTGCTCAAGTACTTCTCGGCCGTGGCCGACCGCCTGGGCTTCGCGGGCGACTCGCTGATCGTCGACATCAACATCATGATCGGCATCGGCGCGCTGATGACGCTGCTCTCCTGGCTGATCCTGCGGCGCCGCGACCGGATCTGAGCCCTCCGCTCGGCCCGATCAGGCCTCGGCGACCTCGCCCCCCACGGCCTCCCCCTCGCCGAACGACCGCAGCGCCTGCAGCCACGACTCGGCGAGGTTCAGGACCTGCATGCGCGTCCCGATGAGCTCCTGGAAGAAGGGCATGCCGCCCGCCGCCTCGTAGGTGAGCGTGAACCGCAGCCGCGTGCCGCCCCCCGCGCGCCGGAACAGCCGCCACTCCCACTCGATGTCCGTCATGCCCTCGGTGTAGGGCTCGTCTCCGCCGCAGGGCTGGTAGACCAAGGCCTTGGACGGCCGCAGATCGGTGATCTCGGCCTCCACCCGAGGCGTGCGCTGGTTGTGCTGGTGGACGAACCACAGCTTGCCCCCGAGGGCGGGCGAAGGGTCCAACAGGCCGGCGTCCTGCACCCCCACCATCCAGCGGGGCCAAGCCCCCACGTCCAGGAGCTGCTCGAAGACCACTTCGGGGGCGAGATCGATGTCCAGTTCACGGTTCAAGACGGTCATGCCGTGAGCTTGTGCGGCGGGGCTCCCCTTGTCCAGATCAGGCAAGGTCGGGCTGTGCTCGTGGTCCTCGCCGTCGTCGACAGCCTGCGCGCCGACGCCGTGGGCTTCGGGGGCGGGGACGTCGCCACCCCGACCCTGGACGCCCTCGCGAACGACGGGACCGTGTGCCCGTCCGCCCACGCGTCCGCGGCCTGGACCGTCCCCTCCTTGGTTTCCCTCGCCACCGGGACCTTCCCCCACCGCGTCGGCGTCGGGCGGTGGCGGCACCCCTTCCCCGCCGGCCGAGCGACGCTCCAGTCGGCCTTCGCCGCGGCGGGGTTCGAGGTGCGGACCGTGGTGCACAACCGGCGCTGGTCCTTCGCGAACACGGGCGCGCGGGGCGAGGTGGTGGACTCCCAGGATCCCGCGGCCGTGCGCGAGGCCTTCTCCGTGCCCCCCGGCGCCGATCGGTTCGTGCTGCTGCACCACTGGTGGACCCACCTGCCGTACGTGAACGCGGCGCTGCCGCGCAAGGCGTGGAAGGGGGCGTGCGACGCCGCGCTGAAGGAGCTGGGGGAGGATCCGTCGTCCGCGCCTCGGTACCGGGAGGCCTACCACCGCACCGTGGAGTACTTCGACGCGGAGCTGCTGCCGTCGTACCTGGAGGCCGCGGGCGGGCAGGACGTGCTGCTGGCGGTCACCGGCGATCACGGCGAAAACTGGGGGACGTCGGTCCCGGCGGGCAGGACCGTCGGGCACATGTACGACCTGCACGGGCGCTGGCTCACGGACGAGACGCTGCACGTGCCCCTGGTCTTCTGGAGCAGCGACGGGCGCGTGCCGGCGGGGCGGCTGGGCGGGTTCGTGCGCGGAGTGGACGTCGCCCCCACGCTCACCGCCTTGGCGGGCGTGCCTTGGCCGGGCCCCGCGCCCTCCCGGACGGGGCCGACGCACGTCGAACGCGACGCCCCGGACCGCCTCGACGGGCGCGACCTGTCCGCCTGCTTCGGCGGCACCTCGACCGTCGCCGACGCCCTCACCGTGACCACCAGCAACGCCGTCAAGCCGCCCAAGTACCCGATCCACGGGCCCTCGATGTGGCGGCGGTTCAGCCTCCGCACGGCCGAGCGGCGCTACGTGTACGACGGCGTGGACGGCACCCGGGGCGTGTCCGACGCGGCGGGGCTCGCCCGTGCGCTGGGGCTCGCCCGCTGGACGGAGCGCGACGTGTGGGCCCGGCTCGCGGCCGAGCAGGACGGCGCGGCGGGCTCGGAGACCCTGCCGAAGTCGTGCTTCCCGAAGTTCGGGACGGAGGAGGATGAGGAGACGATCGACGCCGCGCCGGAGGGCGATCTCAGCGACGACGAGGCCGCCGCCCTCGACGAGCAGATGCGCCTGCTGGGCTACCTTGATTGACTAGAGCGCCGAACAGATAGTCGCGACCGAGCATCGCGAAGAACTGCGCCGCGGGGGCGAGGCGTGACGATGAAGCGTGTCGGGACACGCGAAGAGGAGCAACGAAGGCCCGGTGGTGCAGAGCGAGCGAGGCGACCGAGGGACTACCTGATCGGTGCTCTAGATCTCTTCGCGGGAGAGCAGGAAGTAGTTGTCCGTCCGCTTGCCGTTCTTCACGGCGTTGCCGATGGTCACGTGCTCGCTGACCTTGCGCATGACGTCGACCATGTTCCCGTAGACGAAGTACGACAGGCCCGACGTGTTCTTCTTGAGCGGCGGCGCGCCGTCGATGTGGCGACCGGGGATGCGGTAGTAGTCGATGTCGACCTCGCCGTCCTTGTCGCCCTTGCGAGTGATGAACCAGCCGGGACCCACGACGGTCTTCACGAACTCGCCGGACTCGTTGAACCCCCAGGCCTCGCGCGCGTCGTCCACCGGGCGGGCGAAGTGCTTCTCGAAGTCCGAGAAGAGCGGGAGGCTGTTCTTGCCGTAGTGCTTCACGAACGTCTTGTTCGCGACGCCCTTGGGCACGAAGTGGTCCACGTCCAGGGGCATGTAGCCGTCGGCCGCGTTGAAGAGATCCCGCTGCAGCCGCAGCCCCACCGTCCGCATCTCCTTGACCCGCTCGGCGTGACTCAGCGAGTCGAGGTGGGCGCGCACGGCGTCGAGGTCGATGGGCTTGGTGGCGAGCAGTTCGTTCAGCTTGTTCACGCGGACCTCCGGGCGGATCGAGGTCGGTTTGTAGCCACGCGCCGGCGATCAATCAACCTTCGGTTCGAGGACGTACTCCGCGACCTCGGGACGACAGAGGGTGCGCACCTTGAGGTCGAGCGTGCCGAGCCCGCGGTTGACGTACATGCGCGTCGGGCCCTGCTCGTACCAACCCATCTGGAACCCGTGCTCGCTCGGCACGATGAGGGCGCCCCACCCCGGGAGTCGCACCTGGCCCCCGTGGGTGTGCCCCGCGAGCGCGAGGTCGATGCCGGCGCTCGCGGCGGGGAAGACGAGGTCGGGGGAGTGCATGAGCAGTACGGTCGGCTCCTCGGGGCCCACCCCGGCCAGTGCTCGGTCGAGGTCGTCGTTGCCCGTCCAGTGATCGTCGATCCCCACGAGGCGGAGCCCCCCCGCGACGGTCGAGGCGTTACGCAGGTGGTGGATGCCCACGGCCTCCAGTTCCTTGCTCATGAGGGCGCCGTCGCACCAATAGTCGTGGTTGCCGAGGATCGCGTAGGTGCCCTCGACCGGGGTCAGCCTCCCCAGCTCCGCGGCGATCCGGCGCGCCCACGCGGGGTCGGCGGTGAGGAAGTCGCCGGTCAGGACCACGACGTCCGGGGGGTCCCCGTTGATCTCCTCCACCACCCCGCGCACGAAGTCCATGGGCACGACCGGCGAGGCGTGGATGTCCGTGAGGTGCACGACGCGAAACCCGGCGAGGGCCGCCGGCAGCCCCGGCAACGGCACGCGATGCAGGGTCCAGTCCACCCAGCGGGGCTCGATCCCCACGCCGTAGACGGCGCCCGCCATCCCCGTCCCGACGAGGGCGGTGGGGGCCGCGGCGGCGGCGCGCGCGAGGAACCTGCGGCGGGTGAGGGAGCGGTCGGTCATCTCCCTGTGATCACATGTCGGACGCGTACTCTTCCACCAGCCGCTTCATGTGCTTGGCGGCGGGGCCGTCGAACGTGGTGCGCGCCTTGCTCTGCATCTTGCGGAGCAACACCTTCCGCCGGTTGGCGTCCGCGTCGGGCAGCGCCTCCTCGATCGCGGTGACGATGTCCCGCAGCATGCGGTCCTTCCGGGTGTCGAGGGCGCGCTCGAGGAAGTCGGGGTTGGGCGGGAACCGACCCTGCTTCTCGAAGTAGGCGTCCAAGCCGGCCTGAAGCTCCGCCCGGTCGGTCGCGTTCTCCACCGCCTTCGTCAGCTTCTGGAGCTCCGGCCCCCCGAACAGGCCGCCCAAGGCTTCCTTCTGTTCCTGCTGGGCCTGGGCCTTGGCGTACCGGTCGCGGGGGCGGTCCTTGCCGTGCTGCCAGTCCTTCGACTGGTCCGTGTGGTTGCTGGAGTCCCTGCGACGGTCCTTCTCGCGCCACGACAGCTTCTCGCCGTCGCCCGGCTCGCGTCGGCCGTGGCGCTTCTCTTTCTGGCTCTTGTCGAAGAGGGCCTCGAGGTCCCGGAATCGCTTGTCGACCATGGCGAGCGAAGGGTAGCAGCCCGGGGGGCGCGGAGACCCCCGAAAACGGGCCGCGAGGCCCCACCGGGCGCCGATTTACCTTGAAAAAAGACCCCCCCGGGCGTACTGTGCCCTTACGCGGAGATCCAGCGATTTCGAGTGCGAGGTCCCACCGGGCCTCCGCGTAGAAAAGGTGTATTGAATGACCGACCTTCTCCTCACCGTGGAGCAGAAAATCCAGCTCGCGGCGCAGGCATCCGCGCTCGAGGTCGACGACCTCGGAGCCTTCTGCGAGCTGCAGGGCCAGCCGCTGCAGGACATCACCCGCTGGACCACCGCCTACGAGACCGGTGGTGAGCTGGGCGTGCAGGCGATGGTGGTCACGTGGAACCCCGGCATCCGCCGACAGCGCGAGTACGCCGAGACGATCAAGTCCGCGACCAAGGTGTTCCGTCCCCGCCGCTTCCGCATCCGGCCCGACGGCAACCACTTCAACGTCGAAGAGATCAAGCCGCTGACGCGCCAGTCCGTGGTGCATACGCCCGTGTTCCAGCTCCGCCTCATCGAGGAGGGCGAGGGCACGCAGCACTGGTTCCTGTACTGGCGTCGCGCCTCCGGCAGCTGGTGGCCCTACGCCGGCCAGCACCGGTTCGGCACCCTCCAGGAGGCCATCGACGAGGTCGAGCGCGACCCGCACCGCTGCTTCCGCCTGCAGCCGCGCCCGTAGGGTTCAGCGCAGCCCGCTCGGGGCGGGATCGAGCCGCACGACGAGCAGCCACGGCATGGCCTCCAGCCGACCGAACACGTAGAGGTCGTCGCCCTCCTGCACGAAGCCGGAGGCGGCGCCCTCCCGCGCCCGCCGCTCCAGGTCCTTCACCCCCACCGGCGTCCGCTCCTTGCGGTTCTGCTCGCCCGTCCCCCGACGAATGCCCCGCTCCTTCGAGCTCAGGACGACGCGCCCGCGGCCGTCGAGCAGGTAGCTCTCCCGCACGCCGTCGAGGCCCGGGACGACCATGTGGTCGATGAGCTCGTCCAGCGACCAGTCCAGCCCCGCGACTCCCAGGTACGCGCCGTCGTCCGAGTAGATCGCGCGGGACGCAGGCAGCAGGTATCCCGTGCCCGTCCAATCGGAGTAGATGGCCCCGAAGCGAGGGCCTCGCGTGCCCTGGGGATCGGTGTACCAGGGGCGCGTTCGATGGTCGTAGCCGGCGGGGTAGTGCTCGTTGCCGGGGAACGTGACGAGCAGCCCGTTCTCGAACCCGACGTAGGCCCAGATCAGCGGCACACCGGCCCGCAGGAGGGTCCTCTTGTCGGGCGTGCTCATGACGACGGCGTCCTCGCCCTGGCTGCGGACGAGCTGGTCCCGCAGCGCGCCGGTGAGGGGGCCGAGCCGGGCGCGGAAGGCGGCCATCTCGGGGCCGTCGGTGCCGGGCGCGAGCACATCGACGGGGGTCTCCATCGTCACGACCTGGCCGTAGCGCTCGCTGTAGGCCGCGTCCGAGGGGCCGTCTCCCCGGGCCAGGTCCGCGACCGTGGTGCGCTGCAGCGCCCCGGTCGCCGGGAGCGGGGGCCCGGCCAGGAGCTCGCGAGTGCGGCTCGCCAGTCCCTCGAGCAAGGTGTGCGTATGGAGCAGACGGCGGTCGAGCGTCTGCACGTGGCGGGTGACCTGCGACACCAGGCCGGCGAGCACCTGGCGACGTTCGGCCTCCCGGCGCTCGGACTGCAGGACGTACCCCAGGCTGGCCACGGCGACCGCGCCCGCCAGCAGGACGATCGCGAGCAGCCCCGAGAGCAGCCGAACGGGGTGTCGCTGGGCCCGGCGCAGGAGCGCGCGCGGCCACGGATCCGGGAGCGCGCGTACCTCCTCGCCGCGCAGGAAGCGTCGGAGATCGGCGGCGAGCGCCTGCACCGACCCGTACCGCTCGGCCGCGGACGGTCGGGTCGCACGATCGACGATCGCCTGGAGCTCCCGGGGGACCGCGGCGGCGCCCACGTCCTCGAACGTCTCGCGGTGCCCCTCGAAGGCCTGGTGCAGCGCGTGGATCTCGTTCTTGGGCTGCCTCGCCCGCCGGAGCGCGGCCAGCTCGAACAGGACCATCCCCAAGGCGAACTGGTCGGCGGCCGGGCCCACCTCGTCGAGCAGCCCCTTCGCCTGCTCCGGCGGGCAGTAGGCCGGGGTCCCGAGCAGGTCGCCGTGCTTCGTGAGGGTGCCGACGTCCGCCGCCGGGCCCGCCTCGGTCGCCCCCCCCTCCGAGCCCTCGGGAGCGCCGCGCGAGCCGTCGTCCACGCCTCCATGCGCGCCGTCGTCGGGCCCGTCTGCGAGCACCCGGGCGATGCCCCAGTCCACGACGTAGACCTCCCCGAACGGCCCGAGCATGAGGTTGGTCGGCTTCAGGTCCCGATGCAGGACCCCGCGGTCGTGGCTGTAGGCGATCGCGTCGCAGACCTTCAAGAAGTGCTCCACGCGGGCGGCGAGGCCGTGGGTGTCGCCGCGCTCCGCCGCGTCGCGACACTCTTGGATGTACTCGGCGAAGGTGACCCCCCGGATCAGCTTCATCGCCAGCGCGGGCCGGCCTCCGTCGCTCCGCTCGAGACCGTAGACGGGGACGACGTTGGGGTGGGACAGCTGCGCGGTGATCTGGGCCTCGCGCAGGAACCGCAGCCGGAACGACGCGCCGTCGCCGGACCCCAGCACCTTGACCGCCATCTCCCGATTGAGCCGCCCGTCGTGCCCCAGGAACACTTCCCCCATCCCGCCCTTGCCCAGCCGCGCGCCCAGAACGAAGCGATCGCCGAGGTCGCTCCCGTTCTTGGAGCCGTCCACCGCCGGATCCCCCGACGGCGCCGAAGCGCTGGGCAGGACCGTCACGGGAGGGGGCGATGTGCGGAGACTCACATGTTCGCCCCGCACCACTCGATGATCGAGTTCTTGTTCTCCGTGGACTCCCACAGGATCTCCACGCCGTGAGCCGATCCGGAGACCGTGACCAGATCCGTCGGGTCCGCGGTGGCTGCGTGCAGCGTCTGGGCGTCCGCGGCCGACGGGTCGTCGCCGTCCGCGGCCATCCACCGGATGGAGTGGAGGTTCACCCCGTCCGCGACGGTCGCGTCCCCGCCTGCCGAGTCGTCGTCGTCCCCGGCGGAGTCGTCGTCGTCGCCCGCCGAGTCGTCGTCGTCGTCGTCGCCCGGGAGGGCGCCCGGGAAGCCGGCCTGCAGCGCGTTGAACTGCGCGAGGTCCGGGCTCACCGCCACCCCGCAGTGGGCGAGCCCGTGGCCGACGGCGGCCGCCGCCAGGTTGCCCGACGTGCCCAGCCCGACGACCCCGATGCGGTTCACGTCCACCGCGGCGCCCTCTTCGGCGCGGTCGATCATGAACTGGATCCACGCCTGGACGTCGATCGGGTAGCCGTCGGGGTCGGTGGCGAGCTCCTCGACGGTGCCCGCCGTGTCCGAGTCGCCGTGGCTGCGGAGGTCCGGCACCAGCAGGTTGAAGCCGGCGTCGTAGAGCGTGTCGAAGATGTCGTCGAAGTCGTGCTTGTCCCGCCCCGCGCCGGGCTGGTGGAGCAGCAGGAGGGCGGGCTGGACCGTCTCGGCGTTCTGCCGCAGCCACTTGGCCCACAGCTCGCGCTGATCCGACGTCGTGTGCAAGGCGTCGACGCCGCGCACGCGCGACTCACTGTTGTTGCAGCCGGTGGCGGGGAGGAGCACCCCGACCGCGGCCAGGAGCGAGAGCAGACGAACCGACGTGACCTTCATGACGACCTCCGAGCAACTGCCGGCGAGTGTAGATCAAGCTCGGGCGGACCTGCGCCATCCCGACATCCGGGACGGAGATCCCGCCGGGGCGTGTTCGGGGGCCCCCGGGGACCGCCCGCGGGATTCTCGTCCCGCCTCGGGCTCCCCCGCCGTCCTCGGGCGTTTTGTTAGGGTCCCGCCATGACGATCCGACGCCTCCTGCCCGCCCTCCTCCTCCTCGCTCTGCCGCTCCAAGCCTGTCCTTCGGACACCGTCACGGACGACGACGACGCGGTCGACGACGACGACTCCGCGGCCGACGACGACGACTCCGCGGCCGACGACGACGACGCCGTGGACGACGACGACGTGGCGGGCTGCGACGCGAGCTTCCCCTTCACCCTCGAGATCACGGGCGACCAGAGCCTCTCCCTGCCCATGACGCAGGTGCAGTGCGAGGACCAGAACGGCGACGTGTTCCAGTGGCGCTACGAGACCGACGACGACTGGGTGTTCATCGTGCGGGCGGGCCCCCTGGGCGACGAGCCGGGCACCTACGACGTGCGCGCGGGCAGCCCCGGGTCGATGGTCGTGACGCTCGCCAAGGAAGGAGGCGGCGAGGACGGCGTGACCTACAACTGGTTGTCGTCCAACCCCCAGCACAACGACCGCAACGCCACGATCGATCTGCAGGTGTGGGAGGGCTCCGGCGGCCCCGACGGGTGCGGCCTGCTGACGTCGGACGCGCTCGGCACCTTCGACGGGCGCATGGTCACCCTCGGCCCCCAGCCAATCCCCCTGGCATGTGACTGAGGGAACCCTGCGGGTTCTCCTACCCCAAGCCACCGGCGGCGCGGGCCGCCTCCTGGACGCCGCGCGCGAGGACCGAGCGCAGGCGGCCGTCTTCCAGGGACAGGAGCGCCGAGATCGTGCAGCCCGCGGGGGTGGTGACGTCGTCCTTGAGGGACGCCGGGTGGCGGCCCGTGGAGAGGACCATCCCCGCCGCGCCGCGCACGGTCTGGGCGGCCATCTCCACCGCCGTCTTGCGGGGCAGGCCGATCATCACGCCGCCCTCGGACAGCGCCTCGATGATCACGTAGACGAAGGCGGGCCCGGAGCCGGACAGCCCGGTGACGGCGTCCATGTGCTCCTCGTCGACCCGGGCCACGCGACCCAGGGGCAGGAGGACGGCCTCGGCGACCTTCAGGTCGTCGCGCGTGGCGTGGTTGCCGCGGCAGATCGCGATCATCCCCTCGCCGATGAGGCACGGCGTGTTGGGCATGCAGCGCACCACGCGGACCCGGCGCCCGGCGGCGGCCTCGATCGTCTCGGTGCGGACCCCGGCGGCGATCGACACGACGAGCGGGTCGTCGTCCAAGGCGCCCCCGGCGGCGAGCTCCTCCATCACCCCGGCCACGCCCGCGGGCTTGGTGCAGATCAGGATGAGGTCGGCGTCCGTGGCCGCCGCGACGTTGTCCCTGGAGACGTCGATCCCGAGCGCCTCGGCGGCGCCGTCGACCTCCCAGTCGTGCTTGACGGTCCCGCGAATGCGGTCGGCGCTCGCCACGCCCGACTCCATCATCCGTCGAGCGATCGCCCGCCCCATGGTGCCCACTCCGAGGATCGCGACGCTGCGGGTCTCGCTCATTCTTCTTCTCCGTCGTCGGGCCCCGGGACACCCCGCGCCACCAGCGCATTGAACGTGCCGCCGACGATCAACGCCAGCGATCCCAGGTACATCCATGCCATCACCACCGCCACGGAGCCGAGGGACCCGTAGGTGACGTTGAACCGGATGAACTTGCCGGCCAGCGCCGTGAAGGCCCAGGTGGCGAAGAGCCAACCGAGCACCGCGACCACGGCGCCCACCGACCACGGGCGCCAGGTCGGGCGACGATCCGGGAGCAGGAAGTACAGCTGCTGCACCCCGAACGACGCCAGCACCAGCAGGATCGGCCAGCGCACCACGACGATCAGCACCGCCGTCTTCACCGGCAGCAGCCCCTTCTCCACGACCCGCCCCACCAGCTCGTCGCCGAACGACAGCGCGGCGATCGCGACGACCGTGCACAGCAGCACGAACAGCGTGAGCACCATCGAGCGGACGCGTCGCTTGATCTCGGACCGGAGCCTCGGCACGCGGTGAGCGCGGTTGAGGGCGCGCGAGAGAGACACGAGCCCCCGACTGGCGGAGAAGAGCGTGATGGCCGCGGAGCCGGTGATCAGCCCGCCCCGAGGGCTGGCGAGCAGCGAGTCGACGTGACCGGTGAGGAGGTCGAACACCTCGGTGGGCAGGATCGGCTGCACGGCCTCGAAGAGCTTGCCGACCGGGGCGTCCAAGGGCAGGTACGGCAGCAGCGAGACGAGGAAGAGGATCGCGGGGAAGAGGCTGAAGAGCAGGAAGAAGGTCATGCCCGCCGCGGCCTCGGTGGCGGCGTCCTCCCGCAGCTGGCGGGGCATGTCCTTGGCCGCCTGCCACTGGACCCCGAGCCACTCCCGGAAGCTGCCGGGGAGCTCGCCGAGCTCGCGGGGGAGCCAAGGGGTCTGGGTCTCCATCACTTCCCGGCGATCGAGGCGCGGAGGGCCTGGAGCGCGCCCCGATAGCGATGCGTACGCACGTTCTCCTCGGCGGGGGTGGGCGCGGCGAGCGCCACGTCGATCACGTCGAGGGCTTCGTCGGCGCGGCCGAGCGTCTCGAGGATCTGCGCGAGCCGCGTGGCCGCCCGCAGCGCGTTGTCGCCGTACCCGTGCTCGAGGGCCGACAGCGCGGCGGGCAGGGCCTCCTCGGCCGACCGGTGGTCCCGCAGGAACCCGGCGTGGCGGTAGTGCCAGGTGAAGGTGTCCGGGAACGTCGCGACGAGGCGCCGGAGGTAGTCCTCGGCGACGTCGTGCAGGCCCGCCTTGATGAGGACGGAGACGAGGTCGTGGTACCGGCCCTCGTGGGCCCGCAGGAGCTGCATCTGCTCCACGGTCACGGCCCCGATCGTGGGACGCAGGGCGATCGACATCTCGAGCTCGGGGGGCTGGGACGGGGACTTGCCGCCCGACTGCAGGATCCCGAGGGTCGCCGACGACGCCGCCAGGGCGAACAGGTCCCGGGCCTCGTCCTCCGGAGTGCCGACCGTCGTGGCCAGGTAGTAGGCCGCGTCCATGATCCGCCACTGCTGCGCCGGCCCTCCCCCGAGCAGGCGAGTCACGTCGGCGCCCGAGCCGTCGGCGGTCCAGGTGACGGTCGGCGCCACCTGCGCCCGGAGCTCAGCGAGGATCGGGGCGCGATGATCGGCCACGAACGCGGCGGCGGCGGCGGCGGGGTCCACGCCCTTCCCTCCCTCGATGGACTTCGCGGCCGCCCGGACCGCGAGGGCGCGCTCGTCCAGGGAGCCGGGGAGCGCCGCCCGCAACAGGAGGAGGTGGTCGGCCTCGGGGCGCTCCAGGCTCACGGCGAGATCCGTCGCCAGGGGCACGACGTCCACCGGCCACCCCTCCCCGTGGTCGTCCTGTTGCAGGAGGACGGGACCGAACGCGTCGAGGAGCACGTCGAAGGCCTCGGCCTCCGCGCCCTCGGCGGCCAGGCGCGCGACCAGCCGGCGACCCGCCTCGTGACGCTCGGGCGAGGCCGCGGCCGTGACCTCGTACCGGTCCCGCAGGTCCTGGAGCGAGAGCCGGGGCCCGAGCAGCGGCTCCAGGCGCGTCGCCATCGCCGCGCGCCCGGGGTACCCCTCGATCCGGTCGAGCACTTCGCCGTTGGCGGCGAGGATCAGGACCGTCGGGTAGCCGCCCACGCGGTAGCGGTCCTTGGTGGCGAAGGAGTCCGGCGAGTCCGCGTCGAGGCGCAGCAGCGTGAAGCGCTCCACGAGGTCCCGGTGCTCGGGGGCGTGCAGGAACTCGTCCCGGAGGAGGTCGCAGGGGGGGCACCACACGGCGAAGAAGTCCGCGAGCACCACGGTCTCCCGGGTCGCGGCGTCCGCGAACGCGGCCTCGACGCCCCCCGGCTCCGCGGCGTCGAACCACGGCAGGGGGCGGTGCGCGGACGTGCCCGACGGGGGCCGATGGGGGGACTCGCGCGGCTCCTCGGGCCCGAACGCGTCCGGCGCGGCGCGGCCGGGGGTCGTCTCCCAGGCGGTCTTCGGCGGCCCCTCGCGGGGCAGCGTCGCCTCCACGTGGAAGGGCACGCAGAGGTCGCCGCCGTCGCTGCAGGCGCCCCCGTCCAGGGACAGCCGCCACCCGTCGGGGGCCTCCTTCGGGAAGATCGGAAGAGACAGCTTCGCGGCCTCTCCCTCCGCGTCCGGGACGGCGCCGTTGCGCTCCACGACCGTCGTCCCCCCGCCCACGATCGACACGCGGAGCGGCAGGTCGGGCGCGAGGTGGGTGCCGTCCGCGGGCACGACCTTCAGGTGCAGGAGGCGCGGGGTGCGGCGGGCCTCGACGGTCGGCAGGGGGACCTCCGGGGGCGACGATGCGGCGACGGGGGCCGGGGTCGCGGCTGCGAGGGCGAAGGCGAGCAGCGCGACGGGCGGGACGGGCGATCGGGGCATCGGAGGTATCTTAGGCGCCGTGATCCGCATCGGTCTCCGCGCAGCCGCGTTCGTGCTCGTCCTCCTCTTCGCCCTCGGCTGCCGTTCGGCCGAGCGCGATCGGGCCGACGTGGCGCAGGCGATCGAAGGCGGCGACGACGCGGGGGCGGAGGGGGTGCTGCGAGGGGCGCTCGACCGGCACCCCGACGACCCCCTGCTCCTGGCCGAGGCGGCCGAGTTCTACCTGCGCCCCCACGCCGACGAGTACTACCGACCCCGGCTCGCCCTCCACTACGCGATGCGAGCGGACAAGGCCGCGAACTACGCCTCCGAGGAGGTCGGCCGCACGCTGATGCGGGCGTACCGGGCCGCGGGGGGCGTGCAGGGCACGGACCTCGGGGAGCGCCTCATCGCGGACGGGCTCGAGGCGGTGAAGCACCCGGACCGCGGGGCCCCGAAGCGGCTCCAGCCCGCGGATCGGGACCTCCTCGATCCCACGCTCGCCAACATCCTCGAGCAGGAGCGCCGAAACCGTCGCCGGGCGGAGGGCGCGACACCCTGCGGCGAGGGCCTCGTGCACGCGCCCGCGGGGACCTACCCGGGCGTCCGCGGCGGCCCCGAGATCACCGTCGAGCCCTTCTGCGTCGAGCGTCCGCCGCCCACGGGCGTGGGCCAGATCGCGGTCGACCCGGACCGACGCGCGGCGATCTGCGGGTCCCTCGGGCGTCGCTCGTGCAGCGCGGAGGAGACGGCGGTCGCGTGCGGGGCGCTCCGCACGGTCGTGGGCCGCCACAACGCGTGCGAGGACGACCGCGTGGTGCGCTGCTGCGCGGATCCCGAGCCCCTCTGAGGACCCCGCGACGGGGCGGCCCTTGCCCTCCGACCCGGGCTGCGACTAGATTCCGTGGCCGCTCGGGGGGAACCTCTCGCCGTTCCGAAGAAATCGACCGAGCCAGGAGAATCCGATGTTCCGCGCCAGCCTGCCCATTGCCCTCGCCGCCGCCCTCTTCGCCTTCGGGTGTGGCGGCACCTCCGGGTCCTCGGACACCGCTCCCGCCGGGGGCACCGGGACCGCCTCCGCCCCCGCCCCCGCCGACGACTCCGGCGTCGTGGCGCGCTCGGGCGACCACACCATCACCAAGAACGAGTTCGAAGCGGAGATGCTCGCCATCCCGAAGCGGGCCCGCGAGCGCTACAACACCGACCGCGGCCGCAAGTCGATCATCGAGCGCATGCTGCTCAACAAGATCATGCTCGCCGAGGCCAAGGCGAAGGGCATCACCGAGGACCCGCTCGTGCAGCTGGCCGCCCAGGCCGCCGCGAACAAGGCCTACGTCGCCGCGTTCACCAACTCCCTGCAGGACGACTCCGCGACGGACGAGGCCGTGACGGCCTACTACGAGGAGAACCAGCAGCGGTACGCCCGCGAGATGGTCAAGGCGAAGCACATCCTCGTGAAGGAGCTCGCCACCGCCAAGGAGGTGAAGGGCAAGCTCGACACCGGCGCCGAGTTCGCGGCGATGGCCAAGGAGTACTCGACCGACCCGGGCAGCAAGCGCCGCGGCGGCGACCTGGGCTGGTTCACCAAGGAGCGCATGGTGAAGCCCTTCTCGGAGGCCGCCTTCGCGATGGAGAAGGGCGCGATCTCCGACCCCGTCGAGTCGAAGTTCGGCTTCCACATCATCCAGGTGGACGACAAGCGCTCACAGCAGCCCCTCGAAGAGGTGCGCGCGGGCATCGAGCGCCTGCTCGGCAGCAACTCGGTCAAGGACTACACGGACGGCGTGCGCAAGACACTGAGCGTCGAGCTCGTCGGTGAGTTCGCCCCTGAGGAGGGCGCCGCTCCGGCGACCGAGCCCACCAAGCCGGTCCAGCCCCGCGAGGGCGCCGACGCGGGCGACGCCGAGAAGAAGGCCGCCGAGCCCACCGACAAGTAGTCAGGCGGAGGCCGTCTCCGCCCAGCCGTTGGTGATCACCGGGACGCCGTCCTGGTTGACCGTCTCGATCTGGAACGCGCGCCCCCCGTCCGCGGTGGTGCCCGCGTCGAAGATGCGCGTCGTGAGCTCCCAGCCCGGGAGCACCGGCTTGCTGAAGCGCACGGCGAAGCGACGGAGCTTCGTGCTGTCGCCCTCGAGCACTTCGTCGACGATCCCCTTGGCGGCGAACGCCATCGTGCACAGGCCGTGGAGGATGACCGTCGGGTGGCCGGCGGCCTTCGCGACGGACTCGTCGATGTGGATGGGGTTGTCGTCCAGGCTCGCCGACGCGTAGCGGGCCGGCTGATCCATCGCGACCGTCATGGTCGACGTGGCCGACGGGTCGCCGTCGGGGCGCCCCTCGCCCGCGGGCGGGACGTCGCCGAACACGGTGCCCGCCTCCACGCCCGGGAGCATCTGGCCGCGCACGAACACGGACATGCGGGCCTCCACGACGGTCTCGCCGTCGATGATCCCGAGCATCCGCCACGCGACCACGCAGCCCTTGCTCTTCTGGGCCACGGACTCGAGGATCGCGCGCAGGTTCACGATCTCGCCCGGCTTCAACGCGCGGTGCCAGGTCATGTCCTGCTCGCCGTGCACCAGCCGCAGCATGTCGAGGTCGAGGTCGGGGTCGCCGACGCACTGGAACATCAGGGGGTGGAACAGCCGCACCGGGTAGATGGGCGGCGCGATGCTCTTCGACAGGATCGGCGCGTCCGCGAGGCCCTCGACGTAGCGGGGGTTGGGGTCGTTGGTGGCGTGCGCGTACGCGATCATGTCGTCGCCGTTCGCGACCACGAAGTCCGCCGAGTAGCGACGCCCGATCGCCTCACGCAGGTCCACCGGCTCCTTCGCAGGGGCCGCCTCGGCCTTGGCGGCGGGCGCCCGACCCCGCGCGGCCGCGGCCTTCGCGGCGGCCTCCTCGTCGAGGTTGAAGAAGCTCGCGAACTTCATCATCTCGCCCATGTTGTCGGCGGTGATCTTCCCCGCCATGAAGGCCTTCGTGCCGTCGATCGCGCCGCTCATCATCCCGATGACGGTGTCGGCGTCGGTCTTGATGGTGCACGCCGGCGAGCCGACGAGGCCGGGCTCCACGGTGCAGTCCCCGCCGCCGACGGTCATGGTCTGGTCGGTCCCGCCGCTGATGACGAAGTGGAAGACCGCGGACCAGTCGGCCGCCTTGTCCCCCTGGAAGCCGTAGGGCAGCGCCTCGAAGGCCTCGGTCACCGGGTCCACGTCGCCGCCGCCCGCGAGCGCCGCCGCGATGGCCGAGGCGGCCGCGGCGGGGGCCTCTTCGCGGGTGATGTCGTCGAACCGCGCGGCGATCTCGTCGGGCGTCCAGTGGGCGTCGCCGTCCTTCGTCACGCCCTCGGTCATCTTCATCTTGTATTCGAAGATCTGCTGCCCGTGGACGCCGAACACGCGGCCCGAGACACCCGCCGCGGCCTCGGAGGCGAGGTGGAGGGCCATCACCGAGACCTGCTCGGGGACCATCTCGTCCGGGACCATGTCGATGTCCTCGGTCATGCGCGTCTTGGCCACCGGCGCGATGGCGTTGACGGTCACCTTCGCCTTGCGCAGCTCCATCGCGAGGGTGCGCGTGAAGCCCGCGACGCCCGCCTTGGCGGTGGCGTAGTTGGTCTGCCCGTAGTTGCCGAGCAGCCCGGCCAGCGACGTCGTGTTGATGATCGCGCCCCCCGCGTCGCCGTCCTTGGACCGCTGCACCATGTGGCGCGCGACGGGCTGCGTGACGGCGAAGAGCTGCTTGGTGTGGACCGTCATGACGGCGTCCCACATGCCCTCGTCCATCTTCACGAGGCTCTTGTCGCGCAGGATCCCGGCGTTGTTCACGAGGACGTCGACGCGGCCCCAGGCGTCCAGCGCGGTCTTGGTGATGGAGTTGCCGCCGTCGACGGTCGCGACGTCGGCGTAGCTCGGCACCGCCTCGCCGCCCGCGGCCGTGATCTCGGCGACGACCAGGTTGGCCATGGCCGTGCCCTCGCCGCTGCCGTCGCGCGTGCCGCCGAGGTCGTTCACGACCACCTTCGCGCCCTGCGCCGCGAACATCAGCGCGTGTGTGCGCCCCAGACCGCCACCTGCACCGGTGACGATGACCACCTTGCCGTCGAACATGCCCATCGCTCGTATCTCCAGCCCGCCTCGCGCGGGGACGCGAGAGTACGTCGCGCGGCGTGAGCCGGCATCCTCACGCGCCATGGACATGAAGATCGTCGCCGTCGTGTTTCTGGTCGTCTTGCTCGGGGCGGCCGTGTTCGTCCACCTCGGCAGCGGGGGCGGCGAGGCCGTCCACGAGGCTCGCATCGCGGCCCTGGAAGCGCAGATCGAGGTCCTCCAGGGCCGGGTCGAGACGCTGGAGAAGCGGCGGGGCAAGCGCGGTCGACGAGGCATGGCTCGCGAGGGCGAAGGTCGGGACCGAGGCGAGCGGGCCGAGCGAGGCTGGAGCGAGGGGCGAGACGGCCGACGCGCCGGGCCCCCGGGCGAGCTGGCGGCGGCCCTGGAGTCCGGCGATCCGGAGGTGCGCGAGAAGGTCTCGAACCTGGTCCGCGAGGAGATGGAGGCGGCCTCCGAGGAGCGCTGGGAGCAGCGCCGACGACGCCGCACCGAGCGGATCGAGCGCGCCCTGGCCGACTTCGCCGCCGCGCAGTCCCTGACCCCGGCGGACCAGGAGAGCCTGACGGATCTCTGGACCGACGAGCGCGAGACCATCAGCGACCTGTTCCGCAAGGCCCGGGAGGACATGTCCTGGGGCAAGGCGCGGGAGGAGGCGGAGACCATCCGCGAGCAGACGGACGCGAACGCCAAGGCGATGTTGAGCGAAGAGGACTACGCCGCCTGGGTCCTGCTTCGAGAAGAAGAGCACCCCCGCCGCAGATGACCACCGCGATCCCGCTCGGGCCCTTCGACCTGCACGACCCCATCGGGAAGGGCGGCATGGGGGTCGTGTGGCAGGGAGTGCATCGGGCGTCGAACCTGCCCGTCGCGGTGAAGGCCCTGCGCGGCGACCGCGCGTGGGATCAGCGGCTGCTGGACCTCTTCGCGCTCGAGGTCCGGGCCGTCGCGGGGCTCACCCACCCGGGCATCGTCCTGGTGCTCGACCACGGCGCGATCCCGACGTCCACCCAGGACGCCTCCGAGGGGCTGATCCCGGCGGGCAGCCCCTACCTCGCGATGGAGCTCACGACGGGCGGGACGCTGCTCGACTGCGCCGGGCGCCTGGACTGGCCGGACCTGCTCGATCTGTGCCGGTCGCTCCTCGCGGCCCTCGCCCACGCCCACGCCCGGGGGGTCGTCCACCGCGACATCAAGCCCGGCAACGTGCTGCTCTCGAGCACCGCCGACCTGCGCCAGGGGCCTCGCCTCACCGACTTCGGGATCGCTCACCTGCCCCCGGGCCCGACCGAGGAGGTCTCGGCGCCCCAGGGGTTCTTCGGCAGCCCCAGCTACATCGCGCCCGAGCAGATCGACCCGGGCCGGGGTCCCATCGGGCCCTGGACCGACCTCTACAGCCTCGGCTGCCTGCTGTGGGCGATCACCACCGGGGCGCCGGTCTTCACGGGCGGCGAGGGCATGGAGCTCGCGACCCGCCACCTCACCGACGAAGTGGGCGAGTACCGGCCGCTGCGGCCCGTCCGGCGCGGGTTCGAGCCGTGGCTGCGGGCGCTGCTCACCAAGGCGCCCCACCGTCGGTTCCAGCGCGCCGCCGACGCGGCCTGGTGGCTCGAGCGGGTCGACCCGTCGCGACCGGTGCGGGTTGTGACCGGCGTCGTCGTGACCGGCGGGCGCCCCTACTCCACGGACCCGAAGCGCCGGAGACCGCCCGTCCCCTTCGACTGGCGTCGCGACGAGCCGACCCCGCCGCCGCTGCGCCTGGAGGGCGCCGGGCTCGGCCTGTACGGGCTGAGGCGCATCCCCATGGTCGGGCGCGAGGCCGTGCGCGACTCGCTGTGGGACGCCCTCCGCGACGTGGACGACGAGGGCAGCATGCGCGTGGTCGTCCTGCGGGGCGGCTCCGGGCACGGCAAGAGCGCCCTCGCCCAGTGGATCGGGGAGCGCGCCGAGGAGCTCGGGGCCGCCCGTCGCGTGCGCGCGGTGCACGGCGTGAACGGCGGGCCCGGCACCGGCATGGGACCGATGGTCGCCCGCCTGCTCCGGAGCCGGGGCCTCACCACCGCGGCCGTCCGCGCGCGGGCGGAGGAGCGGCTCAAGCACCTCGGCGCGGAGGAGCCGTACCTGTGGGCCGGCCTCGGTCGGCTGGCCTCCGGGGAGGCGGGGTTCGCCACCCCCGGCGAGCGCTACGCCGTCGCGGCCGCCTACCTCGGCGCCGAGGCGCGCCAGCGGCCGCTGCTCCTCGAGCTCGACGACGTGCAGTGGGGCGACGACGTCCTGCGGCTCGTCGACCACCTGCTCCGCGTCGACAGCCAGTCCCCCCTGCCTCTCCTGGTGGTGATCACGGTGCGGGACGAAGCCCTCGTGCCCGGCACCCCCGCCGCCCTGTTCCTGGACCTGCTCACGAAGCGCCCGAAGGTGCAGCTCTTCGAGATCGCGCCCCTGGACGCCGCCGAGTCCGCCCGGCTCGTCGAGGAGCTGCTGGGGCTCGAGGGCGCCCTCGCCGGGGAGGTCGTCGAGCGGTCGGGCGGCAACCCGATGTTCGCCGTGCAGCTCGTGGGGGACTGGGTCGCGCGCGGCCTGCTCGAGGTCCGCGACGGCACCTTCGCCCTGCGCGACGGCGTCGACGTGCGCGTCCCCGACCACATCCACGACGTCTGGACCGTCCGCTTCGACCGGGCCCTCTCGTCCTCCGCCGGGACCCCGCGCCTGGCCGTCGAGATCGCGGCCGCGCTGGGGGTGGAGGTGGACATCAAGGAGTGGTCGCTCGCCTGCCTCAAGGCCGGGTTCGCCGTCCCCCAGGGGCTCGTGGGCGCGCTCGCTCGCGAGGGGCTGATCACCGCCGACGTCGGCGGGTTCTCCTTCGCTCACGGGATGGCGAGGGAGAGCGTCGAGCGCTTCGCCCGGGAGGCCAACCGGTGGCCGGGCCACAACTCCGCCGCCGCGGACGCCGTGCTGATGCGGGGCCTGGAGCGCGACGCGGAGCGCGGGGCGCGGCACCTCCTGGAGGCGGGCCGCTACGACGAGGCGATCGAGCAGCTCGCGGTGGGGGCCGACCACCGCACCGTGATCGGCGAGTACGACGCCGCCGAGGGCCTCCTGGACCTGCGCGAGGAGACGCTGGACAAGGTCGGCGCGCTCGGGAGCGACCCCCGTCGGAGCCGCGCGCTGCTGCAGCGGGCCCGCCTGGCGCGCCTCCGGGGCCGCTCGACCGAGGCCTCGGAGCTCGCCGAGGAGGCCCGACGGGCCGCCCTGCTCGCGGGTCGCCCGGGCGTCACCGCCGCCGCCCTCCGCGAGCTGGGCATCCGGGCCCGGGACCAGCGCCGCCTCGCCGAGGCGCGGTCGCTGCTGGAGCAGTCCATCGCGCTGTACGAGGAGCTCGAGGACGACTTCGGCGTCGCCGAGTCGTGCCGGTCGCTGGGCCTCGTCCATCGGCTCCAGGGGGACTACGCCGCCAGCCGGGCGACGTTCGAGCGCGCCCTCGCCCTGCACGAGCAGACCGGCCACGTGCGCGAGGCGTCCCTGAGCCTTTCCGCCCTGGCGGGCACGCACCTGGAGACGGGCGACCTCGACGTCGCGGAGGAGCAGCTCCGGCGGGGCCACGACCTGATCCGCGGCACGGGCTTCCTGCGGGGGCTGCAGCGCATCTTCCAGGACCTCGGGGCCGTCCTGCTCACGCGCGACAAGCTCGACGAGGCCGCCGAGCTCACGGCCCGGGCCCGGGATCTGGCCGAGAAGCTCGAGCGCGTGTCGGCCATCGCGGCGCTCGCCAACCAACAGGGGGAGGTCGCCCGCAAGCAGGGGGATCTGGCCGGGGCCGAGGCCTTCTATCGCTCCGCGCTGGAGGCCTATCAGCGCGCCGGCCGACGGCCGATCCATCCCCACGTGAACCTCGCCCTGGTGCTCCGCGCCCAGGACCAGTGGGCGGAGGTGCGACCCACCCTGGAGGTCGCCCGGGCGACGGCCGACGAGCAGGGGCGCAAGGGCCTGCTCGGCATCCTCGACGCGTTCCTGCTGCCCTGCTACGCCCGCGACGGCGACTGGGCGTCGTTCGACGAGGCGGCCGCCGCGCTCGCCGGGTTCCGGGAGGGGTCGGACCGGGTGGACGAGGACACGGCCGTGTCCCTGGAGCTCGCCGCCGAGTACGCGGACGCCGCCGGCAGGCCCGCCCGCGCCGACGCCGCCCGACGGTTCGCGGCCGTGCGATGGAGGGCCCTGGGGCGGATCACGCGCGCCGACCAAGCCGAGGCGGGGCTCGCCTACAGCGACGACGAAGAGACCACGCTCATCGGCCGCGCCATCGATTAGTCGGCCGCTACTTCTCCCAGGTGACGTACTCGGGGGCGTACTGCACCCACCACTGCTCGGAGTGCTCGCGCGACCAGTCGTGGAACGACGCGCAGCACTCGAGGGCGTCGGCCAGCTCCCGCGCGCCGGCGGGGCGGTCCTCCGGGTCCTTCTCGAGGCAGCGCATGACCAGACTCTCGAGGTCCGCGGGGACGGCCAGGCCGGAGCGCTCGGACGGCCGGAGCGGCGCCTGTTCGAGGTGCGCGGTCATGATCAGGTCGGCGTCCGCGGTGTCGAAGACGCGCTCGCCGGTGAGCAGGAAGTAGGCGACGCACCCGAGCGCGTAGATGTCCGTGCGGGCGTCGGTGGACGTCGCGTCCTCCACCGCCTCGGGGGCCATGGTCGCGGGCGTCCCCAGGGCGGACCCCGTCATCGTCATGGTCGAGAAGTCGAGGTTGGGCGCGGGCGCGACCCCGGTGGCTCGTACGAGGCCGAAGTCGAGCACCTTGACCACGTCGAAGCTCGTGCCCGCGACGCACGCGAAGACGTTCGCGGGCTTCACGTCGCGGTGCACCAGGCCCTTGGCGTGCGCCTCCGCGAGGGACAGACAGACCTGCCGCAGCAGGTGGATGACGCGCCCCGCCTCCTGCGGCCCGAACCGCTTGACGAGCGCCCCGAGGTCGAAGCCGTCGAGCTTCTCCATGACGTAGAAGAAGGACCCGTCGTTGCTCACGCCGTAGTCGTACAGCTCCACCGTGTGCGGCGACCTCAGCGCGGCCGTCGCCCGGGCCTCGCGCTCGAACCGCTCGCGGATCTCCGGGGCGTGCTCGCCGTCCTCCTTGGCGGGGGTGATGAACTTCACCACCGCGGACCGGTTCAGCAGCTGGTGCTCGGCGCGCCACACCTGCCCCATGGAGCCCTTGCCGAGCGGCTCCACCAGGCGGTAGCTGCCCGCCGTCTTCGCCTCCGCGAGCCGATCGCTCAGGTCCGCGACGACCACCCGCGCGCCGAACCCGAGACCTCCGCACAGCAGAACGAGCATGGTCGAGCCGAGCACCGCCGACCCGTCGATGGGGTGTCCCATGGCGCCGAGCAGACCGGCCGTGCAGGGGACGGCCGCGGTGGTGAACACGACCGCCACGGCCACCCGCGGGAGGCGCGCCGGGGTCGTGACGGGGAAGAGCAGGGTCCACACGCAGAGCACCGACACGCCGAACAGCTCCACCCCCGAGCCGACGTACCGGGGCGCCTCCAGCCACCCCAGCGCGAAGGCGATGAGGACCTGCAGGACCAGCGACAGGTCCATCCGCACGCGGCGTCGTATCGAGGCCTTCCCGAGGATGACGGCGAACAGGACGCAGAACGCGAGCGCCGCGGCCGCGACGGGGAGCCGCCCGATCTCCAACCCGGTGCGGGCGAGCGGGCGGGTGCCGAGCATGAGGGCCGCCCCGATGAAGACGAGGCCCAGCGGACCCACGAGCCGACGGACCCGGCCCGCGGCGCGGCGGAGGACGTCCTGCTCGGGGCCGCCGCGACGGTCGCGTCCATCCGGCAGCGTCCGGCCCGAGCCCTTGCGCGACACGCCGCTCCCCACGTCGAGTCAGATCTCCCGACGGCGGCGGACCGCGGCCGAGCCGGTGAGGAGCAGGAGCAGCCAGGGCGCGGAGCCCGCGTCCGAGAGGCTGGAGTTGCAGTCGCAGCGGAGGCCCGACGGGAACACCAGGGGCTCGCGCTCCCCGGTCGAGTCGTCGTCGTCCGCCACCGCGTCGTCGTCGTCCACCGCGTCGTCGTCGTCCGCCGCGTCGTCGTCGTCGCCGGGGAGCTCGCACTCGAATCGGATCGGCTCCAGCGCCGCGAGGTCCCACTCGAGCGCCTCGCCGTCCAGGCCGCCGTAGGCGCCGATCTCGCCGGTCTCGAGCACCGCGGGTGAGCCCTCCTCGAGGTGCAGGAGGTAGCGCTCGAGGTCCACGAACAGCGGGTCGGCGGAGAAGTTGCCCAGGCCCAGCGCGTCCAGGGTCTCGGGGGTCACGGGGGCGTCGAACCCGTAGATGTCGGACTCCATCACGTCCAGGAAGTCCGGCCCGCCCGACTCCCGCAGGAACGCGCCGCCGTCCACGTTGTTGGCCACGATGCTGCGCTGCCCCGCGAGCGTGGCCCCGCGCAGCGAGAAGAGCCCGCCGCCCTCGCCTTCGATGACGCAGTTGCCGCCCATGCTGATGTAGTCCAGCTCGATCGTGAGGCCCTCGCCCTCCGTATAGAGGATGCCCTCCGTGGTCGCTCGATTGTGGACCAGCACGCTGTTCGCCATGCTGAAGCGCCCCGCCCCGAACGCCGCCAACACGCTGCCGTAGTCGGACTCGTTCTCCACGACCAGGCACTTGTTCAGCTTCGCGTGGGAGTCCACCGACAGCACGGCGCCTCCCCAGGTGGGCCCGCCGTCCTCGAACGAGAAGCCGCTCCCGCGCGCCACGACGAACCCCTCGACCGACGCCCCCGGCTCCGGCACGGCGTCGAAGGCGATCGCGGCCGCGCCGTCCGGCGCGAACAGCACGGCGTCCCCGGCCGCGACCACGTCCATCGGTCGCAGCAGGAAGTACATGAGCTCGTGGTACTCGTTGGGCTCCACCGAAATGGTCTGACCGAACCACCCCGCGATGAGCGCGGACGTGAGGGTCGGGCAGCGCCAGCCGACGTCGCCCTCGTCCACCGCGCGGCACCACGCGCTGCGCGCCTCGCCGTCCACGACCATCTCCCGATCCGGCTCCGAGGGCACGGAGTCGCCGTCCCACCACGCGAGCGTGCCCCCCCGGTTGCCCCAGACGTCGCTGCTGCCGTCGCCGAACAGCGCATACACGCGGGAGCCGTCCATGGCGTGGGTGAGGGAGACCAGCGTGGAGACGTGCTCGAGCTCCTCGGAGCGGTCGTCCGCGAGCCACAGCGGCCCGAGGTACTGGCCGTCGGGCGAGAAGGCGACGATGCCGCCCGGGCCGCCGAGCAGCACGCGGACCCCGGACGGATCGGTGATGGCCGCCACCTGCATCGGCTCGCCGGCCCCCGAGTGGCCCGGGTAGATCTCGTACAGCACGGCCTGGGGGATCTCGAACCCTCCCGCGGGTAGGGGCAGACCCTCCGCGTCGAAGCTCGTGATGTCGAACTTGAGCAACCGCGCCGGGTGGATGCTGTTGTTCCCGTCCCCGGGCACGCTGCCGGTGACGACCCAGAGCTCCCCCGTCGCCCCCTTCTGATAGATGGTGCTCGCGCGGGTCACGTCCGGGTGCGCGTCGTCGAAGCCGTACCCGCCCTGAAGCAGGACGCCGAAGGTCCCGCTCCCGTTGATGACGTCCACCCAGGGGTTCTCCGCGAAGACGACCGAGCCGCTCGGCGGCGCCAGGGGGTCGAGGGCGGCGCAGGCGGGGTTCCAGGCGGAGCCGGTGAGCGTGTCCCCCTCGCTGAAGACGAGGCCCACGGCCAGCGGCACCGTGGTGATCGACGCAGGCCGAATCAGGTCGTGCACCCCGCCGTCGTCGGCCGTCCACTCGTCGAAGAGCGAGAAGGCGCCCGTCCCGACGCCGGCGTCGGAGGGACCGATCTCGAGGATCCGGCCGTGGCAGGCGTCCGCGACGAGGTGCCGGGCGGAGGCGCTCGAGGCGTCGACGAGGAACACGTCCTGGGGGCCCACGCCGTCGTTCACGGGCAGGACGCTGCCGTTGTTGCAGACCAGGTTGCCCGCCAGGATCCTGCAGTCGCGCATGGCCGGGCGGTTGTCGTAGACACGGAGCTCGAACGTGGCGAGCGCGGTGTTCTTGTGGGTGATGACGGACGCCGTGTCGATCTCCTCGACGCCCTGCGGGGTGATGGCGGCGAAGGACGCCGCGGGGAACAGCAACGCCGCGAGGGCGACAACAAACCGCATGACGCCAGTATGCCCGGTCGCGCCGGGTAGCATCGGGGCATGGCGCGCGGCATGACGAAGCAGGGCTACGACGGGATCCAGGCCGAGATCCACGAGCTGTGGCACAAGACGCGACCCCTGGTGGTGCGCGAGGTCCAGGAGGCCGCGGCGCTGGGCGACCGCAGCGAGAACGCCGCCTACATCTACGGCAAGAAGCGGCTTCGGCAGATCGACGGCCGCCTTCGGTACCTCAAGAACAAGATCGCGGGCGTCGTGCCCGTGGATCTGGCCGGGCAGAAGCCCACCCCGCACATCCGATTCGGGGCCGTGGTGGTGGTGGAGGACGAGGACGGGGAGCGCCGCACCTACCGGCTCGTGGACAAGGACGAGAGCGACCCCAAGGGCGGACGGATCAGCGTCCAGTCCCCCGTGGGGCGGGCCCTGCTGGGCAAGGAAGAGGGCGACGCCGTGGTCGTCAAGCGACCCAGCGGCCCGATGGAGCTCGAGATCGTCGAGGTCCGGTACGGCGCCGGCCCCCCGTAGGTCGGGAGACCGACGCCGGACGGGCGTCCGCTACTGCGGGATCGTGATGACCCAGCTGTGGGGGTGGCCGGTGTTCTGCCCCGAGGGGATGTTCACCGTGCAGTTGGCCGCGAGATCCTGGAGCTGGGCCTGCGTGATCACCAGCGTGTGGCCGTGGTTCGAACCGAGCACGCTCGAGGCGTCGAAGCCCTCCGCCGGGGGCGAAGCCAGGACCGACTGCGGGATCGTGAAGTCGTGGCCGTGGGAGTCGGCGACCGCGTCCGCGTCCGCGAGGACGCAGGACGTGGCGTCGTCGTCGTCCGTGGCGTCGTCGTCGTCCGTGGCGTCGTCGTCGTCCGTGG
>CAZUHI010000014.1:123678-146247 GCA_964620495.1 uncultured Rickettsiales bacterium | reverse complement strand
GTGGACGACGACGACGCGACCGACGACGACGACGCAGTGGACGACGACGACGCGGTGGACGACGACGACGCGGCCGACGACGACGACTCCGGGCCGCCGCCGCCGTGCAGCGATCCGAACCTCGGCGTGGTGGCCACGGTCTCCCTCACGGACTCGGCGGGGAACCCCACCACGAGCCTCTCGGTGAACGACCCGCTCACGATCACGGCGTCCCTGGAGAACCTGGGCTCGATCCCCATCACCGAGGCCTACGGATCGCCGTGCCTCTTCACGCACTCCATCGAGGACGCCGCCGGGGGCGCGGTGGCCGGGGGGCGTCTGTGCGCGACCATCCTCACCATCGTGACGTTCACCTGCGGGGAGGCGCCGAAGACCGACACGGACACTGTCCAGGCCATCTACAACCTCCCCCCCAACAACCCCCTGCCGTCCGGCGCGTACACGCTGACGGTCGACCTCACGCCCTTCCCGGTCCAGACCTTCGCGATCACCGTCCCGTGAGGCTGCCCCTGATCGTCGTCGCGGGGCTGCTCACGGCCTGCCCCGACCCCGAGTTCGCCGATCCCGCCGACATCGAGTGCGGCGCGGACGAGGCCGTCGTGACGTTCGCCACCGCCGACGGCGTCGACCTGGTCGCCGACTACCTGCCTGCCCAGGACCCCGGCATGGGCGCAGTGGTCCTCTTCCACATGGCGCCCCCGAGCAACGACCGGGCGGGGTTCCCGGCCCACGTGCGCGCGGCGGTGGGCGAGGGGTTCAACGTCCTCAACGTGGACCGTCGCGGCGCGGGCGAGTCCGGGGGCAACGCCGGCGACGCGACGCAGGGAGCGATGGCGCGGTGGGACATGGAGGCGGCGGTGTGGTTCCTCACGGATCCGGAGCGCGTGTGCCCCGTCGACCCGGCCCACGTGGTGATGGTGGGCGCCAGCAACGGCACCACGTCGGTGATGGACTACGTCGTGGAGCACGACGTAGATCTGCCCGATCCGTCGGGCCTGGTCTGGATGTCGCCCGGGACCTACACCGAGGAGAACCACCGCGTGCTGGACAACCGCGGCGCGCTGGACGCGCTGCCGATCCTGTGGCTCTACCCGGAGGACGAGCCGTACAGCGATCAATGGACCGCGACGGCCGCCCCGGAGTGGACGTTCCACCGCGACGGCGCCGAACACGGGACGGACATGTTCGACGGGGGCGAGCTCGAGGCCGACACGGTCGAGAGGATGGGCTCGTTCGTGCAACGATGGGCCGACTGACGGGGCCCGCGAGCACGCTGCCCCGTCTTCGAGGAGGAGACCCATGACCTACGACCTCGCGCGCCTCCAGGCGCCGCGCCTCGCGGGGGGCGCGCTGGGTGCGTTCACAATCGCGCTCGAGTCGCCCCTGCAGGGGCTGCTGCTCGGGAAGCTGTTCGCGGACGCCGGCATCACCGCGTGGCGAGCGGCTCCGGTGGACGCCGTACCGAGCGTGGCGCCGGCCCTCCCGCGGCCCGCGACCTGGGAGGGCGACTCCGAGGCGATCGATCTCCCCGGCGCGGCGGGCGACTCCAGGCCGTCGCAAGGCTTCCGGTTCGAGTCCGCCGCCGACTTCACCGACGCCTATCGGGGAGGGCGCACCACGCCCACGGACGTCGCCCAGAGGGTCCTCGACGCCATGGCCGCGTCCGACGGCACCGTGCACTCGATGATCGCCTGGGACCCCACCGATCTGCTCGCGCAGGCCGCCGCGTCCACCGCGCGCTGGGCCGCCGGCGAGCCCCTCGGACCGCTGGACGGCGTACCCGTGGCGGTCAAGGACGAGCTGGACCAGGCCCCCTACCCCACCGGCGTGGGCACCACCTTCCTGGGCCGCACGCCCGCGACGCAGGACGCCGAAGTCGTGGCGCGGCTACGCGCCGCGGGGGCGCTGATGATCGGCAAGGCCCGCATGGTCGAGATCGGGCTCGGCGTGAGCGGCCTGAACGTGCGCACCGGCACGCCCAAGAACCCCTTCGACACCACCCGCGCCACCGGCGGCTCGTCCAGCGGCCCCGCCGCGGCGGTGGCGGCCGGCCTCTGTCCCATCGCGGTGGGCGCGGACGGCGGCGGGTCGATCCGCATCCCGTCCGCGCTGTGCGGGGTGTTCGGCATCAAGGCGACGCACGGGCGCATCCCCGAGAGCGGCGCGTACCCGCTGTGCTGGAGCGTCGGCCACGTGGGGCCGATCGCCGCCACCGCCCGGGACCTCGCCCTCGCCTACGCCGTCATGGCGGGGCCCGACGCCCACGATCCGCACTCCCTGAACCAGCCCGCGCCGACGCTCGCGGGGCTGGGAGACCAGGACCTGACCGGCCTACGCGTCGGCATCTACCGGCCCTGGTACCAGGACGCCGACGACGAGATCGTGGCGGGCTGCGACCACGGCATCGAGGCCCTCACCGCGGCGGGCGCCACCGTGCACGAGATCGAGCTCCCCCACCTCGAGCTCTGCCGGATCGCCCACACCGTCACGATCACCTCGGAGATGGCCCACTCGCTCGAGGAGGAGTACGCGAAGCACCGCACCGACTTCGGGCTCGGCATCCGCGTCAACCTCGCCCTGGCGAGGCGCTTCACCGGGCGCGACTACGTCAAGGCGCAGCGCGTCCGCACGCTGATCGTCGACACGTGGACGGCCGCGATGAAGGACGTCGACGTGGTCGCCACGCCGAGCACCGGGATCACCGCGCCGGAGCTCAAGAAGGACGCCCTGAAGGGCGACGAGAGCGATCTGACGACCCTGGGCGCCATCATGCGGTTCGCCTTCCCCGCCAACCTCCACGGCTTCCCGGCCATGTCCGTGCCCGTGGGGTACGACGGCGCCGGGCTCCCCATCGGGCTGCAGCTGCACGCGCGACCGTGGGAGGAGCACGTCCTGCTGCGATGCGCCGAGGTGGTGGAGGCCGCGATCCCGCGCCGAGCCCCGAAGGCGCACCAGACCCTGCTCGGCTAGACGGACGGTCAGCGGCGCTCTTGCCGCACGACGGTGTGGTGGACGATGTCGATCGTCGCCTTCACGCCCCGGCGCTTCACCCACCCCTTGAAGGTGGTGTCCCACTCCAGCTCGAGGACCATGCCCGGGTGGTCCTCGAGGGGCAGCTCGATCGCCCCGCGGACGTGCATCCGCGCCTCGTCGAAGTCCCCGTCCGTGATCGTCGCCGGGACGATCACGACGTCGAAGGCGATGCGGCCGTAGCGCATCCCCCGACGCTCCTCCACCGACTCGAGCGTGCAACGCCCGTGGGTCTGCGCGTCGTCCAGGGTGAGCCGATCGCGACCCAGCAGGTCCAGGACGACCCCCATGTCCATGTCCCAGGCCTCGCCGACGGCGACCGGGCCGGCAGGGAGCAGCAGCTGGATCGGGTCCTCGTCGCCCCGCACGGTGAACTGCTCGTCGAGGAAGTCCCGCGCCTTCTTCCTGAGGCGCTTGCCCTCGGCCGTGCGCCACTTCCGCTTCGGAGCCCCGCTGCCGGTGACCGCGGCCCCGCCCAATCCCACGTCGATCTGCTCCCCGGCCTCGATGCGGAGCGCCTCGGAGAAGACCAGACCGAAGCCCGAGAGCTCGCCGTCCTCGATCTCCGTCACCTCCACCGCCGCCGACCACCGCACGCCGTCGTCGTCCGCGCGGTCGCGCACCTTCGCGGGCCCGACGCGGACGCGGGTGTGGCCCGTCATGTGGGAGCGTTGCTCCTCGGACCACCGGGCGCCCACCTCGGGCGTCCACCGGTCGGGGAAGGAGACGGTCTCGGGAGGGGCCGACGCGGCGAGCAGGAGGACGGCGACGGCCGCTCCGATCCACCCCACGCGAGGGGCCGGGATCACAGCGGCGCGGACTCGCTGGACGACGCCTTCGCGCCTCGAATCTGGACGAGCCCGGGAGAGGTCGCCTCGGGGCCGGCGGCCTCCGCCTCGAGCTCCTTGCGACGCTGCTTCGCGCGCTCCTGCTTCGCCTCGACCCGCTCGCGCAGGTTCGACGACATGGCGCGCAGGTCCAGGATGTGGTCCGGCATGATCGGCTCGTGGTCGCGCGGGGGCGGCAGGAACTTGGTCTCCTGCCCGGGGAGCTTGCTCGGGTGGCGACGCTCCATGGCCCCGTGCTCGGCGCGGGTCGACAGTCGGAAGCCGAGCGCTGCGGCGCCCCAGAAGCGGAACAGCGGGCCGCCGAAGAGGCCGCCCGCGAACAGATTCCGAGCGAGCGCCCGGTGGTGCGCGGTCACCTGCCGCCAGGCCCAGCGATACCCCGACTCGAGCTGCTCCGGCGTCATGTTCGTGGGCTGGAACACGCAGTGGGCGGTGTCGTACTTCTCCCACTCGCGGTGGAGCAGGCGGCCGTCCTCTTCGAACTCGTAGTAGAGCGGCGTGCCCGGGTACGGCGTGCGGATCGTGAGGTACGGCGTGTTGATCCGCGCCTCTTGAATGAAGTCGACGTACGTCTTGAAGACGTCGAGATCGTCCTCGTCGTTCCCGAAGATCATCGAGCCGTTGATGCCGATGCCGTGGGCGTGGAGCATGCGGCAGCGCTCGATGAAGTACGCGCGCTGATCGAGCCCGGAGTCCCGGTCCCAACCCGTCTTGCGGTACTTCTTCGGCGCCAGGCTCTCGAACCCGATCTCGAACCCGAGGCACCCGGACGCCTGGCAGAGCTTCAGCAGCTCCGGCTTGTCCGTCATGCGCAGCGTCGTCTGGCCGAACCAGCGGCAGTCGTACCCCTTGAGCATCTCCAGCACGGCCGCCGCGTGCTTCACCGCGCCGAAGAAGTTGTCGTCCGTGAACGCGATGATGTGCTTCATGAAGCTGCGCTTGCCGCCCGGCTTCAGCTTCGGGATGCCGATCTCGTTCAGTTCGGTCTCGATCTCGTCGACCGTGCGCGTGCGGTAGCGCTGACCGAAGAACGTGGTCACGGCGCAGAAGTCGCAGTCGTACGGGCAGCCCCGCGTCGTCTCCATGAAGTGCGCCTGGACCGTGCCCCCGTAGTACTGGCCCACGGGCGTGAGGCTGCGGCGCGGCGTGCGCAGGCTGAAGTCCTTCGAGCCCATCTTGGGGTTCGTGTAGATCTCCTTGAGAACTCCGTCGCGGCAGTCCTCGACGATCTGCGGCCAGATCGACTCGCCCTCGCCGATGCAGATGGCGTCCGCGTGGGCCTTGGCCTCGTCCGGCAGGACGGTGACGTGCACCCCCCCGAGCACGACGGGCACGCCCTTCTCGCGGAACTTGTCGGCGATCTCGTACCCGCGGGGCGCGCACGGCGTCATGACGGTGATGCCGACCATGTCGTAGCCGGCGTCGTAGTCCACGGTGCCGTGCTTCTCGTGCACGATCTCGACGTCGGTCCCCTCGGGCATGTACGCGGCGAGCGTGGGCAGCGAGAGGAAGGGCAGGGAGAAGACGTGATTTCGGCCCTGGAACCCCTCGGAGATGGGGGCGACCAGGAGGACCTTGAAGGGACGGTTCACAGCTGCTTCCTCACACGCTGGCGCCCGGGCGGCGAAGCCCGATGGACGCAAGCTTGGACAGACCACCCGCCGCGCGCGAGATCGGCGCGGCCACCCGAAGTCCGCCGGCGATCCGGAGGTACAGCGGGAAGAAGGGGTGGAGCACGTCCTTGATCGTCGTGTAGTTCGGGTGCTTCGCGATCTCCTCGACGAGGATCTCGCGGTACCGCATCTCCGGCACCCGCGGAGAGAGGTAGTAGAAGGGGCGGATCAGCGGCTCGTCGGGGGACAGGAGCCCCTCGGCGATCGCGTCTCGGTGGAGCTTGGTGTTGGGGTACACGCGCAGGCCGGGCTGCAGGAAGACCATGTCCTCGGAGGGGATCTCCTCCTCGAGGAACTTGAAGGTCTCCGCCAGGGTCTCCTCGTCCTCGCCGGGGCCGCCGAGCAGGAAGACCCAGAGGACCGACCAGGGGGCCCGCTTGCGCAGCTGCGCGCACTTGCGCAGGGAGCGGACGGTGAAGCCCTTCTGCAACGAGCGCAGCATCCGATCCGAGGCCGTCTCCGGGGTGATCACGACCTGGCTGAACCCCGCCGCCGTCATGGCGTCGATGAGCCGCTCGTTCACCGCCGCAGGGTTGAAGCCCGACGTGTGAAGGTGCAGTCCCAGGTCCGCCTCGGCGATCGCCTCGCACATGGCGATCGTGTACGGGAGCGGGACGTTGAAGGTGGAGTCCACGAACTCCACGGGGGCGCCGGGGAACGCCTCCTTCATCTCCCGCAGCTCGTCGACGACCTGCTCCACGGGCTTGCTGCGGTAGCTGTCGCCCTCGATGAACTTGTAGGTGCAGTACGAGCAGTTGAAGACGCAGCCGCGACGGGTCTGGATCGGCAGGGGCCCGGTGCGGTCGGCGTACTGCCGGAAGTTCGTCCACTGCCACACCCGCGGCCGCGCGAGCTCGCCGAGGTCCTCCACGCGGTACTGCGGGTTGACCTTGGGCGGGGCGTCTTCCGTGCACGTGACCACGCCGGGGACGTCGTCGAAGGGCTGCCCCCTCTCGATCCGACGCAGGATCTCCGGGAAGGCCGCCTCGCCGTCTCCCCAGACTCCTGCGTCCGCGCGTACGTACTCGGTGATGCCGCCGGGGTGCACGCCCAGGCAGGGCCCGCCCACGATCACGGGCACGCCGCCCGTCTTGGCGATGCGCACGTACTCGCGGGCGTCGTCCAAGTAGAAGGTGGACTTGAGCCACGAGGTCGAGTCGAGGTTGCGGATCGAGAGGCCGATGGCGTCGGGCCGGAAGGACTGGACGGCCTCGGCCAGGGCCCTCTTGGGGCGACGCTGGAACATCAAGTCCACGAAGCGGACGTCGTGCCCCTCCTCTTTCGTGACGGAGGCGATGATCGACGCACCGATGGGCACGACGGGCAGCGGGGCCCGCTCTCGGTTGGTTGCGACGATCAGTACTCGCATGCGCCCTTGGTCTCTCCCACCGCCGGTTGCCGGCCCGTCCGTTCGTTCTCCCCGGTGGACGGTCGCGGCGGAGCCTTATACCGGGCGGGATCCCCCCCTACAAGGTCATTCGGGTCGCCGAGGACAACGGTGGACATCGAGGTGAGCAGTGCTCTAGTACACGGAATGAAGTTGTGGACCGGCAGCGTCGCCTCCCGGTGGGGCACTTGGAGGGTGTGGTCGACCGACTTCGGGCTCTGCGGGGTGGCCGCCGAGTCCGGGGAGCGGGTCACCGACGCGCTCCGCCGCCGATTCGGGACCTGGGACGAGGCGGAGGGGGACCCCCACGGCGTCCTCCCGGCGCTCCGCCGCTACTTCGTGGGGGACCTGGACGCGATCCGGGGGCTGCCCCTCGACGTCGGGGGCACCGAGTTCCAGCGCCTGGTCTGGGTCGAGCTCCAGGCGATCCCGCCCGGCGAGACCCGCACCTACGCCGAGCTCGCGGCCGCCATCGGTCGCCCCACCGCGGTGCGCGCCGTGGGAGCCGCCAACGGCGCCAACCCCGTGTCGATCGTGGTCCCCTGCCACCGGGTGGTGGGGGCGGACGGATCGCTGTACGGCTACGCCGGAGGGTTGCCGCTCAAGCGCGCGCTCCTGGCGCACGAGGGGGTCGTGGTGCGCAACGAGCGCCAGCGGACGCTCTTCTAAACGGCCGGCCACGACGCTTCAGCGACCCGGGTGCACGAGGGGGTGGATCCCGGGGCCCGGATCGATCAGCCGGTCCACCCCGCCGTCGGACCAGGTCGCCGTCACCACGTACGGAGCTGCGTCCCCGAACCCCAGGGTCGGGGTCGGGGTGCTCGGGAAGATCCGCTCCGTCCGCCCCGCGCGACGGACCTCGACGGTCACCCCTCGGCCGTCCGCCGCGCCCTGCGGCGGGCCGTGCAGCTCGAGCCCCAGCCTGCCCTGCGTCTCGGCGCCGTGATTGCGGAGCACGAAGGTGTCCGACGCGCCGCGTTCGGGCCGCGTCCAGCCCACGAAGTCGAGGTCGAGGTCTCCGTCCACGTCCGCAGGGACCAGGCCGCCGACCCGCGCCTCGGGCGCGAAGTCGATGCCGTAGAAGGGCCCGTCCTCGTAGCGACCCGAGCCCGGGCCCGGGCTCCAGATGCCGAAGCGCGCGGAGCCGGCTCGGACCCCCTCTCGCTCGCTCCACAGGACGACCTCCTCGTACCCGTCCAGGTCCACGTCGGCGACGACCGCCCCCGCGGGGCGCCCCAGCGCCGCTTCCCGAAAGCGCGGCGCCCGCCGCTTCACGTGTTCTCTGGTCGCGCTCTCCGTGAAGAGCTCGATGCGGCCGCCGATCAGGAGGAGGACGTCGCGACGATCGGCCGAGAGCCCGGGCACGGCGAGCAGCGGCCGAGGCGGCCGCGTGGTGAGGTTGCGGGACATCCCCCCGTGGTGGGGCAGCATCTTCCAGGCGCCGCGGCCGAGGTTGCGGGCGAGCGCGACGCGGCTCTGGGTGATGTACGCGAGGTCCAGGTCGCCGTCCCCGTCGAGATCCACCGGGGTGGCGGACGAGGCGATCGACGGCGCCTCGGGAGTACCCATGCGGCGGGAACCGCTCGTGTCGCCCAAGCGCCCGGGGTTGAGGAACAGCTTGGCGGGGTGACGCCCGCGCAGCACGAGCAGGTCCAGGTCGCCGTCGCCGTCGTAGTCGATCGGGGTGAGTCTTCCGGGCCCCGGCACCCCCAGGATCTCGCCCGCTTCGAACCCCTCGCCGTTCCACTCGAAGATGCGGATCTCGTCGGCGTCGAGGGTGACGATCTCCACCTCGGGATCGTCGTCCACGTCCGCCACGACCATCGAGGGATGCTCCCCGAGGGCGGCCACGAACGTGTAGTCCCGAGGCAGGTCGCAGGGGGCGAACAGGAGCCAGCGGCCCCGCAGCGCGACCCAGCCGGAGGGGCTCCGCGCCCCGTCCTCCCAGCCGTGCTCCACCCGCTGGACGTCGAGGGTGGGGGCGCCCGGCAGGGGGGGCAGCGCTTCGTACTCGAACCGGATGGGCGGCCCGAGGAGGTCCTCGCGCTTCGGGAGCTTGCTCCGCACCAACCGCTCCAACGGCCGAGGCCGCGGGGCATCGGCCACCCGGCGCATCGTGCGGCCGTACTCGGGGGTCGCGAGCAGGGACGCGAGCACCCTCCCCACGGAGTCCGGCGGCTCCGGTCCGGCGGAGTCGCGGAAGTCCTTCGCCGCGCGCCCGAACGCTTCGGGCCCCTCGACGGGATCGAGCAGCGCCATGAGGTCGTACAGGGCGGGCAGGCAGTCCCCCCTCACCTCGCCGCGCGACGTGCAGGCCCAGTCCGCGAAGACCATCTCGACGCCCGGATCTCCGGCTGCGGCGCCGCGGGCGCGGGCGATGTACCGGCCCTCGATCGACCGCCGGGAGCCGCCCTCCCAGGGGGCGCGCTCGAAGACGGCCAGCGCGAGGTAGGGATCGTCGGGGGCGGCGTCGGACGCCGTGCGCAGCGCAGCGAAGGCGTCGCTGCCCCGCCCCTCGGCGAGGGCGAGCTCCCGCACCACCAGGTGGATGTCGGGGATGTTGCCCACCCTCCGCGTCCCGGCGATGGTTCGATCGATGAGATCCCGCGCGAGGTCGAGCTCCCCGGCCTCCACCGCGAGGACGGCCAACCCCAGCAGCCCCGCGGGCTCCTCGGGCGCGGCGTCGTGGAGCTTCTCCAGAGCGGTTCGGGCCTCCTGCAGGTCTCCCTGAGCCCGGTGAGCGAGGGCCACGTGCAGGTGGCGGTCGAGGGCATGCTCCGGGGGGCTCTCGGCGACCGCTCCTTCCCCGGAGGATGAGGGCGTGGGAGCGGACGGGTCCAGGCCGCCGCACGCGGACAAGATCAGCACCAAACCCAACCAACAGGACCTCACCACGAACCCCTCGCGCGTCACTCCATGGGACCGCCTCGATCCCGCCCTCGGGTCAGCGGATCGCGGCGAGCACGCGGTCCAGCCGCTCCTTCGAGACGGCCCCGGCGTGGGCCCAGCGCACCACGCCCTCGTGGATCACGACCGTGAGAGGCACCGCCTCCGAGGGCAGGCCCGCGGCGGCGGTGAACGGGGATTGCACGTCGGGGCCTCCCGCGGCGACGAGCCAGCGGTCTCCCCAGGCCGCCACCGCCGCGGCGTCCGGCTGCCCCGAGGCCGGGTCGTCTCGCGTGATCGCGACGAAGCTCACCGCCCCGTGGCGCGGGTCGGCGCTCACGGCGAGGAGATCGTCGTGCTCCGCGGCGCAGCCCGTGCACCAGGTCGCCCAGAAGTTCAGGACGACGGTCCCCTGGGCGAGGGCCCCGAAGTCGGGCGCCGGGGCCCCACCGAGCCCCTCCAACGTCACGGACGGGGCGGGGATCGAGACCAGCCCCTCCGCGGCGGCGGGCACGAGGCCGTCGGGGCGGCTCGCGGCCTCGAGGGGGTGGGAGCTCACGACGCGGTCGCCGTCGACGACGATCCGACGGTTCGCGGCGAGGACCAGCGAGTCTCCCGCCCGGGCCGGACCCACCCGCTGCACGCGATCCCCGCGGCGCACCCGAAGCTCGTCGATCGCGGCGCAGTCGCCCAGCCCGAAGTGCACGCGCGAAGGCGCCTGGGACAGGAAGCCGGACCCGGCGGAGACGAGCCGCACGAACGTTCGATCGCCGCACTGCGCCTCGATCTCCGCGCCGACGGCCGGCCCCCCGGCACCGTCCTTCAGGTCCACGAGGAGGACGTGACCCTGAGACGCCACGTCGTTGCGATACACCCGGACCGTGGGGCTGTTCCGGCTCACGACGACGAGATCGAGGTCCCCGTCGTCGTCCAGGTCGGCCGCCGCGGCCCCTCGACCGTCCAGCCGGGAGTGCAGCCCGAGCAGCGAGCCCACCTCCGCGAACGTCCCCCCGCGGTTGTCGAACAGCACGTCCGGCTCGCGCCCGCTCCAGGAGCGCCCCTCCTCCCCGAGGAGGCGGAAGTGCTCCCGGTGCCCGCCGTCCCGCGCGGCCTCGTCGCCTTCACTCTCGGACGCCAGAACCCGGCGCCAGAACACGCTTCACGTGTCGCCGCTCGTGGGCCCCGTGTACATGCCGGTGACGCACAGCAGGTCCTGATCCCCGTCGCTGTCGTGATCGAAGGGCACCGCCCCCCAAGCCCAGTAGGCCGGCTTCGCGCCGGACGCCACGGTGATGTCCTCGAAGGTGCCGTCCCCGCGCGCCCGGAGGAGCGTGTTCCCCTGGGCGAACCGTCGGTAGGTCGCCACCTCCTCGGGCGTGCCGGGGAAGTCCCGGCTACGCGTGAGGCGGTTGCCCGCGAAGGACTGCATGTTGGAGACGTAGAGGTCGAGCAGCCCGTCGCCGTCGGCGTCGAACCAGGCCACGGACATCCCGTTGCCCCGGTCCTCCGCGCCCGCCTGCTCGGCCACGTCCACGAAGCGGCCGGCGTCGTTGCGCAGCAGGTGGTTCGGACCGTAGTCGTTGGCGACGTACAGGTCCTGGTCGCCGTCGCGGTCGTAGTCGGCCCACGCGGCGCTGTAGCTCCACCGGCGCGCGTACGGCGACAGCCCCGCGGCCTCGGTCGCGTCTTCGAAGCCCGACTCGCCCGCGTTGCGCAGGAGGAGGTTGGGCGCGCCGTCGTTCGCGTCCACGTAGCTGTCGGGCTGATGGTCCGCGTCGATGAGGCCGTAGGCGCACGCGAACACGTCCAAGGCGCCGTCGCCGTCGTAGTCGGCCGCGGCCAGGGACTCCCAGGGGGCCGCTCCGCCGAAGGGGCTCGCGGGGTGGGGCCGGTAGCGCCCATCGTCCCGAAGGAACAGGTGCAGACCGACGTCCTGGTCCCCGACCACGAGATCGAGGTCGCCGTCCCGGTCCTGATCGAGGAACAGCGCCGCGTTGGTCCCCTCCCCCAGCGTGGCCAAGGCGAGCCCCGCGCGCTCGGTGGTGTCCTCGAAGAAGCCCCCGTCGTTCAGGTACAGCCGCGCCGGGGCGTGCATGCGCGGGAGGAAGAGATCGATGTCCCCGTCGCCGTCGGCGTCCGCCAGCGCGGGCCCGGCGTCGGTGTACATCTGCGCGCCGGACTGGTCGTACCCGGGCGGAAGGACCCGGTCGGTGACGTCCATGAATCCACCCGTCGGCGCCGTCTGCGTCCACGCCTCACGCACGCTCACGCGGGTCAGCGCCCAATCCGTGGAGGCGCGCTCCCAGGTGAGGTCGAGGTGCAGGCGGTCCTCCCTGCGGCGACCGTCGGGCGTCGTCCCGAAGAGGCGGACGTGGTCCAGGAGCGCGACCCCGGCGGCGGTCGCCTCGACCTCCCAGGTGTGCACGTCGCGATCGTCGAGAGCGCCCCACCCCGCGCGCCACTCCCGGAGCGCCCGCTGGAACTCCTCGCCCCCGACCGGCGACGAAGGACCCGTCCAGGCCGCCCGCGTCCCCCCCGCGGCGGCCTCCGTTCGAGCCCCTCGTCGGGCAGTGAAGTCGTCTCCCGCGAACCCGGGGCCGACCGGGTGGTCGACTCCGCCCTGCAGGTGCTCGTAGAAGCTCGCGCGCGCGCCCGAGACCTCGCCCAGGAGCCGCTCGGCCTCCCAGGGGTCGGCGGACGGCGCCGGCGAGGGTGGCTCCGCCCGGCCGCACCCGACGGCCAGCAGCGCCACCGCGACGAGGCCCAGGCCCTTCACGAGCCCTCGAGGACCGCGTCCAGGCCGCCCTGCTCGACCCACTCGCGCAGCCGCAGCAGGCCCTCCGACAGGCTCACCCGGGGCTCGTACCCGAGGTCGCGGCGCGCGGCGGAGATGTCGAAGTGGCAAGGCTCGGTGAGGGCCGTCACCTTGTAGCGATTGAGGCGGGGCTCGGAGTCGATGCGGAAGAGCTTCCACGCCGTCTCGATGAAGGCGCCCAGGAAGCGGGCGAGGCCGAGGGGGACCACCTTCGTGGGGCCGCGCAGCCCCGCGGTGGCCAGGCACTTGCCCACCATGGTCCAGCAGCCGATGGGGGCCCCGTCGCTGATGAAGTACGTCTTGCCGCCCACGACGTCGGGCTCCTCCGCGAGCTTCTCCGCCGCGGCGAGGTGCGCGTCCACGACGTTGTCCACGTAGGCGAAGTCCTGCAGCGGGTCCCCCCGGCCGAGCCGCGCCAGGCGCCCCTCCCGCGTCCACTGCACCAGCCGGGGGAACAGCTGCGTGTCGCCGGGGCCCCAGATGCCGCGGGGCCGGATCGAGACGGTGCGCAGGCCCCGCGCGTCGTCGTCGGCGGCCATCACCTCGACCTCCGCGGCGGCCTTCGTGCGCGGGTATTCGGCCACGTGCTTCGCGGGGTACGGCTGG
Organism: uncultured Rickettsiales bacterium; assembly: GCA_964620495.1. GTDB lineage: Bacteria > Myxococcota_A > UBA796 > UBA9615 > UBA9615 > CAZEKB01. The sequence goes on along the minus strand of CAZUHI010000014.1, from coordinate 133,002 downwards.
GACTCGTCGACGCCGGCCAGCGCGCCCCCGTGAGCGACGACGCTCGGCGTGGACGTGAACACCAGCCGCCCCACCCCCTGTCCGCGGCAGGCCGACAGCACGTTGCGGGTGCCCTGCACGTTGATCGCCTCGTACTCCTCCGGCGACCCGTAGTACCCGGCCTTCGCCGCCACGTGGAAGACCACGTCCACCCCCGCGGCGGCCGCGCCGATCGCCTCGGCGTCGCGCAGATCGCCCCGGAGCGTCTCGGCCCCGGCCTCACGCAGCGCGGGGTAGTCCCCCCGGGCGAACACCCTCACGTCGTGCCCGTCGGAGAGCAGCCGCCGCGTGAGCGCCGAGCCCAGGAACCCCCCGCCGCCGGTCACCAAGGCGCGCATCAGGCCGTCCTCTCGGTCGCCCACGCCGCCAGCTTCGAGCGGCGAATCTTCGCGTTGTGGCGGATGTCCACGGGAAACGGCTCACGGTGGATCAGCACGTCGCTCACGACCCCCGCGATCGGGTGGCCCGCGGCGACGGACCGGACGTAGGCGGCCAGCTCGGCGTCGCCGGTCCGCGACCCCGCTTGGGGCTCCACCACCAGGACGGGGCGTCGGGCCTCTCCGTCGGGCACGCCCACCAAGGCGGTGCGGCGGATCCCGGGGAGCCCGTTGAAGATCATCTCCACGGGGACGGTGAACACGTCCTCGGCGGCCGTCCTCACGCGATGTGCCTTGCGGCCGTACATCCACAGCCTGCCCTGCGCGTCGAAGCGGCCGAGGTCGCCCATGCGATGGACGACGTGCTCGCCTTCCCGGATCTTCGCGAGCGCCGTGCGCCGCGGCCGACCGAAGTACTCCTTCGTCACCACGGGGCCGCGGACCGTGATCTCGCCGACGGTGCCCACGGGCACGACCAGGTCGTCCGACCACTGCTCGATCGCCTCGTCCGTGATGCCGATCACCCGGACCGTCATCTCGTCCACGGGGCGCCCCACGCAGATGCCCTCCCCCTCCGCCGTGAGCGCGTGAGTCTCCCCGAGCACCTCGTCGCTGCCGATGTTGGCCACGGGGAGGGCCTCGGTGGCCCCGTAGGGCGTGAAGATCTGGGCGTCGCCGATCATCGCGCGCACGGCCTCGAGGATGTCGTGACGCACCGGCGCGCCCGCGGACAAGACCCGGCGCAGCGTCGGCAGGGTCGTCCCGTGCTCGGTCCCGTGACTCGACAGCCGCTCGAGCAGGGCGGGCGACCCGAACATGTTCGTGCAGCCGCGGTCCGTGATCGCCTCGATCAGCTTCGCGGGGTCCGCGCTGCCCGGCTTCCGCGAGTCCATGTCGGGGATGACGGACGTGAACCCGAGGGCCGCCATGAACAAGGCGAACATCGGGAAGGTGGAGAGGTCGACCTCGTCGTCCTCGAATCGATAGATCGCGCGCAGCATCCGCACCTGGTGGCTGAAGGTGCCGTGGGTGTAGACCGCGCCCTTCGGCACGCCCGTGGAGCCGGAGGTGAACAGGATCGCGGCCACCTCGTCCTCGGTGGTCGGCACCATGGGGAGCGGCTCGGGATCCAGCAGCTCGTCGAGCGACGCGCCGCCCCAGGGCCGAGGCCCGCCGACGGTGACGAGCGTCCCGACCGTCGCCAGCGCCGAGCCGAACACGATCCGCGCGACGTGAGCCAGGGGGACGCCCACGAACGCCTCCGCCTCGACCTCGCCCAGGCACTCCTTGAGGGCCTTCTTCTCGATGCCCGGATCGATGAGCACGAGGACGGCGCCCACCCGATAGAGGGCGAAGACCAAGGCGAAGAACTCCCGGCCCGGCTTCACCATCAGCACGGTGCGGGTGCCCCGGGTGATGCCGATCCGATGCAGGCCCGCGGCGTAGCGCCCGGCCCGGTCGTTCAGCTCACGGAAGTCGTAGATGTCGTAGTGCGCCGAGCCGTCCGGGTTTCGCCGACCGGTGGCCACCACGACCGCGTCGCGATCGGGGGTCGCTTCGGCCCGCTCCGCGAGCTCCTGGGCGATGTTGACGACGTCACTCACGACGACGGGTGCCGATTCAGGAAGTCGACGACGGCGGGGATGACCTCGTCCGGGGCGTCCTCGAGCACGTAGTGGCCCGCGTCCGCGAACGTGAGGTACTCCACGTCCGGCAGGCGACGCCGCCACTCCGCGAGGAAGGCGGTGGTGAACACGAAGTCCTTCTCCCCCCAGACGATCATCGTCGGCCGACTGCCGAGCTCCGTGAGTCGCTCGCTCACGCGGCTCACGGTGGCCCACGCCGGGTCCTTCGGACCCAGCGGGATGTCCTGGACGAACCGGTGGATCGCGATGCGGTTGGCCCAGGAGTCGTAGGGCCCGACGTACGCCCTCCGCACGTGCTTCGGCATGCTCCCCGGGCGGACGGTGCACATGCTCGCGGCGCCCTCCACGAACAGGTTCATGCCCCGCACCGGGATCGCGAACGGCAGCCGCTTGACCAGCTGCAGCTGCCACGGGAGCGAGCTCCCCTCGGGGAGGGGGAAGCCGGACGTGTTCATGAGGACCAGCCGCGCGATGCGCTCGGGGCGCCGCTCCGCGAACGCCAGCCCGATCATCCCGCCCCAGTCGTGAGCGATGACCGTGAGCCCCTCGGTGATTCCCAGGGAGTCCACGAGCGCCTCCACGTCGTCCACCCGACGATCGAGGGTGTAGGCGTAGTCGTCGTCCGTCGGCTTGTCGCTGAGCCCCATGCCCAGGTGATCGGGGACGATGCAGCGACGCTCGGGTGCGAGCGCCTGCACCAGGCGACGCCAGTAGAACGACCAGGTGGGGTTGCCGTGCAGCAACAAGACCGGCTCGCCCTCCCCGACGTCCAGGTAGTGCATGGACCCACCGGCCACGTCGAACCGACGGCCTTGCCAGGGGTACTCGTCGCGGTGGGGGGTGATGTCGAACGTCACGGGAGTGCTCGCAGCTACCATTCGAGGCCCATCATGAAGCAGTTCAGGCCGGTCCCGATGCCCAGGAAGCCGACCCGATCGCCGGGATCGAAGAACCCCTGCTCCTCGGCCACTGCGGCCGTGAGCGGGAGAGAGACGGGGCCGATGTTGCCCAGCGTCTCGTACGTACAGAAGTCCTTGTGGGCGGGGATGCCCATCGCGGGGAGCACCTGGTCTCGGTGCCCCGACCCGACCTGGTGACAGATCGTCTTGTCGACGTCGTCGACGGTCCAGTCCAGCGACGCCAGGAGCTTGGCGAAGGTCCGACGACCCAGCTCCACGCCGTGCGTGAGCACCGCGGCGGCGTCCGTCTCCATGACCCAGGGAGACCGGCCCAGGAGGCCCTCGGAGGGGCCCCAGCGGGCGATGCGGTGGTGCTCGGGGGCCGACAGCGAGGCGCCCCCGACCAGGCGTCGCCCCGTGAGGGAGTCGCGTGAGTCCGTGAGCACCACGGCGACCGCGCCCGAGCCGCCGGTGAGGCTGGCGATGCAGAGGCGAAACGTGTCCATGGAGGCGTCCGCCAACATCCTCGTGATCGTGTCGTCCACGATCTCTCGCGACGTCTCCGCGGCGACGACGATCCCCGCGCGGATCCGTCCGAGCTCGATCATGTCGGCCACGATCGCCATGCCGTTGAGGACGCCGAGGCACGCGTTGGCCACGTCCATCACGAGCGCGTCCCCTCGGATCCCGAGCGCGTCGGCCACCGGACACGCCGTGGCGGGCTCGAGGTTCTCTCGGTTCACGCTGCCGTAGATGAGGGCGCCGACGTCCTCGGGGCCGATCCCGGCCGCGTCCATCGCCTTGCGCGCCGCGGCGGCGGCCCGGGAGGACAGCATCGGCTCGTCGTCCCAGACCCGTCGCTCGCGGATGCCCGTGAGCGCCTCCAGCTGGCCCGCCCCCAGGTGGAACCGCTGATACAGGGGGGCCAGGCGCGCCTCCAAGGCGGCGCTGCCCACGCGCTGCTCAGGCAGCTCGTAGGCGATGGCCTCCAGGCACACCCGCTCCCACCTCACGCGGGGCCTCCGGGCACGAGCTTCAGCGCGAAGCCGCGCATCTCGTAGATGATCCGCCCGTCCACGCGGAGGAACCCGTCGGCCGTGATGACCGGGCAGGGCCCCTCCTCGATCGAGGTGATCGACGCCTCGACCGTCTCCACCGCGTTCGTGGGGACGACCTGGCCGCGATACAGCCACGTGTGCTCGCGGCCGACGGCGATCGGCTCGAAGCGATGACCGTCGACGAGCTCGGGGAAGCGCTCCCGAGCCACGTGCTTCAGGAGCTGCAGGAACGCCTCGAGCCCGAGCGACCCGGGGATGACCGGGTCCTGGAAGAAGTGCGCGTCGAAGAACCAGTCCTCGGGCACCACGGCCTTCGACCCGCGGACCCAGCCGAGACCCGCGGGCCCTCCGGCGGGGTGATGCTCGATGTCGTCGAGCATGGAGATCGCGCGCGCGGGCAGCAGCAACCCGGCGCTCGGCGGCGTCGAGCCCGGGGGAACATCCTGGGGACGGAGCGGCGGGAGCACCTCGACCGGAGCGGCGGCGACGGCCTCCTCGGGGGTCCACGCCCGCGCGTCGGCGCCGCGCACGCCCACCTGGTCGGCCAGCGCCTTGGCGGGGAAGAACCCGAAGCGCGTGACGCCCTCATAGAGGAGGAGGCCGCCCGCCCAGAGCTGGAAGTCGAACTCCTGGAGGATCATCGAGGCGGCCTCGGAGAACCCCGTGAGCCGCACGCGCGTCGTGATCGTGCCCACGTCGGGGAACAGCTCCCCGTGCAGCCGCGCCGTGCCCGACAGGTTGCGGAAGTGCAGATCCTGGTCCGACCGGAGGGCCGACCCCAGGTAGGCGGCGAGCCACCCGCACGGCTGCAGCGCGGTCTCCAGGATGACCGCGAACGGCATCGAGGCCTGGCGGTTGGCGGCGAAGTACCAGGCGTCTCGCGGGACGTCGTACTCGGCCTCGATCCACCCGCTGGGCTCGAGCACCCAGGGGGCGGGCTCCAGCTCGGTGATGCGGTCCACGAAGCAGAGCGGCGGGCCCGGGAGCCGGGCGATGCGTCGGTCGGAGTCGAACGGGACGTACGGCTCACCGAACGCCTCGGACGGCTTGCCGACCGCGAACGCGAGCACCGACGCGGCGTCGTACAGCACCTCCTTGCCCGCCCTCGGGGGACCGAACGGAGACTCGTCGACTGGACCCAAGTCCGCGTGAGTATTGGACTCACACGCCCATTGAGCCTCGATCTCCGGGCGCGTGATGCCGGACAGGCGGTACGACACGTTCTCGAACTGCACGATGCACCGGCCGTCGCCGAACATGAGCGCGTCGGCGAGGATGTAGGGCTCGGGGTCGTACCCGATCTCCTTGACGTCGAGGCGGTAGACGAGGCACTTCGTCTCGGACGTGACCTGCCCGCGACACCTCAGCCGACTCGGGATGCCGGGGATGGGCGCGTAGTGCAGATCGAGGTCGCTCACGGGGGCGATCCACCCCATGCGGAGGAGCAGGACCCGGAGCGTGTGCAGGCAGCCTTCGTACATGAAGGTGCCCGGCATCACCTGGTCGTCGACGAAGTGGCAGGTCAGGTACCAGCCGCGGGGATCGACGTCCCACTCGGTGCTCGCGGTGCCGAGGCCGAAGGCGCCGCCCGTGGGGTCCAGCTCCGACACGCGGTGGATCAGCGACATCCGACCGCCCGGGAGGTGGAGGCCGTGATGGAGGCTCCTCCCCGCGAACGCGGGACCGAAGGCCGCCTCCAGATCCCCCCGACGCAGGGCGCTCACGGCCTCCTCGCCGAGGCGGCTCCGGACCGGCGCCGGGACCAGCTCGGCGAACGCCCGGGTGGGCCGGCCCGACGCGTCCACCCGACGCGTCTCCGCGGGGTCGGCCGACGGGTCCACGATGCCGCGCCCACGGGCGAGCTGGTCGGGCGTGAAGAACCCGGCGCAGCCGTCGCGCATGGAGATGAGGTGCGAGTCCCCGATCCACCCCTCGAAGCGGAAGAAGAAGAGGTAGGTGGACCCCTGCTTGATGAACCGGTCGATGTGGATGTCGTATCGAATGACGTCGCCCTCGGCGGGCAGGTCGCGGTGAAACACGACCTGGGCGTCCAGCAGGCGGTACACGCGGAGGCCCCTGGTCTGCGCGTCGATGCCGAGGAACGCGGAGAGGAAGAGGTCCGCCTGTCCCGCCTCGACGCTCACGCACACGGGGACGCGGCCGCCGTCCAGGTACCAGGCGCCGGGGAGGACGTCGTGCTCGGTGACGCATCGACCCGGGCCCAGGCTGCCGGGGTCGCCCTCGATGGTCGTGATCCGGTCCACGAACATCAACGGCTCGTCGGGCAGGCGCACGCGGGTCGGGTAGGAGTCGACCTCCGCGAACGTCGGACCCAGGACCGCGCCGATCGAGCCGACCGCGAACTCCATGCATCGAGCCCGATCCAGGGAGCGCGGGACTCCGTCCGGGGCGATGAGGGCGGCCTCGGGAGCGGGCACCGGTGTGCGCGCCGGGACTCCCCCGCGCTCGAGGGCGGCGCGCACCAGGGTCTGCTGAAACGCGAGGGCCGAGGCGTGGGCGGTTCGAGCCGCCGTGGAGACCTGGAGAAAGGCCGCGTGAGCGGTGGACGTGGCCGTGATGGTCTGCAGAGGAGACGCCGCGAGCCCAGGCGGGACGGGGAGCGCGTGCGGCGGGACTCGGGGTGCAGGCGGGACCAGGGCCGCCGACGGGGACTCGACGGGAGCCGGAGGAGGCTCGAACCGGACCGGCGCGGGCGTGGGGGGCGACGCCGGTCGGGGCACCGCCGGGACCGGACGGACGGCAGCCCCCACGGCGACACGCACGGTCCGGGTCGGCTCCACGGTCCGCGCCTCGGGCACCCCGCCCGTCGCGCCGTAGAGGATCTCGAGATCCACGGGCACCCCGACCTCGGCGCACGCGCCGACGGCCTCCAAGAGGTTGCGAAGGCCGGTGCGGCCCTTGCGGCACGCGCTCACGGCGAGGTGGGGGCGGTCTCCGAGGATCGCGCCGACCATCCGTGAGCACGATCCTTGGGGCCCCGCCTCCACGAAGACGCGGACCCCGTCGGCGTACGCCCGCTCGATCGTGGCCGGGTAGTCCAGCCCGTGCATGGCGTTGGCGACGATCGAGTCGGAGGCGGAGGCCTGGGTGAGGTCGAAGCCGCGGGCCCAGCAGCCCGAGTAGAAGCGCACGCCTCGCGGCGGATCGGTAGGCAGAACGTGGAGCTCACGGTAGCGCTTGGCGACCGGGGCCATCACGTCGCAGTGGACGGTGGGGACGCCCTCCAGGGGCCGGGGAGTCACCCCGAGGGCCGCAGCGACCCGCTCCACGTCCGCCCGACGTCCACCGATCACGCACTCTGCGGGGGCGTTGACGATCAGGAGCCGCGCGGTGGTGGCTTCGTCTCCGCCGAGATCGGCCAGGGCCGCGCCCACCTCCGCCGCGGGGCGAGGCAGGACGGCAGGCCACCAGTCCCCTCCCCCCCAGGCCGCCGCGGCGACCGTGTTGGGTCCCGACAGCTCGGTGGTGAACAGCGACGACTCCATCGTCCGCCGGAACATGAGATCGCGGTCGGTCCAGGCGCGGGTCGCGAACAGCGCCGCCGACTCCCCGAGGGAGTAGCCGATGGCCGCCGTCGGGCGCACGCCCAGGGCCTCCAGCGCGCGGGCGACCGTCACCCCGTGCGCGACCTGGCCGAAGATCATGCGCCGGGGGTCGTCAGCCAGCGCCGCCGACGCGTCGTCTTCCCATCCGGGGGCCCAGTCGGTCCGCCAGGGCCCGTAGTGGGCGGGCATGAGCTGCGAGCGGAGCAGCTCCGTCTCGCCGTCGATGCCCCGGAGCACGCGAGGCATCGTCAGCGCGAGGTCGCTCCCCATGCCGACGAAGTGGTTTCCGGATCCCGGGAAGATCCACGCGAGTCGGCCCCCATCGAGGAGGGCAGCGGCGCGTGGATCGGCCGGCGTGAGCCGCGTGAGTCGCGACAGGAGCTCCCGCGGGGACCCCGCCGTGACGGCTCGAACCGGCCCCACGAGCACCTCCGAGCCGCGGTACCACGCGGCGGCGACGGACTCGATGTCGCGGGCCTCTCCGAGCATGGACCGGAGGCGCCCGACGGAGCGGCTCAAGGTGGCGGCTTCCCCGGCGGGGATCAGGAACAGCGCGGCGCCGCGATCCCCGAGTGGGCGGTCGAGGCCCGCGTCCGATCCGGGCGTCGCGGGCGGCTCCTCGAGCACGACGTGGACGCACGACCCGCCCACCGACATCGCGGTCACGCCGGCGGTCCGAGGGCCCTCGGCGCGATCGTGGTGCCAGGGCTGCGGCCGGCGGGGGAGGTGGAGGCTGGTGGCGTCCCAGGACACGGCCGGGCGCTCGAACCCGGGGTTCGGGGGCAGGACCCGGCCCCGCAGCGCGAGGGCGGCCCGCACCACGGAGAGGAGCGGCGAAGCGGCGCCGGTGTGGCCGAAGACGCCCTTCGAGGCAGCGACGGCCGTGCGCGGCGCGGTCCCGGGGAACAGGCGAGCCAGGGCCTCCGCTTCGGCGGCGTCCTCGCTCGGGGTGCCGGAGGCGTGGGCTTCGATCAGGCCCGCCGCGGCGCGTTCGAGGCGCGCTTCCGACCACGCGGCCTCCGCGGCGCGCACGTAGGCGGACGCGCTCCCGGGAGAGACGACCCCGCCCCCTGCGGCGGCGCCGAGGCCCCGCACGACGGCGTGGATGCGGTCGCCGTCGGCCCGCGCCCGGGAGACCGGCTTGAGCACGAGGGCGGCGGCTCCCTCCCCCACCACGGGGCCGTCGGCTCGGGCCTCGAAGGGGCGCGCCCGGCCCGCGCGGGACCAGGGCCGCAGGGCGTCCTCCGCCAGCGCGGCGCGCACGTCGCCCGCGAGATCCACTCCCCCCACGACGACGGCGCCCACCTCGCCTCGCTGCACCATCCGCACCCCGGTCTCGAGGGCCCGGACGCTGGACCCGTCCTCGTCGGAGACCGCGAAGCAGGGCCCTCCGAGGCGCAGCTCACGGGCGATGCGGCTGGCGATCATGCCGCCCAACGCGCCCTGCACGCGGGGGGCGTCGAGCGCGGGGCCGAGGGCCTCGCGCAGCGCCTCCACCCAGGCCTCTTCCGTCTTCGCGTCCAGGCGGACGCCAAGCTGTCGAGACCACGCCCGCGCCTGCGCCCGCAGCAGCCATCCGACGTGGAAGCCGGTGGTCTCGAGGTCCAGCCCGATCCCGACGATGCACCCCACCGAGGTCCGCGCGGCGCCCGCGGCGATCGCGGGCCACGCGTCCCCGGCGTCGGCGACCGCGGCGTCCACGACCTGCATCATCAGGAGGTGCTGCGGGAGGACCGACG
>CAZUHI010000014.1:76715-123578 GCA_964620495.1 uncultured Rickettsiales bacterium | reverse complement strand
CACCTCGATCGCCGGACGCGACTCGGTCCACTCCTGGACGACCAGGTGCGCGTTGATCCCGCCGAACCCGAAGGCCGACACCGCCGCCGTGCGCGGCTTGCCGACGCGCTCGGGCCAGGCGCGCGGCGCCGCGAGCACCGACAACCCCGGCGCCGCCAGATCCGGGTGCGCCGTCGCCTGCTCGAAGCCCGCCGAAGGGGGCAGGGTCCCCGACTCGAGGGCCAGCAGGACCTTCATCAGGCCCGCCGCGCCCGCGCCGGTGAGCAGGTGCCCGACGTTGGACTTCACGGAGCCGATCACCACGTCGGCGTCGACCCCGTCCAACAGCCGCCGGAGCGACCCCAACTCCACCGCGTCTCCCCGCAGCGTGCCCGTGCCGTGGCACTCCACCAGGTCCACGTCCGCGGGGCTCACGTCGAGGCCCACGTACGCCGCGCGCATCGCCCGCAGCTGCCCCTCGCTCTCGGGGGACAGCAGGCTGCCGCCCACGTCGTTGGACAGGCCGGTGCCTCGCAAGACCGCGCGGATCCGATCCCCGTCCTCCAGCGCCCGGTCGAGGCGCTTGAGCACGAACACGCCGGCCCCCTCGCCCACCACCAGGCCGTCGGCCCGGGCGTCGAACGGAGAGCAGACCCCCGACGGCGAGAGCGCGCGGAGCTGGCTGAACCCGATCTGGGTGTAGAGACAGTCCGGGCGGGAGGCGCCGCCCGCGAGGACCGCGTCCAGGCGACCGGCGCGCAGCTCCTCGCAGGCGAGGTGGATCGCGTACAGCGACGACGCGCACGCCGCGTCGAGCGTGAACGAGCCGCCCCCGAGGCCGAGGACCCGCGCCAGGAGCGCCGCGGGCAGCCCCGTGACGTATCGGTCCAGGGGGTCCGATCCGAGGCCGTCGTCCGACGCGGTGGGCGCCGCGGCCCCGAGGACCCGCTCCTCGAAGGAGCGCCCCAGCACGGCGCGGGCGATGGCGGAGGCCCCGTCCGTGGGGAGGGCGATGTTGGCGAGGACCACGCCCACCCGTTCGGGGTCCGGCACCGCGCCGCGGAGGTCCGACCAGGCGTCGGCCCCGACCCGGAGGACGAGGCGATAGAGGGGATCGAGGCGGTCCAGGCGCGCCGGCGCGATGCCGGCGGCCTCCACCCGATCGCGGAGGTCGTCGACGTCGAAGGGGGGCAGGAGGCACGCCCGCGGCGACACCATCCGGTCGGGCACGCCGTGAGCGCCCGCGAGCAGGCTCGCCACGTCCGCGTCCGCTCGCTCCGCCGGGATCGGCGCGCTCGCGCTGCGGGCGTCCAGGATCATCCGCCAGAACGCCTCGAGGTCGGCCGCACCGGGGAAGAGTCCGGCCGCGCCGACGACGGCGATGGGGGCGGGGGACGTCAAGCGATCACACTCCGACCGGCGCTTCCGGCTCGGACCTCCCGCGCCCGAACGCGCGGTCGAGCTTCGCCGAGACGGTGCAGGCGAACCCCTCGAGGCGCGCCACGAGGGTGCCGTCCTCGGCGACCAGGTCCACGTCGCTGAGCACGGAGCGCGACGACGCCTTGCGCACCCGGATCACGGCCGTCAGATCGCTCGACGGGAACGCCGCCAGCTGGTGGTAGGCCGTCACCCGCGAGGGCAGCGACGGCGCGCCGTGGTGGCGTCGACACCAGAGGATCAGGGCTTGGAAGACGCCGTCCACCGGGAGCGGGCTCGTCGTCCAAGCCTCGGCCGTCGTCCCGGGGCGCCACACGCCGACGGGGGGCGTCGCCCCCAGGCGGAGCACCATCCCTTCCGGGCCGGACCCCTCGATCGCGGTGATGCAGTGGAGCGAGGGGCCGTGGAACAGATCGGTCGCGTAGGCCTGGGCAGGGGTCCCGGACCACGGCTCCACGCGTGGCTGCGTGAGCGGCGTGAGCGTGGGACGCAGAGCCGATGAGTCGGCGTGGCCGAGCCGCGCGACGGCCCGCACGTGGACGACCCCCTCGACACTTCGGAGCTCCACCGGAGCCCGCAGCGCGCCGTCGTCGCCGTCGGGGCGCGTGGTGCCCACCCGGGTCACCAGCGCGGGGGCGCCGGGGCCGAAGACCACTCCGCGCAGCACCCGGACGTCGTCCAGGCCGTGGAGCTCGCCGCCCACGGCGTCCACGGCGGCGGCGGCCAGGAGCTCCATGGACATGGCCAGGGGCAGAACCGGGAGGCCGTCGAGTCGATGGTCGGTGAGGTACGGGTCCGTCTCGGGACCCACGACGACCGGCGAGTCCACCGGATCCGTCACCCCACGGAGACCCGGCGCCCCCTCGTCGAGGCCGGAGCCGACGACCAGGTGCACGGGTCGCGAGCCCGGGGCGGCGCCGCACTCGTCCACGAACACGCGCGCGCCGGACCCCCGCGAGAGCAGCGCCACTCCCTCGCGCTCGAACTCGCGCTTGAGCGCAGGAGTGACCATCCCGCCGTCCCACGGCCCCCACGCGAAGGACACCACGCGGCAGCCGGGGCGGGCGGAGGACTCGCTCGCAGCCACCGCGTCCAGCACCTGGTTCGCGGCGGCGTAGTCGCTCTGACCCTTGCGACCGAACCGACCACTCACGGACGAGAAGAGCGCGATGAGGCGGAGCTCGTCGTCGGCCGTGGCCGCCAGCAGCGCGTCGAGCGCCTCGACCTTCGTCCCCAGGACGAGCGCGAAGTCGGCGTCCGACTTGTCCACGATCAGCTTGTCTCGGAGCACCCCTGCGCCGTGCACGACGCCGCGCACGGCCCCGAACTCCTGCCGCGCCTCGGTCACCGCGGCGGCCACCGCGTCGGCGTCCCGCGCGTCGACCGAGCGATACCTCGCGTGGCCTCCCACGGCGTCGATCCTCGCCAGCGTGCCCCGGATCTCGCGATCGGCGGCGACCCGAGCGGCGGCCCGGCCGAGCTCGCGGGGGGTCGGCCTCCCGCCGAACGAGCCGTGAGCGAGCAGCGCGCGCTTGATCTCCGCGTCCGTGTGGGCGTCCGCCAGCCAGGCCTCCTCCGGGCCGGGCGCAGGCGACCGCCCGAGCAGCAGCAACCCGCCCACGCCCGCGTCGGCGAGGGCCACCGCGCAGTCCGCCGTGACCCCGCGCGCGCCGCCCGTGACCACGACGCAGCCGTCGCCCAGCCGTGCTCGGACGCGCGACGACGACGTCGACCAGTCGATGTCCCCGGCAGCGTCCAGCGGAGTCCGGAGGAGGAGTCGCTCGCCGCCGACGCCCCGCTCCACCGGACCCGGACGACCCAGCTCATCGATCACCCGCGCGGCGACCAGGGCCGGGTCGGCGTCGCCGACGTCCAAGGCCCGGCACGTCACGCCCGACCACTCGCGGTCCGCGGACTTCACGAGCCCCGCGAGCCCGCCCGCCGGACCGAGGGCGCCGGAGCGCAGGCCGAACGCGCCGTCCCCTCGGGCGACCGAGACAAGGAAGGCTCCGGGACGGCTCTGAAGGGTCGGCCCGGCCGCGCGGAGGGCCGCGAAGACGCCCGGCAGGGAGCTGCCCGAGACGACGAGGCCGCCCGCGCCCGCCCACACGTCGTCGGGTGCGTCGAGATCGACGGAGGTCGCCTCGACCCCCCGGTCCGCGAAGGCCTCCGCCAGCGGACCGGCGAGATCACCGGTGTCGAAGAGCAGGACGCGCCCACCCTCGGGGGACGCCGCGGCGGTCGTCGCCGGGGGGGGCGCCGCGGTGGCCGTGACGGTCCGAATCTCGGGGCGGGAGGCGCCGCGCCAGGGAGTCTCGCTCGCCGCGGATGGCGGGCGGGATAAAGAGCGGACCGCCGTCTCGACGCGCTCCACGTCGGTGTCCGGTCGCGTCCCGCCGGCCACGAAGTCGAGGACCTCGCGCAGCGTCCGCAGGCCCCCCAGCTGCTCGGGCTCGACCACCGGGGCGTGGGGCAGGCGCTCGGAGAGCAGCGAGAGGATCTCCACCCGCTTGATCGAGTCGATCCCGAGGTCCGATTCGAGGTCCATGTCGAGCTCGAGCATGTCCTCCGGGTACCCCGTGGACTCGGCGACGACGGCGAGGAGCGCCGCGTGGGGGTCCACCACGGGAACCGCCGGAGCCCGAGGAGCCGCGGCGACCCGCGGAGCCGGCACCACCGGAGCAGCAGTCGCGGCCGCGGGGGCCGGGGACTCGCCCACGAAGTCGGCCACCGCGCGCAGCGTGCGCAGACCCCCGAGGTTCTCGGGCTCGACGACCGGGGCGTGAGGCAGCCGCTCGGACAGCAGAGAGAGGATCTCCACCCGCTTGATCGAGTCGATCCCCAGGTCGGACTCGAGGTCCATGTCCAGCTCGAGCATGTCCACGGGGTAGCCCGTGGCCTCGGCGACGACCGCGAGCAGCGAGTCGACGGTGGAGACGACCGGGGTCGAAGGGGCCGCGACCACCGAGGCGGGCGCCGGGACCGCCACGGGGGCGACGGGGGCGGCCGGGGCGGCGGGCATGACGACGGGCGGGGGAGCCACGTACGCCGGGGGCGTGTAGGGCGTCGGAGGCGCGGCCTGCGCGACCGGGCTCGGGCCGGGCGGCGGAGCCGCGATCGGGGCCGGCGCCGGGCTCAGGGGCATGCCCAGGGACTGCTCGACGATGCGCTGCCGGCCCGCCAACAGACTCTGGAAGCTCGCCTGGGCAGCCAGCTGACCCTCCAGGAAGGTGCGGTGCAGCGCCGCCGTCTGCTCCTGCATCGCCTGGAGCGCCCGGAGGTGCTCCTCGTTGGCGGCGAGGGCCTGCGCGAGCAGATCGTGGGACACCGGGGGACGGGAGGAAGAGGACATGGGGACCTCGGGTCTCGGTCGCGCGACCGGGGGCGGCGACGCGGGGGCGCGACGCGGCTTGGGAGGCTGCGGGTTGCGATGGTTGACGCCCGACAGGGGCACGTTCATGCGCCGACGACGGACCGGCGCGGGACGTCGGGGCGGCACCCCGCGCTGCCATCGGTCCAGGCGGACGGGGAGGCCGGCGGCGGCCAGCCGAGCGACGAGCACGGCGAAGTCCTGGAGCCCGGACCCGCGGCCGGACGAGGCGTCGAGGGCGACGGCCAGGTGCGGTCGGTCGCCCAGGATCCGACCCGTGAGGCCCGTGAGCGTCGCCCTCGGACCGACCTCCACGAACGTCCGCATGCCCGCGGCGTAGAGCGCCTCCACCGACTGCACCCAGCGCACCGGCTCCACCGGCTGGCGGGCGAGCACGTCGGCCACGGCGGGCGCGGAGCCCGGGTAGGGCTCGGCCGTGGTGTTCGCGATCACCGGGATCCGCGGGACGCGGACGTCGATGTCGGCGAGGGCCGCGGCGAACCGCTCCTCCGCTTCGGCGACGAGCGGGCTGTGGAAGGCCGCGCCCACGCTCGGACGCACCGCCCGGAGGCCGCGGGCGGCGCAGGCCTCCTCGGCGGCCTCGACGGCCGACGTCGCCCCGGAGAGGACCGACTGCGACGGCCCGTTGCGGTTCGCGAGGACGAGCTCGAGGTTCTCCTCGACGAGGAGCCTCTCGACGTCGGCGACGGGCGCGAGCACCGCCAGCATCGAGCCGCGGTCCCCTCCCCCTCCCGCGTCGGCGGCGGCGGCCAGGGCGTCTCCCCGGGCGCGAGACGCGCGGTCCAAGGCCGAGGCGTCGAGCGCTCCGGCGGCGTACAGGGCGGCCAGCTCGCCGTAGGAGTGCCCGGCGACGGCGTCGGCGTCGATCCCGAAGCTTCGCAGCAGCGCGAGGGCTCCCCGCTCGACCACCCCGAGGGCGGGCTGCGCACGCTCCGTGGCCTGAAGGCGCGCGTCGGCGTCCCCGACGTCGGCCCCCGCGGCGGGCGCGGGGTGGATCCACGCGGCGACCTCCGGGGCGTCGTCGAGGGCCTCGGAGACCTCCGGGAAGACGCAGGCGAGCTCGCCGAGCATCCCCGCGTACTGGGCCCCCTGGCCGGGGAACAGGAAGGCCGTGCCCCCGGTGACGGGCCCCACCCCGTATGCGACCCCGGAGGGCGACTCGAACGCCCCGGGCGCGGCCTCGATGCGGTGGGCGGCGGCCTCGAGTCGTCGACCTCGGTCGGCGGGGTCGGCGGCGGGGAGCACCACCACCGCGCGGTGGGCCGCGCTCGCGTCGAACCGAGCACGGGCGTCCGCCAGGAACGTGGCGACGTCCTCGGCTTCCACCGCGCCGCCCGCTTCGCGCAGGGCGACCGCGACCGCAGCGCGGTCGGACGCGGACGTCGCGAAGAGCTCCACGGCGCCGTCCCAGGAGGGGGCCGGGCGCGTGGGTCGGTACTCCTCGAGGACCGCGTGGAAGTTCGACCCGCCGAAGCCGAAGGACGACACCGCGGCGCGGCGCTTCCCCTCCCCCGGAGCGACCCACGGGCGGGCCCGGGTCGGCAGGTGGAACGGAGCGCCGTCCTCGAGCGCGGGGTTCGGCTCGTCGACCTTCAGCGTGGGGGGGAGGACCTTGTTCTCGAGCGCCAGCGCGACCTTCATGAGCCCCGCCGCCCCGGCCGCGGCCTTCGTGTGGCCGATCATGGACTTCACCGAGCCCAAGGCCACGGAGCCCGGCTCGGCGCCCTCGTAGACGGCGCGCAGGGCCCTCAGCTCGCAGGCGTCGCCCGCGCGCGTCCCCGTGCCGTGCCCCTCCACCAGGTGCACGTCCGCGGGAGCGATCCCCGCGTCCCTGTACGCCGCCCGCAGCGCGCGCTCCTGGCCGTCTTCGAGCGGGGCGTAGATCGACTTCGCCCGCCCGTCGCCGGCCGATCCGATGCCGGTGAGCACCGCGCGGATGCGGTCCCCCGCCCGCTCGGCGTCCTCGAGCCGCTTCAGCACCAGGATGCCGATGGCCTCGCCCAAGACCGTGCCGTCCCCGCCCGCCGCGAACGGCCGCACGTCCCCGGTCGGCGACAGCGCCGGGGTCTTCGAGAAGCACATGTGCATGAAGATGTCGTTGAGGGTGTCCACGCCGCCCGCGAGGACCAGGTCCGACCGGTGGGAGCGGAGCTGCATGACGCCCATCTCCAGGGCGCCCAGCGAGCTCGCGCACGCGGCGTCGATCACGCAGTTGGTGCCGCCCAGGTCCAGGCGGTTCGCGATCCGGCCCGCCACGACGTTGCCCAGCAGGCCGGGGAAGGAGTTCTCCTGCCAGCCCACGTACGCCCGGGAGATCCGGTCGACGACGTCCGCGGCCGTCTCGCCGTCCACGCCCGCTTCGTCCAGGGCCCGACGCCAGTGGGGGTGCCCGAGCCGGGCCCCGAGCGAGATGACGAGCTCCTGCGTGCCCGTGACGCCGAGGATGACGCTCGCCCGCGACCGGTCCCAGGCGACGTTCGCGCCGTAGCCGGCGTCCTCGAGGGCCCGCGCGGCGACCCACAACCCCAGCAGCTGCGAGGTGTCCGTCGCCTCGAGGATCGTGGGCGGGATGCCGAACTCGGTGGGGTCGAACGCCACCGGCTCCAGGAACCCTCCGCGCCGCGCGTACGTGCGGTCGGGGGCCTTGGGATCGGGGTCGTGGTAGTCGTCCAGGGACCAGTGGGTCTCGGGGATGGGCCCGATCGCGTCGAAGCCCGTGCGCAGGTTGCGCCAGAACGAGGCCAGGTCGGACGCGCCCGGGAACATCCCCGCCATCCCGACGATCGCGACCGGCGTCCGGGTGGGATCGCGGTCGCCGACCACCTCCAGTCGAGGCTCGGGGGTGGGCGCCGGCGGCGGTGCGGGCGCCTCCAGCAGGCGATCCAGCGTCGCGTCCGGGAGGCCGGAGAAGCGGGTCGCCTGCCGCGCGACCGTCGCCCCCTGGGCCCGGAGCGCACCGGCCCGCGCGAGGATCGCGGCGCCGACCAGGAGGTTGCGGGCGATCGCGGCCACCCGACGCCCCTCGGGGGCCTCGAACCGCGTGCCCGCCGCCCAGGCGTTGAACGCGCCCATCGCCGGGCCGCACCACACCTGGTAGTCCATCGACCGGTCCGCCTCGCCGGCGTTCGCCCAGCGGCTCGACAGGCCGAGGTACATGCGGAAGAGCAGCGCCATCTTGTGGTGCGGATCCGCCTCGGCGCGGGCCGCCTGGGCGGGATCTCGGGTCTGCCAGAAGGACGCGCACTCGGTCCAGGCGTCGCCGAGGGACGCGCGCAGGCAGGTCTCCTCCACGAAGCGCCGGTCGTCCTCGCCGAGGGCGTCGAGGGAGTCGTGGCGACGATACAGGTCGTGCAGGCGCCGAGCGCGGACGGCGAACATCGTGCCCCGGCCGAGCACCTGGACCTCCACGCCCATCTCGAACATGTCGGCGGCGGGGGCCATCGTCACGTCCGTGGGCCCGGCGGCGGCCAGCATCGCCCGCACGCGATCCGACGACCCGGACTCCACGGCCGCCTGGTTGATCGAGCCCGTGACCACGTAGGCCGCGCCCAGCGAGAACGCGGCGGCGACGGCGTCGGGCGTCCCGATCCCGCCCGCGGCCCCCACCCGGGGAGGCCGCGCGTAGCCATGCTCGGCCTGCAACTCGTCGCGGAGCGCCTGGAGCCGGGGGAGCAGGACGACGAGGGGGCGGTTGTCGGTGTGCCCGCCGGAGTCGGCCTCGGCCGTGATGTCGTCGGCCATCGGGATCTCGGCCGCGAGCGCCGCCTGCTCGGCGGTGAGCGCCCCGTCGGCCACCAGGCGATCCAGGAACCGCGCCGGGGGTGGAGCGAGGAACTTCCGGGCCGTCTCGACGCGGGAGACCTTCGCCAGGATGCGGTTCGGGACGACGACGCGACCGTCCTCGTCGCGGTGGATCCCGGCCGTCCGGTACCGCACGACCGGCAGCGTGAGATCGAGGTACGCCGAGGCACTCACGGTCCTCACCTCGCGCCTGAGGTAGAGGTCTACGATCGCCGCCTCGAGCTCGGGCTCGGCGGGGCTGTGGATCAGGTTGAAGCCGTGGGGAAGGTCGCCCACGGAACCCTGCAGCCGCTCGACGGCCTGCTCGACCCGCGTCAAGGAGCGACCGGCCGCCCCGAAGAAGGCGAGCATCCCGGCCCGGGCCATCGCCTCCACCAGCTCCTCGGAGGAGATCCCGTTGGCCATCGCCCCCGCCACGTAGGCGTACCTGACGCCGTACTCGGCGCGGAACGCCGGGTCGCCGAGGCTCTCGGGGTGCACGGGGGGGACGGAGGCGAGGAGCGGGAGGGAGCCGTCGGGACCGGAGCCGACCCCCGTGGTCCCGGACGAGGCGACGGCGGTCTCCTCCCCGGCCCGGACGAGGTGCGCGGGGGCGCCGATGTCGGCGAGGGCGGCGCGCAGGGCGGGGACACCGGCGTCCGGACCGAGATCCCCCCGCCACCAGCCGTGAGACCCGGTCCATGCGCCCGGAGACCGGGTGCCGTCGTCGTGCATGCGCTGCCTCCTCGTCGCCCGCCCCCCAAGGGGGGGCGCAGGGCGGACCGCGTTGTAGCCTCAATACGACCCCCCGTCGAGCGGTTTGGGCCTCCGGGTGTTCCCGGGGATTGAACGCTCCGTATACTCGGCTCCATGTCGCTGCCTCGCCGCCCCCTCTTCGCCTCCGCCGCCGTGGTCGCCTCGCTCGCTCTCGTGGCGACCGCCGGGCTCGGCTGTCCCCCCGCTCCGCGCGGCGAAGCGCCCACGCAGGCTCCGGTGATCCTCCCCGCCGCGACCCCGGCGCCGACCCCGATGGAGGTCGTCGCGCCCACCCAGGCTCCGGCCGCCCTCGCCGCCTCGTCCGAGAAGTCCGAGGACATGATCTACAACCTCGGCGGCTTCGACCCCGTGGTTCAGGACGCCCCCAACGACCAGAAGGGCAAGGCCGCGTCCACCGATCTTCGCTCCGCTCACGCCGTGATCGACAAGGAGCGCATGTACGTCCGCGTCGCCCTCCGCGAGGAGCTGCCGGAGGACCCGCCGGCCGAGATTCGGTTCTGGCTCGAGCAGGACGCGAAGCCCCTCGTCACCGTCGAGGTGAAGCTCGGCAGCAAGAACTCGCCCTGCGAGCTGAGCGCGGTGGACGCCGCCGAGCAGGAGACGGCCGTCGAGAACTGCTACTTCTCCGGCAACCCGCTGGACCTCAGCTTCCCGCTGTCCGCCATCCCCGCCGTCCTCAAGGTCGACGCGCCGTTCCACGTCAGCGGCTTCCAGACCTGCTGCATGGACGAGCAGCGCAACGATCCGTTCGACGAGATCACGGGCGCGCAGGAGGTCTTCCGGGTGGGCTGGGACGCGACCGGCGACGCCGACTCTCCCTGAGCCTCGGCCCCCGGCCGGCCCCGTGGCCCTCCCCCCGCTCACGCCGAACCTGCGCCGCGCCGCGCGGGTGCTCACCGGGCTGTTGATCCTCGCGACGGTCGTCTCGTACTTCATCGTCACGTTCGTCGGCGAGGGCTCCCAGGGCCCGCGGCCCTCGATCAACCTCGGGTGTGACTTCCTCGCCTTTTGGACGGGGGGCACGCTCCTCGATCTGGGGCGCGACGCCGAGCTGTACGTCCCGTCGGCGATGGGCGAGCTGCAGCACCAGTTCGCGAAGGCGCGGATCGACTACTGGGCCGTCTACCCCCCGCCGCTCTACAACGTCATGGAGTGGCTGCAGCCGCTGGGGTTCGTCACTGCGGCCCGGATGTGGCTGACCGCGATCCCGCTCGCCGGTCTCGGGGCGGCGGCGATCCTCGTCCGGGCGCTGCCCGAGGTCCGGGCCCACCGCACGCTGATCTTCGCGGTGGCGGGCCTCGCGCCCTACTCGATCATGGCCCTGGTGACGGGCCAGCCCGGGGGCATGTGGCTCGTCCCCATGGCCGCCGGGGTCCTCCTGCTGCGCAGCGGCCGACCCCTGGCGGCGGGGATCGTGCTCGGGTGGCTGTGCGCGAAGCCCCAGCTCGGGGCGACGGCCGCGGCGTGGCTGCTCCTCACGCGCGAGTGGAGGGCCTTCGGGGGGTTCGTGCTGGGCGGCGCGTCGCTGGTCGCGGCGTCCGTGGTGGTGGGCGGCCTGGAGTCGTGGGTGGCGTGGTTCGAGTGGCTCCGCAGCGGGGAGATGGCGTCCTTCCGACCCGCGAAGTCTCGCCAGCTGACGCTCCGCTCCCTCTTCACCCGGCGCTTCCTGAGGACGGCGTGGGACGCGCCGCTCGGGATCCTGGCCATGTCCCTGGGGCTCCTCGCGGCGATCGACATGGGGCGGCTCACCGCCCGGCGACGCGTCGACGAGGCGGGCTGGATCCCGGCGGCCGGCGCGACGCTGTCGGCCACCATGCTCGCCCTGCCGTACGTCATCGAGTACGACGCGGGCTTCCACATGCTCGGGTTCGTCGGCGCCCTCCTGCTGATCCCCGGCGCCCGCCGCCCCCGGCTCGGGGCCGTCCTGCTGTTCCTGGCCTACCTCGCCCCGCTCATGCACGAGGGCAGCAGGGCCGCGAGGTTCAGCTTCGGGAGCCTGGCGATGGCCCTGTGGCTGCTGTGGATGGTCCTCGAGGTGCGCTACCGAGCGCAGGCGGAGAGGGTCGTGGACCAGCCCGCGCCGACCAGGGCAGCGTCCCTCGCGCCCACTTGATCGACCGAGGCGGAGCCCACGCCTTCGCTCCAGTGCCAGGCCGCGACCGTGAACGCGTCCGGGGCCCAGTACAGGCCGGGCGCGAACGCGTCGCGGTAGCGGGGCACGTCGGAGACGCGGACGTCGTCCAGGACCCCCGGGAAGAAGCCCTCCGGGGCGTCGGAGCGGCGGCCGAGCACCAGCGGCCCGCCCGCGCCCGGGACGTCGGTCACGCCCTCTCCGGCGGGCGCGCCGTCCACGAACAAGACCACCTCGCCGTCGACGTCGTTGCGGGTGCCCACGACGTGGTGGAGCGCCCCGTCGTCGGGCACCACCACGGTGGACGCCACCTCGTCCGGGCCGACGCGCAGGAGGACTTCGCCCGAGGGGCCGATGCGCAGCTCCCAGCCCTCGTCGCCCGCCCGCGTCGAGGCGACGACACCCGGACCGTCGGGCCGGACCCACGCCTCCACGGCCAGCCCCGCGAGCGTCGGCAGCGGGTCCCCCCCCACGGTCACGTGGTCGTCCACGCCGTCCAGGATCAGCGCCACGCACGGGTCCAGGCCGCGGACCACGAGCGTGTTCGAGTCGATCGTCGCCCCCTCGAACTCGTCGTCCACCGGCGTGAGCGCGACGAACACAGAGTCCCCTTCGCTGGTCTCCTCGGCGGGCAGCGAGGGCTCGTCGGCGTCGAGCAGGCGACCGTTCTTCCACCACGCATACCGATACGCCGGGCTGTCCCCGTCAGGGTCCTCCCACTCCAGCCCTTCGACCACGAGCGGGTCCTCGAAGGTCGCTCCGGGGGGGCCCAGCAACGCGCCCCGGATCGAGGGCGGCGACCCCCGCACGACCACCGACGCCCTCCCCGGCGGACCCTCCAGCCCCTCGGCGTCCACGCCGGTGACCGTCACCTCCCACGCGTCGCCCGACGAGGTCTCCTCGGGCCACACGGCGGTGAGATCGTCCAGGAAGTCGGCCGGCACCCCCCCGAGGGTCCAGCGGTAGCGATGGACGACGTCCCCCCCCTCGGGATCGACGGACTGCCCCAGGATCACCGCGTCGAGCCAGTCCGTCGCCACCGGGTCCGCCGGGAAGATCGCGATCTCCGGGGCCGTGGGCGGCTGGTTCGCAGGGGGCTCATCGACCGCGCCCGGGCAGCCGACGAGGGTGAGCGCCGCGAGGGCGATCGCCGGACGCATCAGTCGTCCTCGGGCCAGAGCGACACCTCGGTCCGGTCGTAGGCGATGACCGGCATGTGCTCGGCCTGGATGGCCGGATGCGTCTCCGCGAGGAACGGGACCATGCGGTCCTCGCTCGCGGGCGGCGTGCCCCCGTCGCGCTCGGGGCGGTCTCCGCGTCGCTCTTCGATGCGCTTGGCGTACTCCCGGCAGGCGCGCACCCGCGCGTCCGGGTCGAGCTCGGCGGCGGTGGTGCCCCCGGACTCGTCGAGCACCCACGGCAGCGGGAGCCCGGAGCCGTCGGTGAGGGTCTTCCAGCACAGGACGATGGGCGCCTCGCCGTACCAGACGTAGGCGCCAGCGTTCACGATCGCCTCGTCGAAGCGGCTCGGGAGCTGGACGACCGACGTCCGATCGAGGTGGTCTCCGGGCTCCAGGCGATGCCCGCCCGGGAGGTCCGTGAGGATGCGGCCGACCGTCGCGATGACCGGCCGATCGGGCGACGTGAAGCGGTTGCGGGGCGCCGCGTCGTAGTCCCACGCGCTGTGGGCGACGTCGGCGAAGGCCGCCTTTCCGACCTCCTCGGGGAGGGTCTGCACCGCCCCCACGTCGAACCAGGTCCCCGGCACGACCACGGGGTGGGCGCTGCGGTTCCGCAGGGTGAAGTCCAGGCGGACCGCGGTGAGCTCGTCGGTCCCGCCCACCCGGATGGCCTCCACGTCGATGTGGAGAGGCGCCGCCATTCGGGGGGTCGGCGGAGCCTCCGACGCGACGGGCGCGGGCCCGGGCGCGGGCGTGCAGCCCATCGAAGAGGCGGTGAGGACGAGCGCGAGGATCACTCTCATGGGCCATGGTCTGCCATGCTTCGACCCCCAATGTCGACGGGCGTGTCCCGGCGACAGTTGAAGCATCACAGGAGGAAATGATGAAAGCTCTCAAGATTCTCGGCGGGTTGCTCGCCCTCATCCTGATTGTGTTCGTGATCGGCGGGGCGATCCTGCCGAAGGACTTCGAGGTCGAGCGGAGCGTCGTGGTGAACGCCCCGCCGGCCGTGGCGTTCGCCGAGATCAACGAGCTCCGCGGCTGGGAGGCGTGGTCCCCGTGGGCAGAGCGCGATCCGACCATGGAGCTCACCTACGGCGACCAGACCGCGGGCGAGGGGGGCAGCTACTCGTGGACGGGCGAGGACGGCGGCGGGAGCATGAAGATCGTCAAGAGCCGCGCGCCCGAGCGTATCGAGACCGAGATCGACTTCGGCGAGATGGGCGTCAGCCACGGCTCTTGGACGTTCGCCCCCGAGGGCGACGGGACCAAGATCACCTGGGGCATGAAGGGCGCCATCCCGGGGCTCGTGGGCGGCTGGCTCTCCACGCAGATGGATGAGTGGGTGGGCGCGGACTTCGAGGAGGGGCTCGCGAACCTCACGCCGGTGATGGAGAAGAAGGCCGCAGAACTCGCGGAGGCCAAGACGTCCGCGGAGACGGCGCTCCGAGAGGCCGCCGAAGCCGCCGAGAAGGCCGCCGAGGCCGCGTCCGAGTAGCGAGTCAGTCCGGGACGAGGCCGCTCCACCCCAGGAAGGCGGCCGCCTCCGTCCCCTCGCCCACCACGGCGGGCGCCCCGACCGGGCGTCCCAGGAGGCCCCGCGTCCGTCGAAGATCCCGCCCTCCGCGGACGACCTCGCCCGTCACCGCCGAGGACATCGCGTCTTCGAGCTCGAGGGCGGGGCGGAAGTGGTTGGCCGCCAGCACGGCCCGGTCGAGGTCGAGCCGGCCGCCCTTCCGCACCGCCACCGCCGAGCCGTGCAGCGTGGCCAGGTTGTCGGCGAAGAGGCAGCTGCGGAAGCGGCCCTCGGATCCGTCCAGACCGACCGCGCCGCCGCACCGCGCCCGGTTGCGGACGAACCTCCCGCCGTGGACCTCCACGCGCGCGCCGGGGCCTCCGTAGAGGCCGCCTCCGCCCAGGGCGAAGTTGCGCCGGAAGAGGCAGTCGCGGACCTCCAAGCGCGGCCCGAACGCGCTGAACACGCCCCCGCCGAAGTGCACCGCGCGGTTGCGCTCCACGACGCAGCGGGCGAGCACCGCGGCGCCGGTCAGCACCTGGACGCCGCCCCCCTCGATCGCCACCCCGTGCAGGATGCGGAGGCCCTCGAGGAGGACCTCGTCCTCGGTGCCGACCGCGATCTTCACCACCGGCCCCCGTCGGTTGCCCCGGAGGACGACCGAGCCGACGGGCCCGCCCGCGACCAGCCTCACGGGGACCGCCAGCTGGAAGGGTCCGCGGTGCACCCCGGGCGCCAAGACGAGGGTCGCGCCCGCGTCGGCCCGCCGCAGGGCCTCCCGGAGGGCGCCGGGGGCGACGGGGGCGACGGCGGTCACCGGGCCCCTCGGAACGACTCTCGCCACGCCGCCCCGCGCCGACAGGCTTCCGCCAACGCCGCCTCGGTGGGCTCGGCGCAGATCGAGTCGACGCGCGTGTAGGGGCAGGCGCCCCGCGCCGCGATGCCCAGGGCCTCCCACATCAGCAGCGCCTCGTCCCGCGCGTCCGGGGGCGACTCGGCGGGCAGCGTCCCGGGCGCCACCGCGCAGCCCATGTCTTCGCGCTCGACGGCCCCGTAGCCCTGCAGGGCGGCGCGACGCAGGCGCGGCTCGGAGAGGCGGGGGTCGCTCGTGAGGGCCTCCAACACGGGGACGTCGTGATGGTCGACCGTCCCCACGCACACCGCGACCTCCTCGGCCGGGGTCTCCGCGGGGCAGATGAGCCAGCGCTCCGGGTGGAACCCGCCGCGGGGGGGCGTGCCCGCCCGGGCGAACGCGACGGCCGAGGCGACCTGGAGGAGGAGGAGCGCCCCCGCGATGCCGAGACCGACCCCCCGACGGCGCCCGGACAGGCTCCACACGGCCACCAGGGCCCCCGCGGTCACCAGCGCCCAGACGGGGTAGACCAGCGCGGCCCGACGCGGATCGAAGAAGTACACCGACTCGACCGGCAGGTAGGCGGGCCCGACGCCCATGGCGCCGAGCAGGACCGGCAGGCCGACGGCCGACACCGCGAGCGCGCCGAGGACCGCCCGCGATCCCGGAGTGACCGGCCCCCGGGGGAAGAGGCGCCCGTGCAGGGGCCGCACGAGGGCGACGACCAGCGCGGCGAAGCACAGCAGCCAGAGCACCCCGCGGAGGGCGTTCTCGGTGCCGATCTGCCAGCCCGCGGCCCACTCCCACGCGGGCGCGGTGGGCAGGGAGAGGAGGGGCTGTCCGGCCAGGCTCCCGTGCACGACGGCGGGCCAGGTCGACGGGGCGGTGAGCACGGCGCGGGCCACGTCCGTGACCTGGGTCGCCCCCACCTGGGAGGCCACGACCTGGGTCGGCGCGAGCCCGACGAACGACGGCGCGGCCCCCACCACGGCCCCGACCACGCACGCGACGATCAGCCCCGGGCGTCGCTCGGCGATCGCGATCCCGAGGGCGGCCGCGGCCAGCAAGGCGGTGGGCGGGGCGGCGCTGGGCCAGAACCAGATCGAGAACGCCGCGACGGCCCCCGCCCCGACTGCCCGGACGAGCCCCCCCCGACCCGGCGAGGCGGCCGCCGCGACGAGCAGGTACGCCGCCCCCAGCGTCATCACGGCGGCCTCGACGTAGTTGCCCTTCGCCATGACCGTGAAGCCCACCCACGCGGGCGGCATCGCGAGCGCCGCGACGAGCCCCGCGAGGAACCCCGGCGGGCCGAAGATGCGTCGCGCGAGCCCGGCCGTGAGGAGGGCGCTCGCCAGGGCCCAGAGGATCCCCATCACCCGGACGGCCCACACGCCGGGGCCCACCACCGCGACGATCGGCAGATAGAGGATCGAGAGCACGAGGGTGCCCGCGCCGCCGGGCCCGCCCACCCCGGTGTACCAGTAGCGGCCGAGCGGACCCACGGCGTGCCCCTCCAGCACCTGGCGGGCGAACCGCAGGTTGAGCAGCTCCTCGGGCTCCGTCAGCGGGATCGCCTGATGGTGCGCGGCCGACCAGCGGATCGCCACGAACGCCGCCAGCGAGACGACGGACAGCACCAGGGCGGAGCGACGGTGGGGCACGGAGGCATGGTCGACTCCCGCGCCCGGGGGCGCAAGCGGGGAGGCGCGGCTTGGTAGCATCCCGGGGTGCGTCTGCGCCGGGTCTTGTCGGCATGCGTCCTCTTGGCGCTGGCACCCTCCGTCCTGGCCGCCGGCTTCGGTGTCTGGACCACGGCGGGCGCGTGGCAGCAGCACGCGGCGCTGGACCTCCTCCTCGAGCTGCTCCTGCGGTTCGAGACGTGGGAGGCGCGGGCGCGCTGGGTCTCCGACACCGCCGTCCTGGACGCCCGCGAGCCGCTGCTCCTGCTGGGAGGTTCGGCCGCCGCGGCGGTCGTCCTGGCCCTCGACCGCTTCCTCCCCCGCCTCCTCCAGCTCCCGATCGACCTCGTCGAGTGCGCGCCTGCGCTCCTCGGGGGCATCGCCGCGCTGTCCTTGGCGGCGGTGGGGGTCGCCCTGGACCGTCAGCTCTTCTGGGGAGGGCTCGTGGTGGCCGTGCTCGTCGGGCGCGCGATGGCCCCCGACCGACCGCCCTCCGAGGAGCCCGGGGGGTGGCGGGCCAGGAGCAACATCCTGCCCCGGATGGCGATGACCGTGACGGCCGCCGCCGTCGCGTTCTACGGGGTCACCAGCCTGTGGGAGGGCGCCACATATACGAACCCCGTCTTCCGGCCCGCCGCCCGATGGCTGGCCGGTCCGGGTGCGAGCCCGTGGACGAGCGGGGGCGTGTGGCTGGGCGCGGGGGCGGCGGCGGCCGTGGCGGGGCTCGGCGTCGCGGCCCAGCGCCGTCGCCGCCACGGAGCGCGAGGCGATCGTCGGGCCGCGCTCGCCGCCGGGATCGTCGCGCTGGTCGTCCTCGGTCTCGAGGCCTCGTGGACGCCCTCGGGGCCGCTCCGCGGGGCGACGGTCCTCTCCGCCGCGGGCGGGCTGATCCTGGCGGCGGGCCTGGGCGCCTGGACGGTCGGGAGACGCCCCGCTCCCCGTCACGCGATCACGGTCCTGGACCCGCGGGCCGCGCTGATCACGCTCTTCCCCTTCTTCGTCTTCGCGGCGTTCTGCCTGGGCCGCGGCCTGACGGTGCAGATGTGGACGGCCCCGGGCGCGCTGCCCGCGGGCGTGGAGCGGATCGGCGCGCCCGCGTGCGTCTTCAGCATCTCCCACGCGCCGAAGGACGACTCCGTCTTCTTCACGGACCGCTGCCGAATCGAGCTCGGCCGCATCGCCGCGGACGGCTCCCTCACGCGCTGGGACCTGCGCAACCACGGCGCCCACGGCGTGGAGGAGCTGGGCGAGCCCACCGACGGGACGCTGTGGGCCGCGATCGCCGCCTACACCGGCGAGGCCAACCTCGTCCTGCTCGCGGTGGAGGGCGCCGCCGGACCCCGGACCCTCACCCAGGCGCTGGGCGGACACGACCCCGGGACGCCCCGCAACGTCGCCGCCGACCGAGTGGGTCTGGGGCGTCCCGCGGGGGTCCCGCTGCCTTCCTGCTGGGCGGCTTCGTGGATCGAGGTCCCGGACGGAGCCCCCAGCGAGGTGGGCGCGACGAGCCTCCCGGGGGACGTCCTGATCGGGTGCGAGGACCGCCCCGGGGCGCGCCTGCTGCGTCCGGCGGAGCGGCGGATCGAGCGCAAGGTGAACATCGGGAGTCGCCTCGAAGGGGGCACCTTCGACGCGGCCGGCGAGCGGCTCTACGGGGTCGCGCTGTGGCGGGATCCGTACCTGCGCTCGTGGACCTGGCCCTGGGTGAAGCCCGCGGGCGCCCAGGTCCTCGGCGCCTTCAACTGGGACGTGGAGTTCGTCCCTGGCGACGACGGCGGCGCCCTGTGGATCCCGAGGTTCGTGGAGGGCTCGATGCTCGTCCTCGATCCGGACGACCTCTCGGTGCGCGACCGGATCCCGCTGTCGTTCGGCATCCGCGCGCTCATGTACGAGCCGGTCCACGACCGGGTCTGGGCGGCCGCCGCGTACACGGGTCGGCTCTGGTCGATCGAGGCGCGTCCCCCCTACCGGCGCACGGTGTACGGGCTCTGCGGCCAGACCCGCGACCTCGCGGCCGACGGACAAGGGCGGGTCCTGGTCCCCACGGACTGCGGGATCTACCGCATCGACCTCGCTCAGTAGATCCGCAGGAAGCGGATCGCGGGGCCGTAGTCGCGCTCGACGGCGTGCGACATCCCCCGCTGGTAGGCGACCTCGTCGGCGCCGGCGGGGAGGCCGCCTGCGAAGGCCGCGCAGTAGAGGTCCGCGCGGCCGAGGCCGTACCAGATGGCGGCGCGGTCCTCCTCCGAGGCGCTCCACCCCAGCAGGGCGTCCCGGACGACGTCGGAGCAGCCCACGTGGGCGTGCCCCATGCCCATGCCCTCCAGCAGCCGCAAGCGGGCCTCGCGCGGCGCGGAGGAGAGGACCACCCCCCATTCCTCCTCGTGCCCCCGGAGGATCACGCCCATGCCGAACCCCCGAAGGAAGTCGGCCGTGACCTCGGAGTCCGCTCCGAGCGGGAGGGTCGCGGGGCCTCCCGTGGGGCCCCAGGCGGAGAGGTCCTCGTCGGGCGCGAGTCGCGCCTGGGAGAGCCCCGACCAGATCGCCCAACGATATCTACGTTCTTCTTTTATTCTGGATACTTCCAACGACTCATGAAAGTAGTTCTTCATCACCCACGGCTCGTATCCCGGGACGTCCCACCACGGCGCGGGGAAGACGTCGGCGCGGAAGTGGCCCGCGAAGCCGAGGCCGTGAGCGACGAGGACGGGAGCGACCAGGGCGACGGTCGCTCGGGACGCGTCCACCCCCCGTCGGCCGAGCTCGTCGGCGGCTCCCAGGAGCAGCAGCGCGGGGAGCGGCGCCAGGGGCAGCAGGTACCGGAGTCCGTCGAAGAACGTCGTCTCGAGCTTGAACCCGGTGACGGCGACCCCGGCGGCGAAGCCCAGGAGCGACAGCGCCAAGGCCACCCGCAGGGCGCGCGTGCCCGGGTCGACGACGGCGCGGGGCCCGGCCCGTCGGGCGACGACGACCGCTCCCACGACCAGCGCGGCGCACAGGAGCGTGTAGGCGACGCCGATCGCCGAGTAGTGCAGGTCGGCCGTACCCACGTCGACGCTCCCGTACCCGGCCCCGAACCGCAGGGCGGTCCCCAGCGTCTCCAGCGCGGTCCCCAGCCCCGCGTCCCGAAACGCGCCCCCCTCCTGGAGCCCGGTCAGCGCGGTGATCAGGTCCCCCCCGGCCCGCGACGGATCGCGGAACGCCGCGGCGAGACCCAAGCCCGGCAGCGTCCCGGCGCCCCAGAAAATGAGCCCGCGCAGCCCGGCCACGGACCACGCCAGGAAGACCACGCCCGCGAGCAGCGGGGCCAGAGAGAACCCGCAGTAGAGGCCGAAGCCGGTGAGGAGCCCGGAGAGCGCGATCCAGCCGAGGCCGCCCCGGCGCCCGGCCGCGACGAGGGCCACCAAGGCCGCGGCGTGCCAGAGCGACGACCCCAGGTGGGCCGTGATCGACGTCGCCGAGACCGCAGCCCGCTGGACGAGGGGGAGCGGCAAGACGAACAGGGCGGCCGCGGCCCACGCGGACGACCGGGGCGCGGCCGCCCGCGCCAGCAGGAACCAGAGCGCCGCCCAGAACCCCGCGAAGACGACGGCCCACAGCTTCAGCGCGAACATCGTGGGACCCAGCAACGCGAAGAAGGGGGCCACGGTGGGCTCGTAGGACCAGACGGTCCGCCGGCGCCTGCCCGCCCCGGTCATGAGCCCGTCCCCCCACTCCGGATCGGTGGCCAGGGACGCGTAGGACACGTCGACGTGGCCGTCCAGCATCGCCACGGCGACGTTCCCGTACTCGGTCTCCTCGAGGTCGTAGACGTCGAAGGTCCCGAGGACCAGCACTACGTGCACGAGCACGAAGGCGGCCCCCACGGCCAGCGCGAGCGACAGGTTCGACGGACGTGGGGGGGCGGACACGCCCGATGCTACCCGGTCTCGGGGAGCGGACAGACCGGCGCCCCTCGCTTGCGCCACACGCCCACGCCGACGCCGCCGTCGGGGTCCGCGACGGTCGTGTGGAGCTCCCAGACCCCCTGGTCCACGCACCCCGGCGCCTTCGGCGATCCGTCCCCTCCCAGCGGCTCGAGGGCCAGGTCCGCCGTGCACTCCTGGGGGAGTCGATCGTTGCGGGTGGGGCACGTGGTGATGACGAAGGTCTCCGTGCCCGAGCGCCGGTGCTCGAGCATGCCGCGGAAGCGGACCCACTCCTGGTCGCCGAACCGGTCGATCGCCCCCTCGCTCCGCTCGGCCGCGACGCAGACTCCCCGGCCGCAGGCCTCGATCACCGACCAGACGGCGTCACGCAGCCCTTGACGAGCCGGGGCCGCTTCGTCGTGACGCGCCCACCCCCGCAGCTCCACCGAGGACGCCGCGCCCAAGCCGCGTGCTCGGGTCCACGGGGAGTTCCCCGGGCGGGCGCTCAGCAGCTCGACCGGATAGGTGGCGAACGTGGGCGGGGCGAAGTGCAGATCCACGGCCACCAGGGCGCCCACCCCCAGCACGGCGAGCCCTACGCGGCGACGCCGCTCCTCGGCGAGGGAGACCCAGCCGACCGTCGCGGCGAGGACCACGGCCGGGACCGTCGGCAGCAGGAACCGATCGTCCAGGACGGGCAGGAAGAGGGTGACGAAGGAGAGGTGTCCCAGCACGACCAGAACCAGGGGCAGCAGCGCCGACGGGCGGTGGCGCAGGCCGCGGGCGGCGAGCCCGACGGCGGCGGCGAAGAGCAGCGGGGAGAACACCGAGAACACGGCCCGGAGGGGGTGGAAGAGGACGTCGCCGAGCCCCATCGCCTTCAGCCGCGCGGGCAGGGTCGCGAAGAGGACGTCCATCGCGCCGCGCTCGACCTCGGTGCCCTCGGCCTCGGGGACGGTGATGTGCGCCTGGTGGCCGAAGGAGGACGTCCCCACCACGTCCCCCAGGTAGCGCACGACCAGCCACGCCGGGATGGCGATCGCGAGGCCCACCGCGACCCCTCGCAGGAGGTGCCGCTGCCGATCCGTCCGCTCGCCCCGCCCCAGGAACATCGCGGCCACCAGGACCAGCCCGTAGGGCATCGCTGCCCACTTCACGACGCACGCCGCGAAGCCCAGGACGCCCGCGACCAGGCCCGCGATCAGGGGGCGTCGGTCGCGGCCCGTCCACAAGACGGCGACCACGCACCAGAGGAGCGCGATCATCGGCAGGTCGTAGTAGTAGCGACCTGCGCTCCCGTGGATGGCGGGGATCAGCGCCGTGCCCGCCGCCGCAGCCGCCGCGCCCAGGGCTCGATGCTCGGGCACGAGGACCGCCCCGCACGCCGCCACCGCGCCGAGCAGCATGAGGAGCCACACGATCCCGGTCGCCGACATGGCCGTCGCGGAGTGCCCGAAGACGGCCGCGAGCGGCAGCGTGGCGAGGTGGAGGCCCGCGGGGAACGAGCCGTCCGTGGCCACGAGCCGGGCCCAGAGGCCGACGTCCCCGTGCTCCTGCCACAGCCTCAGGGTCTCGAGCCGCGCCGTATGTTCGATGTACTGCGCCCCGTCCGTGCCGTAGGGCTGCACCCCATCGACGGCGAGCCGGAGCGCGACCAGAACGATCACGCCGACCACCGCCCCGAGGGCGGCCCAGGTCGCCCGCGTCACTGCATTCGCTGAAGGCACGAGGGCACCGGGGACGGGGGGTCCAGCAGTCGGTCGCGGATCGACTCGCCGAGCAGGTCGACGACGTCGTCGTAGTAGTGCACGGCGACGACGCGGTCCGCGGGGATCGCCTCACACAGCTGCTCGCCGATCGCCGCCAAGGCGTCTTCGGTGCGGACGACGACGAGCAGCTCGTCGACCTCGGGGCGATGGAGCAGCACGTCCACCCCGTCGATGTCGGCCCAGAGGAGGTAGTCCAGATCCGGCTCGGCGAGGTCGACGATGAAGTACCAGACGGGTGGCGGGTCGCCCTCGCGGCAGCAGATGAGGCGGCGGTCCGGCACCCCGGCGATCGTGAGACCGACCGCCACCGGCACGGCGGAGTCCATGCGCCCGTTGTTCAGGTTGAGGTTGCTCACGAGCACCGGGCGGTCTTCGGGCACACTCGGCAGGTCCGCGAGGATCGCTCGCTGCAGGCGCCAAGAGCCCTGAGCGGTGCCTCCGTTCGGCGGACCGCTCGCGCACCAGGGATCGTGGATCGGGTTCGTCCCGTCGTCGGCGGTGGAGCCGATCGCGGAGACCACCGCCGGGGCGATGACCCCGAGGATCGCCACCCCGAGGATCGCCCTCAGGCGCGGCGGACCGGCCTCGGCCATGCCCTCGGGTCGCGCGACGACCCGGACGATCGCCGCGACCCCGACCCCCAGCCCCATCGCCCCGAGCGGATAGGCCATGAGCACGTGGTAGTCCTGCAGGTAGCCCACGAAGTCGCCCAGGGCGGCGATACCCGCGGCCGTCACCGCCGTCACCGCGACCCAGGTCGCGACGGTCCACCGCACCTCGCGGTCGGCTCGCCGGAACACGAAGGCCGCGACCACCACCAGCCCTGCGAGGCCGAGCAGCATCGTGTGGTGGCGGACGTCGAAGATCCACCCGATGAGCTCGCCCTCGCCCAGCGACCACTCCCCCGGCTGGTGAGCGAGGTCCTGGACCCCGACGCCCCCCTGCGTCTGGCGCATCAGCTCCACGATCCGAGGCCACGCCAGCGCCATGCCGGCGGCGGACGCCACGATCGTGCCGAGGACCCCCACCCGCCGGCTAAGGAGCGGGAGCAGGGCCACGGCGGCGAGGGCGAGCCAGCCCGTGTAGGGGTGATTCATCATCGCCATGGGCGCGGCGGCCATGCCCATCGCGGCGGCGAGCGTGCGGAGGGACCGATCGGTCCTCCTGCCTCCGATCGGGTCGGGACGCACCGCCCACGTCCACCCGAGGAACGCGATCACTGTCCAGGTGAACGAGAAGTAGCCGTGGCTCCCGGTGCTGGTCGCCCGGCCGAGGGTCTCGTGCACGAGGATGGCGGTCGCCGCCGAGAGCCCCCCGATGCGGGCCGCCCAGGGTGTCCGCCCGAGCCAGCCCGGCACCGCGGAGGCCACGAAGAGGTAGGTCAGGGGCACCATCGCGGCGGCGACCTGGGAGCGACGCCACGCGACCTCCCAGAGGGACTCGGCGCCCACGAACAGGGGCGCATAGGAGGCGCACAGGCCCCAACCGAAGATCGGCTGACTGGGCCGCGCGAAGCCGTTCTCGATCCACGACCGACCGCACGCGAGCGCCACGAACGAGTCGCCCGCCACCTCGGAGCCGAGCGCGCAGTGCCCCCACACCCGCCCCGCGAGGACGGTCAGGCCGACCACCACGAGCGCGTCGAACGCGTAGCCGTAGCGCCGATCGCGGGTCACGCCCCGCCTCGCTCAAGGACCCACAGGTCACGGGTGCGGCCGGTGCGCGACCGGTACGGGATGGGCGGACCGATCCGCCACCCGGCGCCGAACCCGAGCCACGCGTCGGCGAAGCCGCAGGGGTCCGCGTCGGCCACCCGTCCGTCCCCGGAGCACTGCACCGCGCGACACCAGGCGTCTCCCCCCCCGCCCAGGAGGGCCGGATCGAAGTCGACGACCACGAAGTCGGCGGCGCGCACGTCCGCGCGGTCGGGATCCACGGTGCAGTCCTCGATGGGCCGCCCGGGCAGCGTCTCGAGCCGGGCGGCCCGGTGCAGCGCCCAGAAGGACCAGGCGTACTCCGCCCGCCCGAGGTCGAGGTTCAAGGGGTGCAGCGCCACGCGCGCCGGACGCCCGTCCGCCGCCTGCGCGATCCACGCGATCGCCGTGCGCATCCCCAGCGCGTCGCTGGCGCGGTGGTCCACGGGGCGTCGCCAGCCGGTCTGGTTGCCCGGGGACTGAGGCAGCGGCGAGAGGGACGCGCCGAGCAGCGCCCGGGCGGGCCGCGGCACGTCCACGACGCCCTCGCGCAGCGCCGATCCGTCCGGCTCGTGGACGTAGTCGGCGGCCAGCAGCTGCGAGGTCGCCAGCACGACCGCGACCGCGGGCGCGGCGCGACCGACCTTCCCGGGGAGCGCCCCGAGTCCGGCGGCGAGGAGCACCGCGAGCCACGGCAGGGCGGGGTGCACGAAGCGGACTTCCTGGATGTCGGACACGCCGACGACCGCAGCGAGGGTCCCGAGCATGGCCAGGACCGCGGACACGGCGGCGATGCGCGGGACCCGGCCGAGGCGCGTGGCCGCCACGACCCCCAGCGCCACGATCACGAGGCCCAGCGACGACGCCGTCAGCCACTGGGGATAGAAGGTCCACGCGTCCGGGCCGGCGTGGACGAGCCGCCCCGTGAGCCCCGAGAACACCGCGGCGAGGCCGCCTTCGGGGTTCTCGCCCTGGTTGAGCGCCACGACCTGGCCGAACCGCGCGTCCCAGGCCCCGCGGTGCCGCGACACGTAGGCCGCGACGATCCCGGCGGCCGCACCGCAGCCTGCCAGCACCCCGACGACGCCCACGCAGCGGCGCTTCCGCGACCCCTCCGCGAGCACGGCGACGGCGAGGATCGCGGGCAGGGCGGCGGCGACGTACAGCACGCCCTCCCACTTCGTCAGCTCCGCGGCCGCGAAGGCCGCCGCCGCGAGGAGCACCCACCGCAGCCGCGGGCGCTGCACGCACTCGACGGACGCGGCCACGCCCACGGTGATGAGCGCGATCATGGGGACGTCGTAGTAGTAGGTCCTCGCGGGGCCCCACATCCCCGGCAGCAGCAGCAGCAGCACGGCCGCCCAGGGCGCGACGGAGGCCAGGTCCAGAGAGCGGGCCAGCCCGAAGGTGGCCAGCCCCGCGAGCGCGAGCCAGCCCAGGTTCGCCGCCACCGCCACCCCGGGGTGGGGCCCGAAGAGCAGGTCCAGCGGGTACTGGAAGAGGACGAGCAGGGGGGGAAACTCCACTCGGTCGAGGGCGCGCCAGGCCATGGTCGCCGCGTCGTGCCGCGGCAGGTCACGCAGGAGCGCGAAGAACTCCATTCGCCGCACGTGCTCGAGGTACTCCGTGGCGGAGTCGCCGCCATACGCGGCAGGGAGCCGACGCACCCCGTGCACCACGTGCTCGACGAGCAGGATCAGCAGGGCCGCGCCGGCCACGCCGTGGACCGGACGGAGGCCGGTCGGGGGGTCCCTCTCCTGCGCCTGCATCGACTCCGAACTCTACCCGCCCCCCGGCGGCGCCGCCGTACACCCGCCGGGCTCGCCCACCACGGTCCAGAACGCCAGCCGATCGGTGGACGCGGGGGCCGGCTCGGTCGTCCAGAGGGTCCACGGTCGGTCGCCCAGGCAAGGGCCCGGCTGCGGGTCGGCGCCCTTGGGGTGTCGCGTGACGGCCAGCCCCGCCGCGCGATGGTCGCGGCACCGGAAGCTGAACCAGCGATCCTTTAGGCCCTCCACCTGCTCCCTCCGGATCGCCCGATAACCGACCCAGTACGCCCCCAGCGCGCGCTCGTCGCCGCGCACCCCCGGACCTTCGAGTATCACTCGAGCTCCGCAGCCGACCATCAAGCGCCACAAGCGTTCTCGCTCCCACACGGGGACCCGTGGCTCGGTGTCCCAGCGGGCCCAGCCGCGCTGCTCCTGGGAGTCGCCCAGGCCCAGCCCGCGCGCCACGGTGGCGGGGACCTGGTTGTTCTTCGCGGCGGCGAGCTCCACCGGCGCCGTGGGGAGCGGGGGCACCCCGAAGTGGAACTCGGCGCCGACCCACAGCGCGAGCACGACGATCACCGCCCCCACGATCCGTCGCCGAGGCGCCTCCAGCGTGCTCCACCCCATCGCCGCCGCCAGCACGACGCAGGGGGCGAGGGTGATGAGGAACCGCTCGTCGATGACCGGCACCCAGCCCATGACGAACAGCCACTGCCCCAGGATCGTGACCGCGAACAGCCCCGCGCCCCGCCGGCTGCGGAGCGCCCACAGGGCCAGGAGGGGCAGGACCGCGAGCGTGAGGAGCGGCGAGAGCACCGAGGTGACCATGCCCCCGGGATAGAAGCGCCACTTCCCCTCGGGCAAGGCCGTGCCGAACCTCCACCCCTCCTGCTCGACGAAGCCCTTCACCGACTCGACCGCGCCCGCCAGGGTGACGCCGGCGCCGCCCAGGCTGCGCTCGCCCAGGTCCCCCCACATCTGGTCCAGCATCACCCGGAGGCTGCCCTCCGGCCCCGTCGCCCTCAGGTACCCCGCGAGCAGCACCACCGAGACCGCCCCCGTGATC
Organism: uncultured Rickettsiales bacterium; assembly: GCA_964620495.1. GTDB lineage: Bacteria > Myxococcota_A > UBA796 > UBA9615 > UBA9615 > CAZEKB01. Next base: position 96,648 of record CAZUHI010000014.1, on the reverse strand, counting down.
CCGAGGGCGACCGTCCGTCGACCGAGGCGACGGCCGTCGACGGTGCGGGTCGTCCACGTCCCCGCCACCATGAAGGCGCCGAACACCAGGGAGGTCCACTTCACCAGGTCCGCGCCGACCCAGAGAAGGCCGACGAGCAGCCCGCCCAGGAGCGGCCGTCGATCCCAGGTGAGGAGCGCGGCGGCGACCACGACCCAGAGGGCCGCGGTCATGGGCACGTCGTAGTAGTAGCGGGCGGAGAAGGCGTGGAGCGCGGGCACGAGGAGGGTGCCGACCGCCGCGGCCGAGGCGACCGCCCGATCGCCCGTCAGGCGGTGCCCCACGACGGCCACGGCCGCCGCCAGGAGGAGCAGCCACAGCACCCCCGTGTAGGCGGCCGCGAGGTCCGTGTGCCCGAACATGGCCACCAGCGGGGTGGTGACGACGTGCAGGACGGGGGGGAAGTAACCGTCCGCTTCGCCGATCAGGCCGACGAGGTCGTACTGCCCGCGATCCCGCCACGTCTCGAGGAGGCGCAGTCGGGCCTCGTGCTCGATCCAGGGAGCCCCGTCGAGACCGTAGTGCTGGATCCCGGATCTGCTGAGTCGACCCCACACCATCGCGACGACGAGAGCCGCTACAACCACTGGAGCAATAAGGAATCGTCCATGTTCTTCGAGGAATGCCCTAGCTTTCCTCGCGAGCGCGCGCCGGTCGATCACGAACCCTGATCCAATGCATCCAGATCCACTCGGAAGAGGCCGCACTGACTTACGAAATAAGCCATTCCGGAGTCAGGATCCAGGGTGATGTCCTTCACGTGCCCGCCCACGGGGAGCCGATGAAGCAGGCGGCCGCCCCGATCGCACACGCGCACGAGGCCGTCGTAGACCGAGGACACCAGGACGCGGTCCCGGGGCCCGTCGATGGCGAGCGCCCGCGCCCCGAGCCCGGTGGGGATCGAGCCGACGGTGTCCAGGGAGTCGGCGTCGAGGATGCGGACGCGGGACCGGTAGTAGGCCGTGGTGAACAGGCGGGCGGTCTCTGCGTCGAACGCCAGGGCGTAGCGGCCGCTCCCCACGGTCGTCGAGCGCCGGGGCTGCAGCGAGGCGTCGAGCTCGGTGAGGCGCGCGCTGTTCCACATCGAGACGACCCACAGAGCGTCTCCGCCCTCGCGCGTGTCGACGGCGATCCCCGCGACGTCCCCCAGGGCCGCGTCCTCGACCCCGGGCGCGAACTCCCCCGTCGCCGGATCGAGCTGGAGCAGCGCGGGGTCGTACTCGCAGCCGAGCAGCAGTCGACGTCGCGGGGCGTCCCAGAAGAGCGTGCCGATCCAGCACTGGCGGCTCTCCCACCAGGTCGCGGTGGCCCGCCGGGCGTCGCCATCGAACGCGACGATCATGTTGTTCACGTCGTTCAGGGGGCTGATCGTCTTCTCGTAGAATTTCGGGTCGGCCGACAGCACCGTCCCGAAGAACCGCCCCGCCTCCGGGGCGTAGAGCAGCTCCTCCGGGCGGGCGTAGGTCGCGCCGGGGAGGAACGAGTCGAGGGGCGCCTCCGCGGTGGGGTGCATCCCCTCCTGCCCCGGCGCGGGGATGATGTCCGCAGGGCTCACGGCGCCGAGGGTGCCGACCGTCGGGAGCACCTCCAGTCGACCGATGCGACGCTCGCTGCGGTGGGTCATCGCGAGGACCCGTCCGCCCTCCCCGGCCGCGATCTGGAACACCTCGCCCGCGTCCGCGAGGCGCTCGACGCCCGCCGGGAGGGCCTCGTCGTCGGGGCAGGCGAACACCCGGGCCGCGTAGGTGTGGGCCACCAGGAGCGCGGCCACCGGGACGAGGGGCAGCAGCCTGACGGGCAGGCCCAGGACGTCGCCGGGCGCGAACGGCCGCAGCAGCCCCCGAGGGCGCGCGAGGACCACCGCCGTCCCGGCGGGGGCGACGACCAGGACCGACAGGATCGGGGTCGTGGGATCGAGCACCAGCGTCGCCCCCCCGGCCGCGACGATCGAGACCAGCACGGCGATCCCGAGGGGACGGCGCGCAGGTCGCGACCGGGCGACGAGGGCCGCCGCGGATGCCCCGCCCAAGGCGGCGACCACCAGCACCGCGGTCTCGAGCCCGCCGCGGGTCCGCGCCAGCCGACGCAACCAGTCGAGGGTCAGGTAGCCGTCCGAGTCCGCGGCGAAGAGGCCGTGCAGGTACAGGAGCGCGGGCACGCCCACGAGGAGGCCCACGGCGGCGCCCACCACCGCCCGGCCGCGGCCGCCGGGGACGACGTCGTCATCCACCACGACCCCGCGCAGCATGCCGGTCGCGACGATCGCGCCGACGACGATCCCGCCCCCGAGCGCCCGCTCCATGAGCAGCGCCACCACGGCCGCCAGGACCTCCCCTCCGGCCGCGAGGATGGCCACCCCGCGCCACACCGGCAGGCCTCGGCGGCCGACCGCCGCCGCGAGGACCAGCACCACCCCGCTCCCGATGGCGAGGTTGCGGGTCCGGAACTCGCCGCCGGGGAGCCACTGCGGGAGCCACGCCGCCGCCCGGAACGCGACGTGCTGCAGGGACGCCGCCCCGGGGAGGTTCACGCGGAGGTACAGGTCGGCGAGAACCCAGAGAAACGGGGCGGTCGCGATCAAGAGCAGGCGACGGGTCCGCACGACTGCCGATCCTACGGGGTCCAACGAGGCGCCGCCCGGCGGGCCTCGGGGCGATCGGTCATGCTGCGCCCGCGTGGACGGCCTGACCCCCTCGGATGTCCTCCTCCCGGGCTTCTTCGCGGGCGTGGTCGCCGTCGGCGCCACGGTCGCCATCGAGCGCCTGGGGGGCCGGATCGGGGGCCTCCTCGCGACGATCCCCACCACGATCGTCCCCGCCTCGATCGGCATCGCGGCCGAGTCCGGGTCCGTCGCCTCGACCCGCGCCGCGCTGTACGCGATCCCCGCCGGGATGCTCCTCAACGTCGGCTTCCTGTGGCTCTGGAGGGCCCTCCCGCCGCGGCTCCCGTCGTGGTCGCTGCGGGGGCGCTTGGCGGCGATGACCGCAGGCTCGCTCGCGGCGTGGTTCCTGGGGGCCTTCGCCCTCGTGGTGGCGTTCGATCGGGTGGCGGACGCGGGGCCGGGGGCGCTCGTGATCGCGGGCTGGGGCGGGACCGTCGCCATGATCGTCGTGGGCGTGGCCGCGTGCCTCTCCAACCCGCCCGCGCCCCGGGGACATCGGAAGGTCGGCGCCGGGACGCTCCTGCTTCGGGGAGGTCTCGCGGCCGTCGCCATCGGCGTCGCGGTGGCGATCGCGGCCTACGGCGGGGGCGCGGCGGCGGGGATCGCCTCGGTGTTCCCGGCCATCTTCACGACCACGATGGTGTCGCTCTGGCTCGCCCAGGGAGAGGCCGTCCCCGCGGGCGCCGTGGGCCCGATGATGCTGGGCTCCGCGGCGGTGGGCGCGCACGCCTGCGTCGCCGCGTGGTCCCTGCCCGCCCTCGGAGCGACCCTCGGCACGACGATCGCCTGGTTCGGCGCGGTGGCGACCGTCACTCTCCCGGCGGGGCTGTGGCTGGAGCGGGTCCGCCGCTGATCGGCGGGGTCCAACGGGCGATCACTGCGCGAGCGTGCGCGGGATCTTCCCCTCGGAGACGAAGGCGATGGCCTCGGCCGTGCGGCGGGCCACCCAGCGTTGGCGGGGCGCGCAGGCGGCGAAGCGCAGGACGCCGAGGACGTGGGCGGCGTCGCCCGTCGCGTCGTACTCGTCCCACGCCGCGACGACGTTCTTGATGGCGTGAGCGACCACGATCGGGGCGGTCATCGCGTCGGACAGCGCCCACCGGTGCATGGCCTCCCTCAGCTCGTGGCGCCGGGTCTCGTCCTGGAGGAGCGCCCACGCGGCGTCGAGGGCGCCGCGCTCGTCCGAGGAGCCGACCGCGTGCAGCACGTCGGCGACGGCGACGGGTTGCGCCTCGGTGGGCGCGGTCCAGCGATCCTCCTCGGGGAGATCGAGGACCTTCGTCCGATGCACGAACCGCCCGACGAGCACGATCATCGGGAGGATCGCCGGCTCGGGGAGACGAACGACGGCCTCCCGCAGCGCGTGCACGGTCGTCTGCGCGTGGGTGACGGAGAGCCAGTCGTCCTGCACGCCGTCGTCCGCGTCCTTCGCCGGATCGAAGCGCAGCACGCGCTGGGCCGCGGCGGCGCTCAGGGCGTCGACGACCTCGACCAGGGGGACCCCCGCGCGCAGGGTGTGCTGGAGCATGTAGAGCGCGCGGTCCTCGGGGGCGTCGGTGAGGGCGTCGTCCAGCCGGGAGCGCCAGCGGGGATCCATGGACACGGCCTGGTCCCGGCAGTGGGCGTGGATGAGTTCGAGCTCGCCTTCGATCGCGGCGAGGGTGTCCCGGGCGTGCCGCCAGCGGGGCAGCGTGTCCTCCCGCGTGGCGTTCACGATGCCGTGGAGGAGGGCGGCCAACAGGTCGTCGGCGGCCCCCGGACCGCTCGACCGGAGCAGGTCGAACGTCTTCACCGTGTAGATCAGTCGGTGGCCGAAGCTGAGGAAGTGCGCCGCGCAGAGGCGCAGGAACACACGCTCGAGCCGCTCCAGGGGCCACTCCGCGGCGATCATTCCGCGCAGCAACCCCTCGGCGGCGCCCCCGTCCTCCGCCTCGACGAGGGCCTCGAGGCGCGCCTCCACGACGTCGGCGTCTCCCTCCGGGGCGACCGGCTCGGGGCGCGGACGGGGCGGGCGGCGCTTGGTCCCGTCCACCACGACGTCGATCGCCTGGGCCAGGGGCACCGCCGCCTGCAGGCCCGAGAACCAGGGCAGGTACCGGGCGACGTCGGCCGACACCGCGAGCCCGTGGGTGGGGCCGTACTCACCGTGGCGCGCGTCGTGACGGGCGAGGTGCAGGGCGACCGCGGCGGGCGTCACCTCGGCCTGGAGGAGCCGCACCACGTCGCGCACGGCCCGCCCGGTGCGTCCCTCGAGCAGGCCCTGATCCAGCGACGCCCACAGCGCGGGGCGCAGCGTGGCCGGATCCGGAGGCGTGAGATCCACCTCGACGACGCCGTCCACCACCCGCACCGGATAGGTCCGGGCGCGCTCCTCTCCGAGCACGCAGCGCCCGTCGCGCAGGTCGAACTTGTAGTTGTGCCAGGCGCACGTGACCACCGTCCCCTTCACCGCCCCCTGGGCCAGCGGCCACCCCTCGTGCGGGCAGCGATCGTCGATGGCGTAGAGGCCGTCCTCGAGGCGGAAGACGGCCACCTTGTCGGCGTCGCGACGGTGGACCTTCACCCCGCCCACGGGCAGGTCGGCGAGAGGAAACGCGGGGCTCCAGGCAGACATGCGGGGGAGTGTAGTGGGTGTACTAGCCGTCCAGGGCCGCCTCCACGGCGAGCACGAGGCCCTCGACCTCGGCGCTCCCGGTCCAGGCATCGAGCCAGCCGCGCACGGGGGCGGGCGACTCCCCTCGCGCCAGGGTGGCCGCCTGCGCGAGGGCCTCGAGCAAGGGGGGGCCGTCCGGGTGCTCGAGGTCCGCCAGCAGACCGCGGACGGCCCCTACGTCGTCCAGACACGCCGCGCCCCGGCCCGCGAGCAGCGCGACGACGGCGCGATAGGCCGTGCCCAAGACGCGGTACCAGCCCCCGGCCGCCGGCGACCCGAGGGCCTCCGTCAGATCCCGGTCCCCGCCCCCGGCGTCCCCCGCCAGGCCTCGGGCGAGGCCTCGGTTGCACAGCGCGACGTAGAGCCCGCGACGGCCCCCGTGGCGACGAGCCAGCTCGACGGCGCGATCGAGCACCGGGATCGCGTCGGCGGGCCTCCGGCGGCCGATGAGGAGGAACCCGAGGGCGGCCGCGCATTGCTCCTCCAAGGGCTCGAGGCCCGCCCGAACCGCCGCCTCGCGCGCCTCGTCGAGCAGGCCCGAGGCCTCGCCCCGGAGGCCCAGGCGCAGGAGGTGCTGCGCCAACCGCAGGCCCGCCCGCACCCGCTCCTCGGGCAGCCCGTGAGCCTCCGTGAGCGTGACACTGCGCCGCAGGTGATGCTCCGCCTCGACGCCGAGGGTCGCCACGCTGAGCGCCTGCCCCAGGGCCATGCGACACCGCGCCTCGAGGAGCGGGAGCACGTGAGTCTCGGCGAGCTCCACCGCCCGACGTAGGCGGGAGAGTCCCCGCTCGGGGCGCCCCGCGAACACGGCCATGCGCCCCTCGTGTCGCAACCTCCGAGCGACCTCCACGGGCGGCGCGCCCGGGGGCATGGGGTTCCGCCTGAGCAGGGTCGCCGCGATCTCGGGGGCTCCGGCGAAGGCCCGCACGCTGGCCAGCTCCGCGGCGATCCCGGCGGCCTGGACGTCGTCCTCGGCCGCCCGGGCGTCCTCCAGCGCCGCCTCCAGGAGCTCGACCCGCGCCGATCGGGCCATCCCCGCCCAGCGCAGGATGTGCAGGCTGCGCCGACACGCCGCGCGGACCGCCGGCTCCAGGTCCTCTCGCTCGCCCGCCCGCTCCAGGGCCCCCGCCCACCGCTCTCGGCGAGGGCGTGGCGCGCGACCCGCGGCCTCCCGCGCCAGGCGGGCCAGGGAGCTCAGCTCTTCGGCGCGGGGCCGTCCACCCAGGGTCAGCACGCCCCCCAGGTCCGACCAGCGGCGGTCGAGGGTGTCGAGCGCTTCGCCGCCGCGGGCGGGGATGCCGGACACGGTCTCCTCGAGGACGCCCAGGAGCACCCCCTCCAGCTTTCGGGCGGCGAGGCCCGCGGCGGGATGACGTCGCACCTCGGGCGTGAGCAGCTCCCGGGCCGCGTGGGGGAGCCGGAGACCGTCGGCGTCGGATCGCAGCACGGCGTGGGTGCGGAGCCGCTCGACGGCCTCGAGGTTCCCGTCGAACGCCTCCGCCACGGCCGCCGCCTCGCTCGCGTCGAAGGGGCCGCGGAACATGGCCGACGCGAGGGCAGCCCCGCGTTCGTCTTCGGTGAGGGCGCCGAGGGCGACCTCCCACGCGCGGCGGAGGGGGCCGAGCGGCAGCGCGAGGCGACGGTCCAGGTCCGCGAGGGGGGCGTGACGCAGGGCGTTGCCCACGATCTCGAGGGCGAGGGGGTTCCCCTCCACCCGGCGGACGATGCGCTCCACGCCCGATTCGAGGGTCCGCTCGGCCGCCTCCTCGAGCAGGGCGCGGGCCGCGGCGTCTCCGAGACCCCCGGGCCGGACGGTCGGGCAGCGCGGCGCCGCCTCGCGGGAGCTGGAGAGCAGGCGCAGCCTCGGCGCGGTGTCCTGCCAGCGCTCCGCCCGGGCGCGGGGAGCCAGGGCTCCGCCCCCGTCGAGGACGAGCAGGAACTCTCCCCGCGCGTCCAGGGAGCGGGCGACCACCTCGTCGCGGTCCACGGCCTCCATGCCCAGCGCGGTGGCGAGCCGCTCGTCGACCTCGCGAGCGTCGCCCACGCCGTGCAGATCGACGACCTGCGCCGCCCCGCCCGCGTCCACCCAGGCGTGGGCCGCCGCGATCACGAGGGCCGTCTTCCCGATCCCGGGCCCCCCGTGTACGTGCGCCCGACGCCCCGCCCGCAGGAGCGACCCGATTCTCTCGAGCTCGTCGTCCCGACCGTGCAGGGGGCGAGCCGGGGGGAGGGCGTCTCCACGGCCCGGGGTGGGACGCGCGTCGAGCAGGCTGAGCCCCCGGCCTCGCACCGTGATCAGGAACCGGGGGCGCTTCGGGTCCTCCTCGAGGCGTCCCCGCACCCGATGGACGAGCACGTCCAGGCGAGCTTCGCCCCGGGGCCCGGGACACACGCGACGCGCGAGGTCGGGACGAGCCACGGGTCGACCCGGGGTCTCCAGGAGCACCTCCAGCAGCCGCGCCGCGGCGCCGACGACGGGCACTCTGCGATCTCGAAGGTGCACCCGTCCCCCGGCGACGTCGATCCGCGCCCAGCCCAGATCGATCCCCTCGGGGCGAGACTCCGGCGCGTCGGTCTGCAGGCGATAGCCACGCCCCCGCACGGTGCGGATCCGCGCGCCGTCGGACCCCAGTCGGCGGCGGAGCCGGCTCACGGCCATGTCCGCGCCGCGAGACTCCCCCCGGCCGCCGAGATCGCCGCGAGAGACGACCTCCCCCGGCGTCCGGGCGAGGCGCCTCAGCAGCGCGATCTCGCGGTCCGACAGGTCGACGGAGCCGGCCGGGCCCACGAGGAGTCCGGGGTCGGGGTCGAACCGGAAGGCACCGAGTTGCACGGGCGCGGGCGAGGTCATCCGTTACATTCTAGTAAGCCCGTGGTCACCACACTGCGGGTAGGAGTCGGAACGATGCAACCTCGCCTGTCCAGTCGGCTGTTCGCCCTCCTCCTCCTCCTCCTCCTGGGGGGGGTCGCTTGCCCGCTCATCGGTGACGGCATGGTCGGCGGCGAGGACGACGATCCCTACGACGACGACGACGACGCGGCCGGGGACGACGACGACGCGGCGGACGACGACGACGCGGTGGACGACGACGACGACGCAGCCGACGACGACGACGCAGCCGACGACGACGACTCGGCCGGAGACGACGACGACTCCGCCACCGACGATGACGATTCAGCCATGTAACTCTCGAATCCCGAGAGCCCCGAAGGGGCGAGCGTCAGGGATTCGCCCAAGGAACGCGCAGCGTTCCCGACGATTCAGCCATGTAGCTCGGCGAGCTTCGGGACTGCCCCTTGCAGTCGGACGACGCGGCCGGGGTAGGCGCCCGTGAGCTCGCCGTGTCGCGCGATCACGGCGCCCGCGACGATCGTCGCGTCGTACCCGTGGGCGTGCTGGAGGAGCCGCTTGCCCCCCGCCGGCAGGTCCGCCACCAGGGTGGGCGCGGTGAGCTTCAGCCCGTCCAGGTCGATGATGTTCAGGTCCGCGCGCAGCCCGACCGCCACGCGGCCCCGGTCCGTCAGCCCGATGTAGTCCGCCGTCCGCCCCGTCTGCATGTGCACCGCCTGCTCCACCGGGATCCGCCCCTCGGGCCGGTCCCTCACCCAGTGCGTGAGCAGAAACGTGGGGAAGCTCGCGTCGCAGATCGTGCCCACGTGGGCGCCGCCGTCGCTCAGCCCGGGCAGCGCGGCCGGGTGCTTGAGCATGGTCCCGACGTTCTCGAGGCTGCCCTCGGTGTAGTTGTAGATGGGGAAGTACAGGAGGGTGCGGCCCTCGTCCTCGAGGAGCGCGTCGTAGACGGCGTCCAGCACGGGGACTCCCGCCGCGTGAGCCCGCGCGCCGATCGAGGTGGTGAGGTCCGGCTCGTAGTCGGGGTCGGCGCCCAGCTCGAAGAGCCTCCACGCGATCCACTCCACGGCCGCGAGCAGCTGGTCCGCGAGCGGCGGGATCGGGCTGCCGTCCCCGGCCACGGGCTCGGAGCTCTCGGTGAGGAGCTGCGCCTTGAACGCGGGATCGCGCATGCGGGCGACGCGCTCGGCGAGCGGCAGGTCGTGGATCGCCTTGTAGCTGGGGAAGCCCATGAAGGGCTGGAACGTCGCCTCGAGGCCGAGCAGCACGCCGATCCCGCGGGGCGCCACCTGCACGAACATGGGGACGCCGCGCGCCCGCAGCTTCTCCACCCGCTCGAGCACCCAGCGCCACTGATCCCGGCTCTGGTCGCGCTGCATGAGGCTCATGGACAGCGGTCGGCCGCCGGCCGCGTCCGCCATCTTCTCGACGAGGTCCCACTCCCGATCGAACTCGGCGTCCCCGTCCAGGATGTCGAAGTCGTTCACGACCTGCACCACGCCGCGGTCTCGGTCCGCGAACACCGACGCGAGCCCCACCAGCTCCCGCTCCTCGGCCTCGGACGCCGGGGTGGGCAGGCCTTCGGCGCTGCGGTGGTTGTCGGATCGCCCGGTGGAGAAGCCGAACGCCCCGGCGTCGAGCGCCTCGCGCAGCACCTCGGCCATGGCGGCGATGTCCTCGTCCGTGGCGGGCTCCTCGGCGAGGGCCCGGTCCCCCATCACGAACACCCGTAGGGCGTCGTGCGGGACCTGCATGCACAGGTCGATGGCGTGGGGCTGGGAGTCGATGACGTCGAGGTACTCGGGGAACGTCTCCCACCCCCAGCGGATCCCCTCGGCGAGGGCCGTGCCGGGGATGTCCTCCACCCCCTCCATCAGCCGGATCAAGCGGTCGCGGTCGGCCTCCCGCACGGGCGCGAACCCGACGCCGCACGAGCCCATGACGCAGGTGGTGACGCCGTGCAGCGACGAGGGAGCCATGTCCGCGTCCCAGGACACCTGGCCGTCGTAGTGGGTGTGGATGTCCACCCAGCCGGGGGTCACCAGGCGACCCTGCGCGTCCAGGATCTCCCGGGCCTCTCCGGGGCACTCCCCGACGGACACGATGCGCCCGTCCTTGACGGCCACGTCGGCGCGTCGTCCGGGCGCGCCGGTGCCGTCGACGACGGTGCCCCCCACAATCTTCAGGTCGTACTCCACGTCGCCTCCGGACCCGCGTCGCGCGGGGCGCGCAGCATGCCAAACTGACCGCGTGAGCACCCTGCGGATCGCAGCCTCGATCGCGACTGCGGCCGCCTTGGCCGCGTGCGTCGCTGAAGTGCAGGCGCCGGAGCCGGAGGACACCCCACCCGCCCCCGGCGCGCCCGTGGTGGACTGCGCGGCGGTGCCCGACGCTCCGATCGCCCAGACCCGCGTCTCCGGGGCGCGCGGGTATCACGGCCTCGCCTTCGACGACGCGGGCTGGATCTACGGCAGCGACAACAACGCGATCGTCCGGGCGAACCGCGACGGAGACGTCGAGGTGTTCGTCCCGGGGCTCGGCACCCTTCAGCAGATGACCTTCCTGCCCGACGGCGACCTCCTCGTGTCCTCCGGCGAGAACGGGGGCCTCTACCGAATCACCCCCGACGGCGGGCTCTCGGTCCTCGCCGCCGACCTGCACGCCTACTCCGTGTTGCTCGGCCCCGACGGGCGCGTGTACAGCGGGAGCACCCTCGGCGCGGCGTCGCCCGAGATCTTCCGGACGGACCTCGAAACGGGGGAGGTCGAGGTCATCGCGCGGCTGGAGGAGGGCATCGGGGCGCGGAGCCTGAACTTCAACCGGGACCACACGCTGCTGTACGTCGGCACCGCCGGTGGGCTCGGCAGCGGCGCCGTGTTCGAGATCGAGCTCGACGAGGATCTCGACCCCACGAGCGAGCCCGTCCTCCTCACCGACGGACTGGGCGGGGGCTGGACGGACGCCGTGGCGGTGGACGCCTGCGGACGCCTCTACGTCCCCGACTCCCACGCCTTCCACCTCTACCGCGTCGACCCGTCCGGCGAGGCGACCCTCTACGTCGACTGGAGCGGCGACGACGGGTTCTACGGCCACGACGCGGTCTTCGGGTCTGGGGTCGGCGGCTGGCTCCCCGACGCCCTCTACCTGCCCACGCCCTACTCGTTCAACCGCGTCGTGGAGCTCGTGATCGGGGTCCCCTCCCGCACCTTCGAGGGCGAGGTGGTCAACGCTCCTTGACGCGAGGCGGGACGACGACGCCGCGAGGGGTCGTGCGGCGCTTGCGGATGAACGGGCGCGGGGGAGCGTCGGGCCGGAACGCCTCGGACCCGGGGTCGTTCCACACGCGCAGCTCGGCCACCCGCTCCTCTCCGGCGGGGTCGGGATGGATCCACGCGAAGCACTTCCGCCCGTACGGCCGCGTGCACTCCACGTCGTGGTAGGCGCTGGACCACGTGCCCGTGTTCAGGAGCTCGACCCCGCGGATGCCTGTGTGCCGCTCCCGGTGCGTGTGGCCCAGGACCACCCGGGCCACCCCCGCGATGCGCGCCGCGGTGGGGAGCCGACGGTGGATGTTGATCTCGGTCTCCCGCACCTCGGACTGCACCGACCGCGCGTAGAACACGAGGGGCAGCAGGAAGACCGCGAACGGCACGACGACCCACCACACGGACAGGCGCACGAAGACGTTGAGGACCGAGAAGATCTGGAAGCTCGCGAAGGCCGCCAGGGCCAGCAGCAGGGCTCGATCCAGCCACAGCTCCCGGGCGATCTTCCAGGGGTTGAAGATCGCGGGGTGCACGGCCGCCGCCCGGAGCGCGATGACCACCGCCGGCGTGCTGTTCGAGCGCTCCGCGATGTCGTCGATCCGCTGCACCAGGGTCTCGGGTTCCTTCACCGAGGGCAGGAAGCCCTCACGCAGGGACATCGCGAGGGTGACCATCGCCGACCACAGCCAGGTGAACAGGATCAGCGGCTGGATCCGGATGATGTAGCGGTAGAAGAAGATGATGTGGGCGCGCAGCCCTCCGAGGAAGCTCTCCTCCACGTACGGGTTGAACATCCCCATCCCGTTGAGCATGAGCTTGCCCGCGATGTCCCCGAAAGGCAGGCGGATGCGCGGCGGCGAGCGGAACTTCACGGTCGGGTGGATCGGGTCGGAGCACAGGCAGTACGCGTCGAACTGGTTGCCGTGCTGCACCAGGGTGTCGCCCCCCGAGATGTAGAACCACTCGCAGAAGCGCAGCCGATGGGCCGCGTCCTCGGGCAGGTCGAGGGCGTCGCGGATCGCGTCCTGGACGCCACGCCAGTGCAGCTCGAGATCGTGGTTGCCGATGATGAACACGACGTCGTTGCCCGCCACGAGGAAGGCGCGCAGGGCCCGCACGAAGACCGGGTGGTGCTGGAGGATGCGGGTGATCTTGAAGACGGACTTCGGCTCCTCGGGCCGCAGCCCGCGCAGGCGCTCCAGCAGCGAGATCCGGTAGGGCGGGTCCTCGGGGAGCGCCGTCACGGGGTCGAAGTCGAAGACGTCCCCGTTGAGGACCAGCTCGACGGGACCCCCGGCGGCCTCGGGGATGTACTCCAGGAACCGCTCGAAGCTCTCGTCGATGAACAGGTCGCGGTGCTTGAACCGCTTCCACAGCGGCCGGTCGGGATCGACGTCCTCGGCCTCCGTGAGGTGGAAGTCGCTCACGATCGCCGTGTAACGACCGTGAGCGGTGGACGTCGACCGATCGCTCACGGCGTGAGTGTCCTCACGATGCGGAAGCCGCGGACGTTGGAGACCAACCCCGGGTCGTCCGCGGCCCGCCCCGCCACCCGGCAGCTCGCGAGGGGCGAGACCACCGAGCCGCCTCGAACGACCCGAAGATCTCCTTCGGTGGGCCCGGCCGGATCGACCTGCGGGGCCGGGTCGTAGGCCCCGTAGCGGTCCCAGACCCACTCCTCGACGTTCCCGCTGAAGTCGTGCAGGTCCCAGGCGTTGTCGACTTGAGTCCCCACGTCCTGGAGGGGCAGGCCGACGTCGCAGTGCGCGACCACCCCGGGATCGTCCCCGCCCGAGTACAGGTCCGTCGCGCCCGCCCGGGCGAGCCACTCCCACTCCGCCTCGGTGGGGAGCCGCCAGCCGTTCGCCGCCTCGTCCCACCGGGGGTCGGGGCCGTTGAAGTCGTACGCGGCGACGAGCCCGTCCAGCCCCGACAGGGTGTTGCAGAAGGCGAGGGCGTCCATCCACGTCACGCCGTGCATGGGGACGTCCGGGGCGCAGCCGCTGGCGCAGTCGCTCGGGGTGCGCGTCGTGATGCCCTCGAAGACGTGCTGGGGGACCTCCCGCACCCCCACGGCGAGGGCGCGGGTGATGGAGACGTCGTGCTGCGCCTCGTCGTCCCCGCGGCCCGCCTCGCTCGGGGGGCTGCCCATGGAGAAGCCGCCTTGGACCCCGTCGAAGCCCGCCTCGACGCAGACCACCGGGTAGCGATACAGACCCTCGTCGCCCAGGGTGGGGCCCTTGAGGGGACGGGCGGCCTCGGCGCAGCGGCTCGCGACCGCGTCGTCGTCGTCCGACGCGTCGTCGTCGTCCACCGCGTCGTCGTCGTCCACCGCGTCGTCGTCGTCCGAGAGCACCACCGAGTCGTCGTCGTCCCCGTCCTCGCAGCCCCCCGGCGCGCCCCCCCGCGGCCAGCACAGATCGCAGCCCGTGCCGAGCACGAGCGCCGCGACCGTGAGCCGCGTGAGTGATGTACGGCTCACCATCGGACCACTAGCCAGAGCCCCCCCGGCGCGGGGAGGATCGCGGCCGTCACAGGCCGCGCCCGCGGCAGGGTGGAGAGCGCCGCGACGAGCCCGGGGACGATCAGCCCCGCCCCCACTCCGCTGAGGACGAGCCCCGCGTCCTGCCAGCCCCCGCTGTGCGCGGGATCGGCGCCTTGGTGGTGGAAGTTCACGAGGAAGCCGACCCCGATCCCGGCGGCGGCGGCGCCTCCCGCGGCGAGGGCGATCCCCGCCCGACGGCGCGCGACCAACGCCTCGTAGAGCGCGGCCGCGTCCGCGTCCCGGGCGACCCGCGCGGCGGAGATGCGGCCGGCGACCTCGTGGCCCCAAGCCCGGTGCTCGGTGAACAGCCCGTCCAGGGCGAGGTACCGCTCGAGGAACTCGCTCGCCTCGTCGAGCTGCCCGCGGCGCTCGAGGATCTCGATTCGGATCTGCTGGGCCAGCCACGTGGTCGGGCCGGGGTCCAGATCCGCCGCCCGCGTCGCCAGCTGGAGGGCGCGCTCTTCGTCTCCGCCGTCGACGGCCTCGCGGGCCATGGCCTGGAGCTGACCCGCCCGGAGCGTGTCCGCGCTCGGCTGCTGGGCGTGGACCGAGGACGGGGCCCCGACGAGCAGGATCGCCCCCACGGCGACGCTACCGAGCCAACGCCGGGATCCGATGCATGCCGCCGCCTTTGGGCGACCGGGCGAGCATCCGGCCGTCGCGCGCGCGGCAAGCGATGAAGTACTGGAAACCGGCCGCATAGTCCTCGGCATACGGGATGAAGACGTCCACGGCGAAGCGCCCGCCTCCGGTCGTCGCCATCTCGGTCGCAGCATAGTCCGACGGACCCGACGCCGACCACGGGCCCCAGTGCAGCGTGGGGCGACACGCCCGGGACGGACCGTCGACGCGCGCCTGCACGGTGTTCGCGGACCCCACCAAGGCCTCCGCCGCGGGCTCATGAACGAGGGTCGGCCGCGGGGGAGGAGTGGGTCCGGGCGAGGGCGTGGACGCGGGGGCGCGGGGCCGAGGCGTGGGGCTCGGCCCGGAGGCGGGGGCCGGAGGCGTCGGCGCGGCAGAGGGGGTCGGCGCCGGGACCTCGAGGGACGCTTCGCCGGGGCCCAGCTCGACGACGGGCAGGGCGGGCGCGACGGGAGAGGCCTCGGCGGCTTCCGGAGCGGGTTCGGGCGGGGGTGTCGAGCAGAGCGTCAGGCGCACGGCGACGGCCGCCAGCAGGAGCGCCGCGGCCACGAGGCCGAACACCCCTCGGCCCGCCGCCACCTCGGTCGTCGGCGCCGTCATGGCCCGGGTGGCGGGCAGGGGCGTGGGGCGAGATGGCGGCCCCGCGGGCATGGGGGGCGGGCCCGCGCGCACGGTCTCGAGGTGGTCGAGGGACGTCCGCACGGGCGTCGGCGGCCGCACGGCGTCCACCCACTCCCCCACGGGCTGCTCGGGCGGGTGGTCGGCCTGCAGCCGCCGGAGGGCCGCCTCGAGCGCGGCCGCGTCCGCCCACCGCAGCTCCCGGTCGGCCCGCAAGCACGCGCGCACGACGGCCCCGGCCCCGGGCGCGGCGAGCTCCAGAGCCTCCAGCGCCTCGGAGGACGCGAGTCGATCCTCGACGTGCACGATCTCCATGAGCAGCGACATCAGCGTGCGCCCCTCGAAGAACGAGAAGCCGAGCACCAGCTCGTGGAGCAGGAGGCCCACGGCGAAGATGTCCGAGCGGCGGTCCAGGGGGTGCGCCGACGCCTGCTCGGGCGACATGTACGCGGGCGTCCCCTTGGTGAGCCCCTCCTCGGTGGCCGCGCCCACGATGCGGGTCGCCTTCGCGATGCCGAAGTCCATCACCTTGGCGAGGCCGTCGCGACTCACGATGATGTTGCTGGGCTTCAGATCGCGGTGGACGAGCCCCGCGGGCGCGCCCCGATCCGTCGCCTCGTGCGCGTGGTGGAGCCCCCGACACACCTGGGCGACGATCTCGATCGCGATGCCCACCGGGACCGGCCCGTGGAGCAGCGCGGTGTCGAGGCCGAGGCCGTCGACGACCTCCATCGCGATCCAGGGCGTCTCCCCCTCCTCCCCGAAGTCGTAGGTCTCGACGATGTTCGGGTGATGGAGCAGGCCGCCGAGCCGCGCCTCGGCCACCAGGGCGGCGCGACGGTTCTCGTCCCGGGCGGTGACGGACGCGCGGATCACCTTCAGCGCGGCCGCCTTGCGGAAGCCCGACGGACCCTCGAGCTCGGCGCGGAACACCCGCGCCATGCCGCCTTCGCCGAGCACCTCGAGCAGCGTGTAGCGGCCGAAGCGGACGGGGAAGTCCTCCGGCTGGATCAGGTCGGGGTGCGCTGGGGAGGGCATGACGGCCGAAAATACACCTCCGTCGGCCCGGAGTATGGTCTCCCGATGACGCCCACCCCCTCCTGGGATCGCGCCGCGCGCGTGCTGCTCGTGGCGCAGGGGGTGCTGTTCGTCGCGCTGGCCCACAGCGAGGCGCCCCTGGCGTGGACCGTCCTGTCGTCGTACTTCGCCGAGATCTCGGCGGATCTGCTCGGCGCCGGCGGTTCGCCGCTCGACGGGTACGACGGGCTCGTCTTCGGCCCGCTCTTCTACGCCGCCTTGGAGGCCCCGCTGCTCGCGATCTTCGGGCGGGTGGGCGCAGTCCACACGACGGCCACGCTGGTCGTGGCGCTCGCGGCGACGTGGCTGACCTATCGCTTCGTCGGTCGGATCGCGTCGCCCCGGGCCGGGTTCCTCGCCGCCCTCCTGGTGGCGTTCCCGCCCCCGAACACGTGGGTGCATCAGCACTTCGGCGCCTACCACGTGCTGCCCCTCGTGCTCGTCCCCGCCGCGGGCCTGCTCGTCTTCACCTCGGCGCCGTCGTGGCGTCGCTGGGCGGGGGCCGGGGCGCTGGTCGGGGCCTCCGTGGGGGCGTCCCTCGGCTCGATCTCGCTGGGCCCTCCCCTGCTGGCGGCGCGTTGGGCGCTCTCGGCGCGGGAGCGGGGGCCGGCGGGGGCCGGACGCGACGCCGCCGCGTGCCTCCTGGGGGCCTCGGCGGGGCTCGCACCGCTGGCCTACAAGGCGTGGATCCACGTCCCCTGGGGCGGCTCGGCTCCGGACGGCGCGGGGGCGGCCGCGGGGGCGGTGAAGCCCCTCTTCCTGGGAGGCGCGAGCGCGGGCGAGATCGCACTGCGTCCCCTGACCATGCTCACGCGCGACCTGCCCTACGGGCTGCACTTCGGCATGGAGGGCATGGCCGTCGCCGGGTGGGTCTTCGCGGGGGCGGCCTACGCCGCCTTCGGGTGGGCCGCGTGGGCGGCTTGGAGCTCCCGGCAGGCGCCCCCGAGGTGGACCCCGCTGCTGGTGGTGCCCGTCGCCGTGATCGTCGTGGGCGCGCTCACCGGCTGGTTCGTCTTCCACCCGGGCGACGGCCCCGGCTGGACGCGCGACGCCCGCCACATCGTGGGGCTCACGCTGGCGTTCGCCTGGCTCATGGGCATCGCCGCGGACCAGGCGGCGGGGCGCGTCGGGCGACGGACGATCGTGATCGTCGCGGCGCTCGCGGCGGCCTCGGTCGTCACCCAGGTGAGCGCCTTCGCGCGCGCCGACGGGGGCCTGCACGCGGCGACCCCGTGGCGTCTCGAGGGGCGGTTCGTGAGCGGGTTCTTCCGGGGGCCGGCGTTCGCGGACGCTCCCGAGGAGGCGGTCGCCTCGTGCGCGACCCTGGAGGGGGCCGCGCGGCGGGGCTGCGAGCGGGGGGTGTCCCTCGCCTTCGGGCACGGCTCGGCGAGCACCCGCGCGCCGGACCTGGGGCCGCGGCTGCGGGAACTCGCCCCTCGACTCGCGCCGGTGTCGGGGGTGTACGTCGACCTCATTCATGGGCTCGGATGGGCGCACGCGCAGCGGGCCTTCGGTCGCCCCGCCCAGGCCGCGCGTGCTTGCCGAGATCCCTCCCTGTGGCCGACGGAGCAGGCCTACTGCGTCCAGGGCGTGGGGTGGGGATACGCCATGGACTTCGCGGACCGCCCCGCGGTCACTCGGGCGGCGGCCGAGACGCTCGATCCCAAGGACGCCCGCCCCTTCGCGCAGGGCGTGGGCGTGCTCGTGCGCGAC
This sequence comes from uncultured Rickettsiales bacterium, assembly GCA_964620495.1. Lineage (GTDB taxonomy): Bacteria > Myxococcota_A > UBA796 > UBA9615 > UBA9615 > CAZEKB01. Next base: position 78,582 of record CAZUHI010000014.1, on the reverse strand, counting down.
CTCATGCGGGACCCCGGCGCGCGAGCGCGTCGGTGCGCTCGAGTCCTCCCCGACGATCTCGCTTCGTGGTGCGCCGAGGAGGCGGGCCGATGACTCGGAGGTGGTGGAGCGCGCCCGCGACGGAGCGGAGACGGAGGGGCCTGCGAGACGCGGAGCTGCAGGACGGCGTGACGCCCGTCTTCAACAGCGAGCGCCGCGGCGCCATCACCGAGCGGTTGGTCGAGGAGATGCACGAGGCGGCGGCCGCGGCCCGACGGCGGGGCGAGCCGCTCGAGGCGCACGCGATGATCTTCGCGTTCACGGATCCGACCCTCGCCGACGCGCTCCTCGGGCTCGCCACGGGGCCGGACGACGTCACCGTGCGCATCCTCACGGACTTCGGACAGCTCAGCCGATCGGGGGGCCGCAAGCCGCCGGTCCTCGCCGCGCGGCGCCTCCCGACCCTCCAGGTGCGCTTCAAGAAGGACCTGCCGTACGTCTGGGACGAAGACGAGGACAAGGCCGTCTTCGACCATCGTTCGAGCCGGGGGCTGAACCACCACAAGGGCCTCCTCCTGCTCGTGGGCGGCCGCCCCTTCACCCTCGTGAGCGGCAGCTTCAACTGGTCGCCGACGGCCGAGCACGAGAACTTCGAGAACGTCCTCGTGCTCGAGGGCCGGGTGGCCGCGAACCGCCTCGTGATGCGGCACTTCGAGGCCGAGTTCGAGGCGTTCTGGAACGACGGCCGGGTGGCCCTCACGCTGGACGAGGCGATCCGTCACCGCCGCCTCCTCTTGGACCAGCTGGAGCGGAAGGCCGACGGGGAGGACATCGACCCCGTGGGGCTCGAGGCAGGCGCAGGCGACGACCTGGACGCGCTGGCGCCTCGGGATCTGCTGGACGTCAACGCTTGGAACCAGGACGACGCGCTCACCGCGGCCCTCGGGGGAGGCGACGCCGCCGCGGCCGTCGTGCGGGCGATGCGGGAGGAGCGGCTCCGAGGGGGACGGTTCGGGGACTGGAGCGACCTCCGGACCCGTGTGCCCGCCATCGACGGTCGCCCCGCGGACCGGCTGGCGACGATGCGACGGGAGGTCGTCTTCGGCTCCGGCCAGGTCTCCATCAACGCCGACGACGTGCCCACGCTCCGCTCCGCGGGCGCCTCCCGGCGATCCGCCGAGGCGATCGTGGCCTGGCGGGAGGAGCACGGCGACTTCGAGGACCTGGCGTCGCTGCGGGACGTCCCCGGCGTGAGCACCTACAGCTTCCGCCGCCTGAGGCGCAACGCCACCGACGCCCACCACCGCATCGCGTTCTCGGCGCGGCGCCCCGATGAGGTCGAGGGCGACGGCGGCTTCGCGAAGGACACGGAGGCCCGGCGCTGGCCGGCGCGGCAGGAGGACGGGTCGATCCGCTGGGTGGACGCGACGCTGGGCGCCGGGGCCGTGGACATCATCCACGGGGCCGACCCCGGCGACACGTTGCTCCTGGCGACCTACGGGCTCTCGACGTCGACCCCGGAGTGGGCCGCGCTGAAGGCCGTCGCCCGGCGGGGCGTGCGGCTGCGCGTCCTCCTCAACGCCGCCCACAACGGCCGCGCCATCGACGCGGTCCGGGAGCTCGCACGGGAGGCGCCCCACGTCGAGCTGTTCGTGTGTCGACGCACGATGCACGAGAAGTTCCTGGTGCACGTGGAGGGGCCGCACGTCTTCAACGGCTCGGCGAACCTGTCGACGTCCGCGTCGCGCAAGAACGCGGAGGACCGGTTCTTCTTCAAGCACAGCCCCGCCCTCGCGGCCGAGTTCGCGGCGGAGTTCGACCGGCTGGTGGCCTGGGTGCGGTCCGAGTCCCGGTAGCGCCGAGGCGCTCCTAGCGGCGGCGGCGCTTC
>CAZUHI010000014.1:0-76615 GCA_964620495.1 uncultured Rickettsiales bacterium | reverse complement strand
CTAGCGGCGGCGGCGCTTCGACTTCTTCAGCGCCGAAGACTGCATCAAGGCGCGACGGAGCTTGTCCGCGCTGGCGTACCGATCCGCGGGGTCCTTCGCCAGCAGCCGCATGACGAGGTCGGACAGATCCCGCGGGATCTTCCGGTTGTGCTCGATCGGCGGGGGAGGCATCTCGCCCAGGGACGACATCAGCACGCCCACCAGCCCACCTTCGGTGTCCACGGTGCGCTTGCCGGTCAGGATCTCGTAGAAGACGACGCCCAGGGAGTAGAGATCCGCGGGCGGGCCGACGGTCTTCCCGCGCATCTGCTCGGGGCTCATGTACCGCGGCGTCCCGACCCGCGCGCCGACGTCCGAGATCGTCGCCTCGGTGTTCACGCTCGCGAGGCCGAAGTCCATCACCTTGAGCAGGGCCCCGTCGTCCAAGACGAACAGGTTGGTGGGCTTGATGTCTCGATGGATGACGCCCATCTCGTGCGCGGCCTTGAGGCCCGCGGCGGCCTGGAGCATCAGGCGGGTCGCCTCGGGGGGCTTGAGGACGCCGCCGCGACGCTCGGTGTAGTCCTTGAGATCCTCGCCCTCGAGCAGCTCCATCGTGATGAAACGAAGACCCTGCCGCACGCCGAACTCGAAGATGTGCACGACGTTGGGGTGGATCAGGTCGCGGGACAGCTTGACCTCGCGCCGGAACCTGCGCACCGCCTCCTTGTCGCTCCCGACCGCGTGGACGAACAGCTTCAGCGCGACCGTCTCTTCGAGCTCCAGATCCGTCGCCTCGAAGACCCGGGCCGTCGCGCCTTCGCCGAGGAGGCCCTCGATCCGGTACCGGTCGGCGAGGACCGTCCCGGGCCCCACGGAGACCGGGTCGAGGTCCGGCTTCCCGGGGGCCCGCGCCCGGGGCCGGGAGTCGGCGCGGGGGCCGGAGGAGGGGGCGGCCTCGGGAGGCGGCGCGGCGGGCGGAGGGGGAGCCGGGGCGGGCGGCTCGACGACCAGGAGCGGCTCCGGGGCCGGGGGCGGCTCGGGTTCGGCGCCGCCCAGGAAGTCACCGAACACGCCCGCGTCGCCCGAGAACGCGTCGAAGCCGCCGCTCAGGTCGTCGGCGTCGTGGGAGTCATCGGCGTCGTCCGCGTCCCCGAAGCCGAAGCCGAAGGAGGCGTCGGTCCCGGCCTGAAAGTCGGTGGGGGCCTCGAGCCAGGCGCTCGGCGTCTGATCGGAGCGCGCCTCGAATCCCCCGAACCCGCCGAACGACAGGTCGTCCGAGGACAGGTCCGTGGGCGGATCGGGCTGCGTCGAGGCGGGCGCGTCGCCCGGCGGGGCCGAGAGGTCCTCGGGCTCGGCCGAGGCGCGGATCTCCGCCGCGGCGTCCTTGGAGAGCGCGGGCATGTCGAACTCGCTCACGTCCTCGTCGATCTCGATGGAGAACGACTCGGAGTCGATGGGGCCGAGGCCCGGAGCGAACGACTGATCCGGGTCCCCCGGGCGCTCGGACTCCGACTTCTCCTGCGCCGCCTGGAGGCCCGCGCGGGTGATCGAGAAGAGCATCCCGTCCGGCCACGGAGAGTTGGGGAGGCTGCGCCCCTGCATGGCGAGGACCGCGTCGGAGCGCCGGCCCGCCATGCGCAGCAGCCCGGCGGCCCGCGCTCCCTCTCCGACGTTGATCAGCAGGCCGCAGGCGAGGTCCCGCGCCCCCGTGCGGGCGAAGTTCATGGCGGCACGGACGGCGGCGCGCTTGGCGCCGGGCGACAGACGCATCGTACGGGTGGGCTTGGTGGGCAGCGCGCGCAGGAGCATCCACCCCGCGTCGTCGGCCCGGCCGAGGGTCTCGAGCAATCGAGCCGCCTCGTCGTACCGCTGTGCGCGGGCATACGCGTCGATCGCCTCTTCCCAGCGGTTCTCGCGCTCGAAGCGGCGGCCCGCGCGGGCGTACTCACCCGCGGCGAGCAGGTCGTCTGCGTTTCCGTACAACGATTCCGGATCCTACGTCTAAGCTCCCGCCGTGTCGACGAGGGACGAGGGGGTGTGGGTATTCGGCTACGGATCCCTCATCTGGCGTCCGGACTTCCCGTTCACGGCGTCGCGAGACGGCTGGATCACCGGCTGGGCGCGGCGGTTCTGGCAGGGGTCGCCGGACCACCGCGGCGTCCCGGCCGCCCCGGGGAGGGTGGTCACGCTCGTGCCGTCGCCGTCGGCGCGCGTCTTCGGCCGCCTCTACCGCGTGTCCTCGACCACCCTCGCCCACCTCGACTTCCGGGAGAAGGCCGGCTACTCCCGTCATCGCGTGTCGGTCGAGACGGCCGCAGGCCCGCTGGACGACGTCCTCCTCTACGTCGCCGAGGCCGGGAACCCGTCCTGGCTGGGCCCGGCGTCCCTCGGGTCGATGGCCGCCCAGGTGATCGCGCGCCGAGGCCCCTCGGGGACGAACGTCGAGTACGTCCGGGAGCTGGCGGCCGCGCTCACGCGAGCGGGCGTGAGCGATCCGGCCGTGCGCGACCTGGCGGCCGCGATCGCCTCTCCGCCGGCCCCGGTGATCGTCCTCACCACCTGCACCGAGGCGAAGGACCCCTCCCCGGATCCCCTGCCCGCCCGCGCCCGCTATCGGTCCCCGCGCCTCGATCACGTGGGGGAGGCGGCGGCCGCGGCGGGGCTCCCCCTGGTCATCCTCTCGGGCAAGGTGGGGCTCCTCGCCGCGACCGATCCCGTCGAGTACTACGACCAGCCGCTGAGGCAGGCGGAGGTGCCCGCCATCGTGGAGGCCGTGACGGAGCGGCTGCGGGCGTGGGGAGTGGAGCGCGTGATCGCCCACCTGCGGCCCCGCGAGTCCCCCGGCTGCGCCCCCTACCACGACGCCCTGGAGGCGGGCTGCGCCGCGGCCGGAGCGGTCCTCGATGCGCGCCTGGTGGACGACGGAATCGCCGAGTCACCGCCGCCTTGAAGGCCCTTGCCCCCAGGGACCGCGCGTGGCAGCGTCCCGGCCCTCCCGCACCCCGGAGTCCCCCGTGTTTCGACGACTGTCCCTTCTCTGCGCGCTCCTCCTGCTCGCCCTCTCGGCGGCCACGGCGTGCCCCCCGACCACCACGGACGACGACGACGCGGTCGACGACGACGACGCCACCGACGACGACGACGCCACCGACGACGACGACGCCACCGACGACGACGACGCGGCCGACGACGACGACGCGGCCGACGACGACGACGCCGATCCGGTGACGGACCTCTCCGAGGAGGAGCCGAACGACGAGTGGCCCTTCCAGGATCTGGGCGAGCTGGCCGTCGGCGACAACCGCATCGCGGGCACCACCGCCACCGCGGGCCACGACCCCGCGGGCGACATGAGCCCCAACGCGGACCTCGACGTCTTCAAGTTCACCGTCCCCAACGACGGATCCGCCCGCTTCACGCTCACCTGGGACACCACCGACGACCTCGACTTCGTCCTGTACGTGGGCGTCACCGACACGACGGTCCTCGGCTTCAGCAGCGACGCCGAGCACGCGATCGCGGCCACCGAGGACCGGCCCGAGGTCACGAGCGCGAACCTCGTCGCGGGCACCGAGTACTGGGCCTACGTGGCCAACTGGGAAGGCGACCCGAACATCGACTACGTGCTCGAGATCGACGTCCCCTGATGGGCGCCGTCCCCGAGACCGTCGCGCTCTTCGACGACTGGGCCGCCCGCGGCCGCGCCGAGGGGATGGAGCAGGGGCACCTGCCCCGGGCGCGCGTGGCCCTGGCCCGCATCCCCGTCGCTCGGGGAGATCGAATCCTCGACCTCGGCTGCGGCAACGGCTGGGCCACGCGCCTCCTCCGAGCGCCGGCCGGCTCCACCGGATCGGCCGTCGGGCTCGACGCCTCGGCGCCCATGATCGAGCGCGCCCGCAGCCTCTCGGCGGGGGCCCCGGCCCTCTCCTTCGCGCAGGGCGCGTTCGAGGCCCTGCCCTTCGAGGACGACGCGTTCGATCACGTGTTCAGCTTCGAGGCGCTGTACTACAGCTCCGATCTCACCCGCGCGCTGGCGGAGATCCGGCGCGTCCTCCGCCCCGGCGGGACGCTCACGGTGGGCACGGACCACTACCTCGAGAACCCCGGCAGCCACTCCTGGTCGAAGGACCTCGGCATCCCCATGGAGATGATGAGCGAGGCCCAGTGGGCGGCGCGCGTCGAGGCGGCGGGCTTCGCGACCGTCGCGACGTTCCGGTGCCTGGACCCCCGGCCCGCGGATCCCGCGCTCCCGCCCGATGAGTTCGCCGCCGTGAGTCTCTTCCGCACCGAGATCGGGACCCTCGGCATCCACGCCTCCTGAACGTCGAGGAGGCACCCTGCGACCCCACGCGGCCCTGGTCACGCTCACGGCGCTCCTGGCCGCGGCCGCGCTCGGCGCGGGGGGCGGGGTCGACGCCGACGCCCGGCAGGCGGCCTGGGTGCGCGACGGGCGCATCCGCCTCTTGGCCCCCGCGGCCGCGCGGGCGATCGAGTCGCCGGATCGAGACCCTCGCGACGACCTCGACACGACCGCCGCCGTCGTCGATCTGCGCCTCGGCGACGACGGGCGCTGGCGCGGCGCCGCGGGGGTCGACTGGACCGTGCCCGACCAGGCCGCCGACGGGATCTGGGAGATCGAGTCCCGCGCCGACGGCGTGCTGATCCTGCGCAGCGGGGAGCGCGCGGACGGAGGCGAGCGCGGGTGCTGGTCGACCGGGCGCCGGACGGTGGCGGACGTCGTGACCGTTCGGGCTTCCGGCGACGACTGGACCGCCTCCATGTGCGGGACCCGATACCCCGTGGTCGAGTTCGCCGGGCGCCGGGAGCTGACGGACGCTTGGCAGCGGGCGATGCTGGAGCGGCTGACCGCGGGCGTCGACGTCGACCCCGGCGAGTGCGCCCTGCGGTCGGTGGCCTGCGATCGGGACGCGCTGATCGCCCGCTGCGGGGAGCGCTGGGTCCTCCCGGGGGGCCGCGAGCGCGTCTTCGAGGGCCCCGAGCCGCCGCCCGCCGCGTGCGGCCGAGGCTTCCTCAGGGACACCGGCGTGGAGGTCCCCGACCCGTGCAGCGTCCCGCCGACGGTCGGGTGTCGGCCACCGGCGTTCCCCTCCGAGGGCCGGACCCCCGTCCCCGAGCCCGCCCGTCCGTACGTCCGGTGGTGCTCCGAAGACCCCTCCTGGGCGGGCCCCGGCCTCCACCCTCCCTACCGCGCCGGGCGCCCCCACGGCGCCGCGCTCGCCTGCTGGCGTCGGGCGCTCGAACGAGACGCGGGGGCGTGCGCCGAGGTGTGGGCGGTGATCGCTCGCCCCCTGGCTCCGGGCGCGAGGCACCGGATCGGGAAGCTCGCGACCCCCGGCGGAGACGACGAACTCGCGGACTGCATGGCGCGGGCGCTGGAGGAGTGGGAACCCCCGGGGCCCCCCGACGGTGGCCGGATCGTGATCCGCGGGGTCCTGCGCGCCCCGGGGCCGGCCGTGCCGAGGTCTGCGCAGCCCTAGATCAGAGCCCGGATCCGGCCCGTCCACGTCGGCGGCGGACCGCGACGAGCAAGGGCAGCAGCCAGAGCCCCCCGGCGGACGCCGCGCCGATCGAGAGCCGGCAGCCGGTCTCGTCGGGCCCCGGCTCCTCGAGCACCACGTCCCGGCCCGCGCTCAGCGACCGCGCGGCCGCCCAGTCGGAGGCCGCGCCGCCCTCATCCACCGAGCGGGCGGACCAGAAGAGCGCCCCTGAGAGGGCCGCCGTCGCCTGCCAGGAGGTCTGGTCGGCGGTCCCGGCGGGCCCCGCGGAGGGGGCCACGTCGTCCGCCTGCTCCACCACGTCCGTGAGGGCCTCGTCCCGCGCGATGACGAACCCGTAGGTCACGTCGTCGCCTTCCGGGTCGACCGCGTGAGCCGCGGTGAAGACCGCCCCTGCGGCGTCTGCGCCGTCCTCCGGGCCGATCAGCGTGGGCACCTCCGGCGGATCGTTCGGGCCGCGCACGAAGAAGGAGATCGTGTCCCAGTCCGACGCGGCGCCGAGCTCGTCTTCGGCCCGCACGCGGGCGTGCCAGGTCACGTTGTCTTCGAGCTCGATCCCTTCGTCCGCGAGCACCCAGGCGGCCTCGCCCGTGCCCGTGTGGGGGACGTCGGCGGTCTCCTCCACCGCCTCGAAGCCCGCCGTGAGGCTCAGCTCGAACACGTAGGAGATCGTCTCGTTCTCGGGGTCGGTGGTCTCCGTACACGCGAGCGTCGGGTCCACCGGCTCGAGCACGGCGCCGTCGTCGGGGGCCGTGAAGGTCACGTCCCCGGGGGCCTGGTTGACCGTGTTGACGAAGAACGTCTCGGCCGCGGACCAGGGCCCGTGGAGCCCGCCGTCGTCCACCGCCCGCGCCTCCCACGCGTACCGCTCGTCCTCGGTCAGGTCGATCGTGACGACCCACTCGGCGGAGCCCCCGGCGGGGGCGATCCCCGACGCCTCGGCGAGCACCGCGGTGAGGGCCTCGTCCCACAGACGCACGTCGTAGGTCATGGCGTCGCGATCGGGGTCCACCGCCTCGGCCCACACGAGCGTCGGGCGCAGATCGCCGACCGACTGCCCCCCGATCGGGGCGGTGGGCGAGGGCGCGGCGGGCGCCTCGTTGAAGGTGTTGACGAAGAACGTCTCGAGGTTCGACCACGGCCCCGCCACGTAGGGGTCGGCCGCCCGGACCCGCCAGTACGGGTCGCTGTTCTCGGCGAGCGCGGTGACCACCTGGTTGCTCGACGTGGTGGCGGTCTCCGCGACGCCCGTGGCGGAGTCGAGGAGCGTCGCCATGCCGGCGTCGGAGTAGACCTCCACGTCGTAGGTGAGCGCGTCGTTCTGGGGGTCGGTGGCGTTGGTCCAGGACAGCGTGGGGACCGCGGTCACGACCTCCGCTCCGCCGATGGGCGCCACCGGGGTCGGGGCGTCGGGCCCGTCGAAGGCGTTCGGGTCCGTGCCGCCGAGGTACTCGTCCAGGTTGCTCAGGCCGTCCCCGTCGGGGTCCAAGGCGGAGTCGTCGACGGTCGGGTCGAGGCCGTTCAGGAGCTCCCACCCGTCGGCCATGCCGTCGCTGTCGACGTCCGCGGCCACGACGGTGATCGTCCAGCTCTGGGTGGCCGAGCCCCCGTCGTCGTCCGTCACCTCGAGGGTCACGGCGTTGGCGCCCTCGTCCGCGAACGTCGGCGTCCAGGAGACGACGCCGGTGCCCGCCACGACCCCCATCCCCGCGGGCGACGCGGTCAGGGCCCAGGTGAAGGTGTCGGCCGTCCCCGGATCGGTGGCCGTCGCCGAGTAGGAGTAGAGGACCCCCTCGGTGGCCGTGGTGGGAGCCACGCTCGAGATCGTCGGGAGCGCGTTGGTGACCGTGACGCTGCCGGTGGCCGTATCCATCTGCCCGGTGGCGTCGGTCACCTGCAGGCCCACGGTGGCGACCCCGTCGTCGACGAAGGTGCAGCTCGCCCCGCCCGCCGTCGCCGCCACGGTCTCGTAGCTGCCGTCGTTGTCGCAGTCCCACGCCCACTGCGTGACGCTCGTCTCGGCGTCGGTGGACAGCGATCCGTCCATGGTCAGGGGCGTGCCCTCGGCCACCGTGTAGGCGCCCGCCGCGGGCCCCGCGTGGGCGGTCGGGGGCTGGTCGATCGGCACGGTCGCGAACACCTCGGCCGGGACGCGGTCGGTCAGGAGCGTGTCGAAGTCGTCGTCCTCCATGGTGGTGGCGGCGACGTCGTGCACCACGCGGACGTTGGGGATCAGGGCCGAGCCGGAGGCCGAGGCGGTCTCCGGGACCACCAGCAGCGTGGGCGGAGAGACCAGCCCGAAGTCCAGGTCGAGGTGGCCGTCGGGCAGGGTGATGGTCATCGCCCCGGCCGTGAGCGTGGGGGGGCCCGAGGACGCGATGAACGTGTCGCTCGCCGACTCGAAGGTGTCGTTGCCGTTGGCGTCGACGTAGACGTGCACGTCCGAGAACACGGCGCTCGCCTGGGCCGTCGTGAGGGCCACGCCCGCTCCGTTCTCGAGCCGCACCCCGATCGTGGCGACCTCCGCGGCGTTGTCCCCGAAGCGCCCGAGGTGCTCCGGGTCGATCGCGAGGGCGCCCGTGGAGGTGAGGGGCGGCACCGGCGTCGCGGTCGCGATGTCCGCCGTGCTGCTCGTCACCTGGGCGCGCTCGTTCCCCCACCACGACACCAGGCCGGACACGGTCCCGGCGGCCACCACGTCGGTGGCGCCGTCCGCGTCGACGTCCGCCAGGGCGAGGCCGTGAGGGCCGTCGAGCGCGCCGTCGATCGACCGCTTGGTCCACAGCGGAACGGCCGCCCCGGAGTTCTCCCACCACGCGACCTCGTCTCCGTCGGCCGCAGCGGCCACTACGTCCACGTCCCCGTCTCCGTCGAAGTCGAAGGCGTCCACGGCCCGCGCCCCGTCGAAGGACGCGTCCACCGTGCGCTGGGTCCACCCGCCGCCTGCGCCGTCGTTCGCGAACCAGAGGACCTGATCGGCCACGCCCAGCCCCGCCACGATGTCGAGATCGCCGTCCGCGTCGAGATCGCCCAGGGCCACGGAGTTCGCCCCGTCCGCCGCCGCCGCGATCGTCGTCTCGGTGTTGGCCGTGCCTGCGGAAGAGAAGAGGTACACGGCGATGTCGTCCGCCACGAGCGCCGCCGCCGCGATGTCGAGGTCGCCGTCGCCGTCGAGGTCCCCCACCGCCGCGTCGGCCGCGCCGTCCACGTTGTTCTCGAACCGGTGCTCGGTCCACGCCGTGCCGTCGCCCAGGGTGTTCTCGAACCAGGACACGTCGTCGGCCGAAGACGCCGCCGCGACCAGATCGAGGTCCCCGTCGTCGTCCATGTCGGCCCCGGCGATCGAGTTCGCGCCCGCGAACGCCGCGTCCACGGTGACCTCGGTCCACGCGCTCCCGTCGCCGGCCGTGTTCTCCCACCACGTCACGTCCCCGAGATCGAGCGACGCCCCCGCGATGTCCAGATCGCCGTCCCCGTCCACGTCCAGCAGCGCCAGCTCGACCGCGTTCCCGACGCCGGTGTCGACGGCCTGGAGGGTGAAGGTCGCCCCGCCGCCGCCGTTGTCCGCCCACTGCAGGACCCCGGAGCTGGTGGAGAGCGCCATGTCCACGTCGCCGTCGCCGTCGACGTCCCCGGCCGCCACCCCCTTCGCCTGGGCCAGGGTCGAGACCAGCGTCTCCGCGTCGATCTCGGAGCCGTGGTGGATCGTGTCGTTGGGGAGCCACTGGACCGTGCCCCCCGAGACGGAGTCGACGATCACCGGATCGAGGTCGCCGTCGCCGTTCAGGTCGGCCGCGTGGGCGCTCTCGGCGGTCGTGAGCGTGGCGAGCGTGGCGGCCGTCCACGCGGTCGCCGTGCCGTCGTTCTCGTACCAGGCGAAGGTCGTGGCGCCCGCCACGAGGACGTCGAGATCGCCGTCCTCGTCCAGATCCACCGGACGCACCGACTCCGCCGTGGGGAAGCTCGCGTCCACGGCCGACGCGGCCCAGGACGTCCCCTGCCCGTTCGTGTTCTCGAAGAAGTCCACCGTGCCCGTGTCGCTCGAGGTGCCCAGGACGTCGATGTCCCCGTCGCCGTCCATGTCGCCGACGTCCACGCCCAGCGGCTCGGAGTAGGACGCCGCGATGGCGTGGGTGGTCCAGGCGGCGCCGTCTCCGTCGTCGTTCTCGAACCAGCTGATCGCGTCCCCCGTGAACGCCGCGCCGACGAGATCGACCGCGCCGTCGCCGTTGACGTCCGCCGCGCGGAGGGCGCTCCCGGCCGCGAAGGAGGCCTCCACGGTGGTCGCCGCCCAGCCGCCGCCCCCGCCGTCGTTCTCCCACCACACGACGTCGTTGGTGGACGCGCACACGCCCGCGACGTCGATGTCTCCGTCGCCGTCGAAGTCGCCGGGCGCCACCGCGTAGCCGCCGGTGCACGCAGCGATCGAGACCTTGCTCCAGGTGAGGCCGGTGCCCGCGGTGTTGTCGTACCAGGCGACCTCGTTGCCGTTGAGCGCCGCCGCGACGACGTCCAGGTCGCCGTCGCCGTCGATGTCGGCGAGGGCCACGTCCTTCGCGGCCACCAGGTTGTTGTCGACCGTGATCGCGGACCACGCCGAGGCGTCGCCGTTGGTGTTCAGGTAGGCGATGACGTCGTTGTCGCTGAAGATCGCGCCGACGAGATCTTCGTCTCCGTCTCCGTCGAGATCGCCGGCCCGGACCTCGTCGGGGAAGCCCAGGCCCGTGGCGATCGAGGTGCTCGCGTTGAACACCGGCTCGGCCGCGGGGGCCTCACCCGGAGCGGCGAGCCCCCCGAGGACCAGCACCGCCATCGCTGCGCGTCTCATGCTCATGGTCTCTCCGTGCGCGCGTGTGCACACCCGCGACGGTCGGACCTTACGGCAGGGACGCGCCGAACGCCCGGACCACGGCCCGCCCGGGCGAGGCTCGGGTACTCTTCGCGCCGACGACCCGCCGCACCCCGCGCAGGAGGCCCTCGACACCATGAAGACGACGCGCATCGCGGTCGCCGCGCTCATCATGACCGCCGGCTCGGGCTGCTCCTTCGAGGGGCCCTGGCTCCAGACCTGGTGGGGCGATCTCGCGGGCGAAGCGGAGACCGCCTCCTTCCAAGCCGGCGACTCGTCCGCGCTCGCGGGCCTCGCGTTCGACCGGCTCGTGGGCGACGAGGTCGGGACCGGCGTCGTCCTCCTCGGCTCCTGGGCCCCGGGGTCCTGCGACATCCACACCGATCACATGCGCGAGCTCGACGCCCTCCGGACCGCCGCCGCGGGCGTGGCCCTGGACGCGGACGGGGCCGCCTGGATCTGCGAGCGGCTCGACGGGCTGGCCCGCGAGTCCTACGGCGGCGAGGGCGATCACCGCGCCGTCCACGCGGTCGTCGGCCCCGGGGAGCCCGAGGGTGCGCGGCTGGTCCCCGCCCCCGCCGAGATCGCGCTCGACGAAGACGGCGCCCTGGATCCCGCCACCCTGCCCGGAGCCGGCGAGTACGTTGCGCGGGTGCTCGAGTGGGGCGCGCCCCAGCTCCCCGGCGCCGGGGACGAGCCCGGCGGACGCTGCACCGCGGCGGTCCTGGGGGCCTGGGCCGAAGAGGGCGCGACGGCGGCCGACGGGGTCCGCGCGGGCGCGTTCCGGGTGTATCACCACCGCTTCCTCGGCGAAGAGAACGTCGCCCAGGCGGGCGCCGAGGCCGCGCCCGTGGGGTTCGCGACGGAGGGCTGGAGCGGGGCCGCCACGGGAGGCGCCTCGACGGTCGCCACGATCTTCACCGACGCCCCCGCCATCGCCGGGAGCACGTTCCCGCAGATGGTCGCCGGCACCCGCGGCGACGCGGTCGACCTCGCGCCCTGCGACGCCGCCGCGGCCTACGGCGACTGGGCGTTCCCCGAGCTCGAGCCGGCGGCGGAGGGCGCGCGATGAGGACTCTCTTCCTGGCGCTCGCGCTGTGCGTCGCGAGCCCGTCGGTCGCCGCCGCCCAAGGAGCCGGCGCGCCCGCCCCGGGCGAGGTCTCCATGGAGCTCCGCAGGCAGCTCGCCGCGGGGTGGACGTACTACGAGAGCGGGAACTTCCGAAAGGCCATCGAGGTGCTCGTGGCGGCGCTCGCCACCCCCGAGGGCGATCGCAACGCCGAGCTGCATTACCTCCTGGGCAGCATCTGGTGGGACAAGCGCGACGCCGCCTCCGCCATGCGCTGGTGGTCCATGGCCGAGGCCAAGGCGAAGGAGCGGTACGACTGGAACCCGTCGGGCGACTACAACGCCCGCATCCAGAAGCGCCTCGTCTTCGTCCGCACCAACTTCGGGACGGTGAAGCTGCGCACGGCGGGGGCGAGGTCGCTCCCGCCTCAGGCCGATCCCATGCCGAAGGACCCGGTGCTCGCGGAGTTCGTGGCGGCCGCCGCGGGCCTCATCGCGGAGGCGACGCGGACCCGCGACAAGACGGCGTGGATCGCGCTCCCCAAGGGGAACTATTGGGTCGGCGACGAGCGCCTGACGCTCGCGGGCGGGGGCATGGACATGGCCCAGGCGCCCGAGTGGGCGCTCGTGCGCGGCGTGGGGGCCGCGAAGAAGGCCTTCGAAATGAGGGCCGCGGGCGGAGCCCCGGGACCGTCGACGGCGGTCGCGGCCACCACCGGCGCGGACGCGGACCGCTTCGACGCCCGCCTCGGTCACGTCGCCCTGGGCGGCGGAGGGGCCGTCGTGCCCGCACAGACGGGCGACGGCGAGGTGGCCGGCACCGTGCACGTGGAGGCCGGCGTGGCGATCCCTCTGGGCGTCCCCGGCGTCGCCCTCGCGGTGGGCGCGTCCTACGCGGATCTCCCGGTGTCGGGCTGCTCCTCGATGCAGACGCGCGCGGGCGTGGTCGCCGGGCATGTGGGCCCGCGGCTGAGCAAGCACCTCACCGGGCGGCTCTGGCTGTCGGGCGAGGTCGGCTTCCACGTGGGCGGCGGCTTCGCGGAGCGCACCGCCGACGACCGGACGAACTGCGCGCTGGCCCGCCTCGGCTCGGACGCAGGCGAGGTCCGCTACGGCGCGACCGTCGGCCCCGCGGGAGAGGCCGTCTCGTTCGCCCAGCTCGGCTGGGACGGCGGCTCCTTGGCGCTCGGACCGCACGGAGAGATCGGCGTGCTCGGCGCGCCCGGCCAGGCGCCGCTGTACCTCGGCGTGTCCTTCTTCGCTCGCTACGACCAGGTGTTCGCGGTCACCGGCGGCGGCACCGCTTGGTACCCCACGGACTCGGGCGTCGAGTCGGCCGAAGTGGGCGCGCTCAGCGGCGCGGCGTCCATGTCGCGGCTCCAGTTCGGGGTCCGAGGACGCGTGAAGTTCTAGATTCAATGCTGCACTTGCAGCATTCGACGCCTAGCCGAGTGCTTTCAGGTACTTGAACGCTCTGACCGGCTCCGCGGAGGTCGCGGCCAACACGCCCCCCATCATCGCCCCCATCACCCCGACGGTCGCCACCTCCGACCCGGAGAAGAAGAGCCCCTTGATCCGGCTGCGCGGTCGCAGGTCGGGGTTGCGGAAGCGCTCCGGGGTGGGCTCGATGCCGTAGATCGAGCCCGCCATGGGTCGGCAGAAGTGATCGGTCGAGACGGGCGTGGACAGTTCGACGTACTCGACCCGGTCCCGCAGGCCCGGGATGCGCTCGAGGAACTGCTCGAGGAGCCGGTCCTGCAGCCGCTGCTTGAGCGTGTCGTACTCCTCACCGCGCCTGCGCCACTTCGCGTCCCGCCAGCCCTCGAAGAGCTCCCAGGGCACGAAGGTGACGACCTCGCCGGTGTGGAGCCTCCGCTGCCCCGGCTCGTGCTCGGGGTCCTTGAGGGAGGGGAAGCTGCAGTAGAGGACCTTCGCCGGGGGCACCTCGTGGGTCGGATCGGCGCACCGCGCGTCGACCTCCCACACGTCGTCCTCCATGTCCCAGGTGTCGTAGAACCACTTGTTGGCCCCGCTCGCGCCGGTGTCGCGGATGTCCCCCTCGAAGCCGAGGTAGAGGCACACGTGGGCCGACGCGGGCCGGAGAGACGTCACCTCCGACGCCCAGGCCTGCTCCCGGTACGACGGCGGCAGGAGGCGCTTCGCGGTCGACTGGATGCCCGCCGCGCTCACGACCGCCCCGGCCCGGATCTCCTCGCCCCCGGTCAGGCGCACGCCCACCGCGCGGCCACCTTCGATCAGGATCTCCTCCACGTCCGCGCAGATGCGGGTCCAACCGCCGGACTCGGCGACGGTGGTCAGCAGCTCCTTCGCCACCGAGCCGGACCCGCCCACGGGGTACCAGGCGCCCCACTGGAAGTGCTTCACGACCAGCGCCTGGATCGCGAAGGACGATCGGCTGGGGACCGATCCGTAGTAGCCCCATTGGGCGGCGAACACAGCCTGCAACTTCTTGTTTTCCGTGATGGATTCGATCACTTCCTTCGTGGTCTGCATGAAGTATTTCCCGGCGTCGCCCGCGAGGAATCGGTCCGCCAGCGGGGCCACCGCCCGCGGCACCGTGCGCGCCAGGTAGTACTTCCGCATGGCCTTCGCGACGCGACGAACGGCGGCCAGGTAGGCGTCGATCGCATCCCCTTCGTCGGGGAAGGCCTCCAGGAGGTTGGCCCGGAACTGCGTGGGCGAGTCCGGGAAGTCGATCCGCAGGCCGTCCGGCCAGTGGAACTCGTCGTAGACCTCGCCGAGCTTCTCCCACTGCAGCCGCCCGTCGGTGAGCTTCGCCAGCAGACGCCCCGGCAGGCTGTGCTCGCTCACCTCGCCCACGGCGTGCACGCCCACGTCCCACTCCCAGCCCTTGCGGGCGAACGTGTGCGTGAACCCCCCGGGCACGTAGTGCTGCTCGAGCACCAGCACGCGGCGGCCGAGCTTGCTCAGCATCGCGGCGGTGGTCATGCCGCCCATTCCCGAACCGACCACGACGTAGTCCCAGGCCCGGTCGGCGGCGGCGGCGATGGACGCAGCGTCGCGTCCGTTCTTCCGGTTCCAAGGCTTCTCGGCGCGCTTGCTCATGAGCGCCGTATACCACTGAATGAGCACTCATTCAGCAGGATCGGTCCGAGGAGAGCCTGTCCGGACTAATAGGGGGACGAGAAGAAGGCGATGCCGCTGTAGGCGCCGTCCGGGGAGTCCGCGCGGATCTCCTCGGGGGGGCGGGTGATCTCCCAGGCCGAGAGGTACGCCGAGTCGGGCTCGGGGGTCGCCGACAGGAGGAAGGTGCAGGCCGTGATCGCGAGGCTGCCTTGGTAGGCGTGCACGTAGCCGGCGTGGGTGTAGACGAGGCCCGCCTCGGCCCACTTCTCGGTGAGGGCGGGCGCGCCGGTGGAGTCCTCGTCGATGCGCAACTTCACGTCGTGCGCCGCCTGAGTGGCCGCGTCGAGGAGCGCCATCTGCAGGAAGTCGCCGTGGGTCGTCGCCGACACGGGCGTGGTCAGGAGCATGCCCCAGTCGTTGACGGCGACCTCCAGATCGGCCGCGTCGCAGTCGTCCGGATCGCCGACGGGATCCGTGGTGTCGACGATCGAGGCGGCGTCGAGGGACAGGAACCCGGTGCAGCGCTCGCAGTCCGGCGCGCCGACGCGGCCCATCAGCGACCCCTCGCCGAACCAGGCTTCGCCCTCGAACGCCATCGACTGGTCGCACAGGGGGACGCCCGCGCGGATGTCTTCCCAGTAGTGGAAGCCGTAGCTGCCCGTCACCAGGTGACGCACGTCGTCGCCCTCGGTGACCGTGGTCACCTCGTAGTCGACCGTCATGGTGACCTCGTCGAAGCTGCACGACGGGTCGTTGAAGTAGGTGTCGTCGTCGCCCGCGTCGTCGTCGTCGCTCACGGGCTCTCCGTCGCCCACGGGGCAGGCGCTGAGGAGGGCGGCGGTGCCGAAGAGGGCGATGAGGAGAGACGGACGCATGGTGTGGATATCCCAGCCGTGAACGACGGTGTCAACCGCCCATTTGATGCCCGATCAGCGGGAGAGGATCCGCGCGAGTCGTTCGATTCCCCGCAAAGCGACGTCCGGCGCGACCGACGTGAAGCAGACGCGCACGTGATCTCCGAAGGCTTCGCCGCACGCGGAGCCGGGCGCGATCAGGAGATTGTTCGCGAGGCACTCCTCGAGCAGGCCCGACATCCCGTGCTCCGCGACGGCCTCGGCGGCGTCGACGAAGAGGAAGGTGCCCGCCTCGGGGGCGTCCACGCCCAGGCGCTCGGCGGCCGCGCGGCCCACGGCTTCGTAGCTCTCTCGCGAGCGCGCGAGCCACTCCCCTCCCCGGTCGAGCACCCGCGCGGCCGCGATCTGCGAGGGCGTGGGTGCCGAGTAGAACGTGTGCGTCGCCACCTTGCGCACCTGCGCGGTGTAGGCGGGGTCCGTGGGACCGACGACACAGCCCACGCGGTAGCCCGCCATGCCCCACGTCTTCGAGAAGGAGCGGGCGGTGAAGGTCCGCTCCGGCGCGAAGTCCGCGAGGCGGAGGTGGGGGCGCGCGTAGGCGTGCCGCTCGTACGTCTCGTCGGCCCAGATCCACAGGTCGTGTTCGCGGGCCATCGCCGCGATCTCCCGCAGCTCACCCACGCGGAGCACCCGCCCGGTGGGGTTGTTGGGCGAGTTGACGTAGAGCGCCGCCGTGCCTCGGCCGAGGTGCGGCTCCAGCCGGTCCCTCACCGAGCCCTTGGACGTATAGAAGGGGACCTCCACCGGCACCCCCCGGCTCGAGCGCACGATGCCGCGGATGAGCGGCCAGAACGGCGCGAGGATGGCGACGGAGTCCCCCGGATCGAGGAGCGCCCCCGCGACGGCCCCCAGGGCTCCCGTGCAGCCCGCGGTGACGAGGATGCGATCCCGGGAGACTCCGGCGTCGCGCTCCAGGGCGTCCAGCAGGAGCGGGTGGCCGTGGGGGTTCGCGTAGCGGTTCAGGCCCGGATGGTCCTCGGCGAGGACGTCCTCGACGGTGCACTCGGCGGCCGGCGTCATCCAGGTGTCCCCCACGTGCAGGGGGTACTTCTCGCCGTCCATCGCCGCGAGCCGGTGGGCCAGCTCGCTGAAGACGGAGCCGGGGAGGGCCGAGACGGCCGCCCCGAAGCGGGGATGCGCGGGCATCTGTGTATCCTGCCTGCCGATGCGTCGCGTCGCCCTCCTGGTCTGCCTCCTGAGCTGCGCCGCCGGCCTCTTCTTCGCCGGGTTCTCCACTCACGACTTCGTGCAGCATCTCGACCGCCAGGTCCACGGGATCCACTGCTCCTTCGTCCCGGGGCTCTCCAACGCGGACGTCTCCGGCACCTCCGGCTGCCACGTCACGCTCATGTCGCCGTACTCGTCCGTCCTGCGCACGCACGTGTGGGGCGGCATCCCGGTGTCGCTGCCCGCGATGGGCGTCTTCGCTTTCCTCTTCGCGTTCGCCGCGAGCATCGGCATCCGCCGCCGCCTCCACGATCGGGGCGCGACGGGCTTCCTGGTGGCCGCCACCGCCCTCCCCGTCCTCACCTCGGGCGTGATGGGGTACATCTCGTTCGTCGAGCTGGGCGCCGCCTGCAAGCTCTGCATCGGGATCTACACCGCCTCGGGGCTCGCGTTCCTCTCGGCGCTCGCGCTCCGGTTCGCGGGCGGGTCGGCGTCGTGGGCGGAGATCGCCGCGACGGACCACGACCTGCCCCTCGCGGACGACCTCAGCGCCGTGGACGAGCCCCGGGGGAACCCGGTCTTGGTCTTCGGGGGCCGGTTCGCGCTCGGGGTGCTGTTCGTCGCTCTGTCGGTGGGGATCTACGTGGGGCTCGCGCCCGACTTCGAGCGGTTCGTGGGCAGCTGCGGAGAGCTCGCGGATCCCGCGGACCCGTACGATGTCATGGTCTCCCTCACCGATCCCGGGACGCCGGTGGCGGGCGACCGCGCCGAGGCGATCGAGATCTTCGACCCGCTCTGCCCCTCGTGTCGCGGCTTCGAGCACCGCCTCCGGGCGTCGGGCCTCGCGTCCCGGCTCGACCGCAAGGCCCTGCTGTTCCCCCTCGACAACGAGTGCAACTGGATGGTCGGCAGCGCGGTCCATCCGGGCGCCTGCGTGCTCTCCGAGGCCGTCCTCTGCGCCGCCGACGAGGGCGCGGTGACGGCCGTGATCGACTGGACCTTCGCGCGCCAGGAGCAGCTCCTGACGCTGGCTCGCGACGAGGGCAGCGAGGCGCTGCGGGACGAGGTCTCCGGAGCGTTCCCGGGCCTCTCCCGCTGCCTCGGCTCGACGGGCGTCCGCAGCAAGCTCAACCGATCGCTGCGCTGGGCGGTGGCGAACAAGCTCCCCGTCCTCACCCCGCAGCTGTACGTCGAGGGCACGAAGCTGTGCGATGAGGACACCGACCTGGGCATGGACTTCGCCCTCTCGCGCCTTCTCGACAAGAAGGCCGCGGGGGACGGCGTGACCGAGGGGACACGATGATCGGCAACGACGACGACCTCTTCGGCGACGGGTTCGCCGACGGAGAACCGCCGGTGGGATCGCCGTCCGACGCCTCGCCCACCGAGCCCGGCAGCGGCAAGGGGCCGAACCCATCCATGGACGGCGGCTTCGCGCCCGCGCCCATCGACTTCTCGAGCCCCGCCGTCACCCGAAAGGCCGCTGTGCAGCCCGATGCGCTGCCGGAAGAGCATCTCGAGGAGTGGAAGCCCCACCGAGGGCCCTCGCGGGGGGTCGTGGCGGGCGTCGTCGTCGCCCTCGCGGCGCTGCTCTCGCCGATGCTGGTCTCGGGGTGGGTGGGCTCCGCCGAGGACCGCCTCGCGGAGTCGGAGGCCGCGGTGTCCGACGCGCCCCGAGTGGCGGTCGCCGCCGCCGCCGACGAGGGCTACTGCACCCCCGCGCTCAAGAAGATCCTCCGTCGCGTGCTCCAGTCCTGCGGCCTCCTCGGGGGCGAGGGTCGCGGCTGCCGCCCGCTCGAGGCCAAGAGCGTCGCGGCCCTCAGCGGCGACGACTTCAACGCCCTCTTCCTCCCCCTCGCGGATCGGGCGGGGATCCTGCAGTTCGACCTCGCGGAGTCGGAGCTGAACGGGCAGGGCAAGGAGCTGCTGGAGCAGATCTTCGCCGACCAGCGCGGGGCCTCCTACTTCTTCGTCGTCTCTCGCAGCTCGCCGGAGGGGGGCGCCGCCTACAACCAGGAGCTGAGCCAGGCGCGCGGCGAGTCCGTCCTCCAACACCTGAGGACCACGTTCGACGACCCCGACCTCGACAAGGAGCTCGGGCTCCTGTGGCTCGGCGAGGAGTTCGCCCAGCTCGACAAGGGCTTCTGCGACTGGCACCGCAGCGGCGAGGAGGACCAGTGCACGAGCAAGGACATCAACCGCAGCGCGTTCGTGGCATGGATCGACTGCCGCCTCTGATCGTCGCCCTGGTGGCCTCCCCCCTCCTCGGGTGCGGCGGCGGCGGAGGGGACACGCCCCCGGCTCCGATGCCCTCGCGGACCGCGTCCGTCGCGGCCACCCCGGCGCCCGAGGTGTCCCTGGGGGAGTTCTGCGACGTGCAGCCCACGGAGACGACCACGTTCGCGTTTCCCGAGCTCGAGGCGGCGGGGGAGACGGACACCGAGGGCTGGGGCTGGATCAACGTGTGGGCGACCTGGTGTTCGCCGTGCATCGAGGAGATGCCGCGCATCGCGGGGTGGGAGGAGCGCCTGCGGGGCGACATCGGCGCGGGCGACGTCGTCTTCCTGTCGGCCGACGCGGAGGCCGAGGACGTGGCCGCGTTCCGCAAGAGGAAGCCCGACGCCCCGCCGTCCGTGCGGATCGCGTCCTTCGACGCGCTGGAGCCCTGGCTCGTGTCGATCGGGCTCGACGCGGCCGCCGTGCTGCCGATCCACGTCTTCTTGGACGCCCAGGACGCGATCCGCTGCATCCGGATGGGACCCGTCCACGACGAGGACTACGACCTCGTACGTCGGCTCCTCGCGCCCGGCTGACCCCCCCGCTATCGTCCGGGTGGTGGCCCACCACGATCCCCACGAGCCGGAGCCCCAGGAAGATCGGTTCCTGCGCCTCCTCGCCGAGGTCGAGACCGAGCGCAACGCGCTGGTGGCGCACCCGATCTACGAGCGCATCGACAGCCTCCCCGCGCTCCGGATCTTCATGAAGAATCACGTATTTGCGGTATGGGACTTCATGTCCCTCGTGAAGCGCCTCCAGGCGGATCTCACGTGGGTGGGCCGGGAGCCGTGGCTGCCGCCCTGGGACGACGTGGTGTGCCGGCTGATCAACGACATCGTGCTCGGGGAGGAGAGCGACGAGGTGGAGCCCGGACGCTACATCTCCCACTACGAGCTGTACCACCTGGCGATGCTCGAGATGGGGGTCGACGCGACGCCCATGCGCACCTTCGAGCGCGCGCTGCGGGCGGGGGTGGATCCGGACTCCGCGATCGCAGACGTGGAGGTCCCCCAGGCGACCAAGGCGTTCACGCTGCACACCCTCGCCCAGGCCCGGCAGGGGACGCACGAGGTCGCCGCCGCCTTCCTGGTGGGGCGCGAGGACATCATCCCGTGGATGTTCCGGCGCATCCTGAGGCGACTGGACTCGCGGGACGATCCGCTGATGCGGCTCCAGATCCGCCTGGCGCGGGAGCGTCGCCGGATCCCGGATCGCCTCTGGCATCGCGTCCCGGACCGGGTGCAGCGCTGGTCGAAGGGCTTGGAGGAGCTCCGGCGGGACCGGCGGCGACACTTCCGGCTGTACCTGGAGCGGCACATCGGGATCGACGAGGAGCACCACGCCCCCATGGGCAAGCGGATGCTGCGCATGCTCTGTGAGGACGACGACGCGAAGTGGGCGGAGGCGACGGAGGCCGCGCGAGCCGCGCTCGTCGTGCGGAGCGACCTCTGGGACGGGATCCTGGAGGAGCTCTACGGGGAGGCCCCCGGCACGCAGGACCGGATGGACCGCCGCCGCTCGGGCGCAGCGAAGCGATCCGGACGACGCGCGACGGCCCGCCTCGAGCGCGCGTCGGACCGCTTCTCCGAGCAGCCCTAGAGAGTGCAGCCCGCCGACCGCCTGGTTCTCGCCGCCTACCTCGTCGCCCTCTTCGCCTTCGGCGTGGCGTCGGCGGGGCTCGCGGGCCGGTCGGGCGACGGGTTCGCGCTCGGTGGCCGGCGGCTGCGCTGGTGGACGCTGGGCGTGGCGGACGCGGCGTCTCGGGGCGGCCACGACGCGGCCTGGGTCGCCGCGGTGGTCGCGGCCGGGTTCCTGGGGCTTCAGCTCGAGTACTGGATCGGCGCCGCCGTCGCGCTCCCCGTGGGGATCGTCTGGGCCCGCTACCGCCGTCGCCTGGGCCTGACGTCGGGGCCGGAGCTGCTGGAGGCCCGGTACGGCCGCCGCGCCGCGCCGCTCCGCACCGCCGCCGCGATCGTCGGCGGGCTGGGCGTGGGCGCGTTCGGGATCGGGCTCCTGCTCCGCCTCGCCGTGGCCGTGGGCCGCACCGCCACGGGGTGGAGCGCCGACGCCATCCTCGCGGTCGTGCTCGGGGGCGCGCTGCTCACGGCGCTGCCGGGGGGGCTGGCCGGGGTGGCCCGGGCGGCGGTCTTCCAGGGGCTCGCGTCGTTCGCGGGCCGCATCGTGCTCGCGGTCATCGCGGTGGGCGCCGTGGGGGGCCTCGGGCGGCTCCTCCAGGAGGCCGTGGAGCGACGCGCGGCGGGCTTCTTCGCGCCATTGCCCGGCGGGGAGGCCGTGCCCGAAGCGTTCACGGGGCCGGCGGTCGTCGCCCTCGCCGCGGTCGCGTTCCTCTCCGCGGGGCGCATGAACGGGGCCTTCGTCCAGCGGGACCTCGCGGCGCGCACGGACGAAGACGCGGCGGCCGCGCGCACGCTCCAGGCCGTCCTCGCCCTGGGCTTGCGGGTGGTCCCGGGGATCGTCCTCGCGCTGGCCGCGATGACGTTGATGCCCAACGAAGGAGGCACCGACCTGGGCCCCGAGCTGGCGCGGAGCTACGCGCGGCAAGGGGCGCGGGGGTGGGTCGTGGTCGGCCTGCTCGCCACGTTCGGGGCGGCCGTCGCCGAGGGGCTCGTCGCGGTCTCGGCCTCGCTCTGGAACGACGTCCATCGCCGCGTCTTCGAGCCCGAGGCGGAGCCCGGCAAGCAGGTGCTGGTCCTCCGCATCGGGGTGCTGATCACCGCCGCCGTCGCGCTGCTGTGGGCGCGGGCTCCGGCGGAGGTGTTCGAGCCCGCCTCCCTGGTCCCGGCGGTCGCGGCGCTCGGCGTGGCGACCGTCCCCGCGGCCGCCCTGCGGTGGCTGTGGTGGCGCTTCAACCTCACGGGCGAGGTGGCGGCCTGGGTCGCGGCCCTGCCCTTGACCTGGGTCGTCTGGGGTCCCCTGGCTCTCGGGGACCGGCCCGTCCTCGCGACCGCCGTGCTCCTCGCCGGCGGCGGGTTCGTGGCGGCGGCGGCGTGCCTGTTCGCGAAGGCTCACCCGCGCAGCGTGCTCCTCGCGTTCCACGGCGCCGCCCGCCCGGTGGGGCTCTGGGGTCCGGTCGTCGCCATGCAGCCGAAGCGTGAGGGAGCGGCCGCGGTCCTGGACGCCCGCCTCGACGGCGCGTCGATCGCCGCCGGGATCCTCGTGGCGGTCGCGGCGACGGTCTCGGCCGGGGCCGTGGTCGAGGGCAGCTGGAGCCTGCTCGCGACGCTCATCCCCGTCGCGTTCCTCGGAGCGGGCGTGCACGGCGCGCTCACCCGTCGCCGCCGCTGGCTTCAGGGCCGGACGGCCGCCCCGCTCCCGGAGGTGGACGTCGAGGAGAGGGAGGAGGCCGCGCCCGCGCCCGCCCCGGTCCGGCCGGCCGGCATCCCCGCGGCGACGGTCCCCACCGGCCCCGTGGCGCCGTGGCCGAAGCACCCCGAGCCGTTCGCGAACACGTGGGGTCCCGGGGCGAGCGAGGCGGCGCTGTACGCCTCCACCTGGCACCTGCTGGCGGGGGCGGAGGAGCCCGAATACGTCTCCGTGGACGACCGCACCGCCACCCACCGCGCAGGCGTCCGGTGGCGCCGCTCGGTGGGGCTCGACGGCGTCGTGGTCCGCTTCCTCGAGGGCCACGTCCCCCGGCAGGCGCGCATCGGCGTCCGGCGCGAGGGGGCCGAGTCGATCGAGTGGGCGACGCCCCCCGAGCCCGCCCCCGGCAAGGAGTGGAAGATCGCCCTCCCCGGCCCCGCGGTCGCGGTGGTGGTGGAGCAGGCGGCGGGCGGGGGCTCGATGCAGCGACCGGGCATCCTGGGCATCGGCGCCCTCACGCCCATCCTGTCGCGCCGCCCCTCGCTGGAGCTGCTGCTCGAACGACCCGAGGGGCTGCACCGCCCCGCCCTGCCCGTCACGGTGGACGGCTGCCCCCGCACCGCCCTGGACGTGCGCGGCTCCGTCGGGCTGGTCCTGGAGTGCAACCCGCCCCGGAAGATCGGCGCGATCGGGCTCGAGGTGCTGCGGGTGGGCGCCGCCGGGGGCGAGGGGCTGTTGGGGGCGTGGCTGGCCTCGATCGCTGCCGTGGAGATCGACGGCACGCCCGTGAAGGTGACCCGGCGAGGGCTCGACGCGACCATGGCGGGGGTCGTCGCGGGCGCGACGCGCGTCGTCCTCCGCCTCGATCGCCCGTCGATCGGCCGACGCGCCCGGCTGCCGATGCCCGATCCCTTCGGGGTCCCGTTCGCGGTGCGGCGCGTCACCCTCGATCCCCGCCCGGTCGCCTACCCCCGCCGGCCCGACCGGATCGCGGGTCTGCCGCCCGATCGCGTGAGGCCGACGCTCACGGTCGGCGTGCCGGGACTGGACGACCGGGTGGAGGTCGCGCCCGACGGCACCCTGCGCTGGGACGTCCCGGGGCGTCGGGGCCGTCGACGGCTCCTGGGCATGAACCTCGATCACCACCGCCTCACCTTCCGGGAGCGGGGACGCGACGCGCGGGCGGGGATCCTCGTGGATCGGGCCGAGGCGGGTGACCTCCGGATACTGCGCAGCATCCTCCCGGCGCCCCACCCCGAGGCGGGGATCGAGCTGCGACTCGTGATCGAGAACCTCGCGGACGCGCCGCGGACCAGCCTCCTGCGCCTCGGGTGCGCGGAGGTCGAGGGGATGCGCCGATCGGGCGGCGAGGACGTGCTCCTGGTGCCCCTGGCCCTCGCCGGGCGGGGGATCGTTCGGGTGGTGGCGTGGGTGCCGCGCGGCGACGGCTCGATCCGTCTCGGGGGCCGGTCCACGAGCGACCCCGAGGTCGACCTGGTCGAGCGGAGCGCGGAGATCCTCGCGGGCACGGTCGGGTTCCGGCTTCCGGAGGCGTGGGACGACGTCGTGCGCAGGCTGGTGGTCACCACGGGGACTCGGGTCGCCGACGAGCGCGCGCCCCCCCGCCTGGCGGACCACGGCCCGTCGCTCGCCTACGGTCGATGGGCCGAGGGCCTCGCCCTGTGGGGCGCGGGCGCGCTCGCGCTGGACGCCTTTCAGGCCACCTTCGGCGGGGCACGTCGGACGACGCACCGGGTGGGCCCCGGGGTGGTGCGGGCCCAGGGCTGGACGGCGGAGTCGCTGCTGCGGTGGGCGGGCCTGGGTCCGGAGCACGCCGCGCGGATCGCGGGCCGCGTGGGGAGCGTCCCGCGAGGTCCCGACGCGGGGCCCGGCGAGAACCACGATCCGGCCATGTCGGCCCTCTGGACGGGGGACAGGGCGACCTTCCTCACCCACCTCGCGGCCCTCGAGGCGGTGTTGGACCACGAGGTGATGGTGCACCTCCCCGCGGGCCACGCCCGGGAGTGGACCCCGGCCGACGATCGTCTGCCCTCGGAGTCGGAGGACCCGCGCGCTGCGCTCCAGTGCGCCGGGGTGCACCTCGCCTTGATTCGGCACGCGCTCGTCACCGAGCCGCCCGACGGCCGGGGCGCGCGCGGGGGCCGCCTCCGCCTGTTCGCGGGCCTCCCCGCCGACCTCTGGGGCGAGCCGCTCCGGCTCGTGGACATCCCGACCCTCGCGGGGCGCCTCTCGGTCGCCGTGGACCCCGCGGCAGACGGCCGGGTGGACGTGCGCATCAAGGCGCCGGAGGGGGTGCGGCTGGAGCTGGTGCCTCCGGTGGGCGAGCCCGTCGCGCTGCGCGGCGGCGACCACCGGATCCTGGTCGGCTGAGCGAGGAGGCCTCGGCGGCTACTCGAGCCCGCAGGCGTCCTGCCAGGCCAGCTCGAGCTCCGAGAGCGGGCCCGCGAACGCCTCCCGACCCGCGTCGTCCGGCGAGGCCCCGCGCCCCAACCTTCGGGCGAAGAGGCTCACCTTGTCCCAGCCGTACTGCTCCACAAGGAACCCCGAGAAGGATCGCAGCGCACGCTCCGTCGGCGCGTCGTTGCGCTGGGTCCCGGCCAGCAGGCGGGTGGGGAAGAGCGTATCCGCGGCGATGACGGCCGCGTTCTCATCGACGGTCGTGGGGCCCTGCTCCGCGTACAGGGACAGCCCCACGACGAACCAGGGCGGCGCCCGGTCGCCCGCGACCTCGCTGGTCGCGGCGCGGGTCACGAGGCCTCGAGCCGCGGCGCGCAAGGCGGCGGCGTCGTCCCGGGCGCCCCCCGCCGGGAACACGATCTCCGGCGAATAAGGAGCCTCCGTCCACGCCCGCCCCGAGCCGTCCAGGGGCTCCGCGGACAACCGCGCGGAGAGGTCCCGGGGACGCAGACCCAGGGCCGCGCCCAGCTCCTCGGCCGCGTCGTCGAGCGCCCCGAGGGCGGCGGAGGCCACGGCCGCGTCGAGCCCCGTGTCCGTCGTCCGGAACCACCGGGACTCCGGGCGCTCCTCGTCGGCGGCCGCTTCGACCTCCGTCGGGACCTCCGTGACCTCGGGCTCGGCTTCTTCGACGGGGGCCTCGGCGGGGGTGGGGGCGGGATCCTCCGCGGGCGCGACGCGGGGCGCCGGGGTCGCAGCGGCGCGCGCCTCGAGGGGGGCCTCTTCCTCCGCTTCGACGGGCGCGGCCTCGGGCGGCGGGGCCTCGGGAGCCTTCGAGAAGCGCTCCCGCAGCAGGAGCCCCGCGAGCACGACCACGGCGGCGACCAGGAACAGGTTCACGCCCGAGGGGCGCTCGACGCGCCCCAGCGCGCTCTTCATCCGCGACTGGGTGGCGGGCTCGGAGACCGTGGCCCCGGCGCCCTCCCCTGCCCCGATGCGCGGCGGCGGCGGCCACAGGACCTTGCGCGGCAGCGCGGGCCGCTTCCCGGGATCGCCCTCGCGACCCGACGCGTCCGCAGCCACCAGCTGCACGTCGGCGCCCAGCTCGAAGAGCGTGCGCTGGAGCTCCCGGGCCCGGTTGCGCGGCACGCGTTGGGCGGCGCGGTAGGGCAGCACCTCGAGCTGACGCGCCACCGCCGCCTGCGCGACCTGCTTGCCGATGTGCAGCGCCACGGCGTCGCGCCCGTCGTTCCGATTCCACCCCACGATGTCGACGTGCAGGCGCTCGGGTCGTCGGTACGACGCGTAGGCCTCCCCGCACTCGGTGCAGCGCGCCCCCGCGGCCACGGTGACCCGCTCCTCGTTGGTGCAGTAGGCGAGCTGGGGGTTGGTGCCCGCCGCGCCGTCGAGCTCCGCGGCGATCCCCAGGAGCTCGTAGTGCACCTGTGCGTGGGACGTGGGCCGCGCCTCCGGGATCTTCGCGAGCATGCGCTGCACGAGGGAGGTCAGGCGCTCGGGGAGCCTCGTGTTCACCTCCCGGAGCAGGGGCGGCTCGTCCTGGATGTGCTTGAGCAACACGCCGTAGGTCGTGTCGGCCTCGAACGGGGGGAACCCGGCGAGCATGTGGAAGAAGGTCACGCCCAGCGAATAGATGTCCGATCGGAAGTCCCCGCCGGTGCCTCGGGCGATCTCCGGCGCCATGTACGTGGGGGTGCCCATCATGGTGCCGGACTGGGTGAGCGAGGCGTCGTCGTTGAGCTTCGCGAGGCCGAAGTCCACGACCTTGAGGATCCCGTCGCGCCCGACCATCAGGTTCGCGGGCTTGATGTCCCGGTGGAAGATCCCCGCCTTCGAGGCGGCGTCGAGCCCCGAGCAGGCCTGGGCGAACAACGCGAGGGCCTGCTCCAGTCGGAACCGCATGCGGGCCTCGATGAGCTCGTCCATGGACCAGCCCTCGATGAGCTCCATGGCGTAGAAGGGCGCGGCGAAGGTGGTGGTGCCGGCGAAGTACACGACGGCGACGTGGGGGTGCTGGAGCCTCGCGGCGGCCCGCGCCTCCCGCTCGAAGCGGGTCACCTGCTCGGGGTTGAGGGCCGCGCTGGGGTGGATCACCTTGACGGCGACCTTCTTGCCCAGGGCGGTGTCGGTCGCCAGGTACACCTCGGACATGGCCCCCGCGCCGAGGGGGGCGTCCAAGCGGTAGTGCTCCAGGGAGCTGCCGACGAGTCCGTGACTCACCGCTGGTCAGGATTCCACGCCGCGGCGCCCCGCGCGACCCCGACGGCACGCGTTTTCATGGGCGGGGCCGCGACCATCGCACCAGGACGACCACCGACGCGGACGCCACGAAGGCTGCGGCCACCGTCCAGACCCCGCCCTGCAGGCTCGCCGCGGCGGCCGCGGCGCCCACCGCGGTGGCGCCCCAGAGCCGCAGCACCGCCCCCCCGTGTCCGAAGCCGCGGTCCACGAGGCGGTGATGCAGGTGCCCCCGCTCGCTGCGGAAGAGGCCCGACCCGCTCCGCAAGCGGCGGCCGACGGTGAGGCCGGCGTCCAGGATCGGCACCCCCAGCACGAGGCCCGCCGCCACCATAGGGTGGCCCGCGGCGGATCCCCCCGCCTCGAGGGCCGTGACCGCGACCAGGAAGCCCACGAGGTTCGACCCGTGATCGCCCAGCTGGATCCTCGCGGGCCGAAGGTTGTGCACGAGGAAGCCGAGGAGCGACCCCGCCAGCGCGGCGCTCGTGAGGCCGCGCCCGGCGTCTCCCGAGGCGACCGCGTAGCCGACCCAGGCGACCGACGCGAGCGCCGCGACGCCCCCGGCGAGGCCGTCCAGCCCGTCGAGGAAGTCGAAGGCCACCACGACGCCGACGATCCAGAGCACCGTGATCGCGGGGCCCGGCGCGTCCACCACGAGGACGTCGGTGAGTCGCAGCGTCTCCACGGACGGTCCGAGCCACCAGACCGCGACCCCGAGCGCCGTGATCGCGAGCAGGCGCCCCCGCGCGTCGGTGGCGCGGAGGTCGTCGTGGAGCCCGAGGACCAGGGCCAACGGCGCGAGGAGGACGGCCCCGTCGAGCACCCCCGCGGCGCCGCAGGCGACGAAGAACGCGAGCCCCACCGCCAGCCCCCCGACCCGCGGGAGGGGTCCTCGGTGGCTGCGATGACCTTCCTCGCCCACGTCCTGGAGGCCCCACGCGTCCGCCCAGCGAGGCAGCAGCGCCCCCGCCACCGCGGCGAGCACCGCGGCGCCCAGCGTGACCCCGACCAAGGCGGTCACGAGGACCTCCGGATCGTGGTCACGGCTTCGTCCTGGCCCAGCGTCACCTCGGCGGTCCAGGCGGGGCGAGAGGCCCCCGGCCGGGGGTGCCAGGTCGAGGCGAAGGCGCGCACGCGGCCTCCCCCGGCGGACAGGGAGTAGCGGCGGCCCCCCACGCGCCACGAGACGCCCCCGTCCACCGCGACGTCGGTCGCGTCGGGGAGGTGGAACCGGGCCACTGCTCCACGATCCCCGCGGCCCTTCACCCGATCGCGGACCACCACCAGGTCGTCGCCGGTCCCCGGCGTCCAGGCGCGCTCGTGCACCACGCCCCCGTCGGGGTAGGTCAGCCGACCCGCGATCCGGTCCGGGCTCGCCTCGACGAGCTCGGGCGCGGCGCGCCGACCCACGCGAAAGTCGCCCACCAGCTCCGCCTGCTCGAGGTCTCCGACCTGAAGGGTGGAGTGCGAGGCCGTGCCCCGGGTGGCCCGTCGGCCGGGCCCCGAGTAGTCCGACGTCCCCCGATTCCCCACGACGCGTCGGGGGCCGTCCGAGAGCTCGAACGAGAGGATGTCGCAGTGCGCGTGAGCGGCCTGCTCCGGCGGGCCCGGGGGGCCGCAGTCCACGAGGAGGCGTCGGTCGCCCCGGCGATCCACGACGTACCCCTCCTCGGGGAAGGCCACGAACCGCTCGGGGTCCGGGACTCGAAGGCCGGCGGCGGTCGCGGCGCGCGCGATCTCCTCCCAGGTCGGCCCGTCGCCCAGGGCGCCGTCGTTGAAGAGCGCCACGTCGCCGTCTCCGTGGCTCAGGGCCGCGCCGAACGCGACGCCTCGGGTCACGAGCCGACCGAGCCCCGCCCGGGGGCCGTCGGGGAGGTCGTCGCCCCACGCGATGATCACGTCGAGCAGATCGCGCACGACGTCGAGGTGGTAGCGCGGGCTCCGCTCGTGGTGTCCGCCGCCGCCCAGGAACTGGCGCGCGGCCTCCTCGACCAGGCGCTCCAGCACGCCGCGAGGCCGCCCGCCCCGGACCCGGGCCGAGCACGCGAGGGCGGCCAGCTCGGTGAGCACGTGGTTGCCGCGGCTGTGGCGCTCGAGGCGGACCGAGAGCAGCGCGGCCGCCACGCGGGTGTGCCGATCGAGTTCGCGGCGCAGGGGCTCGGTCACGGCGCCTCGCCCCTCGAGCACGGCCCACAGCCGCAGGAGGTTGAGGGACCGACGCGCGAGGGGGAACGGCCGCCAAGCGGCGCCTCGTCCCGGGCGGCACCGCGTCCAGTGATCCTCGAGCACCGTCGCGAGGAAGTCCGGGTCCCCCGCCGCGGCGACGGCCACCGGATCGCGCAGGTAGTGGACGCGCTCGGCGAAGAGCGCGGGCATGCCCTCCGAGGCCCAGTCCGGCGCGGCCGGGTCCGAGGCGCGGCTCCAACCGAGGATGCGCAGGCGCCCCGCGCGGGGATCCGACTCGGGATCGAGCGGGGGCAGGAGCATCTCGGCCGCCGGGGACCCACCCCACCGGCGGAGCGCGCCGGCGTCGGCCCGGTCCCGGCGGGTCGCCCGATCGGCGGCCGCGTGGAGGCGCACCGGGAGCCCCGCCTCCAGCGCCCGGAGGGCCCGATCGACCCCGAACCACCCGATCCGCCGGAGCGAATGGTGACGCGCGGCGCGCAGCGTGGGGCCCCAAGGCATCGGGGCACGAGATAGCACGTCCGCCGGAACGAGTATCATCCGCACGAATCCCCCTCCGGTACCGCCTGCGCATCCATGTCCGACCCGCTCCACAACGCCGTCTCGACCCTCCGCGACCGCACGGCCGACTTCGGCCCCGACAACCCCTGCCTGCGCCTCACCTCCGCGCGCGCCCGGGCCATGCTCGACCTCGTCGATCTCGAGCCCGCACGCGAAGGCCTGTCCGCCGCGGCGCTCCGTGGGCTCACCTGCGGCTCGCACCGCAAGGTGAAGCTGGTGTCGTTTCCGCCCGAAGACGAGGCGGAAGAGGCGCTGGAGCCGCGGCTCACGAAGATGCACCGGGTGGCGACGCTCCACGAGGAGAGCCACGGGGCGCACGATCTGAGCATCGGCTTCCCCTTCCTCTCGGGCGAGATCGGTCGCGGCCTCACGATTCAGGCTCCACTCTTCTTCTTCCCGGTCCGCCTCGAGCAGGACTTCGACCAGGGTCGGTTCAGCGGCTGGCAGCTCCAGGGACGCCCCAACGGCGACGCGCTCCAGGTCAACCGCTTCCTGCTGCTGGCGCTGCGTCGGTTCGCCCGCAAGCGGTTCGGCGCCGACGAGCTCGAGGAGCTGGCCTGGGAGGTCTTCTACGAGGGCGGCCTCCACGCGGCGCCCGACGACCCACGGGAGTACCTCACCCGCCTCGTGCCCGACCTCATGGAGATGGGCCTGTCGGTGGCTCCCACCCCGCGCCCGCGCCCCCCCGGCGGGGAGCCGTCCACCGATCCTCTGCCCGTCACGCCCCCCGTCCCGGACGGGGAGGCCGGACGCCTGTATGTCGGCCCGAGCGCGGTCCTCGGCCGGTTCGACACGCTCTCCACCGCCGTCGCCGAGGACCAGCTCGCCCTCCTGCGCTCGATCCAGCGCGACGAGGACGTCGACCGGAAGGCCTTCTGGGCCCGCGTCGCCCTCGGCGAGGACGACGGCGGCCTCGGCGCCACCCAGGTCATGCCCAGCGTGACCCCCGAGCAGGCCGGTCCGCCCGGCGATCACCTGTGGCCCGTCGTGCCCTGGGACGGCGATCAGGAGGCGATCCTGGGCCGCGCGGGGTGGGGCAAGGACACGCTCGTGGAGGCGCCCCCCGGCACCGGCAAGACCCAGACGCTGGTCAACCTCGCCGCGGGCACGATGGCGCGCGGGGCGGCCTTGCTGGTGGTGTCGTCGCGTCGGGAGAGCCTGGAGGAGATCCGCCGTCGCCTGGACGCGGTCGGCCTGGCGGACGGGGCCGTGCTCCTGTTCGATCCGGCCCGGGACCGAGAGAACCTGTTCCGCGCCGTGCGGAAGACGCTGCGGAAGCGCCCCCCGAAGCCGACGGGGACCGCCATCGCGGCGCGGGATGCGGCGATCGAGACCCTGGCGGGAGACGTCGAGTGGTTCGACGCCGTGCACCCCCAGCTGCTGGGCGACGGCGGGCCGCGCTCCCCCTTCGACTGCTACGTGCGCCGCCTCGATCGGCGGGGGTTGGTCGACGACGAGCTCGTCGACTCCCTGCCCGTCATCGAGCCCGGCGATCTCGACGCCCTCCTGGCGCCGATCCCGGAGTACTGCAAGGCGAAGCTGGAGACGCTGGTCCCCACGGAGTCGGTCCCCGAGCGACCCTCCTACGCCGGGCGGACCCGCGAGGATCTCGAAGCGGCGCTCGAGAGGACCCTCCCGGCGGCGAAGGAGGCGGTCGCCGCGGCGCGCGCCTGGAAGGACTCGGAGCACGCCCCGGAGTCGCCGCTCCAGCGGGCCGCCGAGTCCGAGGACGACCTGCGCGAGCTCCGCGAGTTCCTCGACGAGGCCCCGCCCCTGGGCCACCCGGCCTGGGCCTCCATCGAGACCGCCCGAAAGTGGCTCGCGTCGCCGGACGCCGCCCGGGAAGGCGCCGACCCCGTGGCGGCCGATGCCCGTCGGGTGGAGCGCTTCATCGACAAGCGGAAGAAGGCGGGCGGGAAGTTCCCCCGGATCCCGCGGGAGGAGTGGGGCGCGCTCCAAGCGGACATCGACAGCTGGGACGAGTACGAGGACAACGCGATCCGCGTCATCAACCCCGGCTTCCACGCCGTGAAGAAGCGCCTGCAGGAGGCCCTCCGGCGGGAGCGGCTGAACGCCGACGACGTCGCTCGCGGGGTCAAGCGCCTGAAGCGTCGGCTGGGGCTCGGCCGGATGGTGCGGACCACGGCGAAGACGCTGTCGATCACCACGCTCGACCGACACGCCCTCCGCAAGGCCCCCGACGAGGCCCTGCGCGCGGCCCCGCAGGACGCAGGCACGGCGCTCGAGTTCGTGAAGCGGTGGCAGGGCGTCCCCGAGCGGTACGACGTGACGCTCAAGGTGTCGCTGCCCCGCACCCGGCAGCAGCACGACGCGCAGGTGGCGAAGGCTCGCCACGCGCTGCAGGCCCCCGCCATCCACGCCGCCGTGATGGAGGCGAAGGAGGCCCTCTCCGAGTGGATCGGGCCGTCGTCGGAGGGGTGGGTCGACTACGCCTTCCAGCAGAACAGGCCGACGCTCATCGACGGGTGGTTCCAGACGGAGGTGGCGGACAAGTTCGACGACCTCGCCGCCGCCGACACCCTGGTGGCGAGCGTCGAGGCCGCCCACGTGGGGCTCGCGGACGTGGCGGTGACCCTGGCTGAAGGGGGGGACGCGTCCCCCGAGAAGACGCTCGCCGCGGCCTTCGCCGAGCGCTGGATCCGAGACGCCGAGGCCGGGCGCCCCGAGCTCGCCGAGTTCTCCGAGGGCGCCGACCGTCGGCGGCGGAAGCGATTGAACGAAGCCACGACCGCGCTCCTGGAGGGCGGCGCCGACGCCGTACGCGAGCGGGTCGCGGCCCGCATCCACGCGCTGCCGGAGGTCATGACGGACCTCGTCGACGCGTTCGACGGCGAGGGGCGCTCCCCTTCGGCGGCGAAGATCGTCGAGCGGTTCTGGGAGCGGAGCCTCAAGGCGATCGTGCCGGTCTGGCTGTGCACCCCCGAGGCGGCCGCCGCGGCCTTCCCGCCAGGGGAGCGGTTCGACGTGGTGGCCTTCGACGACGCCGACGAGCTGACCGTCGAGCGGGCCCTGCCGGCCGCGCGTCGGGGCCGGACCGTGCTCGTGATGGGCGACTCCCGGAGGCCGGGGCCGGACCCCGAAGAGAGCTTCTTCCGCCGCGCGCGGGCCGCCCTCGGAGCCACGCGCTACACGTTCGCTCACGGCGCCGTCTTCCCGCACCTCACCGACGCACGCCGCGCCCTCAGTCCGAGGACGCCGCTGCGCTCCGCCCCCCTCTTCCACCCCCGGCCGAAGCCGCCCGCGATCGAGATGATCCGCATCGCGGGTTCCTGGACCCGGAGGGGGAACATCGCGGAGGCCGACGCCGCCGCGGAGCTCCTGGGCCAGCTGCTCGAGGCCGATCCCGAGCGCAGCCTCGCGATCGTGACGGCGACCCCGACCCAGCGGGACTGTGTGCTCGCCCGCATCCGCCGGCGCGGCCTCCGAAGCCGCGGCTACCGCTCGATCCTGGGGGCGGCGCGCGAGCGGCCGGCCGGCACCCAGACCATCGTCCGATCCCTCGAAGACCTGCGCGGCGAGGCGCGGGACATCGTGCTCTTCGTGCCCGGCGTGGCGGCCGACGGCGAGGCCGTGGTGCCCGAGAGCGTGGGCGTGCTGGGAGGCGACGACGCGGCGACGTACCTCGACGGCGCCCTGGCGGCGGCGCGCTCGAAGACCATCGTGCTCAGCTCGGTCGATCCCGAGGCGTCGCTGCCGGAGGAGGGACCCCTGGCGGTCCTTCGGCGCTACCTGACCGACGCCGCGGGCTGGACCCGAGGCGCCCGACGCAGGTTCCCTCCCCGGGACCACGCGCCCGCCACCGACGCCCTGGCGGCCTCGATCGTGGCCGCCGTGCAGAAGCTGGGCTACCCCTGCGAGCGCGACATCGGCGCGACGGACTGCCGCATCGACATCGCCGTGCGCGACAGCGTCCGGCCACGCCCGTTCCTGCTGGCGATCCTGCTCGACGGGCCCGCCGCGGGGTGGACGCCCGGGGCCCGGCTGCGCGAACACAGCCGCTGGGATCTCCTCCGGGACGCGGGCTGGGCCGTCACGTCGGTGAGCGCCTGGAGCTGGCTCCGACACCGCGCCGAGGTGCTCGAGCGGCTGAAGACCGGCCTCGAGAAGTCGGCCACGGGCAAGCGCCCCCGCCCGCGCAGACCGCCCGTGATCGGCCCGATGCCCTCGGGGACGATCGAAGACTGATCAGGGCCTCGGGCGACCGTCCAGCCAGGCCTCGAGCTGCCCCAGGGGCATGCAGTTGAGGACGTCGTCGGGACCGAGCCCGGCCCGGCGCGCGATGACCACGCCGTGGTCCAGGTGCGACAACGCCTGCGCGCTGTGCGCGTCCGGGGAGATCGAGACGAGCACGCCGCGCTCCTTGGCCATGGCGCAGTGCACCTCGTCGAGGTCCAGCCGCTGGGGGTTGGCGTTGAGCTCGACGGCGCAGCCGCCCTCGGCGCACGCGTCCAGGAACGCCTCGACGTCGTAGGGCGACGCCGGGCGACCGAGCAGGAGCCGCCCCGTGGGGTGCCCGACGACGGCGGTGAAGGGGTTCCGGGCGACCGCGCACATGCGGGCCGTCATCGCGTCGGGGTCCGCGCTGTACCGCGTGTGGACCGACGCGACGACGACCTGCAGCGCAGCGAGGATCTCGTCCGGGTAGTCGAGGCCGCCGTCCCGGAGGATGTCGCTCTCCACGCCCGTGAGCAGGACCGCGTCGTCCCCGCGCGCGTCGTTCATGGCCGCGATCCGCTGCACCTGGTCGAGCAGCCGGTCGACGGGCAGGCCCCCCGCGTACGCCGCGGTGCGCGAGTGCTCGGAGATCCCGAGGTACTCCAGGCCGGCCGCCGTCGCCGCGGCCCGCATCTCCTCCAGCCCGTGGATGCCGTCGCTGTCGGTGGTGTGGTTGTGCAGCGCCCCGCGCAGATCCTCCCGACGCAGCAGCCGAGGCCGCGCGACGCCCACCCCCACGAGCGGCACGCCGGGCTCCCGGCGCGCGGGCGGGGTCGGGTGCAGCCCGAGGGCGGCGTACACCGCGTCCTCGTCTTCGCAGTCGACGAGGTGGGGGCCCATGCCCGAGTCGAGGAAGAGGCCCTCGGCGTCCAGGGATCCGCCCCGCTCCCCGGCGCGCGCGGCGAGGGCCTCGATGTGCCCCGAGGTGCCCGTGGCGAGCAGGGTGTGGACCGCGAACAGCGAGGGATCGGCGCACCCGGTGACGGTCACGGGGACGGTCCCCTCCCCCGCCAGCAGCTTCCCGGCGCGGTCCTGGACGGCCTCGTCGCCGAGCACGAGCAGGTCGACGGACGTGGCGATCTCGGTCCCGCGTCGCACGTCCCCCACCAGCGCCGCCCGGATCCCCTCGGCCTCGAGGCGCTGCAACGCCGCGCGAGCACCCTCCTGCGCCTGGTCCTGACGCAGCCCCTCGCGGCCTTCGCGCATCGCGGCGATCGAGGCGAGGACCGTCTCCTGGGTCTTCGGGCCGAAGCCCTTGAGATCGACGAGCCGGTTCTCGTTGCAGGCGTACTCGATCTCGGCCACGGTCGTGAGGCCGAGTTCGTGCCACAGCGCCCGGATCTTGCTCGGACCGATCCCCCGGATGCGGCGGGTCTCGAACAGGCCCGCGGGGATGCGCTCCTCGAGCTCCGCCAGCTGCGGGACGGGGCGCCCCTCGAGGACCGCCCCGATCGTCCCCAGCAGGCCCTTGCCGATCCCGCGGATCTTGCCGAGCTCGCCGTCGTAGTACGCCGCGCGCACGCCCTTGCCGAGCTTCTTGATGATGCGCGCGCCGTTGGTGTAGGCCCGGGCCCGCATCGGGTGCTCGCCGAGGAGCCCGTAGCCGAACCCGATCTTGTCCAGGACGTCCTTCACCTCAGCCATGCCGGGAGCCTAGACGACCCACGCGTATGCTCCGAGCCATGAGCGACGAAGAGCCGCCCTGGCAACCGCCCGAGGTCGTGGAGGTGCCGATCACGGACGAGCTGGACCTGCACTGGTTCCAGCCGCGCGAGGTCGGTCCGGTCGTCCGCGACTACCTGCACGAGTGCGCGGACCGCGGCATCAGCCCCGTGCGGTTGATCCACGGCAAGGGCAAGGGCGTCGCCCGGCGGACCGTGCAGAAGGAGCTGGAGCGCCACCCGCGGGTCGTCTCGTTCCGCCTCGGCGGCGCGGGAGAGGGCGGCTGGGGCGCGACGGTCGCGGAGCTGGACGTCGAGCCCTCGGTCTAGTCGTCGCGGCCGCCGAGCAGGCCCGCGCGCATCGCCCAGTAGAGGAGCTGCAGGATCGCCGAGATCGCGGCGGCGAGGTACGTCGCGGCCGCGGCGGTGAGGACGCGGGACACCCCGGCGAGCTCGGCCCCGTGGAGCAGCCCGTGCTGGTGGAGGGCCTTGCGGGCGCGGATGCTCGCGTCGAACTCCACGGGGAGGGTAACGAGCGTGAAGGCGACGAAGCCGGCGAACAGGGCGACGCCCACCTGCGCGAGGGCCGTCATGCCGATCATGAGCCCGATGATGACGATCCAGATCCCCGCGTTCGTGCCGAAGCTCGCCACCGGGACCATCGCCTGCCGAATCTTCATGGGCGCGTAGCCCTGGGCGTGCTGGAGCGCGTGGCCGACCTCGTGGGCGGCGACGCCGGCGGCCGACACGGAGGCCCCGTCGTGCACGTCCGGGCTCAGCCGGAGGGTGCGGCTGCGGGGGTCGTAGTGGTCGGACAGGAATCCGGAGGCGCGCTCGATCCCCACGTCGTGGATGCCCTCGGCGCGCAGGATGGCGGCGGCCACCTGGGCCCCCGTGCGCCCCCCGGCCGTGCGCACGCGGCTGTACTTGCGGAACGCGGCCTTCGTCCACATCGAGGCGAGGAGGCTCAGGCCGAAGCCGACACCGAGCACGATCATGTAGAGGGGGTCGAAGTACATGCCCCGTGTTCTAGTGCCCCGGCGGCGTTTGGCAAGGCGGGGATGGTCTACTGACCCCATGGCTCGTGAACGCGTGGTCCTGGTAGACGGCTCCTCCATGGTCTTCCGGGCGTGGTTCGCCCTCCCGA
Source organism: uncultured Rickettsiales bacterium (assembly GCA_964620495.1). Lineage (GTDB taxonomy): Bacteria > Myxococcota_A > UBA796 > UBA9615 > UBA9615 > CAZEKB01. The sequence goes on along the minus strand of CAZUHI010000014.1, from coordinate 39,950 downwards.
GCAACCTCCGCACCACGTTCGGGCTCACCACCAACGCCGTCTTCGGCTTCGCGAACATGTTTCGGAAGACGTTCGCGGGCAAGACCCCCACTTACGGGGCGGTCGTGTTCGACGCCCCGGGCCCCACCTTCCGCGCCCAGAAGTACCCCGAGTACAAGTCCAGTCGACCGCGCATGGACCCCGACCTCAAGGCGCAGCTGCCGTGGATCGACAAGGTCGTCGCCGCCAACAACTTCCCCATGCTGCGCCAGCGGGGGTTCGAGGCGGACGACATCATCGGGACGCTGACGCGGCTGGCGCGGGCCGCGGGTCACGAGGTCCACATCCTCGCCGCGGACAAGGACTTCGCGCAGCTCATCGGCCCCGACGTGCGCATGATCGACACGCTGCGGGACGTCACCTACGACTCCGATCTGGTGTTCAAGAAGTGGGGCGCGCGCCCGGACCAGTTCGTCGACTTCCTGGCGCTCATGGGCGACAAGATCGACGACATCCCCGGCGTCCCGGGCATCGGCAAGAAGACGGCGAGCGACCTCCTGGCGACGTTCGGGGACCTCGAAGGCGTCCTCACGAACACCTCGAAGCTCAAGGGCAAGCGCCGGGAGCTGCTCGAGGAGCACGCGGCCCAGGCCCGCATCTCCCAGGAGCTGGCGACCATCGACCAGCAGGTCCCCCTGGAGTTGACGCTCGAGGACCTGCGCATCGATCCCCCCGATCCGGCGGTGCTCAACGAGCTGCACCTGGAGCTCGAGTTCTACTCCCTCATCTCGGACGCCCAGCGCGAGGGCATCGCCGCCGCCGAAGACGACGTGCGCTACGACACCGTGACGGATCTCGCGGGCACCCGCGCGGTGCTCAGCCGCCTCTTCGAGCACCCCCACGACCAGCCCGTGGCCGTCGTGCCGATCCACGACGCGGCGCCCCCGGCGATCACCCGGATGGCGGGGATCGCGCTGTCTCTGGGCGAGGGCACCGCCACCTACGTCTCCTTCTTCGGACCCGGCGGAGGCGTGGGGCGGCTGGGCCTCATCGTGCTGAAGGTGTGGCTCGAGGACGCCCACCGGCACAAGGTCGTACACGACGCCAAGGAGCTCTGGCTGGCCCTCCGCCGCCAGGGCGTGGAGCTGCGCGGCGTCGACTTCGATCTGCGCCTCGCGTCGTTCCTCGTGGACCCCACCGGGATCATCCCCCACCGCCTCGACCAGATCGTCCGTCAGTACCTGCACATCACGACCCCCGCGGCCAAGGCCGTGGTCGGCGCGGGGAAGAAGGAGGTGCGCTGGAGCGAGGCCGACGTGGGCGCGGTGTCGGCCTGGGCGTGTCGCCACGCGGACCTCGTGGGGCGGGTGTTTCCCAGGCTCGTGGACCGGGTCGAGGGCGAGGGGCAGACCGCGCACCTCCGCGAGCACGAGCAGCCGCTGTCGGCGGTCCTGGGGCGCATGGAGCTGGCGGGGATCAAGGTCGACCCCGACGACCTGGACCGCCTCGGCGTCGAGTTTCGGGCCGTCGTCGCCGAGCACGAGCAGCGGATTCACGGCATGGCGGGGCGGGAGTTCAACATCCGCAGCACCAAGCAGCTGAGCGAGGTGCTCTTCGAGGAGCTGGAGCTGCCGGTCATCAAGCGGACGAAGACCGGGTATTCGACGAACGTCGACGTCCTCGAGGCGCTCGAGCGCAAGGGCCACGCCATCGCCACGGAGCTCCTCCAGCACCGCAAGTTCACGAAGCTCATCAACACCTATACCGACGTGCTGGTGGCGTCCGTCCACCCCGACACGGGCCGCATCCACACCCGAATCCAGCAGACCGTGGGCGCGACGGGGCGGCTGATCACGACCGATCCGGACCTCCAGAAGACGCCGATCCACACGCCCGAGGGCAAGCGCATCCGGCGGGCGTTCGTCGCCGAGCCGGGGCACGTCCTCATCTCCGCGGACTGGTCCCAGATCGAGCTGCGGGTCCTCGCTCACGTGTCGGGGGACCCGAGGCTGATCGAGTCGTTCGAGCAGCGGCTGGACCTGCACTCCCGGACCGCCTCCCAGCTCTTCGACGTCCCCGTCGCGGCCGTCACCCGCGAGCAGCGCGACGTGGGCAAGACCATCAACTTCGCCACCATCTACGGCCAGGGAGCGACCGCGCTGGCGGGGATCCTGCGCATCCCCCGCCGGGAGGCCCAGGCGTACATCGAGGGGTACTTCGAGTACTACCGGGGGGTGCGGGACTGGGTCGACGCGACCGTGGAAGAGGCGCTGAAGACGGGGTACGTCGAGACGCTGCTCGGCCGCCGCCGCTACATCCCCGAGCTCTCGTCCAACAACTTCACCGACCTCGCCACCGGCAAGCGCATGGCCGCCAACACGCCCATTCAGGGCACGGCAGCCGACATCTGCAAGGCGGTGATGCTCGAGCTGCCGACCCGGCTCGAGCGGGCGGGGCTGAAGACCCGGATGCTGCTCCAGATCCACGACGAGCTGCTGTTCGAGGCGCCCGAGGACGAGGTCGAGGAGGCGTGCGCGATCGTCCGGGAGCGGATGGAGAACGTGGTGGAGCTACGGGTGCCGCTCGTCGTGGACGTGGGGCACGGGGCGAGCTGGGCGGAGGCTCACTGAGCAGCGGTCAGGGGTTGCACTGGCCTTCGTCCGCGCCGTTGCAGCCCCAGCAGGCCACCTGGCCGTTGTCGCGCACGCCGCAGGTGTGGTTCCAGCCCGCGTCGACCTGGTCGAAGGCGCCGCCGGGGGCGTTCAGCTGGCCGTTGGCGCCGTTCCCCCAGCAGGTGACGGTCGAGTCGTCGGCATCCACCGCGCAGGAGTGCGTGTCGCCCGCGGTCACGTAGGCCCAGGTGTTCCCGGCCGGAGCCTGCGACACCTGGTCGTGGCTGTCGTTGCCCCAGCACTCGATCGCGCCGTTGGTGCGCACGCCGCAGACGTGGCCGCCGCCGGCGTCGATCTGAGAGAACGTGCCGCTGGGCGAGGACACGCCGTTCCAGCAGGTGACGTTCCCGTTCTCGGTCATGGCGCACGAGAACTCGTCGCCCGACGCGACCTGGTTCCACGGGCCCGCGGGCGGCGCGACGGCCCAGTTGTTGGCGGTGCCCCAGCACGCCACCTCCTGGGTGTTCAGGACGCCGCAGCTGTGGTTGTAGCCGCTGCTCAGGTGCGAGTAGGTGCCGAACGGGTCGCTGCCCTGGTTGTCGGCGTCGTAGCCCCAGCAGCGGACGGTGCCGTCCAGGGTCATGCCGCAGCTGTGCTTCTCGCCCATGGACACGATGCCGAAGGCCTCCGCGGGGCGGTTGGTGACCTGCCCCGAGTTGTTCGAGCCGGACTGCACGCCCCAGCAGTCGTACGCGCCGTCGAAGCCGATGTCGCACGTGTGCCAGCGGCCCGCGCTCACGTGGGGCACGACGTCGAAGTGCACCTCCACCGTGTCCGAGCCGGTGGCGCCCTCCTCCTCGTCGTCCTCGGGGGTGACGATGCACTTCCAGGAGTCGTTGTTCGCGGTCTCGTTGGCGGGGATGCTCTGGCCCGAACGACTCACGGAGTTTCCGTTGACCTCCCAGGCGTAGGTGTAGGTGACCTCGTCGCCGTCGGCGTCCTCGGACGGCGCCGTGACGCTGCACACCAGATCGGAGTCCGCCGTGGGCGAGCCCGGCTGGATCGAGACGCCGGGCTGGGTGGGCGCGGTGTTGTCGATCGTGACCGACGCGGTCACGGTCGTGCCCTGGTCGATGCCGTCGCTCGGGGTCACGAAGCAGGTCCAGACCTGGTGCTTCGCGGTGGACGACGAGGACACGTTGGGGTCTTCGCCGCCGTCGTCGCCGTCGACCTCCCAGCGGTAGGTGTAGGTGATCTCGTCGTCTTCTGGGTCCGCGGAGGGGACGTCGATCACGCAGCCGAGGTTGTCCGTAGTGGTCGGGACCCAGGGATCGATGCGGATCTCGGGCGCGTTGGGGGGCGTGTTGGGTCGGCAGTCGGGGGCCAGGCTGCAGTCCTGATCCTCGCAGTCGAACAGGCCGTCGGCGTCGTTGTCCGCGTCGTCCGAGCACTCCCCGGGGTCGTCGCCCTCGCGCTCACGCGCCTCGGTGATGCCGACGTCCTGGCAGCCGAGGGAGAGCAGCAGGAGGGTGGACAGGGAGAGGCCGACGAAAGTACGAGAGATTGCGGGCACGGGGTGCACTCCAAGGGGGAGACAGACGATCGCGCGATGAATCTAGCGCAAGGAAGTTTCGTGCGCAGGGCTCCGCTGCGCCCGCCTGCGCGTCATCGACGGGCGGACGCGGCGTCGAGCGCCCGGCGCATGCGGGCCACGGCGCGCCGGAGCTCGGGGGGATCGTGGGGGGCGAACCCGAGGCGCAGGAAGGGAACGGGCCGCCGGTCGAAGCGAAACGTGCCCCCCGTGGCGAAGCGGACTCCGGAGGCCGCGGCCCGGTCCCGCCAGGCGTCCACGTCCACGTCGTGAGCCCGCACCCAGAGGTTCATCCCGCCCCGAGGGCGCCGGAACGAGAGCCGGTCCCCGAACTGCTCCTCCAGAGCGTCCGCGAGCGCGTCCCGCCGTCGCTGGTAGGTGCGCCGCATCCGCCGGATGTGACGGACGACCTCCCCGTCCTCCAGCAGCTCCGCGACGGCGTGCTCCACGGCCCGATCGCCCTGCCGGTCCACGAGCGCGCGCAGCCGCGCCGCCCCCTCCACCACGTCTGGACGCGCCACGAGCCAGCCCAAGCGGAGGCCGGGGGCCAACACCTTCGAGAAGGTCCCGAGGTACACGACCACCCCCGCCGGGTCCGCGCTCGCCAGGGGCAGGACGGGCCGCCCCTCGTAGTGGAACTCGTTGTCGTAGTCGTCCTCCAGGATGGCGATGCGTCGCTCGGCGGCGAGCTCCAACAGCGCGATGCGCCGCGCGGGCGAGAGCAGCGCCGTGGTGGGGTACTGGTGGTGCGGGGTGAGGTACACGGCGCGCAGCGGCGCCTCGTCCGCGATCGAGCGGACGGCCCCCACGTCCATGCCGTCGCGGTCCACGGGGACGGGCACCAGGACGGCCCCCGCGGCGCGCAGGGTGGCCCACGCGGGTTCGTAGCCGTACTCCTCCACGGCGACCCGATCCCCCGGGCGGATCAGCAGGCGGGAGGCCAGAAACATGGCCATCTGGCTGCCCCGCGTGACGATGAGATCCTCGGGCTCGACCGTGATCCCGCGCGTCGCCGACAGCATCCGCGCGAGCGCCTCACGCAGCCGCGGCTCGCCCCTTGGGTCCCCGTACGCCAGCAGCCGCCGCCCGGCCCGACGCACGCTCCGCCGGTAGGCGCGCGCGAGGAGATCGGCGGGCAGGAGCCGCAGGTCCGGGAGGCCGCCCGCGAGCACGAGTTCGTCTCGACGGGGAACGGCCGCGAGGCTCAGGAGCCGGGGCGGAGGCGGGAGCTCGACGTCGAACCCCGTCGCCGCGGGCGGGGAGGGCGAACCGAACGGCACCGGCGCGCGCGTCGGCATGTCCAGAGCGACGTACGTCCCGCTCCCTTCGCGCGCCTCCACCCAGCCCTCCGCTTCGAGCTCCCGGAACGCGGCGAGGACGGTGTTGCGGTGGACCCCCAGCGAGCCCGCGAGGCGACGAGTCCCGGGCAGCCTCTCCCCGGGCGCGAGCCTCCCGCGGGCGATGTCCGCCGCCACCGCGCGGGCGATGCGGCCGTAGAGCGGCCCGCGGCTCCCGTCGTCGATCTGCAGCCTCAGGTCCCAGGTCAACCGGTACCTCCTTCTTGTTCATTCCGGATCTTTTTTACCATCCGACTGAACGCCATGCTGCCTCCATGTCCGGCGCCGAACCGCTCCCCCTCGCCCGCTCCCTCGAACTCCTGCGACGCGCGCCCTGCATGGACGTCGCGTCCGTCGGCCCGGACGGGGAGCCGCTCCTTCGACCCCTCCTGGGCGTGCTGCTCGACGGCGACCCGTGCTTTCACGGGGGGCCTCGCGGGGCGAAGGGCGGCCTCGCCGGGCGGGAGGCGGTCGTCTCCGTGCACGAGACCCTGGCGACGATCCCGTCGTACTTCGTCGATCCGCGGCGGGCCTGCCCGGCGACGACCTGGTACCGAAGCGTGCAGGTGCGCGGTCGGCTCGAGGAGATCGAGGACGCCGAGGAGCGGGCCGAGGTGCTCCGGCGCTTGATGGTTCGGTTCCAGCCGGAGGGCGGCTACGTCCCCATCGCCCCGGAGCACCCCCTCTACCGCAACGCGATCCGCGGGCTGATGATCCTGCGCCTGCGGTCCCGGGAGGTCGTGGGCCGGATCAAGATCGGGGCGAACCGGTCCCCGGAGGAGCGCAGCCGGATCCTCGAGGGGCTGTGGCGTCGGGGAGAACCGGGGGACGTCGAGGCCGTCGGGGACGTGCTCCGGCTCGCCCCGGGGCTCCCGACGCCCGCGTTCCTGGAGGCCCCCGAGGGGACCGAGCTGCTCCCCTGCCCGGCCGTCCACGACGACGCGGTGGCGGGCGCGACGGCGCTGCTCGAGGGGCAGTACTGGAACGTCGGCTGCCCGTCGTCGGTGATCGCGGAGGCCCACGCCCAGGCCGACGCCTGGATCGCCGCCCGGGACGAAGGCGGCCGCATCGTCGGCACCGCCCGCGCGATCTCGGACGGGGCGAAGCACGCGTGGATCTACGGGGTCGCCGTCGACCGGGCGTGGAGGGGACGAGGCCTGGGACGCGCGATCATGGAGCTGTTGATGGACCACCCGAGGCTCCGCCGCACCGAGTGGATCCACCTCAGCACGAAGGACGCGCAGGGCTTCTACGAGGGCCTCGGGTTCGGCCCCACCGACTCCGTGTGTCGCGTGCCCTGGACGAGGGCTCGCCTATCCCGCCGGCGACGCTCGGCGTGAGGCCCCCACGGGGACGGAGAAGGCCTCGGCGAGGGCGTCCTCCACGCGCAGCGTGCCTTCGAGGTGCCGCTCCAGGTGGGCGAAGCTGTCGACCCCCCAGAAGAGGGCCCCGTCCGCGACCACGGTGGGCACGCCGAACACGCCCGCGGCGATCGCTCCCTCGGTGGCCTCCCGCAGCCGGAGCTTGTTCTCGGCCGCCGAGGCCGCCGCCAGTCGCGCTTCCGGATCCACCCCGCAGCGGGACAGCACCTCACCCACCACGTCCGGATCCGTCACGTCGGCGCGCTCGGCCCAGGTGGCCGCGAACAGCGCGCCGATGACGGCCCTCTGCTCCGCGGCGGGCCCGGGGAGGGACGCCACGCGCAGGGGCAGCAGCGGATTGAAGGGGTGCGCGGCCGGGGGCTGGAGCGCAAGCCCCTGCACCGTGGCGGTGCGCAGGCAGTCGAGGAACACGTAGCGGCGCTTCGCCGGGATCTCGGCGGGGCCCTTCTGCCCGTGGTGGTTCAACAGCCCCGCGAACAGGACGGGGACGGGCTCCACCGTTCGCCCGTAGCGCGCGGCGAGGGCGTGGATGCGTGACCAGCCGATGTAGGCGTACGGGGAGATGAAGTCGAAGAAGAAGCGCATGCCGGCGAGCGTACGCCTCCGGATTGTCGCGAGCACAATCCAGGGTTGTCTCAGGCGCAATCCACCCGGCCCCGAGGCTCCGTCGGCGGCCCCGCGACGACCGAACGCAACGACGTACGTCTCTCCAATTTCCGGGAGTTCTCGAGAGCCGGCACGGAGCCTGCGTTGTGTCGGGGCGTGCATCGCACCGACAGCTTGAACCCAGGAGCAACCATGGCCCCCACGTCCCTCTCCCGCACCGCCGCCACCCTCGCCGCCGCCGCCCTCGCCGCTCCCTTCCTGCTGGGCGCGGGCGACGGAGGCGGAAGCTGCGGCGCGGTCTGGAACCGCGACGCCGCCCCCGACATCGAGGGCACGTGGGCCGTCGCCTACGACGACTCCCTCGCCATCGAGATCACGCTCGGCGGCGCCACCTACACGGCCGAGACGGGCGTGAACGGCGGCACGATCGAGATCGAGCACGAGGGGGAGCCCCTCACGTTCGAGCTCGACTGCGAGGACGAGAACATCCTGTGCCCCAGCGAGGCGTGGCCTGCGGAGCTCGACTTCGAGCACCGCAACGCCGAGTACCCCCACCAGTTCCACGCGCTGCTGCCCACGCAGGTCTGCGACGGCGAGCTGGTCGACCCCGAGCCCGCCGAGTGCGGCGAGGACACCGCGAACCCCGAGTGCGAGCAGGTGTGCGACGGCGAGATGGTCGCCGCGACCGAGGACCGCTTCGGGTGGATCTCCGACGACGGGACGGGCATGAGCCTCTTGCTCGGCGCGGGCTACGCGGACAACGGGATCAACTGCGCGCTCCTGGGCCTGTCGGCGGCCACCGCGGAGCTGGAGACGTCCGGCTCGGCCGCCGAGGAGGCCTGGACCGTCGACGCGATGAACCTCGGCGAGGTCACCGTCGCGTACACCGGCGGCTGCCTCTGGGCCGACGACGTGGACGGCGACGATGAGCTCGAGGCCGTCGTGCTGGGCGCGAGCATCTCGATCACCACCGGCTTCGACGCCACCCGCGTCGTGGTCCCCGAGGAGACCCTGTAGCGGACCCCCCGCCCGTCCCCCCGGTAGACTCCGCGGCCATGAGTGAACGACACGCACTTGTGGTCGGCGGAGCCCGGGGGATCGGCCGCGGCATCGCCGCCGCGCTGCTCGACGACGGGGTCCGAGTGACCATCGCCGGGCGAAGCTCCCGCGCCGAGGATCTCGAGGCCCGAGGAGCCGCCTTTCGCGCGGTCGACGTGAGCGACCCCGAGGCCTGCCGCGCCCTCATCGACGCGACCTCCCCCGACATCCTCGCCGTCTGCGCCGGCCCCTACCATCGGGTCCCTCTCCTGAAGGAGACCGCCGAGGGCTGGCGCGGCATGTTCGCGGGCAACCTGGACCCGGTCTTCTTCCTCTCCCAAGCCGCCCTGCCGGGCATGAAGGAGCGCGGCTGGGGGCGCATCCTCACCTTCTCCATGGCCAACGCCGAGAAGCTCCAGGCGAACCCGATGGTCACGGGCCACTACATCGCCAAGGTCGGCGTCCTCGTGCTCACCCGCACGCTCGCCAAGGCGGGCGGGCGCTGGGGCGTGACGGCCAACTGCATCTCCCCCGGCTTCATCGACAGCGGCTCCGCGACCCCGGCCGAGCTCGAGTCGATGATCAAGCACATCCCCGCGCGACGGATCGGGACGGTGGACGAGGCCGTCGCCGCCGCCCGCTTCCTGCTCTCGGACGAGGCGGCGTACGTCAACGGCGCGAACATCGTGGTCAGCGGCGGCTGGGGCCTCTGAGGGGAGCGCGTCGATCCCCTCAGTCGAGCGTCCAGGCCACGGAGCCGTGCGCCACGGTGGCGACGATCCGACCCTGACCGGTGGTGAACATGACCTTCAGGCCGCCGTCCTCGGAGGCCGCGACCTCGCGCTGCCAGACCTTGACGGCGGCAGCCTCCGCCGAAGGGCGATCGTCTCGGCTCCAGCCCATGGGCACGCGCAGGGTGACCTCGCCGGTGTGTCGCGTGATCTCCTTGGTGGGCACCAGGTCCTGGTGGAGACGGACGTCGATCGCGTCCTCCCCACCGCGGGTGAGCAGCACCGCCGCGAACACGAGGAGCAGGGCGAAGACCCCGACGACGACGCCCGCCAGCTTCCTCGCGGGGACGCCGGCGGGCTCGACCCGAAACCGCGCGTGGTGGGCCTCCACGTCCTGCTTCGAGATGGCGGGGGCGCGCCCGAAGGTGCCGGTGTCGATGCCCGCCGCGTCGATCTTCGCGCGGAGCCCGGCAAGGCGCTGCACGACCCGCTCGGGATCGGGGTCCGCTCCGGCCTCCAGGGCCATGATCGCCACGGGGATCAGCTCGGCGGCCTCCCGGAGCACGGGGGCTGCCTTCCGGGGCGACGAGGCTTGGATCCGCAGCCCGATCTTCCCGAACAGCGCGACCGACAAGCCCAGCGCGAAGGCGCCCTGGGGTGAGAGGTCGCCGTCGAGGATCCGGTCGATGCGCAGATCGATCTTCCGGATGTCGCGCATCCCGCCGCGGAACCCCTCCCACTCCTCGTCCGACAGCATGAGGCCGGCGATGTCGCCTTGAAACGAAGAGGCCGACTCCCGGTCCGCGGCCGACCCGCGCAGCGCGTGCATGCATCCCCGAAGGGTCGGGACGTCGGTCTTGGCCATGGCTCCTCGCGGCCCTCCCCGGGCGCCCATGGATCCTATCCGCGGGGAGGATGTTGCGCAGCGATGACGACGGTCGATCCCTGTCTTCCCGCTGCCGCGTGACGGCCCGGGCCGTCTACGATCCCGCCATGTCCATCCGCCTCCTCCCCCTCCTGGCCTCGGCGACCCTGCTCGTGGGCTGCTACGGAAACCCCTTCGCTCCCGACACGACGCAGGAGGCGCCCACGCCCGGCTGGACCGGCGGCAGCGGCGACAGCGACGGCGACGGCATCCCGGACAGCGTCGAGGGCAACGGCGACCCCGACGGCGACGGCATCCCCAACCACCAAGACCTCGACAGCGACGGCGACGGCATCCCCGACGCCGTGGAGGGCCAGGGGGACAGCGACGGCGACGGCATCCCCGACTTCCTGGACACGGACAGCGACAACGACGGCGTTCCGGACGCGGACGAGGGCATCGGCGACGCGGACGGCGACGGCATCCCCAACTACCTGGACACGGACAGCGACAACGACGGCATCCCCGACGGCCAGGACGACGACATGGACGGCGACGGCATCCCCGACGACGTCGAGGGCCAGGGCGACTCGGACGGCGACGGCGTCTCGGACTCCAGCGACCAGGACTCGGACAATGACGGCATCCCCGACGGCGAGGAGGTGGCCAACGGGACCGACCCCACGAACCCGGACACGGACGGCGACGGCTGGACCGATCTCGCCGAGGACGCCTGCGGGAGCGATCCCCTGGACCCCCTCGACTTCTGCGACGGCTTCCAAGGCCAGATCCCGGCCCAGATGGTGACCGACGTGGTGGTCACCTACGACACCCAGATCCAGCAGGGCGACGTGATGTTCCTGCTCGACGAGACGGGCTCGATGCAGGGCACCCTCGACGACGTCGCGAACAACTTCTCCACGGTCGCCGCCCAGATCAACGCGCTGATCCCCGACCTGACGTTCGGCGTCGCGTCCTTCGACGACTACAACTTCGGCGAGATGGGCGAGCCCGGGGACCTGCCGTACAAGAAGCAGATGCAGCAGACGACCGACCTCGGGGCCGCCCAGGCGGCGCTCGCGTCCCTCCAGGCGGGCGGCGGCGAGGACTGGAGCGAGTCGACCGTCGAGGCCCTGTACCAAGCCGCCACGGGCTTCGGGTACGACCAGGACTGCAACGGCGTCTTCAACCCGGAGACCGACGTGCTGCCCGGCTCCACGCTGCCCGTGAACGCGTTCGGGGGCGGCGGACCCAACACCTACAACCCGGGCGTGGCCGGGACCGGCACCCTGGGCGGCAACGGCTTCCGGGAGGGCGCGGTCCCGATCCTCGTGTACACGACCGACGCCACGGTGCGGAACGCGCTGCCGCCCTACGGCGAGGGCCCCAAGGGCAACTCGCCGCCGCCCGGGTGCGCCCAGGACGCCGCCGCTCCGATGCTCGAGGCGGCCCTGGCGGACATCGACGCGAAGGCCATCGGCGTCGCCGCCAACACCTCGGACCCCATCGCGGCGATGCAGATGATCGCGACCTGGACGGACTCCTGGGTGGACCTCAACGGGGACGGCACCATGCAGACGTCCGAGCTGATGGTCTACAGCAGCACCGACTCCACGATCGTGACCCAGGTGGTCGACGCCATCGAGGAGTTCACGGCGAACGTGACCTACGACCTCACGCTCGTGACCGAGGACCCCACCGAGACCGTCGTGAGCGTGAGCCCCGAGTCCTACGTGAACGTGCCCGCGCTCAACACCGTGTCGTTCACGCTCAGCCTGTCCCCGGACACCGCGTCGGGCGTGTCGATGTTCAGCGACACCGTGTACGTGGTGCCGACCACGCTGTACGGCGACGGCACCGTGGTGCTGGCCCAGTGGGACCTGATCTTCGTCGTCACCGCCCCGTGACGCGGACGAGGCCGGTGGACTCCGAGGTCTCCGGCCAGTCCGCCCCCTGCACCAGCAGGTCCACGCAGGTCCGGCGGAGCCCGGCGCCGCAGGGGTAGCAGAACCACCCGTCGAACTCGCACGTGAGCTCGGACCAGGGCGTCACGTCCAGCCGTCCGTAGAGCGTGGAGTCCAGGATCCCGGTGGAGTCCTCGGTGAAGCTCCCCGTGAGCCGGAACTCGTAGATCGTGAGCGGTGGATCGGTGACGGGCAGGCGGAAGAAGGACGTCGCGACCTCGAAGTCCGGCTCCACGTACACGCCCGCGCCGCCCCCATCGGGCATGTCCACGCTCGGGAACGCGGTGTCCTGGGTGCAGGACCCGATGTTCCCCGGGGCGCCCAGGAAGAAGATCTCGCCCGTGTCGAAGTCGACGTCCGTGGGCATGGCCAGCACCGAGTAGTCCTCCATGGCCGCGCCCGTGAGCTCGAGGAGCTGGGTGATGCCGGGGGGCGCGGCGATGTGAGCGCTGTCCCAGTCGAGGCAGTAGGTGCGGTCGAGGAAGTCGTCGGTGGGCTCGGCGGAGTCGTCGTCGTCGCCCTCGGCCGAGTCGTCGTCGTCCCCGCCCGCCGAGTCGTCGTCGTCGCCCCGGGCGGAGTCGTCGTCGTCCCCCTCGGCCGAGTCGTCGTCGTCCCCGTCGGCCGAGTCGTCGTCGTCCCACTCGGTGTCCTCGACCACGTCGTCGTCGTCGAAGCTCCACCGATCCTCCGGGTCCTCGGCCCCTCGCTCCCGAGCGGCGGCGGCCCGCGCCGCCCGGGCGAGCAGGCCTCGACGGTGCTTCTCGGCCGCCCGGCGCGTGCGGCGCTGCTCGGCGGCCGCGCCGGACCCCACCCGCGTGAACCCCGGGGCGCCTGCCTCGGCCCCTCGCTCCCCCGCCGTTCGCTCGGCACGCGCTCGCTCTGCCGCCCTCCTCCGGTCGTCCGGCCCGCGCTCCATCCCCGACGGGTCCCCGTCCGCCCCGCGGAACAGACGGGCGAGCAAGCCCCCGCCGCCCGCTCCCCCGGGGCTCACGCCGAGGAGGCCGAACAGAACGAGGCAGGTGGCGAGGCCCAGGGCCGCCGGAATCCACAGACCGGGGGTCTGTTCTCTGTCGATCGCGCGCATGTCGCGTGTTGAACGCCCCGACGAGCGCGCTTTAAAGAACTTCCGGCGACATCGCGGAGAACACCCGCCGCAAAAGGATCACAACCCCGCAACAGGGGACACGAAAACTCCACGGCGCGCGGGCGTCGCCGCAACGCTCGCGCGAGACAAAGGCGCCGTCATCTCGGTTGGAGTGTCGCCATGTCTCTGAAGAGCCTCGTCGCAACGAGCCCCCGCATCCTCGCCCTCGTCGTCCTCCTGCCCGTGCTGCTGGGCAACCAGGAGTGCGGCGACGGCCCCTGGAACGTCCCCGAGGGCCCCGAGAGCAGCGACGACGGCGGCGTGCCCCTGCCGGGAGGCGATCCCCTGCCCCCCGTCGGCGATCTGGCCGGCGACTGCGCCCCCGTCAAGTGGCTGGCCTGCGGCGAGACCGTCTCCGGCGACAGCGCGAGCCCCAACAGCGGCCACACCACCGTGATCGACGGCTACCCCGGCACCGTGGGCAACTACGGCGGCCCCGAGGTCGCGTTCGCGTTTCACTCGACGCTCGCCGAGACCGTGGAGTGGGCCCTGATCGGCGCGCGCCCCACCGAGATCAACCACGACCTCTTCGTCCTCGCCGAGGGCGACGGCACCTGCCGCGCCGCGAACGCGGAGAAGCGCGGGTTCAACTCCCTCGAGTTCGAGGCGGAGGCCGACGCCGTCTACTTCCTGGTCCTCGACTCCTTCGCCGGAGAGGCGGGCGAGTTCGAGGTGCGGCTCGACTGCGAAGGGGGCGGCGAGTCGAGCCCCTGGAGCCCGACGTCCACCGACATCGAGGCCGAGGTCATCTTCTCTCCCCAGCCCTACGCCGACTCGCACCTCGCGCGCACCGCGGAGAAGCTGGACGCCGCCCGGGAGACGGTGGACGTGGCCATGTACAGCTTCCGCGACGCGGGGGTGATGGAGGCGCTCGAGCGCGCCGTGGCCCGCGGGGTGTCGGTCCGGGCGCTGCTTCAGGGCGCGTCCCAGGACCGCAAGGAGCCTGAAGGCACCCGCTCCGCCGCCCTCGAGGACCTGGGCGTGGAGGTGCGGTGGATCAACAAGATCATGCACCACAAGTTCGCCCTGATCGACGGCCCCCGAGACGCCGGCGACGACCCCGCGGAGGGCACGCTCGTCACGGGGAGCGGCAACTGGTCGTGGTCCGCGGGCACGAAGTACGACGAGAACACCGCCTTCGTGACCGGCGACGCGCGCCTGAACCTGCAGTTCCAGCGGGAGTTCGATCACCTCTGGGACAACGGCCGGCTGGTGGTCTGGAACGAGTCCATCGCCCCGATCACGGGGGCCGAGATCACGGCCGCCGACGTCGCCGACGCGCCCGCGGGAGCAGACGCGGCCTTCACCTCCGACAACTTCCACGTGCGCGACTCGGCCCGCTACGGCCGCACCTTCACGAACATCCGCGGCTCCAGCGTGGTCCGCGACGAGGTGGTCGCGTTCATCGAGAGCGCGCAGACGTCGATCGACATCGCCTCGGGCCACCTGCGGTCCCGGCAGATCGTCGACGCGCTCCTGCACGTGCGCGGCGACCGCCCGGAGGTCGCCATTCGCGTCTACCTCGACGGCCAGGAGTACACGTCGCAGGGCCGCTACCAGTTCGAGGAGGCGAAGGTCGACGACTGCCGGGCCCAGGCCGAGGACGCCGAGGACCGCGCCGCCTGCAACGACAAGGGCGTGCACTTCGGCTACGCCCTGCACGCCGCGAACGTCCCCCTGCGGTACAAGTCCTACTCCTTCCGCTGGCACTACTCCTACGCCGTGCAGATGCACCACAAGTACATCGTCGTGGACGGCGACCGGGTCGCCTCGGGGAGCTACAACCTGTCCCCCAACGCCGAGTTCGACACGATGGAGAACCTGGTCTTCTTCGAGCGCGACCTGTACCCGGGCGTGGTCGACGCGTTCGTGGCGAACTTCGAGAGCGTCTGGAGCACCGGCCGAGCGAACGTGGCCGGGGTCATCGCGGACGTGGAGGACGGCGTGGGCACCGTGGACCTGACCTGGGACTCCATGGCGATCACGTGGGCGGAGCTCTCGCAGCTCAAGGGCGCGATCCGGGACGCCTGCCCGGACGTGGACTCGGAGGACTTCCGACGCAACCCCGGCGCCCACCGCACCTGCGAGCGGTAGGGGGCCTCCCGCTCAGGCTTCGTCGGGGGCGATCTCCACGAGCACGTCGCCGCTCGAGACCTGGTCTCCACTGGCGACACGCACAGCGCTCACGGCCCCACTCACGCCCGCCTCCAGGGGGGACTGGAGCTTCATCGCCTCCAGCGTGAGCACCACGTCGCCGCGGCTCACGCGGTCTCCGATCGACACGGCCACGGAGACCACCTTGCCGCTCATGGCGGCGCGCACGGCGCCGTCTCCCTCCGCCTCGGCGGCGCCTGCCCCCGGGACCGCCTTCGTGAACCTCACGGGCTCACCCCCCGGGCGCTGGACGATCACCTCCCCGTCGCCCCGGCGGGCGAAGGACCAGGACCGCCGCACCCCGTCGACCTCCGCGTGGACCCGGCGCGTGCGGAGGTGCACCGACGAGAGCCGGAAGGTGTCCTCGGCGGCTTCCCCCGAGACCGTCACCGTGACCACGTCTCCCTCCTGCTCGCAGCGGACGTCGAACCGCTCCTCCGTGTCCGCGAACAGCGTGGAGGACGACCGGGACGGACCCGCGCTCCGCCAGCCCCCGCCACGCCCCAGGAAGACGCGCGCCGCCACCGCCACGTCGAGCCGCGCCGCAGGCTTCACGGCAGGGGGATCCAGGCTCTCGAGCCAGCCGGTGTGCACGTCGCCCGAGAGAAACTCAGGGTGCTCCAGCAGGCCGGCCAGGAACCCGGCGTTGTGCTCGACACCCAGGAGCGTGAGCCGCGTGAGCGCGCGACGCAGCCGCCTCACGGCGGTCGCGCGATCGGGGCCTTGGGCGATGACCTTCGCGAGCATCGGGTCGTAGTGAGCGGTCACCTCGCCGTGGACGGGGACGGCGTGGTCGACGCGCACGCCCTCCCCGCGGGGCATGGAGGCCAGGAGGATGTCGCCGGTCCGGGGGAGGAACCCTCGACGGGGCTCTTCGGCGTACAGCCGCGCCTCGATCGCGTGGCCTCGCAGGACGACGTCCTCCTGCGCGATCCCCAGGGGGGCCCCCTCCGCCACCCGCAGCTGCAGGGCCACGAGGTCGAGGCCCGTGACGCCCTCCGTGACCGGGTGCTCCACCTGCAGGCGGGTGTTCATCTCCAGGAAGAAGAACGCGCCGTCGGGGCCCAGGAGAAACTCCACCGTGCCCGCGCCGACGTAGTCGACCGAGCGCGCGGCGGCGACGGCGGCGGCCCCCATCCGCCCCCTCAGCTCCGGGCTCACGGCGGGGGACGGCGCCTCCTCGATGACCTTCTGGTGCCGACGCTGCACGGAGCACTCACGCTCGCCCAGGTGCACGACGTGTCCATGCTCGTCGCCGAACACCTGGACCTCGACGTGGCGGGCCCCGACCACCAGCTTCTCGAGCAGCACCTCGCCCCGCCCGAAGGAGGCCTCCGCTTCGGCGTGAGCGGCGGACACAGCGGCCGTGAGCTCGTCGCGTGAGTCCACCCGACGCATGCCCCGCCCGCCGCCCCCGAAGGCCGCCTTCACGAGCAGGGGGAGGCCGATCTCGTCGGCCGCCTCGGCCAGCGCCGCCTCCGTAGGGGTGCCCTCGAACTCCACGCCGGGCACGACGGGCACGCCCGCGTCCCGCATCCGCGCCTTGGCCGTGGCCTTGTCGCCCATGATCTCGATGGACTCCGGCGACGGGCCCACCCAGGTCAGCCCGGCCGCCCGCACGGCGCGCGCGAAGTCCGCGTTCTCGGACAGGAACCCGTACCCCGGGTGGACGGCGTCCGCGCCGGTCCGCTTCGCCGCGTCGAGCACACGATCGGCGTCCAGGTAGGACTGCGCGGCGGGGGCGGGCCCGAGCCTCACGGCCACGTCCGCCGCCCGCGTGTGAGGGCTGCGCTCGTCCGCGTCCGAGAAGACGGCGACCGTGCCGATCCCCAGGGCGTGAGCGGTGCGCATGACCCGGATGGCGATCTCGCCGCGGTTGGCGACCAGGAGGGTACGGATCACAGCCGGGCCACTCCGAAGCTGTTGGGCCGCAGCGTCCGCGCGTCGCCCTCGTCGATGGTGCGGAGGACGAACGCCAGGACCCGTCGCGTGTCGCGAGGATCGATGATGCCGTCGTCCCACAGGCGCGCCGTGGCGAACAGCGCGCCCGCCTCCCGGTCGAGCCGCTTGCGGATGTGCTCGCCCATCGCCTTCATGGCGTCCTCCTGCACCGGCAGCCCCTTCTTGGCGAAGCTCGCGCGCGTGATGATCTCCATGACCGTCGCCGCCTGGGCGCCGCCCATGACCGCGACCTTCGCGTTGGGCCAGGCGAAGATGAAGCGGGGGTCGAAGCCGCGCCCGCACATGCCGTAGTTCCCGGCCCCGTAGCCGCCGCCGATCATGAACGTGATCTGAGGCACGGAGGCGTTGGCGACGGCCTGGATCATCTTGCTGCCGTGCTTCACGGCCCCGCCCTGCTCGGCGGCCTTGCCGACCATGTACCCGGTCGTGTTCTGGAGGTACACGATGGGGATGCCCGCCTGGTCGCAGAGCTGGATGAACTGGCCTGCCTTCTGGGAGCCCTCGGGCTGGATGGGGCCCGCGTTTCCGAGCAGCCCGATGCGTCGCCCCTCGACGGTGGCGTGCCCGCACACGGTGTCGGCGCCGAAGCCCGCCTTGAACTCGAGGAAGTCGCTGTCGTCGACGATCCGGGCGACGACCTCGCGCACGTCGTAGGGGAACTTGGGATCCACCGGGACGACGCCGCAGAGCTCGTCCGGCGAGTAGCGCGGGGGACGGACTCGGCCGCGGGGGCGGCTCGCGGGGTCCCAGTCGAGGCGAGACACCACGTCGCGAGCGAGGGCGACGCCGTGCGCGTCGTCTTCGGCCAGGTACTCGGCGAGCCCCGAGACCGTGGCGTGCATCCGGGCGCCGCCGAGTTCTTCGTCGGTCGCGTCCTCGCCGATGGCCGCCTTCACCAGCGGCGGGCCGGCGAGGAAGATGCGCGCCGTGTCCTTCACGGCGATCACGTAGTCGGAGAGGCCGGGCATGTAGGCGCCGCCCGCGGTGGAGCTGCCGTGTACGACGGTGATCTGCGGCAGGCCCGCGGCCGAGAGGCGAGCCATGTTCGCGAAGACGCGCCCGCCCTCGATGAAGATCTCGGACTGGTAGCTGAGGTTCGCGCCGCCGCTCTCGACCAGGTTCACGACGGGCAGCTTGTTCTCGAGGGCGATCCGCTGGCCCCGCAAGGACTTCTGCAGCCCCATGGGGGCGATCGTGCCGCCCTTGATGGCCGAGTCGGACGCGCCGACGAAGCAGCGCACCCCGGAGACGACGCCGATCCCCGCGATCGACCCCCCGCCCATGGCCCCTTCGCCGCCGGTGTCGTCGTGCATGTGGAGGCCCGCGAGGGTGGACACCTCCAGGAAGGGCGCGCCGGGATCGAGCAGCTGCTCCACCCGCTCACGGGGCGTGAGTCGACCGCGTGAGTGGTACTTGGCGGCCCGCTTCTCGCCCCAGGCCCGCACGTGGCCCTCGAGGGTCCGGACCTCGTCGACGAGCGCGAGCATCTCGCTGCGCGCCGTCCGAAACGCTTCGCTGCGGGGGTCGACCCGCGACTGGATCACCGGCATGGCGCGGAGTTTATGGGTTGCGCCTCAGTCGCGCGCCGCCTCGAACCGGATCTCTTGCAGGTAGATCTGCGTGCCGTCCTCGGCGCCCTGCCCCTGCAGCCAGGTGCGGTCCGGGTCGTCGGGAGGCGACGTGTAGTTCGCGACCAGGAAGCGATGCTCGTCCAGCTGAACGATGGAGGGGAAGGCCGTGTCGCCCGCCGAGGGGAGGTCGAACACGTGCTCCACGGCCGAGAGCTCACGGTCGATGCGGTACAGCGCCGTCCGCTTCGGGCGACCCGAGTAGGCGGTGAGGTTGTCCCAGCGGCGGTCCGCGAGGTCGGCGGCCGTCGACTGGTCGTAGGGGCCGCCGACGTCGCGTCGGGCGACGAGCCACACGTCGCCGCCGTACTCGAACATGCGGGGGCTGTCGTAGCGCTCGGGATCGCTGGTCGTGGGGCACTCCCAGGCCGCCCAGTCGCCCGCCGGCGCGGAGCAGAGGAGGGACCCGAAGCCGCTGTCGTCGCCGTCCTCGTTGCGCAGGATCGACCACAGGGTGCCCTCGTCGTCCCAGCCGAAGGCGGCCTCGGAGGCGCCGCCGAAGTAGACCTGCGCGTCGTCGGTGCCGGAGGCGGGCTCCCAGGTCCACGCGTCGTCGGAGCGATGGAAGCGCACCTCCACCTCCGACTCCGGCGCGTCGAAGTCGTAGTGGGTGCCGAAGTAGCTCGTCATGAAGGCCTCGCCGTCCCTCACGCGCACCTCCCAGGGGACCTCCCCCAGCTCTCCCCACTCCGTGACGTCGGCCCAGTCCGCGACCCCGCGCCGCTCGGTGCGCCACACCGCGTGAGGCTCGAACGCCGCGACGTTGGTGCCGGCCTCGAAGAAGGAGAAGAAGAGCCGGCCTCCGTGGGACACGAGCAGGGGCTCACGCACGTCGGCGTCGAGGGCCCAGGTCGCCTCGAAGGACCACGTCTCGCCGAGGTCCGGGGAGCTCATCACGTGCATGCGCGACTCGCCCGACGCGAAGTGGGTGGGGGCGGTGCGCCAGCCGAGGAAGAGGAGTCCGTCGTGCAGGGCGATCGAGACGTTGTTGTTGGACGCTCCGGTGGGCAGCTCTGCGGGGAGATCCATGCCCGGGATCACGAAGCGCGGGGTGCCCAGGGTGGGCTCCAAGGTCTCCTCCCCGGGGCAGCCCGAGAGCAGGACGGCCAGGGCGATGGCCCGACGCATCACGCCTCGGCGGGGGCGGGCAGGGCGCGCGTGTACTCGCCCTTGCGCACGTAGCGCCTCAGGCCACCCAGGATCCGCTTCAGGAAGAAGTTCACGAACGGCTTCCCCAGCGCTGCGAAGTGCCGCATGAAGCCCGCGGAGTTGTAGGCGAGGGTCCAGGTGAGGCGGCAGCGCCCGTCGCCCAGGTCCTCGACGCGGTAGTCCTCGATGAGCGCCTCGAGGCTCGTGGACAGGTTCCGGTTGCTGCCCGTGAAGATGAACGCCATGCGCGCGCCGTCCTCCCACGCGAGGAAGACCTCGTGGATCTTCAACCCGAACATCAAGGTGGCGGTGCGCGTGGTGCCCACACGGAACGGGCGCGGGCTCGTCCACTCGATGTGCTTGAACCCGGGGGCCCACACCGGCCAGCTGCGCTCGTCGGCGAAGATCGCGAACAGGTCCGCCGGCGTGCAGTCGAGCTCGACGGTGTTGTCGTAGCGGACCTTCGCTTCGTCCAGGAACGAGAGGTCGACCCGGCGGACTTGAAAGACGCGTTCGTCGCTCATGGCGTCGGACCTTAGCGGACCCAAGCGCCGTCGGGATCGGCGGTCACGAGCTCCATCGTGAAGGCGCGGGTGCGCACGGCGCCGGTCTCGACGTCCGTCACCCGGTCCTCCGAGAGCAGGACCATGTCCGGGAGGATCTGCGTGATCTTCGCGCGCCCGTCCCCCACGACGCTGCCCACGATCGCGGCGCGCTTCTCCCCGGTGGGGGTCTGGATGACGACCTTGCCCCCGGAGGCGGTGTCGTCGACCTCGATCTCCACGAGGCGCAGCTCCCGCAGCGGGAACCGACGGAGCGGCGGGAGGTCCGTGCGGCGGCGGATGGCCTGGTCCATGTCGGCCGAGAGGAAGGGGTCGCGCCCCGCGGGCGGGGGCACGTCGATGGCGCAGGGTCGACCCGCGTGATCGGGGTGCTCCGCCAGGATCCGAGCGCTGATCGTGAACGACTGCAGCGTCCTCCCGCCCCGCTGCTCCCGCCTCACGGAGCCGAGGCTCACGTCGGTGAGGCAGGGGGTGTCGCGCACGCCGTCGAGGGCCGCCGCCGCGTCCTCGGCCTGGGTGCCCTGCCCCTCCAGCTCCACCCGCATGTTCGAGATGGAGAGCCGCGTCCACCAGCCCGACCCCGGCTTCGTGAGCGCCAGGGCCGCGGGCAGGACGGCCACGACGTTGCCCGACTCCGTGATCGATCGGGCCGCCGCCAGCCGCTCCTCCAGGTCCGCCTCGATCGCGCGGCGACGCTCGGGCGAGTCGCCCTCGGGGAGGATGGCCCTGAGGGTCACGATCTCCTTCGCGAGTGCTGCGTTGGACTGCTGCAGGGCCTCGAGGCGGGGCGCTTGGACGAACGCGGCCGTCGCGAACAGCGAGAGCGCCAGGAACGACGCCCCGAGCAGAAACCCCACGACTCGCGCACGTTCATCCACGAGGCGGCATCCTATCCAGCCGAGGAGACCCAGTGGCCCCGCTCAATCTTCCCCTGCTGCCCCCCGTCGCCCCCATGCTCGCCAAGGGCGCGAAGAAGATCCCCGCGGGCGATCACCTGCTCTACGAGCCGAAGTGGGACGGGTTCCGCGTGCTCGTCTTCCGCGACGGCGACGAGCTGTACCTGCAGTCCCGCACCAAGAAGCCCCTGTTCCGCTACTTCCCCGAGCTCGGGCCGCCCCTCAAGGCGCAGCTGCCGGACCGCTGCGTGGTGGACGGCGAGCTCGTCATCAAGCGCGGGGACGTCCTCGACTTCAACGCCCTGCAGCTGCGGCTGCACCCGGCCGCGTCCCGGATCGAGAAGCTGGCCGCCGAGATGCCCGCCGCCGTCGTGCTCTGGGACATCCTCGCCCTCGGCGACGAGGACCTCACCTCCGTGCCCTTCGAGCAGCGACGGTCCCTCCTCGAGGACCTCTTGGGCGAGGCCACGCCCCCGGTGCACCTCACGCCGATCACGGCCGACCGCGCCGTCGCCCAGGACTGGTTCGAGCGCTTCGAGGGGGCCGGGCTGGACGGCGTGATCGCCAAGCCGAAGGACGATCCGTACGCCCCCGGCAAGCGGACGATGGTCAAGATCAAGCACGACCGGACGGTCGACTGCGTGCTCGCCGGCTTCCGGTGGCACAAGAACGGCCCCGGCACGCTGCTCGGATCGATGGTCCTCGGCCTCTACGACGACGACGGTCGGCTCCACCAGCTCGGAGTCGCGGCGTCGTTCACTGCGGCCAAGCGCGAGGCGCTCGTGGCGGAGCTGGCGCCCCTCCGTGAGGGCGCCCTGGAGGGTCACCCCTGGGCGAGCTGGGCCTCGTCCGACGAGGCCTCCGGCGAGCGTCGGCCGGGGCAGCACAGCCGATGGAACGCGGGGCGCGACCTGTCCTGGGAGCCGCTGCGGCTCGAGCGCGTGGTGGAGGTCGGCTGCAACCAGGTGACCGACGGTCGCTTCCGTCACCCCGCCCACTTCAAGCGCTTCCGGGCGGACAAGACGCCCGCGGAGTGCACCTTCGAGCAGCTGGACGTGACCCCGCCCTACGAGCTGTCGCGCATCCTCAGCCCCGGCTGACCGGCCGGCCGCTCAGCGGAAGGTCGAGACGCGGCCGATCGCGTCGCCCAGGCCGATGTCGTAGAGCAGATCCCGCAAGGCGCCGCGATCCGCGCCGCGCCACTCCAGGTCCTCGAGCGACTCCTCGATCGGGACGTCCTCGCGCAGGGTCGCCAGCGTCCGGTAGAGCATCGCCTCGTCGCGCTCGGCCTCGAGGTTCGCGGACAGGCTCTCCGCCCCGCGGACCTTGATGTCCCACGCTTCGACGTCGGACGGGATCCCGTCCACCGAGCCGTACCGACGCAGGACGGCGGCCGTGGACTTGGCGCCCCACCTCGGGATGCCGGGGATGCCGTCGGCGTCGTCGCCCACCAGCGCGAGGTAGTCGGGGATGGCGGCGGGGGGGACCCCGAACTTCGCGAGCACGGCGTCTTCGTCGATCTTCTTGCGTCGCATCCGGTCGAGCATGACGATCCGGGTGCCCTTCACGCACTGCGCGAGGTCCTTGTCGGGCGTGCACATGAGCACCTCCGTGACCTCCGCCCGCGCCCCGTACTTCTTGGCGCCCGCGGCGAGCCCGTCGTCGGCCTCGAACTCGACGAGGGGCCACACGACCATCCCCAGGGCGCGGCACAGGTCCTCGGCGGGGTGGAACTGCGAGGTCAGCTCCTCGGGGAGGCCGGCGCCGGTCTTGTAGCCCCCGAACAGGTCGTTTCGGAACGACTCGATGACGTGGTCGAAGGCGACGGCGACGTGCGTCACGTCCGGCTGGGAGAGCAGCGAGGCGAAGGAGTAGTACATCCCCCGCAGCGCGCCGCCGGGCCGACTCGACCGCCGGTTCATCGGGCTGAAGTGGTGCCGGAAGAGCTCGTAGGTGCCGTCGACCAGGTGGACCTTCATGGGCCGGAGTGTAGACCTGATAGAACGCCCGCCGTGCTGTTCGACTACGTCCCCGCGACCGCCATCAACCTCGCGGTCTGGGTCCACCTCCACCGGTTCCACGCGAACCGGGGCTTCCGCATGAAGCGCGCGCCCCGCGGCGAGCTGGCGTGGACGACCAGGCTGCTCGTGCTCCAGAGCGTCGGGCTCGTGGCGGCGTGCTTCGCCGGTGCCTTCGGCCGCTGCACCGAGATCGTCCCCGGGGCCGTCGTGGCGGGGAACGTGCTCGCGCTCGGCGGGTTCCTCCTGATCCGTCGCGGGCGAGCCGAGCTGGGCGACGACTACTCGATCTGGCTGGAGGCCGACGAGGACCACACGCTCGTCACCGACGGGCTCTACGGTCGAATCCGTCACCCGATGTACCTGGGCAGCCTGCTACACCATGCGGCGCTGCCCCTGATCACGTGCACCTGGCCGGCGCTCCTGTTCTGGCCGCCCTGGGTGGCGTTGGTGTTGCTCCGCCTGCGAACCGAAGAGAAGATCCTGGCCGAACGACATGGCGACCGATTCCACAGCTGGGCACGACGCAGCCGCGCTCTCCTCCCCGGGCTCTGGTGAGCTGACGCGCACGGCCGCGACCGTCGTCGATCCGGCGTGGACGCTGCGGGAGGCGCGCACGCGGTTCGCGAAGGCCAGCGGCTACGACGAGCCGACGTACACGGGTTGGTTCGCCCCCGCGTGGCTGGGCCCGTTCCCGCTCCTGCCGCGCTGGTTCAAGATCCCGATCCCCTTCCCCAACACGCCGGGGCGCCGCCGCACGATCGCGGCCCACGACCTGCACCACGTCCTCACCGGGTACCCCCTCACCTGGGGAGGCGAGAGCCGCATCTCGGCCTGGGAGCTCGCGTCCGGCGGCATCGATCGCGGGAACGTCGCCGGGCACTTCTTCCTCGCACACGCTCTCTTCTTCGGCCTCCTCATCGACTTCCGCGCCATGCGCGACGCGTGGCGGCTGGGGAAGCGCTGCTCGAACCTGTTCGGCCGCGAGATCGACGACGCCCTGCTCGGTCGCACCGTCGCCGAGGTGCGGGTGGAGCTCGGCATCGATCGGTAGACTCCGCCTCCCGCTCTGGAGGCGCCTTGGCTGATCTCGACCCCGTCTTCTTCATCGTCGGCTCCGGCCGCAGCGGCACCACGCTGCTGCGGGTCATGCTCGCCGGACACCCGCAGCTCTTCTCCCCGCCCGAGATGATCCTCGCGATCTTCGAGCAGATGGCGATGCGGAAGCAGTTCCTGGAGGGCGCGTTCTGGACGAAGGGCGGCCTGCGGCGCGCGCTCATGGACCTGAAGGGCGTCGACGTGGACGCGGCGAAGGCCGAGGTCGCCGCGATGACCGACTGGAGCATCGACGACGTCTACCGGCACCTGCAGTCCCTGTCCGACGGCCGCACGCTCGTCGACAAGTGCGTGCACCTGGGCTACCTGCCGGAGCTGCTCGAGAAGGTCCCGGAGCGCTTCCCCGGGGCCCGCTTCCTGTGGATCGTCCGGCACCCCGGCAGCGTGATCCGCTCCTTCGAGAACATGCCCATGGCGGAGGTGATGTTGAAGGTCGGGCCCGGCGTGGAGAACGCCGAGGACGCCTGGAACGTCGCCAACTCGAACATCCGCGACTTCCTGGCGACGCAGCCCGCCGAGTCCTGGACGCGCATCCGCTACGAGGACCTGGTCACGGACCCGCGGGCGACCCTCCAGCAGGCGATGGACTGCTTCGGCCTCCCCTTCCACGACGCCCTGCTCAGGCCCTACGACGGCGATCGCATGCGCGAGGGACCCAAGGGCGCCCGCGCCATCGGCGACCCCAACATGGCGGGGCGCGGCAAGCTGCAGCCCGAGCTGGCGACGAAGTGGCTCGAGGGGTTCGACCCCCGGCGCGTCAGCTCCGACACCCGCACCCTCGCCAGGTCCTTCGGCTACGACCTCTCCGAGCTGGACCTGCCCCCCATGGCCGCCCTGTCCGACGCGATCGGGGCGCTGTGGGAGACCGCGCGGGAGCTCGAGGCGAGCATCCAGGTCCCGGGCGACCTCGACGCCGTCGAGGGGCGGCGATTCCTGCTGCGCATGGTCTCCGAGTCGGTGGACAACTTCGTGGAGCACACGGACGTGGACCGCCCGCGGTTCCGGCACGCCGAGGGGCCGCACCGCAAGATGTTCGCGGACAACCCCGACACCGACTACCTGCAGGCGCCGATCTCGCTGAAGGACGGCCGCGCCTATCGGTTGACCGGGCGCGTGCCCCCGGGGACCACGTACGTCGGCATCCTCTACTACGGCAAGGGCGGGCGCATCGGGAACCGCCTCACGGACGCGACGCTCCCCATGGACGCGGACGGCAACTTCTCCTTGCTCCTGTCGGCGGATCCGGGCTCGGGGGCGGACCTGCTCGGGGAGGGCGACGAGCGGCAGGTCATGGTGCGGCAGTACTACACCGACCGGGCGAAGGAGCCGCCGGTGGAGCTGCACATCGAGCTGGTGGGCGACGTGCCCCCGCCCCGGCCACTCGACCCGACCCTGATGGCGAAGCAGCTGGGCCTCAGCAAGCGGATGCTCCAGGCGATCTGGAAGCGGTCGATGCAGGCCTACTCGATGGCGTCCACCGCCGCCCTGAACCGGTTCATGCAGATCCCCGCGGAGTCGCTGTTCCCCACCCCGGACAACGTCTACCAGGTGTGCTGGTACCGCTTCGGCCGGGACCAGGTCATGTTCGTGCGCGGTCGCCTGCCGAAGGCGCGGTACTTCAGCTTCGTGCTGTGCAACCTGTGGATGGAGTCGCTCGACTACACGCGACATCGGGTCGCGCTGAACCACGGGTCGATTCACTCGGACGAGGACGGCAACTTCGAGATCGCGCTGGCTCACCGCGACCCGGGGCACCCCAACTGGCTCGACACGGCGGGCCACCACGCCGGCTACCTCATCGCGCGGTCGCTGTTGCCCGAAGAGGAGCCAGGCGACTACACGATCCAGGTGATGTACGAGAAGGAGTGGGAGGCAACGAAGGCCGCCCGCTGATCAGCCACCGGGGACCCGCCCCGAGCGTCTCAGCACCTCGTCGATGAGCTTGCCCTGGAGGCCGTCGTGCCGCTTCTCGGCGTCGCCTTCGATGATCTGCCCGTCCATGGCCACCTCGTCGATGGCGTGGATGCGCAGCTCCACCTCGGCCTCCCGGCCCTTCAGGTCGACCCGCTCGACGCTCGTGTAGAAGCCCAGCGCCTCGGCCCGCACCTCGTAGCTCCAGCCGGGTCGCAGGGGCGCGGCGCCGCCGGACTCGTCCGCGAGGAGGCGAAGCTCGAAGGTCCCCTCGGCGTCGCACGTCAGCTCGGCGGAGAGGCTGGGGACAGGGGTGTTCTCGAGGTCGCGGTTTCCGGGGCTGGGGAGTCGAGAGACGGGCTCGATGAGGACCGTCGCGCCCGCCACGGGGGCCGCGTCCGCCGCGTTGACCACCTTGCCGGTGAGCACGGAGGCGCAGCCCGAGCTGAGCAGGAGGGCGGCGAGCAGGGCGAGGCGGGCGGTCGGCATGCAACGACCCTACGGGGCAACCGAGGGTGCGGATCGTAACTTCCGGTTTACTTGGGCCGCAGCACGGCGGTGGGTCCCGGAGATATCCCCCGGGCGAGGCTTGCAGTAGGCTTCGAAAACGACTTTGATCGGAGGAATCATGGCGAGGCTCGTCGTCCGCTTCGGGGACAAGACACAGCAGATCGTGAACCTGGACCTGCCGATGGTGACCATCGGTCGCGGGAGCGGGGCCCAGATCGTCGTCGACGACCCTCTCGTCAGCCGCGAGCACTGCCGGATCCGCTTGATGGGCGACGGGCACCTGATCATCGATCTCGAGAGCCGGACGGGCACGTTCGTCAACGGCGAGAAGGTCGCCGGGAGCCAGATCCTCGAGCACGGGGACGAGGTGGGGGTGGGCAAGCACACCGTGCTCTACGAGTACGGGGAGGCCCGCACCAAGGCGAAGCCGAAGGCCGACGAGAAGAAAGACACCGGCGAGTTCTGGCTAAGCAGCCTGCAGGACCAGTCCCCGTTCGCCGAAGCCGACGACAAGAAGAAGGTCGACGACATCATCACGGCCGGGAGTACCCCCGCGCTCGACGCCTCGGAGTTGAAGAAGCCCGAGAACCAGAGCATGCAGGACTACCAGGGCACGATGGTCGCGTCCGCGGGTGAGCTTCAGCGCGCGCGCCAGCTCGCGTTGCTGATGCAGAAACCCCACGTGAAGTTCCGACGCGACCGCGAGGCACACACCGCCCCGGTGGGCGACGGGTTCGAAGTCGGCTACACGGAGGCCGCGAACGTTCGACTCGAGGGCAGCCGCCTGTTCGGGAAGCGCCAGTTCCGCATCGAAGCCTCCGACGGCGGCGCCGAGATCCAAATCCTGTCCTTCTGGGCGAAGGTGGAGGTCAACGGCAAGCGGGTCCGCGGGAGGAATCCCCTGAAGGACGGCGCCCGCATCAAGGCCGGCGGCAAGACCTTCCAGTTCGGCGCAGGAGACGCCTCATGAGCACCGAAGCCCCCGAAGAAGCCGACCTCCCGACCCTCCCGATCGACGAGGACTTCCTCAGGGTCAAGGGCCGCAAGATGAGCGTCCGCGGGATGCTCGTGGGCATGAAGGCGCTGCACGCCAGCGAGCTGTTCCTGAAGACCGGCGGGACCGTGCGCTTCAAGATCGACAGCCGCGTGGTCGCCTTCGAGTCGGACCGCATCACGTCCCGGGCGATGGACCACATCCTCAGGTGCTTCCTCGGAGACGACGAGCGCAAGCGGTTCGCCGAGCGCCAGGTGGCCGACGTCGTGTTCGCGACGGAGAACGCCCGGTTCCGGGTCCACTTCGCGTACGGGCACACCGGCGTGTACGCGGCCATCCGCGCCATCGGCGACGAGATCCACCCGTTCAACGCCCTGGGGCTCCCCGCCCCGACCCAGCGCAAGCTGGTCGAGACGGAGGCGGGGCTCGTGGTCGTGTGCGGCGGCACGGACGCGGGCAAGACCGTCACCTGCACGGCGCTGCTCGACTTCATCAATCGCACGCGCGAGAAGGCCCTCCTGACCCTCGAGGACCCGATCGAGTACATCTTCGAGGACCGTCGGTCGTTCGTGATCCAGCGCGAGGTCGGCGCTCACACCCCCACGTTCGCGTCGGGGGTGAAGGCGGCGCTGCGAGAGAACCTCGACGTCATCTTCGTGGGCGAGATGCGCGACCTCGACACCATCGAGCAGGTGCTGCGCGCGGCGGAGATGGGCCACCTGGTCGTCACCAGCCTCCACGCGGACGACGCCTTGAGCGCCATCACGCGCATCGTCGGGTCCTTCCCGCCGAACGAGCAGGGGCGCATCCGCCAGAGCCTCGCGGGCGTCCTCGCGGGGGTGGTGTTCCAGCGCCTCCTGCCGTCCACGAGCGGCGGACGTTCGCCGTGCGTCGAGACCCTGTGGCCAACCACGGCCGTCCGCACGATCATCCGCGGAGGCGACCTCGGGAAGCTCGGCACCTACCTCGGCAGCGCCGGCGGCGGGCTCGGCTACCGGGAGTGCCTGCGCCAGCTCGCGAGCGCGGGCGTGATCAGCAAGGAGACGGCGGAGCACGAAGAGGCCCGCCTGCGCGTCATCGGCAACTAGGGCGAGGCCTCCTCGGCCTCTTCGATCGCCTCGACGGGGGCCGGCTCCGGCGTGAGCGACGTCACCGCGGCGGTGGGGAGCTCCCCCGGAGGCTTCATCGGGGCCGGGGGAACCGTCCCGCCGTCCGCCGCCGTGAAGTCCACCACCGCCATGAAGAGGCGCCGCAGCCCGTCGCTCACGTTCGCCGTGGAGATGCGCTCCTTGTGGCCGTGCATCGTCGCGAGGTCCTCACCCGTCACGTCGAAGGGCTCGATGCCGTAGGCGTGCACGCCCTTCGCCCGGAAGAAGATCGAGTCGGTGAAGCCCACGGACACGATGGGACCCGCCACGGCGTCGTCTCGGCCGTCGGTCATGGCCCGGGCGAGGGCGCCGTAGAAGGGGTCGTCGTAGGGGCTGCCGGCGCCCGGGTAGCTCTGGATGACCTCGAACGAGATCCAGGGCTGGTCCACGAAGATCGCCTCGATCTCCCTCAAGACGGCGAGTGGATCCGTCCCGGGCTGGATGCGGCAGTCGAGCAGCGCCGCCACCTCGCCCGGGACCACGTTGGGCTTGTTGGCGCCCTCCAGGCCGGTGATGTGCACCGTGTTGGTGATCATCGCGGCCGTCGCCGGGTTGCCCATGAGCTTGCCCTCGAGCAGGGAGCGCACGGCGCCGGGGCGGATCAGCACGTCGCGCTCGAGGCCCTTGCGCGGCTCCCCGACGCGGTAGAAGAGCTCGGCCAGGGCCTCGTGGTACTCGGGCTCGGGCCTCCACGACTCCCGGAGCAGCTGGAGCGCGTCCAGGAGCCGGGTGGGGGCCTCGTTCGGACGGGGCGTGGAGCCGTGCCCCGGGTCGCCCGTGGCCTTCATGCGCAGCCACAGCGTCCCCTTCTCGGCGACGGAGATGGCGTAGACGGTCTGGTCGTCGAAGAAGACGCCCCGGACGCCGAGCCCACCCTCGTTGACCATGTGGGAGCAGCCGATGTCGTC
Source organism: uncultured Rickettsiales bacterium (assembly GCA_964620495.1). Classification (GTDB taxonomy): domain Bacteria; phylum Myxococcota_A; class UBA796; order UBA9615; family UBA9615; genus CAZEKB01. Next base: position 9,744 of record CAZUHI010000014.1, on the reverse strand, counting down.
CCAGTGCTGCTCCAGGATGAGGCGCGCTCCGGCGTTGTGCACCTCCTCGTCGGCGACCGCCAACAGCACGACGTCGCGCTTCAGGGGGACGCCGAGCCGCTTGAGCCAGACCATCGTCAGCAGCTCGAGGGCGCCCATCCCCTTCATGTCGAGCGCGCCGCGGCCCCACAGGATGCCGTCGGCGTCCACGGTGCCCGAGAGCGGACCCTTGCCCTCGTCCCAGCCGCCTTCCTCCCAGGGCACGACGTCGATGTGGGAGAGCAGGCAGAGCGGCGGCTCCGTGCCCACGCCCTTCAGCCGCGCCACGAGGGAGCCCCGCCCCGGCTCGAACTCGTGGACCTGCGAGTCGATCCCCTCGGCGGTGAGGATGCGCGCGAGGTACTCCGCCCCCAGGGACTCGCCGCCCGGCGGGTTGCGGGTGTCCGTCTGCAGGTAGCCCGCGAGGACGGCCGTGGCCTCGGCACCGGCCGCGTCCCAGTCCACGGCGGCGTGCCAGTCGGCGCGCTGGGCAGGCAGAGTGGTGTTCGGCGGCTGGTGCACGGGACCACAGCCGAGCGCGAAGACGACCAACGAGAGCAGGAGCGAGCGAGTCATGAGCAGTCCATCCAGGGGGAACCATGCCTGAGCTCGCGGAGGTGGAGCACGGGCGACGCATGCTCGACCGCCTCGCCCGGGGCAAGCGCGTCGTGGACGCGTGGTGTGCCGACGACGACATCGTGATCGAGGCGACGCCGTCGGAGGTCGTGGGCGCCCTGCACGGGGCGACGATCACGGGCGCTCACCGCTGGGGCAAGCAGCTGTGGATCGCGTTCGACCGCCCGCCCTGCGTGTGCCTCCACTTCGGCATGACGGGCGGGATCCGCACCCCCGGGGACGACCCTCTGGTCCTCGAGAGTTCGGGCGCCGACGTCGACCGCGCCTGGCCTCCACGGTTCTGCAAGCTGCACGTCACCCTCGACGACGGCACCCGGTTCGGCTTCGTGAACTCGCGCCGGCTGGGCCGCGTCCGGCTCCGCGACGACCCCCGCAACCAGCCCCCGATCTCGAAGCTCGGCTTCGACCCCTTCCTCGCGATGCCCGGCAAGAAGGAGTTCGCCGCGCTCGTGAAGCGCCGGAAGATCCCGATCAAGGCGCTGCTGCTCGATCAGAAGTTCGCGGCGGGCGTCGGCAACTGGATCGCGGACGAGGTGCTGTACCAAGCCCGGGTCCGCCCGCGTCGACGCGCCGACCGCCTTCGGCTTGTCGAGATCGAGGCCCTGCGCGCGGCCCTGTCGTCGGTGGTGGGCGCCGCCGTCGCCGTGGACGCCCGCAAGGACGAGTTCCCCGCCGAGTGGCTGTTCCACCGCCGCTGGGGCAAGCAGAAGGACGCCACGACGCACGACGGTCACGCGATCCGCCACGACGACATCGGGGGACGGACCACGGCCTGGGTGCCCACGGTCCAGCGCTGACTTCCCTATAGTCGCGGCGTGAGCGACGCCCGCCCGACCCCCGCCGACTCCCGCCCCACAAAGCCCCGCCGACGCCGTCGACGCAGGGGCACAAAGAAGCCGGTCGCGGCGCCCCTGGAGGCCCCCCGCATCCGGCTCGACGCGCCCACGGACGCGCCCCTCACGCCCGTCGAGGCGGCCGCCATGCGCGAGCACCTGCGCCTCCTGCAGAAGCACAAGAAGCTCCTCGGGCTGTCCCTGAACGCCAAGGAAGACCTGCTCATCAACGGCGTGAACAAGCCCGAGCACCGGGGCATCTGCCTGCATCTGCTCGGCAAGGTCGACCGGGCGTCCGTCGTCCGGGCCCTGGAGCGCATGCCGGACCCGGCGGCCCGGTCCCGGCTCTTGGGCGGCGTCGTCCGCTTCTCCGACGATCAGGGGATCCTGCTCCAGTGGCTCGAGAGCCTCACGGACTCGGCGTCGCGCGCGGCCGCGGCGGGAGCGCTCTCGCTGGCCCTGGACCGCCTGGACTGGGAGTCCATGTCCGCGGCCCGCATGGAGCGCCTGCTCGAGGTCCTCGCGACGGTCTTCACCGAGCCTCACGAGCGGGCGGACGTCGTGTTCGCGCTCCTGCACAGCCCCAGCTTCCGGTCGGTCTTCGATGCCGCCGTCGAGCGTCTGCCGAAGCCCCTGGCGTCGATCTTCGAGCCCTTGAAGGCGGCCTACGAGACGATCGTCGAGGGGCGGGACGGCCACCCCCCGGGGCTCGTGCGCAAGGGCACGGCGATGCTCCTCTCCGCGCCGGACGCGACCCTCCAGGCCCGGCCCCAGCCCGTACGCATCCGGCTGCTGCGGGCGGCGCTCGAGGCTCCCCCGAAGGACGGCGACGCCGATCGGGCCGCCGGGGCGCTGCTGGAGAGCCTCACCCACGACCCGGACCTGTACCGAGGCCTCGCCCTCGAGCGCATCGGGGAGCTGCTCAGGCGCCACCAGGACGCGAGGGCGGCGTGGCAGCTCAAGCGCCTCCTGGGGGCGCAGCCGGACTGCGCGGAGGCGAAGGAGCTCACGCTGGCGCTCCGCGCCCTCCGGGTGGGCCGCGTCGTGCTCGGAGGGCCCGCGGACTGGCGGCCCCGGCCCGGCAAGCCCGGCAAGGGCAAAGCGAAGGACGCGGGCAAGGCGCTCCAGCTCGGCTGGTGGCTCGATCGCGGCCGGCCCGTGCTCGTCCGCGTGGGCGGCGACCCGGCCAAGGTGAAGGCGGAGGTCGCGCTGCATCGCCGCCTGCCGATCGCGGGCCTCGCGCCGCTCCTGGCGTCGAGCACGGAGGGCCGGCCCTGGATCGCGTTCGCCGACGTGGGTCGCCCGCTCGATCAGCTCCTCGGGGGCGGCTCGATCCCCTCCGCCGGGCGCGTCGCGGCCGCGGGGCTGCGCATCCTCGGCTCCTTGGCGGTCGCCGGCGTCCAGCTCCCCGACGCGCGCCCTCGGCGCTTCCTGCTGGGGCCCGCCGGGTTGGCGCTGTACGACCTCTCGGGCGCGTCCGCCACGCCGGAGGGATCGAGCGACGTCCCCGCCGGACAGGCCCTGGGATGGGCGCGCGACGTCCTCCGCGGCGCCTTTGTGCCGACCTCGGTTCGCCGCGTCCTCGGTCGTAGAAAGAGCGGCGCCCGGGCGCTGCTCGCGGAGATCGAAGCTCTCCTCTGAAGAAGCCCCCCTCGAACGGATCCCCGATGTCCCCGTCCCGCCTCTTCGTCGCCGTCCTCGTCCTGTGCCTGCTGCCGACCTCGGCCCTCGCCGGCCACTCCGCTGCCGACCTCCAGCACGAGATCGTGGACGCCGTGGCCGCCGCCCGACAGGAGCTGCACGCGCTCGCCGAGCTCGTGGACGCCGCCGACTCCCGCGCCGTGCAGAAGGAGATCCAGCGCAAGGCGGCGCGGATCGACGAGCTGCTGGCCGAGATCCCGCGACTCTCGGCGGCCCTGGAGCGCGCGAGCGGCGGGTCCACGACGACCTCCGCGGGCGTCGGGCTCTCCGTGGGCGGCCTGGGCGGCGACGTGGTGGTGGTGGTGGAGGAGTCGGGGCCCGCCCCGATCGTCGTGGTCGACGGCGGACACGGCGACGAGCCCCGGGCCTGCAGCGAGGGCGACTTCGCGGGCGTGTTGGCGGCCATCGAGAAGGAGTCGTTCAGCAGCGGGAAGCTCGAGATCGTCAAGGACGTCTCGGTCGACCGCTGGTTCACGGCGGCCCAGGTCAAGCGCGTCGTCGAGACCTTCAGCTTCGACAACGACAAGGTCGAGGCCGCCGTGATCCTGCACCCGAGGGTCGTCGACATGGAGAACTGGTTCCGCGTCCACGACGCCTTCAGCTTCGACTCGAGCAAGGACGAGCTGCGGAGGCGCGTCGGCCGCTGAGGGCCCCGTCACCTCCCGGCTGCCGGTCCCCGCGAGCGCTGCTACTGTGCCGCCTCCGCGCCGCCGGTGACGGTGTGCCGCGCCACTCGGAGACCTCATGTTCGATTGTCTTGCTCGCCGATTCCACGCCGCCTTCCCCGCCGACGTCGCGGATGCCCACTGCGACGGCCCCTGCGGCGTCTACGACCCGTCCTCCGCCCGCATCGCGGCCGAGGCCGTCCGCTCCATGACGAAGAAGCTCGTCGCGCTCCCCATCCCGGACGCGGGGGACGACGCCGGCCTGATCGCCTACAACAACACCTTCTCCCGCTTCGTCGCGATCAAGGAGGAGCAGGCCCACCTCGCCAAGAGCGAGCTGCTCGTCCTCTGGACGGACTACTTCAAGCCGCACCACCTCGAGGCCTACCCGGACCTCCACGACACCTTCTGGAAGGCCGCGAAGCTCTGCTCGGCCTGCAAGGTCGAGGTCTCGCCCGAGCACGCGGACGAGCTGATGGCCGCCATCGAGAACATCCACGACATCTTCTGGGCCACCAAGGGCCGAAAGGTGGAGTGGTACACCGCCAGCTGAGCACCCCTCTCGACGAATCCAGATTCGTCGCCGGGGGCCCCGCGGTACCTCCTGAGGACTCCGCTTCACTCCGTTCCGCTGCGCGCGCTTGGGGCGCTTGCTTGCCTCTCGACGAATCCGAGATTCGTCGCCGGGGGCCCCGCGGTACCTCCTGAGGACTCCGCTTCACTCCGTTGCGCTGCGCGCGCTTGGGGCGCTTGCTTGCCTCTCGACTCGATCCCCGCGATGCGGCCCGTCGAGCTCCTGCTCTGGGCCCTGGGCCGCCGCCGACGCGTCCGGATCGCGGGCCCGAGCATGGCTCCTTCGTTGCGCCCCGGGGACCACGTGTTGGTGGACCCTCGGGCGTTTCGCGGTTCTGCGCCGCAGATCGGCGACGTGGTCCTCGCGCGACACCCTCACGAGCCCGACCGTCACGTGGTCAAGCGCGTGGCCGCCGTCTCGCCGAGCGGGATCGAGCTGCGGGGGGACAACCCGGACCTGAGCACCGACTCGCGGGAGTTCGGGCCGATCGACGCCCGGGACGTGCTCGGGAAGGTGGTCGCGCGCTTCCCGTGACCGATTAGAGCACCGATCAGGTAGTCGCGACCGAGCATCGCGAAGCGCGGCGCCGCGGGGGCGAGGCGCGACGATGACGCGTGTCGGGACACGCGAAGAGGAGCAACGAAGGCCCGGTGGTGCCGAACGAGCGAGGCGACCGAGGGACTAGCTGATTGGTGCTCTAGACTCCCGCCATGAGCCGCCTCCTCCGGTCCGCGATCCCCGCCGTCCTCTCCTTGTCCTTCGTCGGCTGCACCGGCAGCGGCGTCCTCGGCCGCATCGAGACCGTCGAGGACCTGCGCGACGAGTGCGACCGGGCCACGCCCACCGAGATCGAGTTCGACCTGTTCTTCGAGCGCACCCAGGGCTGCGACTGGGGGAGCGGCGGGAACGACGAAGAGACCTCCGGGTTCGTGGCGGCGCGCACGGAACAGACCGTGTCCTTCGACGTCCCCGAGGGCGGCGTAGTGTGCGGGCTGGACTTCGACTTCGCGGGGCTCGACCCGAGCTTCACCCAGGAGATGACGTACGACGATCACTTCCTGCTCAACTTCAACGGCATCGTGCTCGCCGCCAGCTACGGCGAGATGATCAGCTACTTCGACACCGTGGAGAGCCTCGCGCTGTACGACTGGGAGGAGCTCAAGGGCTTCCCGATCGAGGAGCACGGCGACATCGAGGACTACTGCGTGGGCGAGGACGAGGGTCTGTCCGAGTGCACGATCCCCGAGTCCGAGACCCCTGGGCCCATCTCCCTGGCCTTCGGCGGCCCCCTCGTGGACCGCATGTCGTTCCTCGCGCTCGAGAGCGGCGAGTACTCGTTCCAGTTCATCGCCACCGGCGACGACAACGACACCGACTGCTACCACGAAGACTTCGAATTCACTGTCGCGGCGCCCGTGATCCAGTAGTCTCCGCCGCCGCTCGGTCCCGCCGACCGAGGCTGTGAGAGACAACCATGCGAATTCACTCTTCTTTCCTGCTCTCTGCGTGCGCCGCGCTGCTCCTCGCGTGCCCCCAGACCACCCCCGACCCCGAGCCGGGCCCCCTCCCGGTGGACGAGGACGGAGACGGCGCGGACGCCGACGTCGACTGCGACGACGCCGACCCGAACAACTTCCCCGGCAACGAGGAGGTCTGTGACGGCGCGGACAACGACTGCGACGAGGCGCTCGGGCCCGACGAGATCGACGACGACGTCGACGGCGTCACCGAGTGCGACGGCGACTGCGACGACGCGAGCGACGCCGTGTACCCCGGCAACGTCGAGATCTGCGATACGCTGGACAACGACTGCGACCCCGCGACGGACGAGACCGTCGACGGCGACACCGACGGGTTCACGATCTGCGACGGCGACTGCGACGACGCGAGCGTCGCCCGCACGCCCGGCCTCGAGGAGGCGTGCGACGGCGTGGACAACGACTGCGACGAGGCCACGGGCTTCGTGGCGGTCGACACCTACGAGAGCGCAGGCGGTTTCGCGGAGGTGCGCGCCGCCGACGCCACCGACGGGATGCTGCGCGGCAACGTGTTCATGGTCGCCGAGGACGTGCTGCTGCACGGCTTCGAGGTCCGCCTCACTGGGGGGATCACGCACACCGCCGTCGTGTACTCCCGCGCCGACTTCGAGGACCCCTTCGAGCTCGTGGCGGAGGCCCCCTTCACCGACGTCGGCCCCGCGATCGACTGGCGGGCGGCGACGGGCCTGGACGTCGTGCTGGAGGCCGAGAAGCAGTGGCTCATCGGCGTCGTCTCCCACGGCGGGGTCATGGAGTACGGCATCCGCCTCGAGGGAGACCACCCCGGCTGGGGCCACTACGCGGGCGAGCGCGGCCTGAACGCCGCGGGACAGACGCCCCCCGTCGCCTTCGCGCCGGACTGGGCCTCCGCCTCCGTCCTGGACCTGCGCACGTCGACCGCGGGCGCCGACGAGGCGGACGCCGACGACGACGGGTTCGTGGCCTGCGACGACGACTGCGACGACACGAGCGCGGACGCGCTGCCCGGGGGGACCGAGGTCTCCTGCGACCTGCTCGACAACGACTGCGATCCCACGACGGTGGACTGCGAGGGCGGGCTCGTGATCACGGAGGTCTTCAACAACGCGTTCGGCGACGACGAGGACCGGGAGTGGTTCGAGGTGCTCAACGCCACCGAGGCCGACCTCGACCTGCGCGGGTTCGTGGTGCGCGACGAGGGCGACGAGTCGTTCCTGGTGCACCAGACCACGATCGTGCCCGCGGGCGAGCGCGCCGTGTTCTCCCAGAGCGCCGACTTCGCCGCCAACGGCGGGATCATCCCGGACTTCGAGTACTACTTCCTGGACCTGTCCAACGGCGAGGACGAGCTGCTCCTCGTGTCCCCCCTCGGCGAGGTCGTGGACGCGGTCCGCTGGGACACGGCGGCCGACTTCCCGGGTCAGGAGGGCGCGTCGCTCAGCCTCGACCCCACGCTCACGGACGCGGCCTCCAACGACGCCGCCTCGAGCTGGTGCGTCGCGGTCTCGGGCCCCTACGGCCTGGGCGACGAGGCGGGCACGCCGGGCGAGGACAACGGCTCCTGCGACGTGGCGGCGTCCCCCGCGCTCGTCGGCGACCTGATCGTCACCGAGGTGATGCAGAACCCCGAGTACGTCACGGACGCCCACGGCGAGTGGTTCGAGGTCCTCAACCGCGGGCCCATGGCCCTCGATCTGCGCGGCTTCACCTTCACGGACGACGGCGACGATGCCTTCACGGTGACGGGCCCGCTGCTGGTCCAGCCGGGCGAGCGCTTGGTGTTCGCCGACAACCGCGACACGGACGTCAACGGGGGGGTCGACATCGACTACCGCTACGGCGGAAACATGACCCTCGGCAACGGGCACGACGCGATCGTGATCGAGGCCCCCGGCGGGCTGTCCCTCATCGACCGGCTGGCCTGGGACGACGGCGCTACGTACCCCGATCCCGCCGGCGCCTCCATGTCGCTGGATCCCGACTTCGAGACCCTCGACGGCAACGACGACGGCCTCAACTGGTGCGAGGCGACGAACGACCGAGGCGCCCTCGACCCCGCCACTCCGGGCGAGCCCAACGACCAGTGCGTCTTCTGAGCGCGGTCAGAGGGCCGCGGGAGCTTCTCTGAGCTTGATCGACTCGCCGAGGCGGTCCTGGACCTCCGAGATCGGCCGGAAGCCGGGCACGTCGGGGTTCTGCTTGGCGATGCGCGCCGCCGCCTCGGGGGACGCGAAGTTGTCGGCGTTCGGGTACCGCGCCCGCCACTCCTTCTGGCCCAGGTGGTGGAACCCGTTGGGGGTCACCATGGTGCTCACGTCGCCGAACTCGGCCAGCTCCTCCCACGCGGCCTCGGGCGTGCCCGCGCTGGGGCTCATGACCAACATGGACCCGTCCGGCAGCTGGACCGCGAACGTGTTGCACGTCCCTCGCTTGTCGTTGAACTCGTAGGTGCGACTCAGGACCCCGGCATCTCGGTCCAGGACGGTCCAGCCGTGCGTTGTGGTCTCCATGCGTTCCTCCGGCCCGGAGTCTAGACTCCGAAGCCGTGATCGTCGCAGCCAGGGTGGTGGGACTCGTCCTCTGGTTCGGGATGCTCCCGGCCCTCTTCCTCGTCGACCTCACGAGCCGCGTGTTCTGGACGGTCCTCGTCGCCTCGCTCCCCCTCTTCTGGGTGCTGGGCGGCTACTACACGTGGCGGCGGGTCTGCCCGCTGGCCGCGATCTCTCGGCTCCCCGCGAAGCTCGGACGCCCCGGGACGCGCAAGGCGAACGACTGGCTCGCCCGCAACAGCCTGTTCGTCCAGCTGGGTCTGCTTCTCCTGTTCCTCACGCTCCGCCTCCTCGGCGCGAACGGGACGCCCTGGGTCCTCGCCGCGGTGCTCGTCGTCCTGTCGGTGGCCGCGCTCGGGTCGGGGTTCGTCTTCCGGGGGAAGACCTGGTGCAACTACATTTGCCCCGTGGGCTTCGTGGAGCGCGTCTACGCCGAGCCCGTCCAGCTGATCGGCACCGCCAACTCCCAGTGCGCGACGTGTACGGCCTGCAAGAAGAGCTGCCCCGACATCGATCAGGAGCAGGCGTGGTGGAAGGAGCCCAACGTCGATCGTCGGCGCGCCGCGTACTTCGCGTGGCCGGGCGTCGTCCTGGGCTTCTACACCTGGTGGTGGCTGCGGACGGGCACCTGGGACGCCTACTTCGACGGGCGCTGGACCACGACGTCGGTCACGGGCGCCGACCTCGCAGGGCCCGGCCTGTTCTTCGCCTCCTCGGTCCCCTGGCTCGTCAGCGCGCCGCTCACGCTGATCACGTTCGGGGCCGTGAGCTGGGGGCTGTTCGCGGGCGTCGAGCGGGCGGCGGTCTCCCGCTTCGGGGAGCAGGCGACGCGGACGCGGATGCTCGTCGTGGCCGGGTTCGTCGCGGTGCTGTGCTTCTACGTGTTCGCGGGGCAGCCCACGCTCCGGCTGGCGCCCGGGTGGGTGGTCCAATCGGTGGGCGTCGCCATCACGGTCGCGTGCACCGTCCTCTTCCTGCGTCGCTGGAGCCGGACCGAGAAGGAGTTCGTGCGGGAGAAGTTCGCGCGTCGGATCGTGACCCGCTGGAAGTGGGGCCAGCTGCCCGAGGACGGCGACTTCACCGAGGTGTACGTGTTGCACGCGGAGCGCAAGCGGGAGCGTGAGGAGCGGGTCGCGGCGTACGGCGACACGGTCCGAGAACTCGTCGCGGACGGCGTGGTGACGCGCGAGACGCTGTCCGCGCTCGACGCCATCCGGGCCCAACTGAAGATCACGGACAAGGAGCATGACA
>CAZUHI010000013.1:135496-151485 GCA_964620495.1 uncultured Rickettsiales bacterium | reverse complement strand
ATCGACACCGCCCCTACGGTTCACGCTCGGCGGTTTGAGGCGAAGCTTCGTTAGACTTAGGGCTCGGGGCGGACCCGGATCACGATCTTGCCGCGGGCGCGGCCCGTCTCGCCGTAGCGGTGAGCCTCGGCGATCTCGGCGAGCGGGTACTCCCGATCGATGGTCGGTCGGATCGCACCGGCGTCCACGAGCGACGCGATCTCGGCCAGCGCGGCCCCATCCGCCCTGCGAACGACCATCGAGGCCTTCACGCCCCGAACCAACCTCTGGAAGAGCATCATCGAGGCCGCCGCCACGACGGTGACGAGCGTGCCCACGACCGAGCCCCATCGCTCCACGCGCGGCCCGAGCCCCGAGTTGATGAAGGACAGGCGTCCGCCCCGCCTCACGACCGCCAGGGAGCGCGCGAGGATCTCGCCACCCATCGCTTCGAGCACCACGTCCTGGGGGGGCAGCACCTCGTCGAAGCGCTCCTGCGTGTAGTCGACCACCCGGTCCGCCCCGAGCGACGTGACGAGCTCCGCGTTGCGGCCGCTGCACGTGGTCGCCACCTCGGCGCCCAGGTGCTTCGCCAGCTGAATGGCGAACGTCCCCACCCCCCCCGACCCGGCTTGGATCAGGACGCGCTCCCCGGCCTTCAGATCGGCGGCGCGCACGAGGCAATCCCACGCCGTGAGCCCGACCAGGGGGAGCGACGCGGCCTCGGCGTGAGTGAGGGACGCGGGCTTCGGGGCGACCTGCGCGGCGGGGACGACCACGTACTCGGCGTAGGTCCCCTCGCGGCGGTGGTCGGGAGACGAGAACACGGCGTCTCCCACGTCGAAGCCGACGACGCCCTGGCCCACCTCCTCCACGAGGCCGGACACGTCCAGACCGAGGATGGTGGGCATCGAGCGGGGCGCGATGGCTGCCTGGATGCCCTCGCGCATCTTCCAGTCGATGGGGTTCACCGAGCTGGCGACCACGGCGATGAGCAGCTCCCCACGGCCGGGCGAGGGGCGTGGGGCGTCCTCGACGATCAGCTCGTCTGCAGTTCCGTAGCGGTGGATGCGGGCGGCGCGCATCGAACGACGGTACAACATGGGCGTGCCCGGAGAGCATCGCCGCGTCGTCCTCGCCCGCCGCCCCGAGGGGCTCCCGGGCGACGACGTCTTCCGAATCGAGGCCGCGCCCGACGCCGCGCCCGGGCCCGGGGAGATCGCGGTGCGCGTGGAGATGCTCTCCATCGACCCCGCGATCCGGGGCTGGATGGACGACAAGCCGAGCTACCTGCCTCCCATCGCGCTCGGCGCCCCCATCAGGAGCGGCATCCTTGGATGCGTCGAGGCGTCCGGTGCCCCCGGGTTCGAGGTGGGGACCCGCGTGGTCGCGCTCGGGACCTGGTCCGAGCGGTGCGTGATCTGCGCGCAGGACGTCGTGCGGCGCATCCCGCCGGACGAGGACCTGCCTCCGTCGTACTCGCTCGGCGTGCTCGGCGGGACCGGCCTGACCGCCTGGTTCGGCCTGCACGAGATCGGGCGCCCCCGGGCCGGCGAGACCGTGCTGGTGTCCGCGGCGGCGGGGGGCGTGGGCTCGGTCGTCGTGCAGCTGGCGAAGCTCGCCGGGTGCCGGGTCCTCGGGATCGTGGGGAACGACGCCAAGGTCGGGTGGCTGGAGGAGCTCGGCGTGGGGGCGATCCACCGACGTCGTGAGCCGTCGCTGGGGGCCGCGATCAAGCGAGCCTGCCCCGACGGGGTCGACGTCTACTTCGACTCGGTCGGGGGAGCCTCCCTGGAGGCGGCCCTCCGGCGGCTGAACCGACGAGGCCGGATCGTCCTGTGCGGGGCGATCTCGTCGGCCAACGACGAGCGCCCCGTCGGCCCTCGCAACTACCTGCAGCTGCTGGCGAAGTCCGCCCGCATGGAGGGGTTCACGACGTTCGACTTCGCCCCCCGGTGGGAGGAGGCCCGCGCCGCCCTGGCCGCCCACGTGCGGGCGGGGGAGATCGAGGTCCGCGAGACCCGACGCCAAGGACTCGCCGAGGCCCCGGCGGCGCTGCGGTCCCTGTTCGAGGGGACGCACATCGGCAAGCTGGTGGTGAGCCTGCCTTGACGGTCTGTCAGGCGTCCGGGAAGTCGCTGATCCCGCGCAGGATCCCCCACAGGGCCGGGAGGTGGTGCGCGAACACCGGCTTGCCGGACGTGAGCAGCGCGGCCGAGAGATCCCGCTGGGGGTCCGCCCACACGTGCACGTTGGACAGGCCGAGGTGTCCGAACGCCTGCTCGGCGCGCGGCCCGAACGGGGAGATCCACCGGCTGCCCAGCATCATCCCGTGGCCGTACCGAATGGGGAGCCCGATCGTGAGGTCCACCTCCCGGCCCGTGGTGCGACGCGCCGCCATCCGCACGGACTCGGGGGCGAAGATCCGGACCCCGTCCAGCTCGCCTTCGCGCAGGAGCAGCTCGAAGAAGCGGCCGATCTGCTCGGCCGTCGTCACGATGTTGCCGGACGGCATGCAGCAACCCAGCCACTCGGGCCCGTTGGAGAGAGGGCAGCCCTCGATCAGCGTCGTGCCCAGGGCGCGTCGGAAGGCCCAGTCCATCGCCGGGCCGAAGTGCAGGCCCGTGAAGTAGTTCTTCACCACCTCGTGGCGACGGGACTCCTCGATGCCGTAGTCGAAGCACGTGAGGCCCAGCGGCTCGGTGACCTCCTCGCGCATGAACGTGCGCACGTCCCGCCCGTCCACGACCTGGACCAGCTGCGCCAGCAAGTACCCCGACGTGGCCGCGTGGTACGCGAGGCGTCGGTCCTGCGGCGCGACCGGCCGCAGGTCGTAGATGTACTCGAGCAGCCCGTCCCAATCGAGCAGGGACTCGGGCGTGAGGCCGGCCCCCATGAAGGGCACTCCGGCGCGGTGCTTGAGGAGGTCGCGCGTGGTGATCCAGCCCTTGTCGTGCCGCCCGAACTCCGGGAGGTAGTGGGCGACCGGCATGTCGTAGTCGAGCTGCCCGCGCTCGACGAGCAGGTGCGCGAACATCAGGGTCACGGCCTTGCTCGCGGAGAAAACGCAGAAGGGCGTCTCGGGGGTGACGAGCACCTTGGGGACGTCCGGCCCGTCCTCGGGACCGTTGCCCGACGCGTGCCCGATCGCGCGATTGAGGACGATGCGGCCGTTGCGGCGCACGCAGAGCTGGATCGCGGGGTGCACGCCGGAGCTGTAGAGCGCCTCGACCTCTTGCCACACCGACTTCACCGCCGCCGCGGAGAGGCCCACCTCGGCCGGATCGACCTCCTGGTCGGGGTCCCACGTGCTGGCGTCCACGTGCGGTACCAGCGGAGTGCAACGCACCACTCGCCGCTTGATCGCTTCCCGGAGCCCTCTTCGCTGCATCACCCGCCTTCTACATCAACGGGCGCGCAGCTTGAACTTCTGCACCTTGCCCGTCGCGTTTCGGGGCAGGGCCCCCACGAACTCGAAGGACCTCGGCACCTTGTAGTTGGCCATGGCCTCGCGACTCCAGGCGACCAGGGACTGCTCGGTGACCGGGGCCTCGTCCGCGCGCAGGACCACGAAGGCCTTGGCGACCTCCCCGAGCCGCTCGTGAGGGACGCCGATCACGGCCGCGTGAGCGACGCAAGGGTGCGTGAGCAGGAGGTTTTCTATCTCCGCGGGGTACGCGTTGAAGCCCCCGACGATGAACATGTCCTTCTTGCGGTCGGTGATCCGCAGGTAGCCGCGCGCGTCCATCACGCCGATGTCGCCCGTGTGCAGGAACCCCTCCGCGTCGATGGCGCGGGCGGTCTCCTCGGGGTCGTCGAGGAACCCTTGGGTGACGTTGTAGCCGCGCACCACCACCTCGCCCGGCTCGCCGCGGGGCACCTCGGCCCCTGCGTCGTCGACCACCAGGACCTCGACCCCGGGGATGGCGCGCCCGCTGGTGGTGGCGATCGTCTCGGGGTCGTCGTCGTACCGACACATCGTGGCGATGCCCGTCGCCTCCGTGAGCCCGTACCCGGTGATGATCGTCTCGAAGCCCATCGTGTCGCCCATGCGGCGGATGAGCTCGACGGGGATCGACGCCGCGCCCGTGACCGCGAGGCGGAGGCTGCCGAGGTCGTGATCCCCGAACTCGGGGTGGGTGAGGATCGACTGATAGAGCGCCGGCGGGCCGGGCAGGACCGAGACCCGGTCCGGGGCGATCCGGCGCATCACCTCGGCGGCGTCGAACACGAGGTGGGGCAGCACCGTCGCGCCCATCATCAGCGCCGAGAGCCAGCCCGCCTTGTATCCGAAGCTGTGGAAGAACGGCACGACGACGAGGTAGCGGTCCCCCGCGCGCAGGCCGACGACGTCGCTCCAGTCGCGGAACGCGCGCAGGGTCTGGGCGTGGGTCGAGAGGGCGCCCTTCGGGTTCCCGGTGGTGCCGCTGGTGAAGAGGATGTCGCAGAGGTCGTCGGGGGCGATGGCAGCGGTCCGGCGCTCGACCTCGGCGGGGTCGACGGCGTCCGCTCCGGCCAGGAACTCGTCCCAAGCCCGGGTCCCGTCGGGGGCGTCGCCGCGCAGCACGACGGTCCCCCGGAGCTCGGGCAGGTCGACGTCGGCGCGAGCCAGCAGGGCCACGTAGTCGGTGCCCAGGAACCCGTTCACCGTCAGGAGCAGGCGCGCGCGGCTGCGGGCGAGGACGTACGCGGCCTCCCCTCCCTTGAAGCGCGTGTTGATGGGGACCACCACGCCGCCCGCCGACTGGACACCCAGCGCGGCGACGATCCACTCGGAGACGTTCGGCGCCCAGATGGCGACCCGGTCGCCGGCCTGGACCTCGGCCGCGACGAACGCACGGGCGGCGCGCTCCACGTCCTGCGCGAGTTCGTGGAAGGAGAGCGTCCGGCCCCCTTCTTCGATCGCGGCAGAACCGCCGAAACGCTCGACGCACCGAGCGAGCATGGCGGGCAGGGAGCGGAACTCGAGGTCGCCTCGGCGACCCTCGGCGGCGGATTCGGGGGGACGACCTCGCATGGCCGGGACCATACGTGAGCGCCGACGCCCCGAGGAGGTCCCCGGGGCGTCGGATGGAGGGTTCGGGAGGCTCAGGAGTCGGAGGACATGCCGGGCTCGCCGAGGGTGGGGCGCTCGTACACGGTCAGGTCGGAGGGGTCGCCGCTCAGGTCGGCGGCGGGGCCCTTCGGCGGGACGTCGTAGCAGACGGCGCGGGCGTAGGTGATGCGGCCGGGGACCATCTCCATGGCGAACCTGTTCTCGCCCGTGGAGCCGAAGCCCTGGACCATCGCGCAGCGCGCCTTGCCCTGGCGGCGTGTGATGCCGACCTCGGCCATGCCGGGCTCCATGTTCGTGATGACGAAGCCGCCGTCGGAGGAGGTGGAGGAGCGCTCGGGGTCCAGGACGCCGCCCTCATCCGTGTAGGTCGAGGGGTCGCCGGTGGGCGTGGTCTCGTAGCCGTGCAGGCCTTCCCAGACGCGGGCGCTCGCCGCGATGGTGGTCGAGGAGACCTTCACCGCGAGGTGCGCGCGGTCGTCCCGCAGGTCGATGCCCGCGGCGAGCGCCTGGAGGCCGACCTCGAGCTCGGACACCATGCGGACGTCGACGTACATCTCGGCCGCCTGCTCGCCGTCCATGCGGACCGACTGCGGGTAGAGGATCGGCGCGAAGCCGTCGGCGTCGAAGGTCAGCGCGACCATCCGCGGTGACTCTTCGCTGGGCTGCGCGGAGCGAGCGGTCATGGTGAAGCGCCCCTCGCCGTCGGTCGTCGCGCACTGGGCGCTGGGGGTGAAGTGGGAGCACACGGTCGCGTCGGCGACGGCCTCGCCGCGGGCCTGCACCATGCCGTGGATGGTGACCTCGACCTGGCCGTCGGCTTCGCCTTCGACGCCGGAGAGGCCGGTGTCGCTGCAGCCCGAGGAGGCGACGACGACGCCCAACCCGGCGACGACCAGGGCGGAGCGGAGGGTGAGCTTGGTGGCGCGGGCGGCGGGGTAGGAAGTCATCATCGTGGGCTCCGGTGGGGGTGAAGGGTTGCTCTTCCCTTGTGCAGCCCCCGTGCCGGCTTCGGCCGCGCGCGAGATTCATGAATGATTCCAGTGGGGTATGCGATCCTGCCGTCCTCACGCGTCGTCTCCGTCGAGGCTCGGTGCCCGGGTCGTCAGGGTGTCCGGACGTCCGCGGACACGGCTCGGACAGGGGGCTGGCACGTCGGACACCACCACGTGCCTCGGGGCTGCTCGCCCAGCTTGCGGGTGCGGACCAGGGTCCCGCAGCGTCGGCACGGCAGCCGGTCTCGGTTGTAGACCCAGAGCCCCCGGCCGCGCTTTCGGCTCGGCCCGTCCGCGTGGCGGGGGGCCGTCACCCGACGCCCGCGCCCGACGTTGTAGCGGAGCCACGTGGCCGACTCCTCGTACAGCGCCACCAGCTGGGTGTCCGTGACGGCGGGGAGCGGCGTCCAGGGATCGAGGCCGTGCAGGAACAGCACCTCGGACTTGAAGACGTTCCCGATGCCCGCGGCGACCCGCTGATCGAGGAGGATCTCGGCGATGAGCCGCACCCGCCCGTCGCGCGTGAGGGGGAAGGCGCGGGCCCGACTCACGATCACGGCGGCGTCCACGTCCACGTCGATGAGGTCCGGGCCGAGGATCGCGAGCGCCTCGTGGCGTCGGCGCTCGGCCCAACGGAAGACCGCCACCTGGGGCGGCTGAAAGCAGACGAGCACCAGGTCCTCGGTCTCCAACACGATGCGCGCGGCGCTCCGGGGCGCTCGCCACCGCTCGCCCGGCCGGTACCGATGCCAGCCCCCCTCCATGCCCAGGTGGGACCGCAGCGCCGTCCCCCCCTCCGTGACGATCAGCAGGTGCTTCCCGATCGCGAAGACGCGCTCCACGACCTCCCCCTCCAGGCGGTCCGCCCCGCGCAGCTCGCGCAGCCCCACCGAGACCAGCCGCCGCCCCACGAGGTCCGGGGCGAGGGTGGCCGCCAGGTTGTGGATCGTGTCGCCCTCGGGCACTCACGCCCTCCGCGGGCGGCTCGTATCCAGCGTGAGTCCCCGGATCTCTTCCGTGAACCCCGCCCGCGCCAGCGCCGGCCGCAGGGGCGAGGCGAGGGCGGGCTCCCCGTCGATCCGCTCGATGCGAATCTCGCGCACCCGCGCCCGACGCCCCACCCAGTAGAGCGCGTGCAGCGCGGCGGGGAGGTCGCGCTCGTCGTCGTCGGACGCGAACGTCGTCAGCTTCGTGCGCGCGGCCCCCAGGTGGAGGATCAGGCGCCCGTCCACGAGCACGACGGTGGCCCCCGGGAGCCGCTTCGCGGTGGCGACGGTCTCGTTTCGACCGGTGGGCCAGGACAGCAGGGAGCCGTAGACGTTGGCGGGGTCCGTAGCGGCGAGGACGCGCACCTCGGGCTCGTCTCCGAGTCGACGTGCCGCCCGCAGCCGGTCCACGGCCCCCGGGAGGGCGAACTGGGCACCGCCCAGCCCGTCGACGAACCAGCCGCGCCGGGCCCGTCCGCCCTCTTCCATCGCCTGGAGGACCCGGTAGATCGACGTGAACCCGCCGGGGATCGACTCGGCCTTCGCGGCCTCGCGCGAGACCACCCCGTAGCGCTCCAACAGCGTGACTGCGAGCGCGTGAGCCCGCTCCGTGTCGTTGGCGGACGAGGGCGTGAGGAAGTCCGTGAGGTACCAGCGCCCCCCGGCCCCGGGGAGGCTCCGCGCCCGCAGCCCGCGTCGACCGGCGGGAGGACGCCGACCGCGCCCGGCCGCGCTCGCCGACCGCTTGGCCGCGCGCCGCACCCGCCCGAGGTTTCGCAGGGGGCCGAAGGTGTCGTTGGTCACGCCCCCCGCCCACACGAGGTCCCACAGCGCCGAGAGCACCTCGGATGCGGGGAGCCCGGGATCCACCGCGAGCAGCCTCGTGAGGAACGAGGCCCCGCGCGTGCGGAGGTGCGTGAGCAGCGCCTCGTGGAGGGGGGAGTCGGGCAGCTCCTCGGGCGACGGCAGCAGCGCTGGACGGTCGGGGCGGTGCAGCGAGACCCGGCCGTCCGTGGTCCCCAGCGCGCCGCGCCCCACCCAGAGCAGGTCTCCCGTAGCGCCCAGCTCGTCGAGCATCTCGGGCCGGAAGTCCGGCACACGCGAGGGGAGGATGCGACCCTCGAGCTCCTTGAACGAGAGCGGCAGCCCCTCCAGCTGATCGAGGGCGTCCTCCAGCGCGATCCGGCCCCGCTTCGGCACGTGCACCCCGGGCTTGTCGGCCACGACGCCCTGCCAGCCCACCAGGAACCGCCCGAGGACGGCCGAATCCACGGGAGCGACCTCCCCGCGGAGCTTCGCCAGGGTGCGCCGACGGATTCGGCGGAGCACGTCCTGCGCGCACCACTCGTCGCCCACGCGGCCGGGGCGGAAGCCCCCTCGCAGCAGATCTCCCTTGGCCTGCAGGCCCGCCAGGAGCGGGCTCACGGCCGCGGGCATCATCCCGAACCGCGCGGCGATCTCCACGGTCGTGAAGGGACCGTGAGTCCGTGAGTAGCGGCGCAGCAGCTCGATCACGGGGTCCGCGGAGGGCTCGAGGAACACCGACGGCAAGCCCGGCGGAGGCATGGCCCCCAGGGCATCCCGGTAGCGCGCGACGTCCTCGACGGCGACCCACCGCGGCGCGCCCGCGACCCTCACGCACGCCACGCGCCGCTGGTCCTGCAGGTCGAGCAGCCACTCCCCCGGGTGGACCTCCGAGCGGAGCCCCGCCTCCTCGTCCCCCAGGTCCCCGAGCCGACGCAGCAGGTCGTGGAGCGCGTCCGCGTTGCGCACCCGCCGATCGGCCGTGAGGCACTGCAGCTCACGCTCCACCTGCTCGATGATCTCGAGGTCCAGCAGCTCCCGCAGCTCGTCGTGGCCGAGCAGCTCCCGCAGCAGGTTGCGGTCCAGGTTCAGCGCTTGGGCCCGACGCTCGGCGAGGGGGGCGTCGCCCTCGTACATGTGCGACGCCACGAGCCGGATCACCAGGGAGCGGGCGAAGGGCGAGGGCGTGTCCGTCTCCACCAGCTCGAGCTTGATGTCCCGACGGCGGATCCCCGAGAGCACCTCCCGCAGGGCGTCGAGATCGAAGTGGTCGGCGAGGCAGCTGCGGTAGGTCTCGAGGATCACCGGGAACGCCGGGTACTGCTTGGCGGCCGCCAGGAGGTTGCTCGACTTCACCCGCTGCGCCCACAGCGGCATGCGCTGCCCCGGCTTGGCGCGCGTGAGCAGCAGCGATCGCGCCGCGTTCTCCCGAAACATCGACGCGAACAGCGCCGACTGCGCGAGCTGCTCCACGACGCGGTCCTCCACGTCGTCCGGGTCCGGGATCAGCGCGTCCTCGGAGGGGAGCCCCGCGCCCGTGCCCTCGATGTCCGCGAACCGCAGCACGATGCCGTCGTCCGTCCACGTGGCCTGGATGTCGAACCCGGCCGCCCCCGAGAGCGCTGACTCCATGGCCAGGGCCCAGGGCGCGTGCACCCGCGCGCCGAACGGGGTGTGCAGGCAGACCCGCCAGTCCCCCAGCTCGTCCCGGAAGCGCTCGACGACGATGGTCCGATCGGTGGGGAGCGCGCCGGTGGCCTCCAGCTGCTCGCGGAGGTACGCGTCGAGGTTGCGCGCGGCCCGGACGTCGAGCGGAGAACGCCCCTGGAGCCAGTCCACGGTGCGGTCGTCCGGCTGCTCCGAGAACTCGCGCAGGAACTCGCCCACGGCCCTCCCGAGCTCGATGGGCCGCCCCGGGCCTTCGCCGTGCCAGAAGGGCATCTTCCCGGGCTGCCCGGGCGCGGGGCTCACGAGCACGCGGTCCCGCTCGATCCCCTCCACCCGCCACGTGGACGCGCCGAGCACGAACGTCTCGCCCACCCGCGACTCGTGGACCATCTCCTCATCGAGCTCCCCCACGCGGGGGCCGTCGGGCGCGATCTGCACCGCGTAGAGGCCTCGATCCGGGATCGTCCCGGCGTTGACGGCGGCGATCATCTTCGCGCCCGGGCGCGGGGCGAGGACGTCCCGCTCCCGATCCCAGTTGAGGCGGGGGCGGAGGTCCGCGAAGTCGGTGGACGGGTATCGGCCCGACAGCATGTCCAGCACCGAGACGAGGGCGTCCCGAGACAGGTCGGCGTAGGGGAAGGCGGCGCGCGCGGTCGACTCGAGCTCGTCCACCGTCCACGGCCGCACGGCGCACATCGCCACGATCTGTTGCGCGAGCACGTCCAGGGCGTTGCGCGGGACGGAGATGGGCTCGAGGCGACCCTCCTGCATCCGTCGCGCGACGACCGCCGCTTCGAGCAGGTCCCCCCGCCACTTCGGGAAGAGGCGACCGATGGACGTCTCGCCCACGCCGTGCCCGGCCCGGCCCACGCGTTGGAGGCCCCGCGCCGTGGCCCCCGGCGACTCGACGAGCACCACGAGGTCGACGGTGCCCATGTCGATCCCGAGCTCGAGGGAGCTGGTGGCCACGATGCCCCGCAGCCGCCCCTCCTTGAGGCCCTCTTCGATCTCCGCGCGCTTCGCGTGGGACACCGACCCGTGGTGGGCCCGCACGAGGTCTTCTTCGGCCAGCTCGTTGAGCCGACGCGCCATGCGCTCGCAGAGGCCGCGGCTGTTCACGAAGAGGATCGACGTGCGGTGGGCGCGGATGAGCTCCAGGAGCTTCGGGTGGATCTGCGACCAGACCCCCGCCCGCCCCGGGTCCTGGAAGGCGCCTGCGCCCATGCCGTCCCGGGCGAAGTCCATGAGGACGGGCCCCGACTCCCCTCCCCCGACGACCTCGCCGGCCGAGAACTCCGGCACCGGAGCCCGGCGAGCCATGTCCTCCATGGGCACGACGATCTCGAGATCCAGCGCGGGCTTGGCGCTGGTGTCGACGATCGCCACCCCGTCCTTCGATCCGACGTTCCGGGATCCGCCGAGCCAGTGCGCGACGTCCTCCACCGGCCGGACCGTCGCCGACAAGCCGATGCGCTGGGGCCGCACGTCCGCGACCTGCGCCAACCGCTCCAGCGACAGCGCCAGGTGAGCGCCCCGCTTCGTCCCCGCCATGACGTGGATCTCGTCCACGATGACCGTGTGCACGGTGCGCAGTCGGGCGGCGGCCTTGCCCCCCAGGATCAGGTAGAGCGACTCGGGCGTGGTGACGAAGATCTCGCCGGGATCCTTGAGCTGCCGGCGACGCTCGGACGACGTGGTGTCGCCCGTCCGCACCCCGATCCGCGGAGCCCGAAACGGCTGCCCGAGCCGCGCGGCCGCCCGACCGATGCCGATGAGCGGGGCGCGCAGGTTGCGCTCGACGTCGTACGCGAGGGCCTTGAGCGGCGACAGGTAGAGCACCCGCACCCCGGGCTCGGCGTCCTCGGGCAGCTCGGTGACCCGAGAGATCGCCCACAGGAACGCCGCGAGCGTCTTCCCCGAGCCCGTGGGAGAGATCAGCAGCGTGTGCCGGCCGTCGGCGATCTCGGCCCAGCCCTGCTCCTGGACGGCGGTGGGACCGTCGAACGCCTCGCGGAACCACGCCGCGGTGGCGGCGTTGAAGCGGTCGAGGACGTGCGCGGCGGGGGCGGCCGTCATGTCACCAGACCCTCGGGTCGCGAGCCGGATGGCGCGGCCCCCGCTTCGGCGCCTTGAACCCCGCGGACATCAGCAGCCGCACCACGCGACCGCGGTGGGGGCGGAACGGCTCGAGCAGCTCGAGCATGCGGGCGTCGTCCCCCCGCTCCTCGCGCGCGAGCGCCCACCCGACGTGGTTGGGGAGGTGAAAGTCGCCCACGGCGACCGCGTCCGCGAAGCCCATGCCCGCGAGCATGACCGACGCGGCCGTCCAGGGCCCGATCCCCCGCACCGAGACGAGCCGGCGGTAGGCGTCCGGCGCGTCCATCTCGGCCGTCTCGTCCAACCGGTCGGCCACCCGCGCCATCGCCTTCACTGCCGCGGCCTGCTTCGCCAGCACCCCGGACTCCACGTACTTGCCCAGGGAGAGCGCGACAAGCGCAGGCATGGAGGGAGGCAGGCTCAGCTCGAACGGCCCGGGCGCGGGCTCGGCGCACCGGTGGACGACGCGCGTCCAGGCCTGCATGGCGTCACGACCGGTGACGAGCTGGTGGAGGATGCACGGCGCCAGCAGGTCCGCCACCCGGTGAGTCTTGGCGAGACGCACGCCGATCCGGTGCCGATGGATCCGACGGACGAGGGGGTGCTCCGGCTGGAAGTCCGAGGGATCGTCCGAGAGACCCACGAGGTCTTCGAGTCGCGTGAGCGCCCACTCGGAGCCCGGTCCCCAGGCGGACGCATGCACCCGGCCACAAGGTCGGAGGCCTGGGAGCAGGCGGGGCTCGGAGTCCGGGTCGAGCTCCTGCTCCACGAGCACCGTCACCGGGCCGAGCGGCGTGCGGAAGGCCATCACCGCGCGCCCGCCGTGGTGGGGCCGATCGGCCGCGAAGATCCGCATGCAGGGGTCGTATCGGCCGACCTGCAGGGGGCGCAGGGTCGCGGGCAGATCGAGCGGGTTCTCATGGCGGACGGACGCCGTGAGCGTGGGGGGAGTCGGGGTCATCGCGAAGGGACTGAACATACTTTCAGTCCTGGTGGAAGATCAACCACCTTCCACGGCTTCGTCGCGGCCGCTTGCCGCCCGCAGGGGCCTGCCGCAGACTGCGCCGCGATCGGAGACGAGATGCGCGACGACCAGCGAGAGTTCATCGACTTCATGGTGCAGTGCGAGGTCCTGACGTTCGGGGACTTCACCACCAAGAGCGGGCGCAAGACGCCCTACTTCGTGAACACCGGTCGCTACCGCACGGGCCGTCAGATCGCCCGCCTCGGCCGCTTCTACGCGGACGCCATCGTCGCCCGCGGGGTGGAGTACGACCTGCTCTTCGGCCCCGCCTACAAGGGCATCCCCCTGGTGGTCGCCGCGGCCTCCTCGCTCGCCGAGCACCACGGCGTCGACGTCCCCTTCTGCTTCGACCGCAAGGAGGTCAAGGACCACGGCGAAGGGGGCTCCCTGGTGGGGCGCAAGCCGCAGGACGGCGACCGGGTGCTGATCATCGAGGACGTGACGACCGCCGGGACGAGCGTCCGGGAGACGGTGCCGAAGCTGCGCGCCGTGGCGGACGTGAGCATCTCCGGCCTCATCGTGAGCGTCGATCGCATGGAGCGCGGCGCCACCGACCGCGGGGCCCTCGCCGAGCTGCGCGACGAGTTCGGCCTCGACTCCTTCGCGATCGCCACCCTGGACGACATCGTCGAGCACCTGGGCCCGAAGCTCACGCAGGCCGACCGCGACCGGATCGACGCCTACCGCGCGAAGTACGGCGCGACCGGGTGAGCCGCGCCTGACTTAGACTCGGGTCGTGAGGCCCGCGCTCCTCCTGTTCGCCCTCCCCCTGCTCGGCTGCCCAGCGGACGAGGTCGTCCCCGTCGACCCCACGCCCGAGCCGTCGTACCTCTCGGTGGCCCTCGTCGATCGCCCCGACGTGGACGCCTACGGCGAGGCGACGATCGCCGACGAGAACCTCCCCGGGCTGTTCCTCGGCGTCGCCGAGGGCCGCACGCTCGTCTACCTGGGCGGGTTCGGCTGGGAGGACATCGAGGCGAGCGTCCCGGTGGATCCCCGGGCGACCCTGTTCCGCTGGGCGTCGCTGTCCAAGGGCCTCACGGGGGTCGCCGCGCTGCAGACGAGCCTTCGGGGCGACGTGGACCTCGAGGCGCCCGTCGAGGACGTGGTCG
The DNA here is from genome assembly GCA_964620495.1 of uncultured Rickettsiales bacterium. GTDB lineage: Bacteria > Myxococcota_A > UBA796 > UBA9615 > UBA9615 > CAZEKB01. The sequence continues at coordinate 137,767 of CAZUHI010000013.1, read as the reverse complement.
ACGAATACACCCAGCCCACCACCTGGCTGCCCGAGGGGTGCGAAGCCATGGGCTGCGCGGAGCCGATCCCGGACGGCGCGGACGGCGTGACGCTGCGGCGACTCCTCGATCACACGAGCGGCGTCCAGCACTACAGCAACGGCCTCGCGAGCCCGACCCCGCCTGCGGGCGAGCGCAACGACCCGGCCGTGAACACCGGGCTCAGTTGGGCCCTCCCCCGCTGGATCGACGCGCCCCTCGTGGCGCCCCCCGGCACCGACTACCGCTACTCGACGATGGGCCACAACCTCGCGGGCGTCGTCCTCGAGCGCGCCTCCGGGCGTTCGTTCGCCGAGCTCGTGGACACCTGGATCGCCGACCCGCTCGACATGGACACGCTGGGGCCCGACCTCCACTGGGAGGCCCGTGAGCGTCGCGCGGTGGGGTACGGGTACGACGGAGGCGACTTCCTCCCCGACGGCGACAGCGACGTGAGCTGGAAGCTCCCGGGCGGCGGGTTCCTGTCCACCGGCGAGGACCTGACCCGGTGGTGCGCTGGCCTGCTCGGAGACCGGCTCCTGCCCGAGGAGGCCCGGGACGACGTGTTGTGGGCGCCGGTCGCGCCCGCGAACGCCTACTCGTTCGGGTTCGGCGTCCGGGGCGACACGGACCGGCGCGTGAGTCACACCGGCGCCCAGCAGAAGGCGCGGACTGCCGTCCTCGTCCTCCCGGACCAGCAGCGCTGCTTCGCGGTCATGACCAACGGCATCGACGCCTCCCCCAGCGAGCTGATCGGCGGTCTGGAGGCCGTCTGGACCGCCGAAGACTGATTCTTCGTGCCGTGCGCACCCCCGGGTTTGCGTTGACAAGCCCTTGAAATCAGTGCATTCCCCCGGCCATGCAGGCCCCGAGCGACACCGACGAACCAAAGCCCTCCTTCGACACGCTGGGCCTCGACCCCTCGTTCCTCCCCACCCTCGAGGGCCTCGGGTTCGAGACCCCGACTCCGATCCAGGCGGCCGCGATCCCCGCGCTGCTGAGCGGCCGCGACCTGATCGCGCGGGCGCGCACCGGGTCGGGCAAGACGGCCGCGTTCGGGCTCCCCCTGCTCGACGGCCTGCGGGGGACACGACCGGGGCTGCGCGCCTTGGTCCTCGCACCCACGCGTGAGCTGGCCATCCAGGTGACGGAGGCCCTGCGTGAGCTGCGCGGCCGGCACCGCATCGGGGTGGCGACGATCTACGGCGGCTCCTCCTACCGGCCCCAGCTCGAGGCGCTCAAGGCGGGCGTCCCCGTGATCGTGGGCACGCCGGGGCGCCTGCTCGATCTGCTCGACTCGGGCCGCCTCGACCTCTCGGAGGTCGAGATGGTGGTCGTGGACGAGGCCGACGAGATGCTCAGGCAGGGGTTCCTCGAGGACGTCGAGCGGCTGCTCACAGCCACGTCGAAGGACCGGCAGGTCGCCATGTTCTCGGCCACCATGCCCGCGGAGATCAAGCGCATCGCCACGAAGTCGCTCGACGATCCCAAGACGATCGAGGTCGAGGGCGGCGGCAGCGGCCCGATGGTCGACCACATCCAGCAGCGGTTCCTGCGCGTGCCCCAGCGCAACAAGCTCGAGGCCTTGATGCGCATCCTTCAGGCGGAGCCGCGCGGCACGACGCTCGTCTTCGCCCGCACCCGGCAGGGCTGCGCCGAGATGGCCGAAGAACTCACGCGGCGGGGGCTCGCCGTGGACGCGCTGCACGGCGACCTGAGCCAGGCCCTGCGTGAGCGGGTCCTGGGTCGGCTCCGAAACCGCAGCTTGAGCATGATCGTGGCCACGGACGTCGCGGCCCGAGGCATCGACGTCGACCACATCACTCACGTGATCAACCTCGACCTCCCCGGGGGCGCGGAGATCTACGCCCACCGCATCGGGCGCACGGGACGCGCGGGGCGAGAGGGCCACGCGATCACGCTCGTGACGCCCCGGGAGCTCGCGCGATTCAAGAGCTGGCAGCGGCGCCTCAAGGTCGACATCGAGGAGGTGTTCCCTCCCACCGACGCCCAGATCGCGTCGCGCCACCGGGACATCCTCGGTCGCGCGCTCGCGGCGCAGCTGGAGGGGCCCACGGACGGCGCCTCACGGTGGCTCACGGCGCTCACGGAGGAGCACGAGTGGACCCCCGAGCAGGTCGCGACGGCGGCCCTGAGCGTGCTCGCCAAGGAGCAGGGGCTCTCCCTGGAGGCGAACCCGAGCACGGAGGTCCCGGGGTGGGCCAAGCCGCGCCGGGGCCGCGACCGAGACGA